>JAHEGU010000025.1 GCA_024644945.1 Gammaproteobacteria bacterium | reverse complement strand
AATTTAGCTGACCTGGCCTGATTCAACAGTCTTTATATGTCATCATATTTACTGATGATGTAGTCAATACCGGGCTGCATCATATCCCGCCAAGCCTGCTCGACACCATCATCGTACTCAAGATCGGTAAGTTTGACTGCGCGCACCATACTGTCCAGCCATACTGAATAAAGATGCGGTTTGATATCAAGATTTTGCGTGTTGTGCTGGACTGCCAGCTTATCCAGAACATTCGGAGTTTGGTGTGCGAGCATCATATATGACAACGAAATCCGCAGCACTCCTTTTTGATTTTCCATATCCGTATTCTTAAATTTTTCCCGCACTTCATCATTACTCGAAATGAAAATCTCGTAAAACCTTTCGAGAAATGCTGGATCACGGCTACAACGTTCGAAGCTGTCATTAAAAACCTTCACCGAGTATCTTTGAATCACGTTAACAAGTTCCTGTAATCAGTCTCAATTTTTCCACTAGCCAGTATTTAAGATAGGGCTGACGGTCACATCCCTGACAGGACGCTGAGGCAAAGATATAAATTCACTGAGTAATTAAAAATTACTTCGGCGCCCCCAGAGCCGCCCCTGGAGCTTGATCTCTCACGCTCTGATTAGGTTAGAAGTTATCACATTGCAGGTGCTCAAGGAATCACTTACCAGCACACTAAAGCTCGCCACGGGAGAAAGCCAGCTCCTATCAAATGACAAGTGGTCGGATTTCCGGATCGGGTTCCGCCACTTGCCACTCGGTGTCAAACACACTACAGAGTTTGTCGACGGTGCCGATGCCATTAAAACTCGCGGATCCTTTGATCCGTTCTGAGTCAGGAAGATATAGGTATCCAGTCCGATCAATCATCACGCAAGTCCCGTCAAAACTATTGGATTGGATCCTTCTAATCCTGCACTCCACGGCCGGCATGAAATGCCTCAGCAATTCGACCAGCCGATGCCCAGACTGCACCAAATCATAGCTTTGGTTTACCAATGTTTTCACCTGCGCCGAACGGTTACGGTGCATAAGAGAACTTATACTTTTCATTACTGCGCTATCACCTAACAACCTGGCATTCAGAGACTGACCAAAATAAATTACCTGATGGCTAGCCTGATCGATCATCGCGCTTAACACCCTGCACGCCTCTTCGTGACTGCTAAAAGCAAGAAGTTCAGACTGGCGCCCTAGAATACACTGATCCAGGTCGACATCTGTTACCCACTTTATCGCAGTATTATCAGAATTTTTATCGTTATTAACCACATTCGTATTCTTAAACTTCCACCGTTATCGTACTCCAATTGGATTCCGGCAGCGAGTCAATTCATTGTGTTGATCATCTGGCTCCGTTACCATCCGGACTGAAAATATTGACCGCATCCGGAGAACCCGATGGAATCCTATAACACCGCTGAACTTAGGGCGCTCGACGCTAAGCATCATGTGCACCCGTTTACCGATCACCACGATATGCATCGACGCGGAGCACGTATTATTACTGGCGCGGACAATGTTTATATCTATGATTCTGACGGCAAAAAATACTTGGACGGTATGGCTGGACTGTGGTGCGTCAATATCGGCTATGGACGAACCGAACTCGCCGAAGTGGCAAAAATTCAGATGGAGCAATTGCCCTACTACAATAGCTTCTTCCAATCCGCGCACGTGCCAGCAATTGAACTGGCTGAGATTTTGGCTGAAGTCACCCCACCCCAGTTCAAACGGGTATTTTTTGGATGTTCCGGCTCTGACGGCAATGATACTGTGGTGCGCTTGGTACGTTACTACTGGCAGCTCAACGAGCAGCCGCGACGCAGTGTGATTATCAGTCGCAAGAATGCGTACCATGGGAGCACCATGGCCGGCGCGAGCCTGGGCGGTATGCAGGCCATGCACGCAATCGGTGGAATGCCAATTCCGGATATCGAGCATATAGAGCAACCTTATTACTATCGCGAAGGCGGTGATATGACACCCGAAGAGTTTGGCGTACATGCCGCACAGTCACTGGAGCAGAAAATAATCGAGCTTGGCGCTGATCGAGTTGCAGCCTTTATTGGCGAGCCCATCCAGGGAGCGGGAGGCGTAATTGTTCCGCCCGAAAGTTACTGGCCTGAAATTCAACGAATCTGCAAGAAATATGACATCCTAATGGTGGCGGATGAGGTTATATGTGGGTTTGGCCGCACCGGCGAGTGGTTCGGATCCGACGCCTATCATATCGAAGCCGATGTCATGACAATGGCCAAAGGGCTCTCGTCTGGCTACCAACCCATCGGGGCCGTGATGATTTCAGACCGAGTCGCTGAAATAGTGGACCAAGAGGGTAAAGAATTCACCCATGGTTATACCTACTCTGGACATCCGGTTGCCTGTGCGGTTGCACTTCGAAATGTTCAAATTCTGCGTGACGAGCGCATTATCGAAAATGCGCGCGATAATGTAATGAACTATTTACATCGCAAGTTCCTATCCTTAGCAGATCACCCGTTAGTGGGCGAAGCCCGAGCCAAGGGATTTCTTGGCGCTTTGGAACTAGTAAAAGATAAGGGCACTAAAGAACGCTTTGACGAAGATGGCGCCGCCGGTGTGGCCTGTCGTGATGCCTGTGCAGATAATGGTTTAATTATGCGGGCCGTCGGAGATGCCATGATCATGTGCCCACCATTGATTATTTCGAGACTGCAAGTTGATGAAATGGTGGAAAAAATTGGATCTAGCCTCGATCAGGCATATTCCTCTTTGAAAGGTCGTTAAAGCGTGTGAACCTTCTATACGGGACCATTATCAGACAAGACCTCTCAATTGCACTGATAATTATTCCGCTTTAAAACTCCAGTTACGTGCAGGCGACAAATGGTGGATATGGCATTGAACTCCACTGTTCCACGACCTAGAATCCCGTCCACTTCCCACAGGGAGTAACACGCACCAACATGAATCCTGAAGCTGCGAGCAATCACCCGTATCCTGAAAACGGTACGGTGCAAGATATCGACCAGGTACCACATATTTTTTATGATGGGTACTGGATTCGTTACTATCAGCCCCCGGTCGAATCTCTGGCGGAAAAGAAGCGCCTTATCGATGCGCTGACCAAACGAACTTTTCACCACACGGAAGCTGGTATAAACACACCTGGAGATAAACTGGAGCTTGCTCGCGAAGCGTTTGAAAAGGAAACAGATCCTCGCAGAAAGCGTATTAATGCCGCGATGCTGGCGGGCGCACTGTTTAATCGTGCAACCGACATATTCACAACCATAGTCGACCTGGAGCAACGTGGAATAAAAATCACTCGGGATAATGCGTTGATGAAACAGTGCTCTGTTTGTTTTTCTGAGGCGCTGGAATTGAGTGAAAACGTGCTCCATCACAGTGGTGAAGAAGGAGTGGATGAACTCTGGGGTGAGCCAGTTAAAGTCTTCACAATGCCGATCGCGGATTATTACACCAGTAGATATCGTAAGATTGCACAAGCAATGAAAGAAATTGATTGCATTGGTGCGTCACTAAAACAAACGCTGAGCATTCATCCCTGTTTTGATGAAGTACCCCCTCTCATTGATGACTTCATTGAAATCGCCAAACGAGAATGTGAAATATTACGCAGCGACTCAAGTTACTATCAGGTCTGGCCGGAGTTTGTCGCAGATGGAGAAAAGCTGGTTGAGTTCATGGCGGTGATACCACGGGGTGCTAGTGCTGAACTGGAGCGACATATAAAACGCGGCACTAATTTACTGAGAAACGGCAGGAACCTGATCACCTGGATTGCAAATGTTCGAGTTCCGATGCCAGTTAGTACCCAGACTTTTCTGTCAAAGTGCGAAAGATATCGAGAGACCGGCTCATAAATTCAGACGAAATTTGTACGTTTACATTCCAAATAAATAAATTATATTAATTAATTATTGTTATAGTTAAAAACCAACTTTCATACATTCGTCTTAATATAAAAACTGGACCGGGAGCATGGCTGATCATAACCCGCTGCAAACTACTCCTCTACATGCGCTGCATCAAGATAACCAGGCAAAACTTGTTCCATTTGCCGGCTACGAAATGCCGGTGCACTATACTCCGGGGATTATCAAAGAACATTTACACACTCGCGCCATGGCCGGGTTGTTTGATGTTTCGCACATGGGACAGATTCGCGTTGACGGAGAAAGTATCGCGGCTCAACTGGAGAATCAGATTCCTGCAGACTTGATCGGACTGGCTGATGGTAGACAAAAGTATGGATTACTATTGAACCTCCAGGGTGGTATTTTGGATGACCTGATGGCAATCAATAGGGGTGATCATTTTGTACTGATAGTTAATGCAGCCTGCAAGCATGACGACTTGGCCCTGTTAAAGGACAATCTCGGCAACACATTACAATTCGAGATGATGGACGATCTTGCTCTCATCGCGTTACAAGGACCGGAATCCGCCGATGTATTATCCAAATCTGTCAGCCAACCGGAGCAAGATGTTAGTCGAATGAAGTTCATGGATGTGCAGGATCTCGAGTTGGCGGGTTTCCCCTGTATGGTATCGAGATCGGGTTATAGTGGTGAGGACGGTTTCGAAATATCGTTAGCAGCAGAACATGCACCCAGTCTGGCGAAAGCCTTTCTGAGTCATGAATCAGTGGACCTTGCCGGGCTTGGCGCTCGAGACTCGCTGCGTATGGAGGCGGGGCTTTGCCTATATGGCCAGGACCTTGATCCCGAGACCACACCTATTGAAGCCGGCCTTAAATGGGCAATTTCACCACCGAGACGTGCAGGAGGTGCACGAGAAGGAGGTTTCCCAGGGGCAGATATTATCCTTGATCAATTTGTTCAGGGCCCCAAACGAAAACTAGTGGGTCTGCTTCCCGAGGGTCGTGCCCCTATGCGAACCGGTACGCAATTGTTTGATCAAGATAGTAACCCTGTCGGCAGTATTACCAGCGGCGGTTTCAGTCCATCGCTCGGACATCCGATCAGCATGGGTTATGTCAACACCGCCTTATCGACAGCGGGTACCTTGTTGCAGGCAGAAGTCCGCGGCAAACTTTTACCTGTCTCAGTAGCAACCCTACCCTTTGTATCACATCGATATGCTCGTTGATCACTCCGAGTAGAATACGACCAAGAGACTCGATTTTTTTAAAGTCATTTGTAAAGGCGAAATAGTATTGTTAACAGACTAATAATTTGGAGAAAGCATCCATGAATATGAAATACACAGACGACCATGAGTGGGCTCGACAGGAAGGTGATCTAGTGGTTATAGGGATCACTGATTTTGCGCAGCAGCAACTTGGCGAAGTGGTTTTCGTCGAACTCCCGGAGGTCGACCGGGAGGTTGATCAGGGCGAAGACACTGCAGTGGTAGAATCTGTAAAGGCCGCCGGGGAAGTGAAATCGCCCGTCTCAGGTACTATAGTTGAAGTCAATGAAGCGCTGGCTGACACCCCTGAGAAGGTCAATGAAGACCCAACCGGAGAAGGATGGTTCTATAAACTGCGCCCTGCAGATCCGGGTCAGCTGGAAGCTATGTTGGACGAGGAGGCTTACCAGACCCTAGTCGAATCCTTGGCTTGATTATATTTCTGTCCACTTCACTCTTATTCAGACTTAATAAATTTCGGAGAACACGCCATGCCGAGAGCTGACGACTTTACCCGCCGCCATATCGGTCCGGATCCGCAACAAATAGCCAAAATGCTCGAAACCTTGGGACTTGAATCCATGGATCATCTGATCGAGCAGACAATTCCGGAGTCGATTCGCAGCAGCCAACCTTTCCGGCTGCCTGAAGCCCTTGACGAAAATCGGTTAAACAAGCTTACACGTCAAATAGCAGCGAAAAATACCGCAGCAATATCAATGATTGGAATGGGGTACCACGGAACCGTAACGCCACCGGTAATAAGACGCAACGTTATGGAAAATCCAGACTGGTATACCGCATATACTCCTTATCAGCCCGAAGTCAGTCAGGCCCGCCTTGAAGTGCTTATTACTTTCCAGCAGATGATCACGGATCTGACCGGCATGGAGCTCGCGAATGCATCTCTTCTTGATGAAGCGACCGCTGCGGCTGAAGCGATGATGATGGCAAGGCGCGTGGGGAAAAATAAAAGTAACCGTTTTTTCGTGGATGGAGACTGCCTTCCACAGACCATTGCAGTGGTGAAAACTCGCGCTATCCCTATGGGAATTGAAGTGGTGGTCGGCGACCTGGATGCGCTGAAGCAAGGTCAATATTTTGCCGGGTTGTTTCAGTACCCGGGTACATCCGGACTAATTCAAGACTTTAAAACCGAGATTGAGACCTTAAAGGCTAACGGTGCACTAATTATCATGGCCGCAGACCCGCTTGCGTTAACCCAGCTGACACCTCCTGCCGAACTTGGCGCGGACATTGCTGTAGGTAGCACCCAGCGGTTTGGAGTTCCAATGGGATTCGGCGGACCACACGCTGCCTACTTTGCCACTCACGAAAAGTACAAAAGATCAATTCCGGGCCGCCTGATTGGCGTGGCGATCGATTCGGCGGGCAGACCCGCTTACCGCATGGCTCTGCAGACACGTGAACAACATATTCGAAGAGATAAGGCGAATAGTAATATATGCACCTCCCAGGTACTGTTAGCAGTAATGGCGACTTTCTATGCTCAGTACCATGGCCCGGAAGGACTTGACCGTATCGCTAAATCAGTCAACAGATTAACCCGCGCACTCGCCGAAGGCCTGAAGGAAATCGGATTCGATATAGTCCACCAGGAGTTCTTTGACACAATAATAGTGCGTACTCCTGGACGAGCCGATTATTACGTCGATAAAGCAGAGCAGGCACGTTACAACCTGAGAAAAGTGGATTCCGATCACGTTGGCATGACACTTGATGAGACCCTTAATCGGGAAAAAATAGAAGGATTGGTTCAGGTGTTTGCAGGCAGTACCCCAGAGCGAGTTAGCGGCATTATCTTTGATCGTGATCTGCCCCCGTCGATTCCGGAATCTTTTCACCGCACCAGTGAATATTTAACACACCCAAATTTTCATCTTTATCGATCAGAAACAGAGTTCATGCGATATTTGCGGAAGACCGCCAGTAAAGACATCACGCTTGCAAGGTCGATGATTCCTCTAGGGTCATGCACCATGAAACTTAATGCCGCCAGCGAAATGGAAGGAATTTCAAATCCGCTGTTTGCGCATATTCACCCGTTTGCACCGGCAAAGCATACCGGCGGCTATCATCAGATTATCGATGAACTCGACAATCTGCTCTGCCAGCTCACAGGTTTTGCCAGGTTCTCGTTTCAACCAAACGCCGGATCCCAAGGCGAATACACAGGGCTCTTGTGTATTCGCGCACTGCATCATTCGCAAGGAGAGGCCCATCGCAACGTCTGCCTGATTCCATCTTCAGCCCATGGAACAAATCCCGCCAGTGCAGTGATGGCTGGAATGAAAGTGGTTGTTGTGAAATGTGACAGCGACGGCAATATTGATCTTGACGATTTTCGGGAAAAGGCCGAATTCAATAGCGATAATCTGGCTGCCACCATGGTGACCTACCCCTCAACCCACGGTGTATTCGAAGAATCGATCAAAACAATTTGCGATATCGTACATCAGCATGGCGGCCAGGTTTACATGGATGGCGCAAATATGAACGCGATGGTAGGCATATGCCGACCCGCAGAAATTGGCGCTGATGTGATGCACCTCAACTTACACAAAACATTTGCCATTCCCCATGGCGGGGGCGGTCCAGGGATGGGTCCAATTGGAGTGGGCGAACACCTGATCCCGTTTTTGCCCGATCACCCTGTAGTGAGTTGCAACAACCACGGCTCCAGTCCTCTTGGCACGATATCAGCAGCGCCTTGGGGTTCTCCGCTGATCCTGTTGATATCTTGGGCCTATATCAGGCTATTGGGCACATACGGCCAGAAAAGATCTACGCAAGTGGCGATTCTTAACGCGAACTACATGGCCCACCGGCTGGATCCCCATTACCCAGTAGTTTATCGGGGAGCTAACGAAATGGTCGCTCATGAGTGCGTGGTCAACCTCGCACCGCTCAAAGAGTCCAGCGGGATTACCGTTGAGGATGTTGCCAAACGATTGGTGGATTACGGTTTCCATGCACCTACAATGTCCTGGCCGGTACCGGACTCCCTGATGATCGAGCCTACCGAAAGTGAATCGCTCGCAGAAATCGATCGTTTTTGTGATGCTTTGATAAAAATCCGTCAGGAAATTCGCGATATAGAGGAAGGCAAAGCCAGCCAGGAAAACAATCTGTTAAAAAATGCACCCCACAGCTATCACCTGTTAGTACAGGACGAATGGGAATTTCCTTATACTCGCCAGCAGGCGTTCTTCCCGACCAGAGAGATGCGCGAAAACAAATACTGGCCACCTGTAGGTCGCGTTGATAATGTCTATGGCGACCGACATTTGGTCTGTACGTGCCCGCCTCTATCGGACTATGAAGATAGCCCTCCACAGCAGGATGCCGCATGACGAATCATTTCAACTTTTCCACTGCCACTTTTTGACATGGAAGCTTCGACCAATCGACCTAGACCAGTAGTAAAAGGAGAGAAGCTGCGAGGCGCAGACAAGACCGCCAGGATTCCGGTAAAGGTAGAAGTGCGCTCACGCGAACAACGCCTGCGTAAACCTAAGTGGATCAGGGCAAAGTTTACTGGGACCCAGGCGGTTACCGATTTAAAAAAAGTACTGCGTGAAAAAGGTCTGCATACCGTTTGCGAGGAAGCAGCTTGCCCGAATCTGGGGGAATGTTTTGGAAACGGCACCGCAACTTTCATGATCATGGGAGATATCTGCACTCGCAGATGTCCTTTTTGTGACGTGGGTCACGGCAGACCAAATGCGCTCGATCCTGAAGAGCCAAGGCACCTGGCCGAAACTATTGAACTGATGCGCTTGCGCTATGTCGTGATTACATCAGTGGACAGGGATGATTTAAGGGACGGCGGCGCGGACCATTTTCGACAGTGTATTGAGTCCGTGCGGTCGCGCTGTCCTAAAACCAAAATTGAAATCCTGACTCCGGATTTTCGCGGTCGAATGGATGTCGCCATTGAAATAATCGGCAAAGCCATACCTGATGTTTTCAACCACAACCTCGAAACCGTTCCCAGACTCTACAAACAAGCAAGGCCAGGATCCGACTATCAGTATTCCCTCGAATTACTGAGAAGGGCTAAACAATTCAATCCTGGGATGCCGACCAAGTCAGGCTTGATGCTGGGCCTTGGAGAAACAAGAGATGAAGTTCTGCGAGTGATGCAGGATATGCGTAAGCATGATGTCGATATGCTGACGATCGGCCAATACCTTCAGCCGAGCCCTCACCACCTCAATGTTGAACGTTACTGGAGTCCGGAAGAGTTTGATGAACTCGGAAATGAAGGGCAGCAAATGGGATTCAGTAATGTCGCCTCTGCGCCCATGGTCCGATCCTCCTATCATGCTGACCTGCAGGCACATGAAAGTCTATAAGAGTGAATTTAATTTAAATAATCATGATATCTTGCTGATTTGAATTAACTTAGTAGGATCCGACTACAGTCTTGCAAGAATCGATTCCTTTTGCCCGGCCTTAATCCGGTTACAAAAAGAGCTTTAACTCAGCCAAGTCCTAGCCTCGCAACATTTCATTACCATTACATTTAAAGGTTTGAATGCGCTACAATATTCTGTTATATCAGCTTACACAAAATGGTTTATCGCCTTGATAAACCTGATAATCTGGTTTTTTGATCATCATAACTCACACAAATTAGAGGAGAAAGTCTCATGAGAGTTACCAAATCTGCAGCTGTTGCGGCTGCTTTGTCATTAACCGCGTTTACTGCTCAGGCAGCTACCCTGGAAGACGTTCAGGCCCGTGGTGAACTTAACTGTGTGGTCACGACTGGCGTGGCCGGTTTTGCCGCTCCCGATGAAAATGGCCGATGGGAAGGTTTTGATGTCGACTTCTGCCGCGCAGTTGCCGCAGCGGTATTGGGTGACGGAGAGAAGGTAAAGTTTATCCCGACTACGGGTAAAACTCGATTCACAGTCTTAAATTCCGGGGAAGGCGATATTCTTTTCCGTAATACAACCGAAACCATGAGCCGTGATGCGGACCTAAAATTGTCCTTTCTACCGGTAAATTATTACGACGGTCAGGGATTCATGATTCGCAAGGAACTCGGTGTAACTTCGGCAAAAGATCTTGATGGCGCCTCAGTGTGCATCCAGACGGGTACCACAACCGAGCTCAACCTGGCTGACTTCTTCCGCATCAACAATATCAGTTACGAGCCGGTTGCGATCGAAACCAACGAGGAAGGCATCACCAACTACTCTGGCAACCGTTGCGACGTTTACACTACAGACGCCTCTGGTCTCGCTTCTACCCGCGCTGCGCTGGACGACCCATCCGCCCATATTATTCTTCCGGAAATTATTTCCAAAGAGCCCCTGGGCGGTGCCGTACGCCATGGTGATGACCAATGGTTCGACATTGGTAAGTGGGTGGTCAACGCCCTTATCAATGCCGAAGAACTGGGCATTACTCAAGCTAATGTAGAAGAACTTGCTTCGGCCGCGGGTGATAACCCGAGCATCAACCGAATGCTGGGCACTGAGAGTGACATGGGCGCAATGGTCGGCCTCGATGCTCAGTGGGCGGTCCGTGCAATCAAGGCGGTCGGCAACTATGGCGAATCTTTTGATCGACATATTGGACCCAATACACAAATCGGACTTGAACGTGGTCTGAATGCGTTATGGAAAGATGGCGGTATTCTTTACGCCGCACCGATTCGCTAGTTTAGACGGAAAATCGGGGCGCTTCGGCGCCCCGATTTGCTTTTGGACCAAAGCCCTGTAGTATCAACAATACTGGCTTGTGTAAATAAACTAAGGAGATTTCAATAATTCGTAAGGATGATTTAGGTCGGTTGAATAACAATTTGACGGATTAAGCGACTGGCGGTCCTGGTGTATTCCAAGGTCAATCGCGGCTACCGTCAAAAAAGTAATAACACAGTGGATACCGAATATGAATGAGGCTATAGCTTCCCAACCTCAGAGAAACATCGTTTCACGACTGTGGAATGACAAAGAAACACGCTCGGTAATTATTCAGATAATTGCCTTCGCCGCGATTTTTGCGTTTTTCTTTTTTATGGTCAGAAACGCGATTTCAAACCTCGAGTCAATTGGCAAGGATATTAGTCTTGATTTTCTATCCCAACCATCAAGTTATGATATCAGCCAGTCTCTGATTGAATACTCATCCCGCTCTACTCATTTTAGAGCGATGATTGTAGGTATTTTGAACACATTGCTGGTGGCTGTATTTGGAGTCATTCTGGCCACTCTCGTTGGTTTTTTGCTTGGAGTACTGCGACTTTCAAAAAACTGGCTCACCAACAAACTTGCCTATGTTTATATCGAATACGTTCGAAACGTTCCTGTTCTGCTCCATATACTCCTGCTTCACGGCATAATCGTTCATGCTCTTCCTCTCCCGAAGAATGCGATTAATCTCGGTGATACCGCATTTCTGACTAATCGAGGGTTTTTTATACCGAGCCCAAGCTTTGAACCGCTCTTCTGGGTGGTTGCTGGACTGTTTGTAGCCGGTATTTTCTTCTCGATATGGTTTAGCAGGTACGCGCATAAAGTGCAGGACGCGACCGGTCGTCACTATCCGGTTTTTTGGATAAACCTCGGTGCGATTATTGGAATTCCCGTGCTCGCTTACTTCATCCTTGGTAGCCCTATCATATGGGAAATACCCGAGCTCAAAGGATTTAACTACCGGGGAGGAATGGTTGTCAGACCCGAATTTGTTGCGTTGTGGATTGCTCTTTCCCTCTATACCGCAGCGTTTATAGGCGAAATAGTACGGGCTGGAATTAGTGCAATAAGCTGGGGACAAAGTGAAGCCGCTGCGGCGCTAGGACTTAGCCGCGGACGGATTCTAAACCTGGTTGTGATTCCCCAGGCGCTTAGAATCATCATTCCGCCGCTAACCAGCCAGTACCTTAATTTAACAAAGAACTCCTCGCTGGCAATCGCAATAGGGTACATGGACATTGTCGCAACTATTGGCGGTGTGACCTTGAATCAAACCGGTCGTGAGATGGAAAGCATGACGATCGTATTGCTGCTTTACCTGACTTTCTCGTTGCTCATTTCGTCATTTATGAATTGGTACAATAAACGTATCAAACTGGTTGAGCGATAGGGGATTTAAAATGACAGAAAAAAACTACATACCTGGCGAACATCCGGATCTTCCTCCACCATCAAATATGATTGGGCCTGTTGCGTGGATAAGGGATAATCTGCTTTCTTCACCTGCCAATATCATCATGACCATACTCTCAGTGTGGTTCCTTTATATAGTCATTCCGCCAACACTCAATTGGTTTTTCTTGGATGCGGCGTTTACTGGTGAAGACAGGAACGCCTGTCGCGCAGTTGCAGACGGTGCATGCTGGGCATTTATTGGTGAACGATTTAAATTATTTACCTATGGCTTCTATCCAGAGGAGCACCGCTGGAGGGTAAATCTGTCGTTTATATTGCTGATTGTGGCTCTTATACCAGTGCTGTTCGATAAAGCACCCTTTCGATCCTTAGGACTGAAATTTTCAATTGCATTTCCGTTTATCGCAGGCTGGTTACTGGTTGGCGGATTGGGGCTTGAACCAGTGCCCACTTCGCAGTTTGGCGGCTTTATGCTGACACTGGTAATTGGCATTACCGGCATCGCATTTTCATTGCCTATCGGCATACTTCTGGCGCTAGGACGACAGTCTAACCTTCCTATTATTAAAGTCTTCTGTGTCAGCTTTATCGAATTTATACGTGGAGTGCCTCTGATCACGCTACTGTTCGTGGCCTCTACTATGCTCAGTTATTTCCTGCCACCGGGAACAAACTTTGATCTTTTACTTCGGGTACTGATCATGGTCGTTCTATTTTCATCCGGATATATGGCCGAGGTCATTCGTGGGGGATTGCAGGCGATACCTAAAGGTCAGATCGAAGCTGCTGATTCAATGGGACTTAAATACTGGCAATCAATGCGGTTAATTGTATTGCCCCAGGCACTGAAAATTTCAATTCCGGGGATTGTGAACACGTTCATCGGATTATATAAAGACACCACCTTGGTGATTATCATCGGATTACTTGATCCACTTGGAATTGGGCGAGCTTCCCTGTCCGATACAAAATGGACTGGGCTCTCGACTGAGGTTTATATCTTCGTGGCGATATTCTTTTTTGTTTCATGTTTCGGAATGTCAAGGTACTCACTCTATCTCGAGAACAAGCTGGAAACCGGCCACAAACGATAATTAACTGAAAGACAGGTTAAAAAATGACAGAAAATGCGCAATCTACCCAGGCAACTGCCAGCAGTGAAAACTATGCTGTAATTATCCGCGACATGCATAAATGGTACGGCGAGTTTCATGTGCTCAAGGATGTAAATCTTAATGTAACCAAAGGAGAGAAAATCGTAATATGTGGGCCGTCAGGATCAGGCAAATCAACCATGATAAGGTGTATCAATGCTCTTGAAGAGCATCAGCAGGGAGACATCATTGTAGATGGCACTGAGCTTACTAATGACCTTAAGAACATTGATGCAGTGCGAAGCGAAGTTGGAATGGTGTTTCAGCACTTTAATCTGTTTCCCCATCTGACGGTAATGGAAAATTGTACTCTTGCACCAATATGGGTCCGTAAGACACCCAAGGCAGAAGCTGATTCTCTCGCAATGGAATACCTGGAACGGGTAAAAATACCTGATCAAGCTAACAAGTACCCTGGCCAGCTTTCCGGTGGACAGCAGCAGCGGGTTGCTATCGCTCGGAGCTTATGCATGAGGCCACGAATCATGCTGTTTGACGAACCGACTTCGGCCCTCGATCCGGAAATGATAAAAGAAGTACTGGACGTCATGATCGAACTCGCGAGCGAGGGGATTACCATGCTGTGTGTCACACACGAAATGGGATTCGCCAAAACCGTCGCGGATCGTGTAATTTTTATGGATGGCGGTGAAATTATTGAAGAAAACATTCCCGATGAATTTTTCGACAACCCTCAGCATGATCGAACCAAACTGTTCCTGAGTCAGATTCTGAATCACTGACCGGTGCTGAACCAGACGTTAAAAAGGCTGCTTCGGCAGCCTTTTTAGTCTTAAGTGTAAGGTTCTTAACTTTGGAGCCCCCAAAATGCAAGGCCACGCTGACAGGTCGCCTGACGCTTTGTGTTTTTTCACTACATAATCGTATGGCTAATCTAGTGTGGTGGCGCCGTAGTACTTCCACATCAACAATGCAACTGCTGAACGTTCCGGCGACCACTTTTCCGCAAGTTTGGCAGTTTCCTTGGGCGAAGGTTTTTGTCGTAATCCATGATATCTCTGAACCGCTACTTGCAACGCCAGATCATCTACCGGAAAAATGTCTTGATGACCCAACGCGAACATTGCGAAAATTTCTGCGGACCATCTGCCAAGCCCTCGTACTTTCACAAGGTGTGCAACCACGGAATCAGTATCCATAGATTTAAGCAGTTCAAGATCCAATTCCTTTTTCCTGATCATTTCGGCTAAACCTCTTACATAGCCCACCTTTCTCCATGAGAGCCCACATTCCCGCAGCTGATCACCACTACGATTTAGAATCTTGCGCCAGGTTACCTTACCCCCGCATAGAATTAACAATCTGTCATTAATTGCACTCGCCGCCCGGGTCGAAACTTGCTGCGACACAATTACCTGCAATAGTGTGACAAATTCTACCGGGCGTGTTCTTGGACTCGGGTACCCCACAAGTTCGATCACTGCCGCGAGTTTTGGGTCCACCAATACCGCACTTTCCAAGGCCCTCTTCAGTTTTGAACAGTCAACCACACTTGTTCCGGTTTCAGACATTTCGATCAGCAACAACCATAATGAGCCTCAAATCGAACCAAACCCAGTTTTGCATTAGAATACCCTCTGGTAGCCGGTGGTGGATTTTAGGCATTTAATTATAGGGCAACGCATCTGCGTCAATTTCAAAAACTATGCAAATACTTATTGTTGAAGATGATGAGGCCACCGCGGCTTACATCCAGAAAGGTCTGATCGAGGCGGGTCATAACGTTGATATTGCCCGAGAAGGTGATCGCGGTCTGGAAATGGCAAGTGCGGGACAATTTGATGCCCTGATCGTAGATAGAATGCTACCTAATCTTGACGGCTTGTCGCTCATATCAAATCTTCGGGACAACGGCAATAAGACCCCTGCACTGGTGTTAAGTGCTCTTGGGGAGGTTAATGATCGGGTTGAAGGACTGAAAATGGGTGGTGATGACTATCTCACCAAGCCGTTTGCGCTATCTGAATTGCTGGCCCGGCTGGAGGCGCTGGATAGACGAACCAGTGCCGAGGTTAAAGAAACTACATTGTTGGTAGGTGATCTTAAGATGGATCTACTGGGTCGTGAAGTCCACCGTGGTGATAAGAGGATAGATCTGCAACCTCGGGAATTCCGACTGCTTGAATACCTGATGCGCCACAGTAACCAGGTGGTCACTCGCACCATGCTTCTGGAGAACGTCTGGGATTACAATTTTGACCCTCAGACGAATGTAATTGATGTACACATCAGTCGCTTGCGAAGCAAGATTGATAAAAATTTTGATACGGCGATGCTGAACACCGTCCGCGGCGCCGGCTACATACTGCGTGAAACCAAAGCATAAATTATTTCACAGTTACACAATTCGACTCGCGCTGCTGTACGCGATCATCTTCAGTGGTTCAACGCTGATTCTGTTTTATTTTTTCTATATTTTCACCGCCTCGTACATGACGCAGCAAATGGATACCACCATTGAGGCGGAGATCCAGGGTTTGGCCGAACGTTATGATAACGAAGGACTTGAAGGATTAACCACACTTATTGCGGACCGAGTAAATCGTCAACAGGCCACAGGAAATTCGATTTACCTTTTGACGACGTATACTCTGCAGCCACTGGTTGGCAATCTTGATCGCTGGCCAAAGAATGCCTCCATTAGTAACGACTGGTTGGAATTTGCTCTTGAAGTAAACGAAGAAACCAATGAGACCCATCTCGCGCGGGCTAGAATATTCAGACTTCCGGGTCGATATGGCCTGCTGGTCGGTCGGGATATTCACCAGCTAACCCAGGCTAAAAGAAGAATAATACAGGCCCTGACCTGGGGCCTGGCAATTATGGTACTGCTCGCTTTTACTGGTGGCCTGGTATTGAGTCGGCGAACCGTACGTAAGATCGAACGAATCAACCAGGCCACACGTAGCATCATGTCTGGAGACCTTTCCCGTCGCATGCCGGTAACTGACCGCAACGATGATTTTGATCAGGTGGCGAATAATCTGAATCAGATGCTGGACCGAATTCAGACCCTGATGGAAGACATTCGCCGAGTATCCGATAATATCGCTCATGATTTAAGAACACCTCTTACCCGACTGCGACAGCATCTGGAAGAAGCCCGTCAGGAAGAGGATCCGAATTCCCGATCGGCAGCGAATCTTGAAAGCTCCATCCGGGAGGCCGATTCCCTGCTCGCTACATTTAACGCTTTGTTACGCATCGCCCGCATAGAGGCCGGACAAATAACAGCCGGCTTTGGCTCCCTCGACTTTCGCACGCTGTTAGATGACGTAGTGGAGTTTTATGAACCGCTAGCGGAAGAAAAATCGCAACAACTAAGCGTGGACCTGCGTGACAATATTGATACCTTGGGTGATCGCGATCTTCTGTTTCAAGCCTTGGCCAACGTGATCGAGAATGCAATTAAATATACCCCGGAAGACGGACATATCTCCATTTCCCTTGCCCGATCAGGTGAGCAGGCGGTGATCACCATTGCGGATAATGGACCGGGAATTCCAGAGAGTGAGCGGGAACGTGTGTTTCGCCGTTTTTATCGGCTCGACCAAAGCAGATCCACCGTAGGTAATGGTCTCGGATTAAGCATGGTCTCGGCGATAGTGGGTATGCACAATGGGCAGATTACTCTGATGGACAATCATCCTGGCCTGAAAACAGAAATGCGAATTCCTATTTTAAGCCGCACGCCGTCACTAAAAACACAAAAGCGCGCTGACGCTATTTCAAAAGCCGCAGCCTGACTGCTTTAGAGTGATGTAAATACTGCATACATCGCCGCGAGCATCATCATTGAAACTCGATGGATGGGTGAAGGTTTGCACCTCTGTTCATTCGTAGTTTTCGTCTCGCTGATATTCTGGGGCCGGGTACTGGGTCCGACCGGGATGCTCCTTTCGATCCCGCTGACTATGTCTATTACCCCCGCGCTGGAAAGCAACTCGGAGACGCGTTCCATTGCCAGATTAATGATGAACACCATGCCCGCAACTGAAACTGGCAATCGGCCACATGTAAATAGCTAGCTCGATATATGAACTGCGACTATGGTCACGCTTACAGCTGGACCTCGATGATTTATTTTATCGCTCGAGTGCCCGGAGAATATCCGCTAATCGTTCGCTAATTATTCTATTCTAATCAGAGCTTCTTTATTTTCGCCAGTCTGGTCTGTTTCTGAGCCTGGTATAATAATTTCAGTGCCCTCACTTTGATCGGCCTGTTGCACGGGTAAAGTGAGCAGATCAGAAACACTTTGTATCCCGAGCTTCGGCAACTGTGAGATCCCTGCAATTGCGAGTACTACGAGGATAATCAGAAAAAGAAGCCATTTAAACAGCCTTTTCCCACTACCGGTCTTCTTTTCTCGGGACCGGGTTTTACCTTTTTGCTTCAATGCCGCTCTTGTCGACGGTATTTCAGTGATTCTCTCCGGCTGCAGATCTATGTTACCCATCAGATCTTCGACATCCAGCTTCAAAAGCCGAGCATAAGCACGAATATAGCCTTTTACGAATGTTGTACCGGGCAGATCATCATAGTTATCAGCCTCGAGTGCCTCAATAGTTTCAACACCTAAATTAAGATTGCTGGCGACGTCCTGAACCGACAAACCCCATGCCGAACGTTTCTCAGCCAGAATTCTTCCCGCTGACATTGTGGGCTCGGGCACCGGCTGGGTTAAATCTGGTACGCTCATGTTTAAGATGGCTCGATCTCTGATAGGATTTACGTTTTTAAATTTGCGCGTTTTGAGGAATAAAGGCCGCCTTCAGCCAATATAATTATATAAATTTCAAGTAATTATATTGGCTTTATAACGTATTGCTCTCACTTAGGTCCAGTATATAGGAGAATCGGGGCAAAAAAAAAGGGAAGTAGACTTCCCTTTTTATGCCACTAGATTGGGCATTTCAGTGAATATCAGCTTTGAGCCACTTCCACTGCTTTCATGCTGAGCCGAACTCTTCCCTGCTTATCGACCTCGAGCACTTTAACTGTAACCTGATCTCCTTCGCTCAGCACGTCGCTGACCTGGTTAACGCGTTCGTTGGAAATCTGTGAGATATGCACCAAGCCATCACGCCCAGGCAGTATGTTCACAAATGCTCCGAAATCCATCAATCGAACAACTTTACCAGTATATATCGCGTCGACTTCGACCTCTGCCGTAATCTGTTCAATCCTGCGAATAGCTTCTTTAGCTGCCGCGTTATCGGTAGAGGCGATCTTTATGGTGCCATCATCATCAATATCGATACTTACACCGGTTTCTTCAGACAATGCTCGAATTGTTGATCCGCCCTTTCCGATTACATCGCGAATCTTCTCAGGATTAATCTTAATCGTCATAATTCGCGGCGCATAGTCCGACATCTCTGGGCGAGGCGTTGAAATAACTTTTTTCATCTCCTCAAGAATGTGCAACCTGCCTTCCTGCGCCTGAGACAGCGCCTGTTCCATAATCTCTCGGGTGATTCCATCAATTTTGATGTCCATTTGCAGTGCAGTAATACCCTCAGCAGTACCGGCTACCTTGAAATCCATATCGCCAAGGTGATCTTCGTCTCCAAGGATATCGGTTAATACCGCAAAGTTATCCTGGTCTTTGATTAAACCCATCGCAACACCGGCAACCGGGCTCTTTATCGGTACCCCTGCGTCCATCAACGCCAGGCTTGAACCACAAACACTAGCCATGGAGCTGGAACCATTTGATTCGGTTATTTCTGACACCACGCGGATGGTGTAAGGAAATTTCTCCTGGTCCGGAATGACCGCAAGTATTCCTCGCTTCGCTAGGCGCCCATGTCCGATTTCGCGGCGCTTGGGGCTCCCCACTCGACCAGTTTCACCGACACAGTAAGGAGGAAAATTATAGTGCAGCATGAAGCTATCCCGATATTCCCCATCTAATGCGTCAATAATCTGCGAATCACGCTCGGTTCCCAAAGTAACGACCACGATAGCCTGAGTTTCACCACGGGTAAAGTTAGCGGAACCATGAGTACGCGGAAGCACGCCGGTCTGAATATTAATTGGACGCACTGTGCGGGTATCGCGACCGTCAATTCGCGGCTGACCCTCCAGAATACGGCCACGGACAACATTCTTCTGCACCTTCTTAAACTCATCCATCACAACCGCAGAAATATCTTGCTCAGCACCGTCCGGACAGAGTTCAGAAATAAGCGCTTCCTTAACCGCACCTAGCGCATTACCTCTCTCGACTTTGTCTGATACCGTGTAAGCCTCGGCAGTGCGGTCCGAAGCTATGCTGGCTACGCTTTCGGCAATTGAGGTATCTCGAACCGGGGGCTGCCACTCCCATTTCGGCTTACCGGCTTCCTGACCTAGTTCCTTAACGGCATTGATCACCGCCTTGCTCGACTCATGCCCAAACATTACCGCGCCGAGCATTTGTTCCTCACTCAGCACATCCGCCTCGGATTCCACCATTAGTACCGCGTTTTCGGTACCAGCAACTACCAGATTCAGGCGTGATTGTTCGTCAATAATGGTTCTACTGGGATTGAGGACGTATTCTCCTTCGACGAAACCAACCCGTGCAGCGCCGATTGGGCCATTAAAAGGAAGGCCAGAAATTTCAAGCGCTGCAGAGGTACCGATCATGGCCAGAATGTCCGGATTAATCTCCGGATCAATGGACAAAACAGTCGCAATCACCTGAACTTCATTCATAAAGCCATCTGGAAACAACGGACGTATGGGTCTATCAATCAAACGACAGGTCAGAATAGCGGTCTCGGAAGGACGACCCTCTCTTTTAAAGAATCCACCTGGGATTCGCCCCGCGGCATAGTTACGCTCTTCGTAATCTACCGTCAGAGGAAAGAAATCCCGCCCGGAATCTCCATCCCTCCCCACTACCGTCACCATTACCACGGTATCGCCCATACTGGCGATCACTGCACCATGTGCCTGTCGTGCGACCTCACCTGTTTCCAGACGCACTTCGTGTTGACCATATTGAAAGGTCTTTACTACTTTACTCACTATATATTCTCCAGCGCCTTGCGCTTTGGGGACCTGTCAGATAGACCGGCCTATTTACGCAAACCAAGCTTTGCAATTAATGCACGGTAGCGTTCGATATCTGTCTTTCTGAGGTAGCTCAGCAACTTGCGGCGATGATTAACCAGTCGCAACAACCCTTGACGGGAATGGTGGTCATGGATATGAGTTTTGAAATGATCAGATAGATCCTGGATACGCGCTGTCATCAGCGCAATTTGAACCTCGGGAGACCCAGTGTCACCCTCGCCACGTTGGTGTTGTTTGACCACCGCAGCCTTATCTTCGGCGGTTAAAGCCATGATAATGCCCTGCTTAAAATGTTATTACCTGTGCCGAAGTCGTTATTTAAATCCGTGACAACCTCGATACACCGTATCCCTTCCAATTGCGCGGTCGGGGGCGCGTATTCTAACGACCAGACCACTGTGGGACAAGACTAAGCTCAGGAAATATCAAGATTTTTACCTATTGAAGCCTTATAATTCGACGCCCTTGAATCAGTGAAAATAATGAAAGTCGAGAAATCCTGCTATGAAGCTTAATCGGGTTGGTTTTGTCGGGTGGCGCGGGATGGTTGGTTCCGTGCTGTTGCAGCGCATGATGGAAGAGAGGGATTTCTCTTTAATTGAAGAGCCCTCGTTTTTCACCACCTCACAAATAGGCCAGCCGGGCCCTGATATTGGACAAAAATCCAGCCCTTTACTCGATGCCAAAGATCTTGACCTGCTCGGCAATCTAGATGCGATCGTAACCTGCCAGGGTGGGGACTATACCGCGGAGGTACATACTGCCCTGCGCGCACGTGGCTGGTTTGGCTACTGGATTGACGCAGCATCGACCCTGCGCATGGAGCCGGAGGCTGTAATTATCCTGGATCCGGTGAACATGCCAGTGATTGAACACGGGCTCACATCTGGATGCAAAGACTTCATTGGTGGCAACTGTACCGTAAGTTTAATGCTGATGGCGTTGGATGGGCTGCTGAATGCCGATCTGGTCGAGTGGATGACGGTCGTGACCTATCAGGCAATATCTGGGGGTGGCGCTCGTCAGATGCGAGAGCTGATCGAACAAATGGGATACCTTAACGCCCACAGCCGCTCTATGCTGGAAGATCAAAACACCCCTGTTCTCGATATCGACAAGGCGGTGATTGCTGCTATGCGTGGATCAGATTTGCCTGTGAAGGAAATCGGGTATTCCCTTGCTGGAAATTTATTACCATGGATCGATAAGGATTTGGACTCGGGTACTAGCCGCGAAGAGTGGAAGGGTTCGGTAGAAACCAACAAGATCCTGGGTCGAGACAGCGCGCCGATTCCGATTGAAAGCACCTGCATACGTATTGGCACCATGCGCTGCCATAGTCAGGCTTTTACGATTAAACTCAGACACGATATCCCTCTTGACCAAATCGAGTCTTTACTTGAAAACGCTAATGATTGGGTTACATTGATACCAAATCAACGCGAGGCATCGCTCTCCAGATTGACCCCCGCGCAGGTTACTGGCACCCTGCAGATACCTATCGGTCGGGTTCGTAAGCTGCATATGGGCGGCGAGTACCTGTCTGCGTTTACTGTCGGCGACCAGCTTTTATGGGGCGCCGCAGAACCCCTTCGCAGGATGCTGCGGATATTATCCGAGTTTGACTACTGATAGTTCTCTTGTTGAATCGATCCAGGTTAAGTGCAATGTCTCTGAATAGAGACAAAATAGGCTGTGATTGCAATGAATTCGAGCGCGGCAATTAATACTTGTTTCGAATGCTGGACACATCGGCGTCAAACTGTTTGAATAACAGACTAACAATACACAAAATCTGTTTTAGAGAACACATCATGCGAGATAGACCATTTAAATTATTCTGTCGTTTGTTTGTTTGCTTATTTCTATTCACTTCAGCCCTGCAGCCGGCAGCGGCCGCGATGGTCAGCGCAAGCGAAATTTTGGGTCATGATGGTGCTTCTTCCGGTGGCGCCCCCGATCGATTAGAACTTCGCCAGCAGGTGGTCCAGGTATTGATCGAGCATGGCGTTTCTCCCCTAGCGGCAACTCAGCGCGCCGCGGCCCTCAGCGAAAGTGAGCTGCGACTGATCCAAAACAAAATTGATTCACTTCCAGCGGGGCAAGGTGCCCTGGAAATAATAGGAATCGTCTTTCTGGTACTGCTGATTCTGGAACTTGTCGGAGTCACTAACATTTTTAACCGTATTTAGCTAACAAGCCGCTTTTGACTAACGAGATTGGGGCGCTTACTCACCGTTACACTTGTTTGTTTAGTTTTAAGCGGATGCCTAAGCCCGCTTCCAGAGAATACTAATCCTAATATTCCGCTGCACGCGGAGCTATCAGAGACCCCTTTTTTTCCGCAAACCGAGTTTCATTGTGGTCCTGCCGCACTCGCGACTTTGATGGTCGCAGAGGGCGCCTCTGTCAGCCCGGCCGCTCTGTCAGAGCACCTTTTCATTCCGTCTGTCGAAGGTAGTCTACAGGTTGAAATGCTGGCCGCGTCCCGGAGGCAGGGATACATCCCGGTAAGATTATCGATAGAGATCCAATCTCTATTCGATACCGTCGCATTGGGAAAACCCGTACTGCTGTTGCAGAACCTCGCAACGCCTGGAAATCCTCGCTGGCACTATTCAGTGTTGGTCGGCTACGACATAAGTTCCAACAAACTGATCCTGAGGTCTGGAGCTAAGCAACGTAAGGTCATGAGTCTACGATCTTTTCTCAGAACTTGGGATTGGGGACAACGCTGGGCAATAGTATTGCTTCAACCGGGTGAGATGATTGAAACATTATCTCAGCAGGACTACTTCGAAGCACTAGTGGATATCGGACAAACCGATAACCTGGAGCTAGCTATGCTGGCGTATTCGGGTGCACTGTCGCACTGGCCTGATTCAGAGTTTCTCTGGACCGGCGTCGGATCAACGGCGTTCCAAACAGGCGATCTGGTTGAATCCGAGAATGCATTTAGACAACTTTTGAAATATCACCCTGATAGCGTCTCTGGAAGAAACAACCTGGCTAATGTCCTCCTTGCCCAGGGCTGCTCGAGTCAAGCGCTTGAGCAGGTGGCAAAAGCCGAAAGCTTACTCATGCAAGATCAGAGGTTTGCTTCAAAAGTACTTCAAACGAAAAATGAAATTGCCGTATCAATTTCAGAAAAGGGCATTGTTAAATGTAATCGCAGTGATATATAGCTGATCGGAAGCACTCACATCACGCGCTTCCAAACGATCTTTCTCCCTCAAGCTGCAGCAGTTATTGAACCGCCATCGATCACCTGCCTCAGGGCACTCAGACAGAACTCAACATTTTCTGGTCGACTCGACTCACCCATTAACCCGATGCGCCAGACTTTTCCAGCCAGCTCACCAAGACCCGCTCCTATCTCAAGATCGAAGTCCTGCAGCAGTCGATTTCGAACCGCTACGTCATCAACTCCGTCTGGTATTTTCACTGCATTCAACTGGGGTAGCTGGCTCGCCGCCGGCACAAGCATTTCCAGGCCCATCGCCTCAAGCCCCTCAACCAGAAGCAAATGATTCTCCCGGTGCCGGGCCCAGCTGTTTTCAATTCCCTCCTCATGCAGCATCAGCAGCGCTTCGTGAAGGCTGTAAATCGCGTTCACCGGAGCGGTATGATGGTATGAGCGACCCCCATCAGAACTCCAGTAGCCCATGACCAGATTCAAATCCAGAAACCAGCTTTGCACACGCGTCCCACGTGCGCGGATTTTATCCAAAGCATTCTCACCGAAGGTAACTGGCGACAAGCCCGGCATACCAGACAGGCACTTTTGACTACCAGAGTAAACCGCGTCAAGCTGCCATTCATCGACCATTAACGGTACACCGGCTAGAGAGGTAACAGCGTCAACAATGACCAATGCATGATGTTGATGGGCTAGTTCTGTCAGCGCCTTCGCATCAGACAAGGCTCCGGTCGAGGTTTCCGCATGCACGAACGCTACCAATTTGGTTTCCGGATGCTGCTCGAGCGCCTGCTTTACCTTGTCAATGCTGACCGGCTTGCCCCAAGAATCCTCGACCACGATTGCGTGTCCCCCGCTGCGTTCCACGTTCTCCTTCATTCGGTCACCGAATACACCATTGATACATACGATCGCAGTGTCCCCCGGCTCAACAAGGTTAGCAAAACACATCTCCATTCCTGCGGAACCCGGTGCACTTACCGGCATAGTCATAGAGTTTTCAGTCTGAAACGCATACTTAAGAAGCGACTTGGTTTCTTCCATCAGCCCTGTAAACGCGGGATCCAGATGCCCAATGGTCTGTCGCGAAGCCGCTTCCAGCACCCGAGGATGAACCATGGTCGGGCCGGGGCCCATCAGCAGCCGTTTGGGCGGTATAAATGATTGATACATTGCGTGAAGTTAGAGTTAAAAATTGAACTTACGATAGTAATTATCTAGCTCTCTTAAATACATCATACTTGCTTATGACAACAATAACTTCGCCTGATTGTAGATACAATCCTTATATGGCACCGTGGCTATGCCTTACGCACTCGTTGCCTGTGAGCGACCCTCGATAAAATTGATACGACAAGAATTTAGACAAGATTGCAATCAATCGCCCGATTCAGCGTTAAATACAATAGAATCCGCCGCCAGTTTGGATCCAGATCGGGTGCAAGGGTCAACAGCTCTCGAACAAACTAGTGGGTTCAAACCGATTTTTATCACTAATTTTTTGATTCATTCAGCTATAGAAGGAACATGAATATTCTGATCGCCGATAATTTTCCGGAATCTCACAAGACCCTCCTGGAGCAGATGGGGCATGTCTGCACCTCTTCACCTGCGCTGGACGCGGATTCGCTACCTGGAGAAATCGCCGATCACGATGTATTGATTGTCCGTAGCACAAAGGTGAATGCAGACACCCTTGACGCAGGGCAGAACCTGAAGTTGGTAATTCGGGCGGGTGCCGGGACAAATACTATCGACAAACAACACGCCAGCGATAAAGGAATTCGCGTGTGCAATGTCCCTGGGGCCAATGCGATCGCGGTTGCTGAGCTGGCCATGGGCCTGATCATCGCGATCGACCGCAATATCCCCAGCAATGTCAGTGATCTTAAGCAACAATACTGGAATAAGAAAAAGTACAGCGCGGCACGAGGTCTTTACGGGCAAAAACTCGGAATTTTGGGTCTTGGTGCGATCGGCATGGCGCTCGCAGATAGAGCCCAGGCGTTTGGTATGGAAGTTTACGGCGTCACGCGGCCAAATCGAAGCGAATCAGCCAGAAAGAGGATAGCTGATGCGGGAATAAAAGAACTCAATACCTTTGAACAAGTGGCCACAAACTGCGATATTATCAGCCTTCATTTGCCTGCTACGGACGATACCCGCAGCATGGTGAATCGCGGGTTCCTGGAGCAAATGAAAGACGGTGCAATTCTAATAAACACTTCTCGCGGAGAGTTGGTCGATGAATCGGCGTTGATTGAGGCCATGGATAACAAGGGAATCCGTGCCGGACTCGATGTGTACGCGAGCGAACCCGGTTCCGCGCAATGCGAGTTCGATTGCGCCATCGGGAGACATCCGAACGTGGTAGGCACCCACCATATCGGGGCGTCGACCACACAGGCTCAAACCGCCGTTGCGGATGGAGTGATAGAGGTTGTGAAGGCATTCGAAAATGGAGAGATACTTAACTGCGTCAACGCTTGAAAAAGAATGCCTGAACAAGAATGCTTGAACAAATCCTACAGACTAGAAGGTTTGGCCCGTCTTAATGGTTTATACGATCAGGTTTTCACAAACAATCAATTTACATAAACAAACCTATGAGCAATCGCAAACATAATTTCAGCGCAGGGCCCTGCACCCTGCCCTTGTCGGTACTTGAAGAAGCGCAAAAGGAATTCGTCGACTACCAGGGCGCCGGAATGTCCTTGATCGAAATGAGTCACCGCGGAAAACACTTTGATGCGGTGGCAAACGAAGCCATGGTGCTCGCAAAAGAAGTTTTTGGTGCTCCCGATGACTTCAGCGTATTATTCCTTCAAGGTGGCGCTCTTTTGCAGTTCTCAATGGTTCCAATGAATCTGCTCGGTGCTAACGATAAGGCTGCCTACGTCAACTCCGGCACCTGGGCCAAAGGCGCTATAACCGACGCCCGTGAATACGGCAACGTATACCTCGCCTGGGATGGAGAGTCCGACAACTTCACACGAATGCCGCTGAGCAATGAGTTGCAGCTAGAGGAAAATACCCGTTATCTTCATATCACCTCCAACGAGACAATTGGCGGCATTCGCATACATGAATGGCCGGATGTAAATGTTCCTCTGGTGGGCGACATGTCATCTGATTACATGTCGAGGCCAATCCCGTGGAGAAAATTTGATTTGGTTTATGGCGGAGTACAGAAAAATCTCGGCCCAGCTGGAATGGCTGTGGTATTTGTACGTAAATCGATCCTCGAACACACCAATAGAAACATCGGCCGCTACCTTCGCTATGATATTCAGGAGGAAAAAGGTTCAATGTTCAATACTCCACCTGTTTTTACCATCTATATGCTTGGAAAAGTTTTGAAATGGATGAAAGCAGAGGGTGGTCTGCAGGCAATGGAGCACAACGCAATAAAGAAATCAGGTTTGTTATATGACGCAATCGACGGTAGCGGAAGTTTTTACAACTGCCCTGTAGAGGTCGCGTCACGCTCTCATATGAACGTGGTATTTCGACTACCTAGTGAAGAATTGGAGCAGAAGTTTATCGCCGAAGCAACGCAATCAGACTTACTAAATCTCAAAGGGCATAGAAGTGTGGGAGGATGTCGCGCCAGTATCTACAATGCCTTGCCTTACGAGAGCGTAGCGGCGTTGGTCGATTTCATGCAAACCTTTCAGAAAACCAACGCCTAAAAGCCGCGCTAGATTCGCCTTAAGGCTCATGCCAAAGATCAAGGCATTTGACGGATACCTGGTCAAAAACAAATATGCTGAACAAATTGTTGCACCGGAATACGATACGGTACCAGCGGAACAACGGCGCGCATTTGCGGATGCGAATCCTGATAACTTCATCAATACGATGCGGCTTAGGGAGGATTTCAATCCTGCTACCCCACCTAGCCCAGAAGAGTTACTTGAATTCAACCGGCAGAACCTGGAGCGTTTACTTCGACAAGACTTCTTCAGCCGCATCGAAAATCCCAGCATTTTTATTTATCAGTTAATTCACGGTAAAAACGAACAAACAGGTGTCGTCTGCGAGATCGCCGCAGACGAATATCAGCACGGGCATATCAGGAAGCATGAAAACACCAGGCGTGACCGCGAAGATCTACTAGCGAAATATCAAAAAGTTGTCGGCGTTGCTTCGTGCCCTATTTCACTGGCCTATCCAGAAAACCCCGAGATCGATGAGTTCATCAAGCAGCACGTCAAACAACCCCCGATACTTGATTTTACAACTGGAGATGATGTCCATCAGAGAGTGTGGTGTATAGAGGATGCATTGACCCAGCACAAATTATCGGAGCTATTTGAACAAGTCGAAAACACCTACCTTACCGATGGGCACCATAGAGCAGCGTCGGGTTGGCGATATGCGGAAATGATGCGTGAAACCAGCGGTAACAACGGTGACGAACCCTATAACCAGCTTTTGGTCGCTCTGTTTTCAGACCACGAGCTGAATCTGTTGCCTTTCCATCGATGCGTACGGGATCTGGGTAATCGCACTAAACAGGAATTGCTGAACGCATTAGAGGACCGGTTTGAAGTGTCAGTTCCAGACGATCAGGAGAATTTCGAACCGGGTCAGCATGGAGAATTTGGCATGTTTCTTGACAGCACATGGTACCGGCTTTTGATGCGGCCGGACACGGTTGATCGGGACGATCCCGTAGGGTTATTAGATGTATCGATCTTGCAGGATCATATACTGGGACCGTTACTCGATATCCATGATTTTCGTGGTGACCCCCGACTGGACTATGTATCTGGTGTCGAGGGAAAAAAAGGCCTTGAGCAAAAAGTCAGGGATGGGTGGGCAGTCTCTTTTGCCTGTTACGCCACATCAATGGAACAACTCATGCGTGTCGCAGATGCGCACGCATTGATGCCACCTAAATCGACTTATTTCGATCCTAAAACCAGGTCGGGGGTTTTTGTACGATTGAAATAGCCACACTTGCCTTCGGTCACCCTGTCGTTCCCTCCGAGATCCTGGAAAGTAGCAACGTTGTGAAATCCAGCATCTCTAAACAATTCTCGCACCACTTTACCCTGGTCGAAACCATGCTCTACCAGCAACCATCCTCCCGCGAAAAGATACCCAGGCGCGCTGCCTATAATACTTGTCAGATCTGCCAGCCCATGATTTCCTGCCACTAGGGCATTCCTAGGTTCAAAACGGACCTCTCCCGACAAGTGCTTATCTTGCGAATCGATGTAAGGTGGATTAGCCACGATCAGATCAAATCGCTCGCCACAGAGCGCTTCAAACCAATTCGAATGGCGCACCGACACATTTCCCAGCTCCAGTGCGGAGGCATTTAACCGAGCAGTTAAGACCGCTTCTCTAGACCGATCAGTGGCGACTATCTGGCATTGTGGCAATTCGCTCGCCAGAGCGAGCGCAACCGCACCGCTGCCGGTTCCAAGGTCTGCGATCTGACGCAAATGGCCATCACATTGTTCCAAACAACGCTGCACCAGCAGCTCTGTATCAGGACGAGGGATCAGTACCGACGGATTTACTTCCAATGTCAGCGACCAAAATTCTTTTCGCCCTGTAAGGTATGCTACAGGCTCACCTTTACCACGACGAATCAGGAAGCGTTCGAAATCCTCGAGCTGGCTTCTTTCCAATCCCGCGTCGGGGTGAGACATGAGGTACGTGCGACTTCGGTCAAGCACGTGCGCCAACAAAACCTCTGCGTCAAGACCCGGAGTATCGGTACAACCCGCGGCTTCGAGCGTCTGTGTTGCGTGCTGCAACAACCCACCAATTCTCTCGTTCACCGCCCCTGATTTAAGCGTTCAACTCAGCCAGAAGATCGGCCTGATACTCGATAGTCAGGGGATCGATAACCTGATCTAAATTGCCACTCATCATGTCATCAAGCTTGTACAGAGTAAGATTTATACGGTGATCGGTCACCCGACCCTGAGGGAAGTTATAGGTGCGTATGCGTTCAGAACGATCACCACTACCTACCAGTGACTTTCTTGTACTGGCCTCTTCTTGCCTTTGCTTTTGCTGCTCGGCCTCTAACAGTCTCGAAGCTAACACTGACATCGCACGGGCCCGGTTCTTATGTTGCGAACGCTCATCCTGACATTCCACTACCACCCCGGTCGGCAAATGAGTGATTCGTATCGCTGAATCGGTTTTATTGACATGTTGCCCACCCGCTCCCGATGCTCTGAAAGTATCGATCCTAAGATCGGCAGGGTTTATTTCAATTTCATCCATCTCATCAGCTTCTGGCATGATTGCAACGGTACAGGCGGAAGTATGGATTCTGCCCTGTGATTCTGTTTCCGGAACCCGCTGAACTCTATGAGCACCGGACTCGAATTTCAGTCGCGAATAGACACCTTGACCAACAACCCTGGAAATGATTTCTTTATAACCGCCATGCTCTCCCTCGCTGGCGCTGAGAACTTGAACTTTCCAGCCTTGGGATTCAGCGTAAGCGTTATACATTTTAAATAAATCCCCAGAAAATATAGCAGCCTCGTCGCCGCCGGTACCTGCCCGGATTTCAAGGAAAATATTGCGCGAGTCGTTTGGATCTTTGGGTAATAACAACTTCTGCAGTCCCGACTCCTGTTCCTCCATCTGCTGCTCTAGCTCGGGTAGTTCCTCTCGCGCCATCTCTCGAATAGAGGTATCAGTATCATCCAGCATCTGCCGCGTTTCATCAATTTGTTTACCCAGGATTTGATAAGCGCCAAACCTTTCGACAATTGGCTCGATTTCAGACAGCTCTATAGACAGTTTTCTAAACTCGTCTTGTCTGGCGATTACCTCGGGATCAGACAGCAAAACATGAATTTCTTCATAGCGATCCTTGACCTGAGAGAGCTTATCTCTGGTGGATGGATTCATAGTTCAAGTTGATCGCATTGATACGTAAGAATGTGCCAGTAGTTTCAGTTACCAACTTGAATTTGGTTACAGCCCGAACAGTTTGCGAGCGGCGGAGACCAAGCCCGGATTACCTTCGATATCTGCCTGCTTTAACTGTTGGCTTGGGTGATGGGCAAATTTATTCGACAGATCCCGGGCGAGCTGTTCTAAAACCAGCTCAGGATCGACCCCCCGGGTAATTTTGGCGCGGGCTTTATCAAGCTCTGTCTGGCGAATCTGTTCCACCTGCTGCCGGAAGTTTTTAATTGTAGGCTCCGATTCCAGCGACCGCATCCAGCGCATGAAACGTACCACCTGTAGATCGATGATATTCTCCGCTTCTTTGGCCGCCTGCTCGCGCATACCGCGATTTTGTTGAACCACGCTTTTCAGATCATCCACGGTATATAGATATACATCCGTAAGATCACCAACTTCTGGTTCCACATCTCGTGGAACAGCAAGGTCGAGAATAAACATCGGACGATGTTTTCGTTTTCGGATCGCTCCTTCGACTGCACCCTTTCCGAGAATTGGCAATGTGCTGGCAGTAGACGACACCAGGATATCGGCTTCCGCTAATCTTTCTGGAATCTGGGCCAGACTAATTGCTTCACACCCTACCTCGTCGGCCAGTGATCGAGCACGCTCGATAGAACGATTGGCGACGATCATGCGACCAACCTGCTTTTCTTTAAGATGACGGGCTACCAGCTCTATGGTTTCCCCAGCACCAATCAGAAGCACGGTCTGTTCAGAAAGACTGGTAAACACTCGACTGGCGAGGTTCACCCCAGCGTACGCCACAGACACTGGATTGGCACCAATGGAAGTATCGGTACGCACCTGCTTAGCAACTGTGAATGTGTGTTGAAAAAGTCGGTTCAGCACTTTGCCAGTGGTGCCAGCCTGCAACGCCTGGTCGAAGGCATTTTTCATTTGTCCGAGTATCTGCGGTTCACCAAGGACCATTGAGTCCAACCCAGAGGCCACTCTAAATGCGTGCTTCACCGCCTCCTCATTCGGGTAGAAATATACGCACCCGGCCAGCTCCTCATGCTTAAATCCGCCGAATTCAGAAAACCAGCCAACTACCCGGTTTTGATCGAGCCGCTGGTTACCGCAGTATATTTCAGTGCGATTACAAGTGGACAATATGGTTGCTTCGCTGGCTACATCCGAAGAAGCCAGGTCATTGAGTGCGGATCCCATGGCTTCAGGGCTGAACGCAGCCCGCTCGCGCAGCTCAATTGGCGCGGTTTCATGGTTGAGCCCAAGGGCAAGTAATTGCATATCTTCGAAATTTGCAAACTGACAGCTATCACTTTGTATTATAATATTTTATTTGACAAAAAACTGCATACTTGAGCCCCAAAAACAGGACAGGCAAGAGGTTATTGGCGTTGATTGAAACCGTCGGTTTTGGCCAGGGACCCAGTTTTCGCCAGAAGTATTTAGGCACTTGGGGATTTGATAACATCCACACTATGCGAACACGGCACCAACACAAACTTTCAGCAATAACGTTAATAGCGCCCATCATGGCAATGGTGTTACTGGTAGGATGCGCTTCAGATCCGATACCTGATGCAGAAATTCCTGAACCAGCCAGTGATAGTCAACAAGTTATCACGACCGCTGATGCGGATACAGATTCAGATACAGCGGAGCAGGACATTCAACCGGTTACCGATTTAACCGCCGAGCTTTTGTACGATGTCCTGCTGGCCTCTATTGCAGCGCAGCGCCAACAACCCGATGTGGCGCTAGAGGCTTTATCAAGAGCGGTCTATGTGTCTCGCGACAAACGCTTAAATGCGACTGCTATTCAACTAGCGCTGCGCCTGAAGGATTACCAGAAAGCAATCGAGCTTGCGCGACTGATGCTTGCAGATGAGCCGGACAATTATCGTGTCATCTTGTCCCTTGCCAGCGCCCAGATCGAAAGTGAAAAGATCGAAGACGCCACGGACACACTCGTCCAGCTAGGGCGCGATCAGAAACCTGGCAATGAGGCGGTAATGCAGGAAATTGCGGCACTGATCGCGCGCCAGGAAGACGGCACACGAGACGAACTCAGCCGCCGCTTTTTAGAGGCAGCCAAAGAAGATCACCCCTCCCTGGTTTTTACCTCTGCGCTGCTGGCTGCGAGACTGAATCAGGATGAAGAGTTCCGCAAACGCCTGGACCAAACGCTGGAACTCAACCCTGCATGGGAAGTAGCCGCTATCCTTAAATTAACCAATCTCGCGGATATTGAAGACGCGGGCTCAAAAATGGATACCTGGGCTGCAAGTTTCCTGCGACGCTTTCCTGACTCTGAGCAATTCCGTGTTCAGTATGCTCGCCTTCTAATAAGGAATAACAAGTTTGATCGAGCGCTGTCTGAACTTGACATCGTAATGGAGCAAAATCCGGAATCCAAAGACGCAATGTTTACCTCTGCAGTGGTCAATATGGATCAGAAGGAATTCGAACGGGCCAAAATCCTTTTCACTCGATATATTGAGGCCAGCAATAACGGTGACCAGGCGCGGCTTTATTTGGCAGAGATTCTGATTGAGGAAGAACACTATGATAAGGCGTCGCCATTACTCCGACAAATTCAATCTCGACAGTATTATCTAGATGCGCAGATTGCCCTGTCCGGGGTAATCGCCCAGCAAAACAATATTGACGCGGGACTTAATTATTTACGTAATATTGACGTGCGTGGTGAAGAAGAATCTGTGCGACTTATACTGGAACAAGATTCCCTGTTACGGGATTTCAATCAGGAGGACCGTTCTCTAGAACTACTGACCGACGCTCTTGAGGAACGACCTGAGCAACCCGATCTGCTTTATAGCCGAGGATTGTTAGCAGCCCAATTAAATAAAATTGAGCTCATCGAACGAGACATGCGAAGGTTAATCGAGATACAGCCGGAAAATGCTCACGCATACAATGCCCTGGGTTACACGCTTGCGGACCAAACGGAGCGCTACGATGAGGCGCTGGAATTAATTTCTAAAGCACTTGAGTATCGACCGGACGACCCCTTTATTCTCGACAGTATGGGATGGGTACACTATCGAATCGGTAATAATGATAAAGCGATCGAGTATTTAGAGCGTGCATTGGAGTTAAAACAGGATGCCGAAATCGCGGCCCACCTGGGAGAAGTGCTATGGATTACAGGTAAGCGAAGCGAAGCCGAGAAAATTTGGAATCAAGGCATGGAATGGGGACCGGAAAATGCCGTCCTGCTGAAAACTATTGACAAGTTTCTCGAGAATCAGGGTGATCAACAATCAGCGTTGCACCAGGACAACACGCTGCTGCATACCCGTGCAATCGAGTTTCGAGTGCCGCTGCGCGCGTCGATGTTTGCCTGAAACCTACCATCAGTAAAATGTTGTCTAGAAAGCCTCGGTTCTGGGCAACTTTAGCCATTGCGCTCACGGTTACCGGATGTGCAGGGCTGCGGCCCCCAACTGAAAGTCTGTCGGACCAACAGAAGCTTGCACAATGGCAGCAAAACAAAGATCGCCTGGCCACGATAAAAAGCTGGAACCTGCGCGGAAAAATGGGAGTAAGAACCGGGCCCAAAGGAGGTAGTGCCACGCTTAAATGGCAGTATAGTAATTTAGAGCAGCGTATTGAGCTATATGGACCTTTTGGCGGTGGCCGGGTGATTATTACCGTGGATTCTGATGGCGCAGTGTTACGCGACACTAAGGGTGCGGTTATCCATGGCGAGACCGCTTCTGAGGTTCTCTATCAAAGGCTCGGGTGGCAGGTCCCATTTGATCATCTTGCCGATTGGGCGAGGGGATTACCTGGGGAAGGCGCAACCGATGTTGTGATTGACGAACAAGGACGATTAAAGCACCTGGTTCAGGACAATTGGGAGGTCAAGTACCAGAGCTATCGCGATATAGAGAGCAAGGTAAATGATCTAGTGCTGCCTTCCCGGATTACGGTATCGGCAATTCCAGGTACAATGGAGGTGTTTTCTGACCGAGGTGAGTACCTCGGTGATCAACTAAACGTCAAAGTGATTCTTAATCGCTGGTGGGAGATTGAAGTTGACCCGTCATGAGATAACACTGCTGTCACCAGTCAAAATAAACCTGTTTCTGCATATCACTGGCCAGAGAGCTGACGGGTATCATCTCCTGCAGACGCTCATTCAGTTTTTGGATTACGGAGATCTGATCAGTTTCTCTGGTAACGAAGATAGCTTGATTGAGCGAGTTGATCAGCACTCATTTCCCCTGCCCGATCAAGATCTATGCATACGTGCCGCAAATATGCTTAGAGAGTTTGTCGGGCAAAAAAATCTTGGAGCTACAATCACGCTGAATAAGAAAGTACCGCCCGGCTCTGGACTTGGCGCAGGCAGCTCGAATGCTGCGACCACGCTGTTGGCGCTCAATAAGATCTGGAATACTAATCTGAACCAGGAACAGCTGATTGAACTTGGCAGGCAGCTAGGTGCGGATGTACCGGTGTTCCTGCATGGTGAATCAGCCTGGACAGAAGGCATAGGAGACACATTTAGGGCCTACTATCCTGAAATACGCTGGTATTGCGTGATTATCCCCGGGATTGAGGTACCCACTGCAGAGGTGTTTGCCGATCCACATCTAAATCGCGACCACAAGCCAGTTAACTTCCAGCAGTTTATTGACGGAGAAACAACCAATGATCTCGAGGCGGTCACCGTTACACGATATCCCGAAGTAGGCGCTGCACTGGACTATCTTTCAGACTTTGGAGTTGCCAGGATGAGTGGAACCGGTTCTGCTGTCTTTGTCGCGGTGCAAACACATAAACTTGCAGAAGAACTGCTGAAGCGCATGCCCCGTTCTTTCACCGGATTTGCTGCCCGGTCGATTAATCACAACCCCGTTCTTCAAAAGCTAAGCGGCTCTTAACTGCTCAATCACGGGAGTCGACAACCTCCCCGAGTTTATGTCTTGCGACGTACAGACAGATCATTTCATAAGCCAGGGTTGCCCCAAGCAACGAGGTTACTTCAGCGTGATCATAAGCCGGAGACACTTCAACAAGATCCATGCCTACCAGGTTTATTCCACGCAGCCCCCGCAGAGTTTGCAATGCATGGATTGAAGACAGCCCTCCACATACGGGCGTGCCGGTGCCAGGAGCAAAGGCTGGGTCCACACAATCGATGTCAAATGTCAGGTAGGTTTTGCGATCACCCAGGATCTGCCTGATGGTATCGGTCAGTTCACTCACGCTGTGAGCATGTACCCAACCCGCGTCGAGAATATTAAACCCCAGTGGTTTATCGTTAGTTGTGCGGATACCGATCTGCACAGATTTCTCCGGAATTACCAGCCCTTCTTTCACCGCATGAAAAAACATGGTGCCATGATCAATCCCCCCGTCCTCGTCTTCCCAGGTATCGGTGTGGGCATCAAAATGGAGTAGAGATACCGGTCCATGTTTTTTAACATGAGCACGTAAAAGTGGGAGCGTAATAAAATGATCTCCACCCAGGGTCAGCATAGCGCAATCTGAGTCAAGGATGTGACTGGCATGGGCTTCGATCACGGCGGGTACATGATTTTGCCGTCGCATATCGAAGTAACAATCGCCGTAGTCAACTGTGTTTAACAGCTGAAACGGATCAAATTCCCAAGGCCAGTTTCGTTGCCACGCGATTTCTACCGAAGCGGCTCGTATAGCTCTTGGACCGAACCGGGTTCCTGGCCGATTGGTAGTTGCAGTATCGAACGGCACTCCGGACACCACCAGCTCGGCACTTTCAAGATTCTTGGAATACATCCGCCGCGCAAAGCTAAGCGCCCCGCTATAGGTTGGTTCGGTGGTTACAGGACCGAATTCTTTGGCAGTAAAACCGTAATCAATAACTTCTTTGGTCATCGTTTCAATAGCTGGGTTTGGACTCTCAAGTTAAACCCAATTCCTCGATGCGCGCAATCTCAAACTCCTAGAGCAACCTCAAGCTATTCAGCGTTGATTCAGTCTCCTGTTTAGTATGGTTCATAAAGTATTTATCTGGGGTTCAGCAAAACTTTAGAAGTAATTCACCGTGCCTGGTCTATCCTTTATCCTGAAAGTAAGACAAGTAGATATAAACATTACAGCACAGTGAGATGATCGCAATATATCACCCGATTGCCAGTTTCCTGGCTCGACAGCGTTTTACCCAGAGCTGAAATAGATTACCTCGCTGACAATTAAGGCTATCCTGGCGTCCCAGATTCACTGGGAGCGCTATTATTTTTGTTCTCAACCACAATTCTGTCGAGCTTACCCAGATTCGTCGGTTAGCGTCGCGATACCTGCACGAATATTAATTTCCTCAGAAATGGGTCTGACCGGATACTCCTGGACCCAGCAAAGTCGAGTCACATCGCAGTACCAATGGTAATAGGCCTGATTTCGCTCCAGAATGCATTGACACGACCCCCCTCGCCAAAGAAAATATCGCGTTTTTCTCGCCGGCCGTAAAACTTGCGAAAAGGCCCTTTGTGACTGAAAAAAAACCGAAAATGCGATAGTATCCCGTTCCCGAAGGCCGACCTCGAGGTCCGTCGGCAAGCGTGGTTAGCCAGTCTCCGATCACATCGGAATATGACTTTAAATCAACGATAGATGGGGTGTAGCCAAGTGGCCTAAGGCACCGGGTTTTGATCCCGGCATTCGGAGGTTCGAATCCTCCCACCCCAGCCATCCATTGTAAGAGGAATGTTCGTGTCTCCTGACAATTTGTCGGTCTTTGCGGGCAATGCGAATCCCGATCTGGCCCGTGAAGTGGTTCAGTGTCTTGGCATCCCCATGGGGAAAGCCGTGGTGAACACCTTCAGTGATGGTGAGGTGAATGTAGAGATCATGGAAAATGTCCGTGGTCGTGACGTGTTTGTTGTACAGCCGACCTGTGCACCCTCAAACGATAACCTGATGGAGTTATTGGTGATGATCGATGCATTGCGCCGTTCATCAGCGGGAAGAATCACAGCGGTCATACCATATTTTGGGTATGCCCGTCAGGATCGACGGCCGCGTACGGCACGAGTGGCGATTTCGGCAAAGCTTGTGGCGGCGATGATTCGGGTGGCTGGAGCCGATAGGGTTCTGACTATGGACCTGCATGCCGACCAGATTCAGGGGTTTTTTGATATTCCCTGTGACAATATTTATGGTTCCCCCGTGCTAATGGGGGAGCTATGGCGCAAGCGCCTGCCTAACCCGATTGTGGTATCACCGGATGTAGGGGGCGTTGTGCGAGCCCGGGCTATGGCCAAACAGCTTGAGACCGACCTTGCAATCATCGATAAGCGGCGGCCCAAAGCCAACGAAGCAAAAGTCATGCACATCATTGGTGAAGTAGAGGGACGTTCTTGCATCATGATTGATGACATGGTGGACACAGCCAATACATTATGTGAGGCGGCCCGGGCTCTGAAAGAGCAAGGTGCGGTTAAGGTTGTAGCGACCTGCACGCACCCAGTGTTATCCGGTTCCGCCATCGAACGCATAACTAGCTCGTCTCTGGATGAGCTGCTGGTAACCAATTCGATACCGCTTAGCGCGCAAGCCAAGCAGTGCGAAATGATCACGCAACTAAGCGTGGCCGAACTATTAGCCGAATCGATCCGCAGAATTTCTACGGGCGATTCAATTAGCAACCTGTTTATTGATTGATATTTATCGACCTCGCGGTCAAAGGAGCAACAAAATGAGTAGTCAAGAATTTGTATTAAGCGCGCGTGTTCGCGCACGAACTGGTACCGGTCTGGTACGTCGTTTAAGAAGTGAAGGCGAAGTGCCCGCAGTATTGTATGGCGCCGGTAAGGAGAGTCTAAGTATCGCGGTAAATCACGATGTTCTTTTCCATAGTCTCGACAAGGAAGAGTTCCACTCCGCGGTCATTACTATTGATACCGATGGTACCAAGGAGCAGGCCATCCTGCGCAACGTGCAACGACATCCCCACAAGATAAAGATACTGCACGCCGATTTTCAACGAATTGATGACCTCAAGCCAATTACCATGTCTCTGCCGGTTCACTTTATCGGAGAAGAAGAATGTGTCGGCGTAAAACTTGACGGCGGTATGATCTCTCACCTGATGAACGAAGTTGATGTGACATGCCTGCCAAAAGATCTACCGGATAATATTCAACTTGATGTCACCAACCTGCATTTAGGTGAGTCACTGTATCTATCTAATATCGAACTTCCCGAAGGTGTGCAAATTACTGCATTTTCCCACGGAGATGAGCACGAACACGACAATGCAGTGGTCGCAGTTCAGGCGCAACGGGTTGAGCAGGAAATCGAAGAAGAGGTCAGCGAAGCCGAGGAGGGCGAAGTAGCCGCAGAGGGCGAAGAGGCAACTGAAGCTGCCGAAGAAGAATCTGGCGAAGGCTAGATACTCAATGGTCGGTTCGGGATGATGCCGAACCGACCTGGCTATAATCCAGACTCCCTTGCAAACTGAATCATGGCGCAAGCAGGTGTTGTACTGATTGCAGGGCTTGGCAATCCTGGCAGCAATTACGCAGAAACCCGCCACAACGCAGGCTTCTGGCTCATTCAAGCCTTACAGCAGCAGTATGGATTTACTCTTAAGGATGACAAACGGTATAAAGCGCTGACCGGTAGTTTTGAGCTCCCCGGTCGAACCATACGGGTCATTGCACCGCAGACCTTTATGAATCTTAGTGGTGATAGCGTTATCCCGTTCGCTCGTTTTTTTCGCGTACCTACTAGCCAGATGCTGATCGCTTACGACGAACTCGATCTTGAACCTGGTATCGTTCGGCTCAAGCTGGAAGGGGGGCATGGAGGCCATAATGGACTTCGAGATATCATGCAGAAATCTGGTGCTCGAGACATGAAAAGGTTACGAATCGGGATCGGTCATCCTGGCGATAATCGCGGAGTATCCGGTTACGTATTATCCAAACCTTCTTCTAACGATCGCTTATCGATCGAATCCGCGATTTCACGTTCGCTTATTGCATTGCCTGATGTCCTTGACGGGGACTTTGCTCGTGCCATGAACTTCTTGCATAGCGATAACTAATCATGGGATTCAAATGTGGAATTGTGGGTTTGCCTAATGTTGGAAAATCTACTTTATTTAACGCCCTTACCCGCTCGGCCGCTGCGCAGGCGGCCAATTATGCTTTTTGCACAATCGATCCGAACATCGGCATGGTTGAAGTACCGGATCCGCGACTTAACCAGCTTGCGGAACTGGTCAAACCTCAAAAGACCATTCCAACCGCCATTGAATTTGTTGACATTGCCGGACTAGTAGAGGGGGCGTCCAAAGGCGAAGGCTTGGGCAATAGATTTCTCTCCCATATACGTGAGGTTGATGCCATTGCGCATGTGGTTAGGGCCTTTGACGATGGAAACATTACGCACGTTTCCGACAAGATTGACCCCGCGTCGGATATTGAAATTATCAATACCGAGCTGATTCTCGCCGACATGGAAACCGCGGAGCGGGCATTGCAAAGAGCGGAAAAAAACAGCAAATCCGGAGACAAAGAACAGATTGCGATACGCGATCTTATGGGCAAAGTAAAGGACCATTTAGATGAAGGCAAAACTTTGCGCGCAATGGATTTGGAAGATGACCAGAAGGAGCGCCTTAAACCTCTGTGCTTTCTCACTATAAAACCGACTCTCTATATCGCAAATGTCAGCGAAGACGGGTTCGATAACAATCCCTACCTAGATGCAATTGGCGAAATTGCGGCTTCTGAAGAGGCTGAGGTAGTAGCGATCTGCGCAGCCATCGAGCAAGAATTATCAGAGCTTGATCCTGGCGAAGCTGAAGCGTTTCTCGAAGAAATGGGACTCAGTGAACCTGGCCTCAATAGAGTTATACGGGCTGGATATCAACTGCTTGGATTGCACACCTTCTTTACCGCTGGAGAAAAAGAGGTACGTGCCTGGACAGTCAGAATTGGTGCAACCGCTCCCCAGGCGGCGGGCGCTATCCATACCGATTTCGAGCGTGGATTTATTCGTGCCGAAACCACTGGATTTGCAGATTACATTGATTGCCTGGGGGAGCAAGGGGCAAAGGAGGCCGGTAAATTACGTCTGGAAGGCAAAGAATATATTGTTCGCGACGGCGATGTAATGCATTTTCGGTTTAACGTTTGAGGAGGAACGTATTTCACTCACCTACGAATCTATTGAATCGGCATTGGATGAATTCCTCGATCCGGTTCTGTCCTCCAGGCGAACCTCGGAAGAACCGACCCGGGGCCTTCTGCCACTGACCACTGAACAACAGGAGTTTGCACTTCACTGGACCAATGTAATTCGAAAATCCAACTCGGAGATGGCATACCAGTTTGTCAGTCATGCCCCAAAAGCAATCCGCCTTATGGGAATTGACGGTACGCGTCAGTGGCTACTCGATGCCATGGACATCTACGATAAAGAGGGACTATACCCGGGTAGCGCGTCACTGGATGCTCTCGAATCGTTTGCCGCAAAGTACCGCCTCAGTCATATATCTGTCAGTCTCGATCAGATTCGAGGAGTGCTAGAGACATTTATTTGCGGACTGGCTGGAAGAATCCTGAAACTCGAAGCCGGAAATAGTATTTATACGGATACGAATACTCTTTACCTTCCAGCCAGTATCAATAGATTTAACGACCGCGAAAAAAACTACCAGCTGTTTAAAGCCACTGCGGTTCATCTGTGGGCACAGACCTGGTTCGGTACGTTTAAGCGCCCTTCTCCAAACGCCCCACACCTAGTTCAGCAGATTGCGGAATTTCCAGACAATGGGCGCGCACTGAAACTGTTCAATCTTCTCGAGACAGTGAGGCTGAACGCCTGTATTCGACGGGAATTGCCGGGGCTTGCCAGAGAAATGCTGACACTGAATCCCCCAATTCCGGTGAACGACGCGACCTGGCAACATTATTTTTCCCTGTTGGAGTCAGAGGGCGCTTCAGTCGCGGATACCCTCGCAGCCACTGAGAAACTGTATGCTTTGCAGACACCCTGGCCCGATGCCTTTCTTTATCAGGCCGGATTCGACCTCGAAGCTGCCCAAATCGGGATCGAACAAAGACTTGAACAGGAAAAACTCGAATTGCAAATGCTGATCTCCGACATGATGGAACAGGTCGGTCAGGATCAAGAATTCGATCCTGAAAGTATGGAAGACGGCAAATTGGAAATGTCCCAGGATCCCGAAACCGGAAGTCCCCAACTTACTCTGGATGGGGAACCGATACAACCGCCGCCAGATGTCGATAGCCTGCTCCAGTCCATGCTTCAGGATCTCGATGATCTGCCAGAGGACTGGCTGGTTCCAGCTGGCGATGGCGGTTACCGCCCCAAGGATGAAAGCAGGAATCCGGAAGACGTGTGGAAAGGCACTTACCATGAGGAAGGCGCATTTTTATACGATGAGTGGGATTACCGTCGTCAGACTTTCCGTAAAAATTGGTGTGTGTTACGCGAAATGCCGACGCACCCGGTCTACGACGACTTCTATCAAAAAACAATAGAGCGCTACTATCATCTGGTAGGCGAGATCCGCCGACACTTTGAGGCTCTGCGAGGTGAGGACAAGATTCTGAAGGCGGAACCAGTCGGCGACAACGTGGATATTGATGCTTTAATCACTGCTTACGCTGATATGCAGACAGGGGTGGAGATGAGCGACCGCCTGTTTACCCGCAAGCAGAAAATTGACCGAGATCTGGCAGTCGTATTTATGGTGGATGTCAGTGGGTCGACCAAAGGCTGGATTAATGACGCTGAAAGAGAAAGTTTAATCCTTTTGTGCGAAGCCTTGGAAATATTAGGCGATCAGTATGCAATTTATGGCTTTTCCGGCATGACCCGTAATCGCTGTGAAGTTTATAAAATCAAAGCATTCGACCAGGCCTACGACAACGAGGTGCGAGCCAGAATTAGCGGATTACGCCCCCAGGATTACACTCGTATGGGAGTCACCATTCGTCACCTAACCAGTATATTGAACCAGGTAGAAGCAAAAACCCGGATACTGATTACACTGTCCGACGGCAAGCCAGACGACTACGATGGGTACCGCGGCGACTATGGAATTGAAGACACGCGTCAGGCACTGCTTGAAGCTCGTAACACAGGCATTCATCCGTTTTGCATCACTATTGATACAGAAGCTGGAGAGTATTTGCCTCATATGTATGGTCCCGCCAGCTACGTCGTCATTGATGAAGTCCGCAAACTACCTCTGAAAGTTGCTGACATCTATCGCAAACTCACAACCTGAAACAAACTACCAAAGCATTCAAACAATGATTAACGTTCCTAGACTTACCCTAGATGACGCGCGGCAAATAATTGCCGCCTGTAAAGTGAAAGCCAAAGAAATTGAAGTCGATATGGATATCGCCATTACCGATGATAGTGGTAACCTGATCGCTTTTCAGCGTATGGATAATGCCCGCATTACCAGCATCCAGATTTCTATGGACAAAGCGTGGACCGCGGCGGCAGCCCGAAAATCGACCAGAGATTACTGGAACGCGTCGCAACCAGGCCAGCCAACCTATGGCATCAACGCCTCCAACAATGGACGTTTCAGCACTGTCCCTGGTGGAATTCCTGTATTTGTTAATAGTCAGATTGTCGGAGGTGTAGGATGCAGCTCGGGAACACCTGACCAGGATGAACTGGTGGCACAGGCCGGCGTGGCAGCTTTTCTCGATACCCTGAATTGAAGAATACGGGTCGAATCCCTATGCAACTGAAAAGATCTGGGATCGCTGCGAGTACTATTGAATGTCTACTCATCCCCTGGGAGTGATATCAGTGCCGATTCTCTACTCTTTTAGACGGTGCCCCTACGCTATGCGTGCGCGGATGGCTCTCATTAAATCGGGTATCGCACTCGAGCACCGCGAAATCCTGCTCAAAAACAAACCTCCTTCAATGCTTGAGGTATCCCCCAAGGGGACTGTGCCTGTGATGGTATTGGAGGACGGGACGGTAATTGATGAAAGCTGGGAAATTATGCAATGGGCCGTGTCACGCAACGATCCCGACAACTGGTTAGGAGAGGACCAGATCTATCTGGATCAGGCACGTGCACTTATCGACCGCTGTGACGGAGAGTTCAAGTCCGCACTGGATCATTATAAATACGCCGATAGATACCCGTTAACACAGGAGGAATACCGTAATCAGGGAATGGCATTTCTCAAAGAACTAAATCAACGTCTGGCGCAACAGCACAACCTTCTAGCGGATCGAATCACCATCGCTGACATTGCCATCATGCCCTTCGTCCGGCAGTTTGCAAATGTCGATCTCACCTGGTTCAACCAATGCGGCCTCGACCAGCTGAGTCGATGGCTCAACGAGCTGACACATTCCATTCTTTTTGAAACCGCCATGCAAAAGCACTCCCTGTGGCAATTTGAATCTGCTTGAGCGCTCAAACATCGGTGCAGTATCCCGGTTTATCCTTAAAGTCATGGGCTCCGACCCGGATACCGGTATTGCCAGTTCGCATAGCACCGAGCTTACCGCTTCTGTCCCGATAAAATTACATTGGGCAGATGGCACTGCCACTTCCCGATGCTCAGTTTGATTCTACTGTATGGTCTATATCGGTCGACCATCTCGACTAAAATCCGATAAATATGCCGAACCAAATTCGGGGGCTAATCCCGTTTATGCGCTTTGGGATCAAAAATTTCTTAGTTAAGTATGAATGTTTCTGAACCTTCACCGGGTAAGTAATCGGATGTTATTGAACCTACGCAACAAATTATGCATGCACTGGAAGCTATGAAAATGATAGATCAAACTACTGATCCGCGACTGCACTGTCTCGCCACACGGCTCCCGAATGGTCATATACGCCGCATTAGCCGGCAACGGCCTTATTGCCATTACTAACTTTATAGCGTCCGCAATAACCGGTTCCTCTGCCATGTTCAGTGAAGCCGTTCATTCAGTCGTAGATACTGGCAACCAGGGTTTGATGCCCTATGGGATGAAAAGAGCCTCTAAGCCCGCTGACGCCAGGCATCCTTTCAGGTAAAGCATGGAACTCGATTTCTGGACTTTTGTCGCTGCAATTCTGATTTTCTCGCTCGGCGCGGGGTTTTCGCTTTACGAAGGTGTGAGCAAATTAGCCAGCCCTCATGCGATTCAAAAGCGGATTGTGAACTACATCGTGTTGGCATTTGCCATAATTTTTGAAGGCGCAGCGTGCGCGGTGGCTTTCAAAGAGTTCAGAAAAACCAAGGGTAGCTCGGCTATTTCAAGGCCGCACAGCGCAACAAGGATCCCACTGTGCTCACCGTATTGTTTGAAGACAGTGCCGCAATGCTGAGATTAATAGCGGCGCTAATCGGTGTCAACTTGACCCGAATTGCCGGTAATCCAATTTTCGATGCGATTGCATCCGTTACTATCGGAATCATTCTCGGGTGTACCGCTGAGGTTTTATCCTATGAGCCCAAAGGTCTATCAATAAATGAGGCTGCACGACCCACGGTTATTGGCAATATTCGAAAACTTGTAGACAACAGAGAAGGCATCATTAGCATTAACGAACTGCTGACAATGCATTTTGGCCCACGTGATATTTTACTCAATCTGAGTATTGATATCGTCGATGGAATATCCGCCAGTGAAGTAGAAGCATTGATTTCGAAACTCGAAAAAGATATCAAATCGGCTCGCCCGGAAATAACACGAGTGTTTATTGAGGCCCAAAGTTGGCGTGGACAAGACGACAATCTTCGCGCCAACTATAGCGCGACCACAACCTAGCAACCACAATATTCAACAGTAGGCATTTTGATTTGAGCCCGCTGAGGAAAGATACTTCGGTTTGTTAAGTTTGGTCTTTTAGTTATACGGAACCGGCCTCACTGACCCTCGAGGCTTATGCCCCATCCGGCCACGCCGGTGATGCCG
>JAHEGU010000112.1 GCA_024644945.1 Gammaproteobacteria bacterium | reverse complement strand
ATTAAAGTCAATTTATGCCAATCGGCTTGATGAATTCTGTGAGATCCTAGCATACCATTTTACTAAAGGTCAAGAATGGAAACGGGCCTATGAATACAGCCAAAAAGCAGGCTTGAAAGCGTATTCTCATTCTGATTACGAGCAAGCTTTACAATATTTTGAAGAAGCGCTTACCGCCATTAGAAACCTACCACGTGAAAATAGTCGAATTAAAAAAGAGATCGACCTGTGTTTCAATATGCGTTCTCCACTTGTTGCTCTTGGCAGGCACGAGCAATGGGGTGAATGGATTAAAAGCGCAGAACCGTTAGCGAAAGAAATTAAAGATAATGCACGCCTTTCAAATATAGCAAACTATCTTTCCAGTTTACACTGGATTAATGGAGAGCAGCGAAAGGCGATCGTTTTAGGCAAGGAGGCTCTGGATTATGCCAATAGATCGGAAAACTTCTCTTGTCAGGTAGCAACGATGCTGCATCTCGGTATATACTACTATAATATTGGAAGCTATTCTGAACAAATCCAGATACATGAAGATTTGCGAGAACGTTTGAAAGGCGAAGATGTATATAAACAACATGGTTTGGCGAGTTTTCCAGGTGCTTTTTCACGGAGTTTGATTGTGGCTGGTATGGCGGAACTTGGAAATTTTGATGGCATCAAAACAATCGGAAACGAAGCAATTGACATTGCAGAAAAGGTACAGAATGCTCTTACCTTGGCATTTGTCTATAATTTTGTTGCGATGGCATATCTACGCCTTGGAAAGCTGAAGTCAGCCATCCCTTTATTAGAAAAAAGCCATGATCTGTGCCGTTGTTCCGAGTTGCAAAGCATGTATGCGTTCACTATCGGGAATCTTGGGTGCGCTTATCTTCTTGCCAAAGAATTTGACCGTGCATTGTCTTTGCTCGAAGAGGGGGCCGAAGAGGAAAATATTCAGGCCAGTTTTTGGCCAACGCATCAATTAACTGTGTTGGCTGATGCTTATCGACTTGTGGGAGCATTGTCATCGGCACTCGAAACGATCTCACGTGCGCTGAGAATGGCTGGCGAACGGTATGAACGTGGATTTGAGGCCTGGGCAATGTTGGTAATGGCAATGGTAAAAGCTGCTGAAAGGAAGCACGACGAATCTAAAGAATGGTATCTGCGGACACTTCAGCAAGCAACCAATCTATCTATGCAGCCACTTGTAGCGCATTGTCATGCCGGTCTTGCTGACGCCAATCTGCACCTTGGTGATAACGATTCGTCAGAATTGGAAAAAACAAAATCCATAAAATTGTATCAAGATTTAGGAATGGAATACTGGATGTCGAATTGATTTATCTGATATTTTGTAACAATTTCTTGTACGGAAACTTTTTAGCTTTAAAAACCAGTATCGATATTTGCTGCATGCATTGGAAAGGCATTAAAATTACCCATTGTAATTTCAGATTCGGTTTGTCTATTCATATCACAGTGATGGCGAAATTACGTGTAGATTACTCCAACCCACATGTAACTTCCTATTTTATTCAATCAGTAGGACCTTTGGCAAGAAAGCACACGAAACGAGGAGACTCGTTTTTGTGAGATAGCCATAGCGTACTTTCCTGGTCTGCAGACAATCTATCCCGTCGATTCACAAAATTTGCCAATCCAGGCTACTCTCAATATAGTAATAATTTCCAAACTTCAATTCGAGGAGTCTTTCACCCAGTTTTTTCGTATATTCTAAGGCTTTTTTGCGCCCATTGCAGTTTCTAAATAGACTGCTTATTTTCATTTTAATATGGAGCAACAATAATGAGCCACATTGAATATTTGCGAAGATACGCAGATTCAGATGGATGCTCCCATTTCGGGGTGAAAACGATTGGTTTGGAATCAAAAGATTATGCTCCGCCAGCACCTCCTTTGTCTACATCCGTCATAGAATCAGCTGACAACAGCGTATTTCTTGAGTTGCCTGTTGGTTGGTACGGAGATTGGCATCCAACGCCAGTGAAGCAGTGGCTTATTTTAATGACTGGAGCATGTGAGTTTGAAGCTGGGGACGGTGAGAGAACAATTCGTAAGGCTGGTGACGTAGTTTTACTTGATGATACGATTGGTAAAGGGCATCAGACAAAGGTTTTAGGAGATGTAGCTGTTCGAATTTCTGCGATCCATTTTGCATAGTAGTTGAGTAAACACATCATGCATGTACCCTCTGTCAGGACGAAGTATATGAAAAAAGGCCAGATAGGGTCGGGCCCGACGAATAGCGGACTAAATGAGCGTTGGCAGGCAAACTGAAAAAGAATCAGCACGGGTGGTTCGTCAGCAATGTCAAAAAACATCAAAAAATGGTTGGAAAAGCTGGATCTTGGTCAGTATGTGGACCTATTTGCTGAGAACGATATTGACTGGGAGTTGCTAAGCGAGCTCGACCATGAATCCTTGAAGGACATTGGTATCACTTCGACCGGGCATCGGTTGCGCATCATCAAGGCGGCGGCAATCCTGGCGAAAGAGGCGATCGATGTCGCCCCGGTAGCCGAGAACGGAACTACGACAACAGCATTTCCCTCAGTGCGGACTCAAGCCGAACGTCGCCAGCTCACGGTGATGTTTTGCGATCTGGTCGGTTCGACCGACCTGTCGGGTCGACTCGACCCGGAAGATTTACGCGAAGTCGTGCGCGCCTATCAGCAAACCGTCGCAAAAGTAGTCAAGCGCTTTGATGGCCACGTGGTCCAGTATCTCGGTGATGGTGTATTAATCTACTTCGGATATCCGGTTGCTCACGAAGATGATCCACAGCGCGCTGTCTACGCGGGTTTAGGCGTTTCCAGATCCATGGCGGCACTTAACACCCGCTTGCAATCTGAATGCGGCGTTCAATTGTCGGTGCGCATTGGCATTCACACCGGACAGGTAGTCGTGGGCAAAATGGGCGATTCTGATCACCAAGAAAACCTGGCTATGGGCGAGACGCCTAATCTCGCAGCGCGATTGCAAGGGCTGGCCGAAACGGGTGCAGTCTTGATCAGCGATAGCACCCGGCGCTTGCTTGGAGAGTTGTTCGATCTGGCCCCACTCGGTGCGCAGAATCTGAAAGGCATTGCTGAGCCGGTCCAGGTCTTTTCTGTTCGTGGCGAACGACTGGTCGAAACACGCTTTGCCGCTGGGCAGGGCAAAGAATTGGCTGCCCTCGTTGGACGCGACCAAGAGCTGGCGTTGTTGGTTGATCGTTGGCGAAAGGCGACCGCTGGTGAAGGTCAAATGGTGGTGCTGACGGGTGAGGCCGGCATCGGCAAGTCGCGACTGGTCCGCGCTCTGGTGGACTCCCTGACAGGAGCTCAATACCTACGTATCAGCTTCCAGTGCTCCCCTTATCACACCGACTCACCGCTGTACCCAGCGATTCGTCATTTGACCTTGGCGGCCGGTTTTGGGGTGGAGGACACCCCGGAAGAAAAGCTGGACAAGCTCGAGATGCTGTTGCTCCAGGCGCAGGGCGATATTTCCCTCGCCGCACCTCTGCTCGGTGGCCTGCTGGGCTTGGGTAAGTTGGCCGAGGCACGGTACTGCGCGCTGGATTTATTGCCGGCACAGCGACGTTCGCACACCTTGGAGGTATTGCTGGATCAACTCACCGGTCTGGATGACAAAAACCCGATGCTATTTGTGCTGGAAGACACCCACTGGATTGACCCGACTACGCTGGAATTTATTGAAAAGATTCTGGACCGTATCGATTCACTTCGAATTATGGTGCTGGTGACGGCCCGACCAACCTTTACGCACGGTTTCGGAGGACACCCGGTTGTTACCCGCTTGACGTTGAATCGCTTAGGCCGGGAGCAAGTCAATGGCATTGCGGAGCGAATCACCAGAGGCAAGAAACTACCGCCCGAATTGCTCGATGAAATTGCGATTCGGACCGATGGCGTGCCGTTATTCGTTGAGGAGTTGACCAAAACCATCCTCGAGTCCTGCCAGCTACGTGAAACCGGATCTGGTTATGTGTCAGATGAATGTATGGATCGGCTGACCATTCCGAGCTCACTGCAAGACTCATTGATGGCGCGACTGGATCGAATGCAGTTGGCAAAAGTCGTGGCGCAGAGCGCGGCCTGTATTGGGCGAGAGTTTGAGTACGTATTACTGGCGGTTATATTACCCATACCGCAAGCTGAACTGACAACTTCCCTGAGACAGTTGATCGATGCGGAGCTGATCTATGGACGCGGCGCTCCACCGGAGTCGAGGTATTTTTTCAAGCATGCACTGGTCAGGGACGCCGCCTACCAGTCGCTTCTCAAAGCCAAACGCCGTGCGCTGCACGCCCGAGTGGCAGAAGCGTTGGAATCGGAATCTCCAACTACAGCTCCAGAGCTGCTTGCTTATCACTACACCGAGGCAGGTCTGGCGGGCCAGGCAATCGCCAATTGGCAGATTGCCGGTCAACAGGCGATGCGCAATGCAGGCAATACGGAGGCAATTCAGCACTTTCAAAAGGCGCTTGAACTGCTTGAATCGCAATCCGGGAACAATGAACGAAACGCCACGGAGCTTAAGATCCTTACCAATTTAGGGCCGCTGATGATGATGATGAAGGGCGGCAGTTCTACAGAAGTTGCAGAAATCTACGAACGGGCAGAAGCGCTGGCAGGCCAGATGGAAAGCTCGCAAGAACTGGTACCAGCGATTTTTGGCAGATGGGTTTTTCATGTGTGGGGTGGCCGGTTCGATCGGGCCGACGAAGTAACCCGTGAGCTTTTCGGTGTAGCCAAAGCAACCGGCGACCAGGCGTTGTTACTTCAGGCTCACCATGCAGCATGGCCGACACGTATGTTGCGGGGTGATTTTGAGGTGTCAAGCGAGCACGTCGATAAAGGTCTGGCCATCTACGATTATGAAAAACACAA
>JAHEGU010000061.1 GCA_024644945.1 Gammaproteobacteria bacterium | reverse complement strand
AACAAAGACACCGGTCAACAGGAGCACCAGGGCGAAAAACGGTCGGTCGCCTCTTGGCCCTTCAAACAAATCGATTTTCATATATATGGACCAGGAAAAATTCGAACAATTTTCCTGCTAATACTATTCACGAAATAATTCTCGTAATAGTTAGATATCATGTCGACAGCCTTTCTGGCAAGGAACGCCTGCACGTTTCCCGGTTTCTTTTGTTATCAGCCCCAACCTTACCAGAATGCCACGATAAGAAAGCTTATGCAGCAGCCGCGGCACAGCCACCCTGGACACGACTAATGCGCCAGTGACTGCGCACGAAATATAGGAGCGCAAGGCTAAACAAAAGCATTATCGGGATCGTGTACACGACGGAAAGCTCCGCAATATCGACTGGATTCACCGTCGCGCCAAGTCTTACGATAAGCAATATACTTGTTATGTTGCTGCCCATAATATTGCCGACGATGAGTTCTGCCTTTCCCTTTCGAGCCGCGGCAATCGAGACCATGAGCTCAGGAAGCGAAGTGCCTACGGCAACAGGACATAGGCCGAATAAGTTTTCAGGTAACTGAAAAAGCTGTGCGACCAAATTGCTTCCGCGCCGACGTAGCCTGCACTCACGACCAATGCCGCGAGCGATAGTGTCACGACGCCTAATTCGAGAAGGAGATTTCGCAGAACAATCCGCTCTGCGGCTTGCTCTTGTGCCTTCAGGCTTGATTGATGCCGAACGATCCGTCGAACAACGGGTGGCGCATATTCGAATTCGAAAACGAATTTCAAGTAGTCACGAAAGTGGTGCTCGAGCCCCTCGCGATCAGAACGCGTCGCGAAGAACACCTAGGAAACGTAAATGAAGAGCAATATTGCATCAGCGATTCGACCTGGTTTTTTAATCATCATTCTGGCGCCAGACAAAAGCATCCCGATACGGGAAAAACTGATATCCTTGCGCGGCTAGATTCTGAATAATATTAATCAGTTGCATTGCGTACTCAGAAAAATTGAGGAAATTCTTTCAGCGAAATGTAGGGAGATTTATTTAGAGCACTCATAGCTAGTGGCATGAATCAATCCGCATCGACTTTTAATTTTTAAATATGCCGAGGTAAAACCGACATCTATGTTAAGAGTAATTTTTCCCATAGCGGCTCTATTACTGAGTGTCGCACTGCTTCAGACCGGCAACGGATTACAGGGTACGCTGTTACCGATACGAGGTGCGGCAGAGCAGTTTTCGACTTTCTCCATTGGGCTTCTTGGATCAACCTATTTCACTGGCTTTATCGTGGGCTGTATCCTTGGCCCCCGTCTGGTTAGTCAGGTAGGACATATTCGAGTGTTTACCGCAATGGCGGCGCTGGCGTCGGCAACCCCACTTGCCCACGGCCTGATATTGACTCCCATGCCCTGGTGGATATTGCGAGTTGTGACAGGGTTTTGTTTCGCCGTTCTGTATATTGTGATTGAGAGCTGGTTAAATGAGCGCGCGACCAAGCAAACCCGCGGATCAATTTTTGCAATTTATCTTGTCATTAATATGACCGTTATGACCCTTGGTCAGTTAATGATAACCGTCTTCGATGTGAACGAGTTTGCGTTGTTTGCCATCACATCCATTCTTGTGTCCATTGCAGCGGTGCCGGTAGCGCTGAGCATTGCCCCGGCCCCGGCCCCTATCCACCAATCTGGAATCAACCTGATCAAAGTTTATGCCATTTCTCCAGTGGGTTTCATTGGATGTCTATGTATTGGCGCCGCTAACGGCGCGTTCTGGGCACTGGCGCCTCAATATGCGGGAGCCAGCGGTCTCGATGCACCGGGAATAGCGGTTTTCATGAGCATCACGGTCATCGCGGGCGCGCTGGGACAGTGGCCGATCGGCATGATTTCTGATCGATACGACCGTCGTAAGGTGATGACAATTGTCAGCGCTCTAGCGGCGACTGCGGGAGGCATACTCTGGTGGCTGGGAGAATTTTCGGGATATCTGCTATATGCAATAGCCGCCCTGTGGGGATTTCTATCTTTTCCCATTTATGGTCTTGCGGTCGCACATTCGAACGATTTTGCTAAACCCGATCAATTTGTTGAAGTTTCAAGCGCCCTGCTGCTGATTTATGCTACCGGTGCAATAATTGGACCGATGGTCGCGGCGGCCCTGATGACCTATCTGCACGCTTCATTTCTATACGCGCACACAGCAGTAGCCCATTTGATTTTAATTGCTTTCATTGCCTGGCGGTCCAAACAGCGTGATACCGCCCCTTCGAAAGAACATGTCCGCTACATTGATGCGTTGGAGGCATCTCAATCCGTATCTTCAACAATGGATGCTGTGTTGCAAGAACAGATGGTAAAGGCCGCTGAAGCCGAGACTGCGGGAGAGATAAATGACAAAGAACACACCCAGTGAGGACTCGATTCCTGGACTGATCTATTCATTAATCGGCTATCACCAAACTTCGTTAAATAGATCTGGATCGGATCATGTACAGCCAATAATCTACACGGAAACTTATTATGCTCCCTCCTGGGAAATGGCTTTTACCAGTAGTTCTACCAGTCGTAAACTCAAGCGCTCAAGTAGTTGATTGTGGGTTGATACGACGCTGTGATAACTAGATTCGGGCGCTGTAAATTCAATATCCTGTTCACCCGAGAATACAATGACATCCTCACGATCTTCAATGATTACTCCTGCACGCAGCGCTATACGATTATTCGGAAACCAGCCAAATCGCCGAATGTCGATATGCATTTGGTAATCGGGAGATTGAGATATTTTCCATGGAAACGGGTAGATGATTTGATTCGGCAGTAAAATTGTCAAGTTCGATAACAACACCTGACTTATATTCCGGTCTAGTGGTTCCGCCCACCGCTTATCGTCTGAGTATTCGATTTGATTATCATCCGTATGGCTGGCTATTCCTTCTTGGTCAAGATAACTCGCCAGTTCCACCGGCCCAACTCCCAGAGTAAACGGCTCCATTTCGGTGGCATTGCTGGATTTTGAAGTACTGTCTAATAGAAAATACTTTGTATTTGAAACCGATGTCGTAGCGCACGCAGTCAGAAAAACAACTCCACAGCTAATGATCATAAATTTAAAACTATCAATGCATTTTTCTATGTAAGCTTTACAGTTCATCAGTTAGATTTCTGTTTTCCAAATATGAGCGAATTGGGATTCTTCTCAATTGTCTCTAATAGCGTGTTTAGTGATCGGGCGGCGGATTGAAGCTCTTTTAATGTCTGGTCGAGTTTATAACGCGTAGTGGACCCCTCTTCTAAACTTTGCATTACGGCATGTCCTCTACCAAACATTTGTTCGCCGGTTATTAACAGCTTTTGGCTTTTTTCAAGTGTTTCGGAAAGAGATATTACAACTTTCTTCACAGCGGAATCTGAGTTGTCAATAAATGTCCCTGCGTTTTCAAGTGTATCTTGAAGGATTAAAACGGATGCATTTAGATTTTCGATCAGCGGTTCGAGTTTTAGGTCATTAACCTTTTCCAGTACAGCTCCAAGGTTAGCCGCGATTCGGTTGAGGTCAGTTGAAACTGTTGGTAACTGTTTGAAGCCTTCGAAGTCAGTCAGCACAGTTTTTTCTTCATCATCATAAGAATCCAGAGACACATATAGTTGACCAGTAATCAAGTTGGCATTCTCAAGTTTTGCAAACAATCCAAGATCAATAATCTCCTCGTGTGCGCTCTCCACCCCAAAATCATCTTCAATTATGATTCCAAGTCGTTCTGGCTCAATTTCCAACAACACAGGCAGAAGTATTTGGCTTTGAGTCTTATTATATCGACTGCTTATATTAACCACCCTGCCAATTTTAAGTCCACGATATTCAACTGGCGCATTGACGTTCAGACCACGAATAGATTGATTAAAATTCACGATATAAAATAATTTATGGGCATAATCCTGCACGCCCAGGTGCTGAAAGCTGTCAAACAGTTGAAACTCGTGGTAGCTATCTACAGGCTGAGGCTTCTTGCCTAATGACGGCGAGTCAAACTCAATCCCGCCGATCAGCAAGCTCTCAAATGACTGTAGGTTCACGGATATGCCTTCAGAATTTATCTCTGCAGACACGCCGCTGACATTCCAAAACCGCGAGTCAGCATGAACCAGCTTGTCATAGGGCGAACCGATGAACGCTTTAACTATTACGCTGCTAAGTTCTTCATTCAATCTAACACTTTCTATAGCCCCCACCTTGAAACTCTTGTAATAAACTGGGCCGCCCGCAACCAGAGACCCAACTTTTTTCGCATTCAATACCACATGTACGCCACCCGATCGGGTGTTTACAATAGGAGGCTCCTCTAAACCTATAAACGATCGCTTCTCTGCTCCCTCCAGTGTTGCTTCAAATCCAATATGCGCACCAGAAAATAGCGTACCTAAACCAGAAATACCCGAGGTTCCAACTCTTGGCCTTTCGATCCAAAATTTGGTTGAATCGTTGAGATATGGGGTAACCTGCTTGTCGAGACGAGCGGAAACCAGGGCACTAGAAAAATCAGGACCAATTTCAACCGACTCTACTTGCCCAATAGATACATCACGGTATTTTATTTTGGTAACCCCAGCTTCCACACCAGAGGCTGTCTCGAATGAAATGGTTACTAAAGGACCGCTACTCACCCAGCTTATATAAACGAGCCAGCCGCCTAGAAAAAGTGCAACTATGGGCACAAACCAGACAAGGGAAATATTGCGTCGCCTTCTTTTAACTCTCGGAACGGGGGTGTTTTGTGATGTTGAATTATTCGCCATCGTCAGGGGCATCCCAAATGAGCCGTGGATCGAATGCGTTCGAGGCAAATATTGTGAGTACAACAACCCCAGCAAAAGCAATAATTCCAGGGCCAGGTTCAATGCTTGCGAATACGCCTAATTGAACCAACGAAACAAGAAGCGCAACGACAAATACATCCACCATAGACCATCTGCCTACAAACTCGATGAAACGATAAAGCTTTGCTCTTTGCAAAAGACCTTGTTTAGAGCCACGTTGAACTGAAACAAGCAGATAGCCCAACCCCAAAATTTTAAAGATAGGAACAACAATACTTGCGACAAAAATAACTACTGCAACTGGGATTGCGTCTGATTGCGCGAAGGTAATTACACTGCCCATTAATGTAGAAGTTTCTGAAAAACCAAAAGTATTAACAGTAGATACTGGCAATAACATCGCTGGAATATACAGACCTGCTGCTGTGAGCAAATAAGCCCAGGTGCTCCCCAGACTTGTCGGTTTCCGGCTGTGCAGGATTGATCCACATCGATCACAGCGACGGGAATCTTGATTGGCAACCAGTGAACAGGCATGGCAGGAAATCAAACCTTCTTCTAATGCTGTAGAAATCATTCGAACTAAATTTTTACCTGAATTTATTTCTCGCGAAAACCATTAATCCCTCTCACCTCCAGTCTATCCCAGAGACTGGTGAAATTGATCGCACTCATTGCAGCTGTCATCACCACTACAAATCCAATAAACGCCCAGAATGCTATGCCGTAATTAACATCAGCAATAGACGTGAGTTTGACAAACGTTACAATAACACCAACAAGATAGATCTCTGTCATATTCCATGGTGCAATACGTTCAACCAGCTTAAAATAAATATCTGTCCCTGGTATTCGATTACTGATATGTAAAGGAATCAAAATCGCAATCAGTCCCAGTACTTTTATTAAAGGAAACACGACTAATAAAAGTCCGACCAGTATTGCCAGCAAAGGCGATTGCGTGAGGTATAGTTCACCAATGCTTTTAACCAATCCAATGTTTCGCTCCGCACCACTTGAAGAAATGCCCAGAAACGGAAAAGTCACCATCATCACGAAGAAAACCAAACCCGCCAAGGACAAAGCTAACGCCTGTTGAATATCATTCCTTCTCTTTGAATAAAGCTTAGCACCACAACGAACACAATGCGCAGCTTCCGAGTCTTTTAGTACTTTTCGTACATGCAAAACATCGCATTCAGGGCAAGCAATGAGTGCTGCTAAGGTTGGTGGATTGGTTTCCATTTATTCGATTTCAGTCCTATTCTAGATGGTTTGTGTTGGTTGAAGTACCAACTAATCCGACCATTGGATTCAAACCATTTCTTTGCAGATACAATGATGAATTCTAACGTATTTGTGTAATCCATTATTTTTCGAGTTATAGTTAGTCGACAATTAAATATAGCTGAGTGTTATCCTTGCTCACCCCTCAAGACTTCCAATTGGAATCAAAGAAAAGGCAACTAGAGTTTTAAATATGAGGACTTTTATGCGAATTCACATTATTAGCCTGGTGGCGTTTTTTAGCGTCATTGTCGGAGGTTGTACCTGGGTTAAACCCTCACCAGACGCTGACCAAATTATCATTGTACCAGCGGACCGAGTCGCTGATTGTAAAAAGCTTGGAGAGATTTCGTCTTACACCAAAGCAAAAGTAGCGGGTGTCAGCAGGAAAGCGGCGAAAGTAAAGTCAGAACTGGAGACATTGGCAAAAATTGAAGCCGCTGAAATGGGCGCAGACACGCTTGTGGTGGCCACGCTAGTACAGGATGGGCGACAGACTTTTATTGGCTACCGCTGCCGAATTTGAACTTGTCGTTCCGGAAAACTGACCTGCCTCCCTAAACCGGATCCACGTTCAAAGTTAGGAATCTAACTTAAACTGGACAGACCAAGGAGGTCAAAAACGGACGGTCGCCTCCTGGCCCTTCAAACAGATCGATTTTCATGAGGGCACGAAATCTAGCTCACTCAGATTTTCAGCTCTCCTCTGGATCGACTATCTGTGGCTCGAGAATCTTTCCTATCGCCCGCGGTATGGTTGCAGACTTTCGGGTTTTGGGATCGAAGAACACTTCAACGGTTTCGTATGTGGCATGCACCTCCATGGTGTCGACATGCAGCATTCGCTCCATGAATGTACAACTTTTACTACCCACCCGTGTCAACATGCTGTCGACGATAACTAAGTCCCCAGCAACAAGCTCTTTGATGAACTGAATGTTGGCCGAAGCGGTCACGGTATGCACCCCAAACTCGCGCTCCATTTTTTGATGGCTGCCCCAATACATAGGCCAAAGATGGAACGCGGCGTCATCGAAAAAATGGCTGTACCAGCGAACATTCATATGACCGAATGCATCGCAATACCAGGGATGCACCACACCGCGGAGTATTTCTTTTTGTTTAGACATGTAAATTCTCTATATATTCTGACGCAAAAAAGATCAGTATTCGGGCTGAAACAATGACACCCGCAACTGATTTGGAAATGATTGTGACAATGGGACAGTTTACCTATTTTTAACCGTAGAATATAACCATCAGAAATTAAGTAAACTGTCACGACAATTCAAGCCGTCAGAATCTCAAAACTCATATGAAAACTATAATTTCTCTGCGCATTTCAATGGTGGCGTTGACCCTGATTCCCTGCCTGACCGTGCTCGCCCAGGATCAATCGACTGATCGATCGGAGGTTCCAGTGGGACAGCACTATCTGGTGGAAACTTATCGAGACTGGCAACGGATTTGTGTCAAGACGGATGGCGATGATGACCCCTGTCATATTTATCAGCTAATAAAAAATAAAGACAACCTTCCCATTGGCGAAATCACCCTATTAAAGGTTTCCGAACCTGAAGGCGTTTCAGCAGCGGCAACCATTCTCACACCTCTCGGTACGTTGCTTACCTCAAAACTTGTGCTGACTCTGGATGACGGGACCAAAGTAGACTATCCGTTTTCCTGGTGCGATAAGCGCGGATGTTATGCGCGGGCTGCATTTACCGACGATGAAGTGCTCAGCATGAAAAAAGGGCGATCCGGCACCATAGAGATTGAGACCATTTCCGCCCCTGGAGAGCCGCTGACACTGCCTGTTTCATTTCTGGGTTTCACTGCCGCGATTGGTGATCTTCGGTAAATCTGTGAGCAAATCATCTATCCTGATCGAGCTATCATCCAACGCTAACGAAACAACCCAATCATTATTGTATTCCAGGATTTCAGATGCGTTTACTGACTAATACTGCTGCCAGAAGATAAAGACCCAGCGCTATAAGCAGCACTGCGGAAAAACCAAACTCAATCGCAAGCAATGTCGCCAGCGATGCACTCACAACCGACGCAAATCCGTTCAGACCCCACGCCCAGGGTATAAAGTCGCCCGCTTCAGCAGCAAGTCTTGCAAGCCCGATGGGGAATGGCATGCCCATAAAGAATGCCAGTGGCGCAATCACTAGAAGCGATAAAAATATTTTAATGGGATCGGACAGACCGGCAAGATGAGAGAACAGTTCCGGCAGGAGCATCAGGTAGACCAGCGCCGTTACCACGATGATGATAACAATCAAGGCGACTTCAGGAATCCCTCTTTGGTTGAGCTTTACAGCCAGACTCTTCGAGGCGCGACTGCCCAGGCCAGCAAAGACTAAAAACCCGCAAAGAACCACCGCAACCGAGTAAAGCGGATGACTCAAGAACAGAATCAGCTTTTGAATAAACGCCATCTCCACAAACATAAAGGCGATGCCGAGAACGAAGAAGTAAGCGCCCATGCGCCGACCTGTTTGACTCGGCCAGTTTCTTTTTACCAGCAATAAAGGCATCAATATCAATGCGGTGCCAGCAGCAACGGCCTGTATCAAGGTCGCGACCAGTATTAGATACGCCCATTCAATCATCCCTGCCCCGCCTTGTTTACGCAGAGACAACATTTCTGCTAGCGAACCCCATTTGAAAAAGTGAAAAAAGTAAGGCCGATCATCGCTCGCGGGTCTGATGTCGAATTTGTAACGACTGATAAAGTCTTCGGCGCGATCGCTCAACAGGGCTTGTGTGCCGTTATACAGATAGGGCTGCGGTAAAATGTTAGATTGATTGGCCTCACCGGCGGGCATTGCGGGGTAGTACACAGTGTCGAATGACCTTACCCGTGAAAACTCCCGAATCGAATCTATTTCGCTTTCTGTAAACGCTTCAGTTTTAACCAGCAGAGTGCTGGTATTCCAGCTCCGAATCATTGCAAGCTTATTCTCTGGCGTCCCTAACCCCGATCTGATTAAAGCTTCCGAGGCGGTAGCGAACAGCTTCAGACTGTCACGAGGTGGCAGACGCAACCATCGTGTGATCGAGAGGATGCCGCCGGGTGCAAGGTGGCGCAGATATTCCTGAAACGCTTCGATGGTGTACAGGTAACTTTCGTTTAATGTCTGAACACCGGATCCGGAAGCGGAAAAAGAATCCAGCAGCGCTACCTGAATCAAGTCGTACCTGTTGGTTTGTTTGGCCACATAACCACGTGCCTCACCAAGGTGAACCTTCACTCGCGCATCATCGTAGAGTCGCCCGGCATATTCCGCGTAGTCGTCGCGAACCAGTTCAATCATGAGCGGATTGAGTTCAACCGCATGAATCTCCCGCCCTCCATGATAAAGGGCGGAGAGCACATCCGCCCCACCTCCAGCGCCCAGTATGAGCACCTTCGGTGCATCAAGGAGATAATACGGCAGCGCTGTGGTCATATCCTGTGAGAAAGCAAGCGCCTCAAGATTTCCGTCGTAGCGCGTAATAACGCTCATGCCATCACTATCGGTGAATACCGCCAGTTGCTCAGGTATTTCATGCTGGGTGTTCAAACTGAGCCCCGGAGCATCGCGAAAAGGAATGGTCGGGCTTTCGACTACAGTGACCAGTCCCAATGGATTGGAGTACTGAGAAAGCACTTTTGTATCCACCACCTCGAGCGCCTGACTCAGACCTTTAAACGGAGAGACACGAAACTCAAGCAGATTATGCGGCAGTCCAAACAGCAACAGTACGAAACAAAAACTTTGCAGCCACAACAACGGCTTTCGGTTAAACGACCTGGCAGACAAAGCAACCAACGCTGACGCTACCAATGCCAGCAATGCAAGCAGTCTCAATACATTTTGCGGAGAAAATAAAAACAACGCGGCGATAGTTGCCAACGCACCAATTCCAGCGCCAAACATATCGAAGAAGTAGACCCGGCTGATATGTTGCTTTAGACAGGTCAATGCGAGGCCGACGCAGGTGGCCGCAAATAAAAACGGTACGAAGAAAACAAGGTAGACCGCGCTCAGATAGACCAGCTGCCGCGGGTTCCAGATCACTTCGAGAGCGTTGAACGGCAGCCGTTGGCTGATTACAAAACAACCTACCATGGCCACGCTAAAGCAGAGCGCACTGATCGAAAACATTATCTCAAATCGATGCTCAAGCCATCTCTGTCCAATCGCGATTAGGGTGCCACTGCTACCATAACCCAGCAGCGCCAGGCTAATGATCATGTAAGCAAAGTGATGCCATTGCACGATTGACAGCAGCCGCATCAAAAGGATTTCATAGCCAATCGCAGCCAGAGAGACAAGCAGAGTTGCGGCGAAGATAAAGCGCGGCGGCGGTCCTGCCACCCGCTTAGCGCTCTCCTGTGAGGGGTACGAATCTGACTGCAAGGATCTGCCGGCTCTTGATTTCGCCTTCCTCGGTCTTTTCGATCAACAATAGATGCTGGGTCATGAATCGGCCCCCGACTGGAATGATCATTCGTCCTCCTGGCCGCAATTGCTTGACCAGTGGTGGCGGCACATGGCTCGCTGCCGCCGTGACTATAATCGAATCAAATGGTGCGTGCTCCTCCCAACCGTAATAGCCGTCGCCAAGTCGTGTCGTAATGTTTTCATAACCGAGACGCCTAAATCGGGTGTCAACCTGGCGCACCAGTGGCTCAACGATCTCGATGGTATAGACATGTTTAACCAGCCTGGCCAGGACAGCGGCCTGATACCCCGAGCCTGTGCCAACTTCCAGAACTACATCTTCCTTATCCGGTTGAATCAGTTCAGTCATTAACGCCACGATGTAGGGTTGCGAGATGGTCTGCCCATGACCAATGGGGAGTGGTCGATTCTCGTAGGCAAACGGTTTTTCGTCATCGGGCACAAACTCATGGCGTTTCACATTGGCCATGGATGAAAGCACTTCGGGGTCAAAGCTATCTACCGTATCTTCGTCAATGAACCTCGCATATTGTTCAACCTCGGCGATCAACTCTGCCCTTTGATTTGTGTAGAGGGACTCATCAGCAATACTTGAGATAGGAAAGCACAACGCCATGGTTAGTAACCATAACCCGCTCAACTGTAAATATAGTTGTTTCAATTTAAAGTCGCACATGGTCTTGCAAGACAACCACAACGGATTTCAAATCCTTTCTGCTGATGAGATGATGATCTAAAGCAGTCCATACTACTGAGAGTGATTACTCTGCTATTGATGCACATCAATCTTTGTCGGGCAGACTTTGCCTGAATGAAACAATGGTTATTCGGATAAGCGCGCAACCGCGGCCTCCAGTAGATCGCGTTCGGTGACGATACCAAGCAGTCGGTCATCAGATACCACCAGCAAACAGCCACTTTCATTCCTCAGTATTTGCGCAAAGGCATCATCCAGTGGCGTATCGGGCGACATAGTTAGTGGATTGGATTGCATGACTTCAGAAACAGCCATGGGCTGCTGCCGATTCCTTGGGCCAGCAGTACCTAGTCGAAGCAGTTGGCGTGTCGAAAGTAATCCAACCAACTTTCCGTCAGAATTCTCAACCGGCACATGTCGGAAGTGCTTCCAGTCCATCATGCTGGTCGCCAGATCAAGCAAATCTTCAGGCCGCACGGTAAAGAGATTCGTAGTCATAACGTCTCTCAATGTTTTTGAGGCCTGCAAATTCTCGTTGCGGTCATTTGGATTAAGCAATTCCCAGCGGTGCACCGGTATCGATTGATTTTGACGCTCCAGCATAATGGCAACCGCGTCGCGACACGCTTCCGCGCGTTCAGGCTCTGAAACACTGGCCAAGCTATCCAGTAGCCACGTCGCACCAGTCCTATTATTCTCTACCCTGCCTTCGATCACGCTAAGATATCGCTTAATATCTTCAGTTGGAACTTTAAGTGATTTAAGACCTCTGTAAGCCGCCGGAATGAGTGTCTGCTGTAGCAACTCGCGCGCGCTAAGTTGTTGCCGATCGAGCCATGTGAAATCGGCATCCAGACCAAACTTGGCCGCAGCCAGAAAATTGTCCCTGGCATCTTCGAAAACAATGCGATCAGGAATACTATCGGCCTCCGTTGCAAAACATTGCATGAGCCCATAGAACAGCGCAGCGTTTGCAACCTCGTCGATAATAGTAGGCCCGGCTGGAAGTGCGCGGTTTTCAATCCGGAGGTGCGGCTTGCCGTTGGTAATTCCATAACAGGGTCTGTTCCAGCGCCACACGGTCCCATTGTGCAGTGCCAACGCACCAAGCTCGGGGATGCGTCCCTGATCAAGGGCTTCAAACGGATCCTCGATCGGATCGCGAATCATAATGACGTGATAACGCATTGCGTTCTCACGAAAAATCTCAAGCACTGATTCACGAACCCATGCTTCCCCAAAACCAACGCGTGAAGGAAAACTTCGTGCCATCTGTGGCTTTGAACGAAACTCGATTGCTCGTTCGAACAAGGCAACCCGCGTCTCATGCCACACTCTTTGGTTGATTAGTATGGGTGAGTTTGCGGCAACAGCAAGAAGTGGGGCAGTAATAAGTTGGGCCAGGTTATAAAGCGCGCCTGCGCGCTCGGGCTCGACCTGCAGATGTATTTGAAAACTTATACTCGCGCCCTCTATCACAGCGCTTTCGTAACTTTCTTCGAATCGATCCACTCCATCGATAACCAAAGTGAATTTGCCGCTGCGCACCGCCATGCAGGTATCGTTAAGACATTGATACCGAAGTTCCGGGGTCAAATTTGATAAAGATATATGCTTATTGCGAAGCGTCGGCAAAATCCCCGTCAATACGATACTCGCATCGGCTTCATTTGCCGCACGTTTCGCGAGTGTAAACACGTCGCCAAGGCCCCGCTCCATGGTGCGCAAGAAATCTCCACCTATTGAAAAGGGAGCCAGGTTAGCTTCAAGATTAAATTTGGCGAGTTCGGTAGTGAAACGATCATCGCCAAGGTGCTTAAGGACCTGATCGTATACCGGTGACGGATAACCTCCCTTATCAACAATGTACATTTCCTGCTCGACACCAACACGACAGACACCGCGCTCGATGAGATCTCTTTCAATCAAGACTTCGAGCGCGCGGATATCGTCAAGCATGGCGCGCACGAATGCCCGCGTGCGTTGCTCGTTCGAAGTATCGTGAACCCGGTGCTCTCCCATTTTAAAAATATATAACAATCTGGATTACCGTGAACTTGAGCGATATCAACGCAAGGCGTTAAATCAGTTAACATACTGATTTTTTTAATGTAACCGGCCTAATCTCCGGGATTTGTATAAGCACTCAAAACTATGACCCGTCTTCTCATTGCCGCAGGCACCAAAATCACGGCTAAAGCCGGGGCCACCATTGCCGAGCAAGGTGGGAATGCGGTGGATGCCGCCATTGCGGCAGCAATTGTTTCGATGTGCACCGATATCGGCATCATGTCGCCTGGAGGCGGCGCATTCATCACGATATGGCCAAAAGATCGCGAGCCGATAGTCATTGACGGTTATGCTGAAATGCCAGGGCGCGGCCTTGTGAAAAAGCAGCCCGAGCCATCTACGCATCGGGTGACCTTCGACTATGGTGGCGAAACCCATCAACGGGTCGGTTACGGCACTATCGCAACGCCAGGCGCATTTGCCGGACTGGCGCTTGCCTCTCGACAATACGGCCGCCTGCCCTGGGCGCAGTTACTGGAACCGGCAATCACATGGGTTGAGAGCGGATTTCCGTTGACAGGCGGCGCTGCGCAGTATCTGCAGTTTACCCACGAAGCGATTTACTCGTGGCACCCCGACAGCTTTCGAATATTGCACCATGACGATGGCAGCCCCTTGCAGGAAGGAGAGTTGGTACAAGTTCCTCACCTGGCTGAAACGTTGAGAGCGATTGCGCTGGATCAGAATGCACTCTATGGAGGCGAGCTTGGGCAGCATATCGCAAATGGTGTGCAGGTGAATGGAGGCCTTCTCGGAGTTGAGGATTTGAAAACTTACCGTGCAGAAGCGCGCAGCCCAATTAGAGCCCACATCGGTGGATGGGATGTTGCCACCAATCCACCGCCTGCTGTCGGTGGCGCCTGTCTGGCCGGCATGCTACTGTATCTCGACCGCTTAGGACCAGGAGCCGATGCGGAGGATGACGTGCGGCACATGATTTCGGCACAGCGTGCGGTCCTTGGTTACAGAGCCGACCGCCTTGATGGCGCGCAACAAGAACTGCCAGGAGAAATTGAACGTCTGCTCGCGATGGCCGATAGCGTGGACCCAGCCTTGCTCACCGCGCCCTCAACAAGCCACGTCTCAACCGTTGACGCCGATCAACTGGCATGTGCGATTACCGCTTCAGCCGGTTATGGATCGGGTGCCATGGTCGAGGGTACGGGATTCTGGCTGAATAATTCGCTCGGAGAACTCGACCTGCACACCAAGGGATTGAGCGACCTCACCCCAGGAAAACGTCTAGCCTCCAACATGGCACCCACCATTGCTAGGCGGATGAGTGACGGTGCCGTGATTGCCATTGGTTCACCCGGAGCATCGAGGATCACAACCGCAATCGCTCAGGTGCTTACCAACTTCTCGCACAAGAACATGGACCTCCTGGATGCAGTCAATCATCCCAGATTGCATGTAGAACTCGCGGGCACGCGTAAGAATATTGCTTTTGAGCCAGGACTGCCGGTAGTTGCGATGTACGATATGAAGCCGAGACCGTTTACCGAACCATCGATGTATTTCGGTGGTGTACAGGCGGTCTTATGGTCACCTGAAGACGGTCCGGTGGGTGTCGCCGACGCTCGCCGTGGAGGAAGTATTGCAGCAGCCTAGCCTGCTATATCTATTTGTATTATATAGGTTATCTGGAAACCCAGTTTCCTTACCCTTGTACTAATGCATTTGTGTTTATCCACCGTTACACTGCTCTATATATTGACCTAAACGGCTTTGCCGGCCCAGCGTCGTGTAAGCGAACTATTTAAACGATTTAAGGAGAAAATGATGACACCCACGCAGTCAATGCAATCCGACGCACGAGGCGTACCCGTTTCCAGATGCAAACCAAAATCCCTCGATGATTACGAAAAAGCGATCCGTCAATTCCAAAGCTACTTCGGGGACCCCACCGAAACACTGGCAGAGACCTTAGAAAATGACCCTGAATTTGTAATGGGTCATATTTTCAACGCCAGCGCCATGTTGATGATGAGCGAACGCCAGTATATCCCTTCAATTACGCAGAGTATCGAAAAAGCAGAATCACTGGCAGCAAAATCTAACGACCGTGAAAAGCAGCTGGTGACTGCCGCGCGTCACTGGATGGAAGGTCGGTGGAACCAGGCCTGCCAGACCTGGGACCAGGTTTTGGCTGATCACCCCACGGATGCCATGGCGATTCAGTGCGCCCACCTGACAGATTTTTATCTTGGTGATGCGGTGAACCTGCGCGATCGCATTGGACGCGTGCTTGGCCACTGGGATCCCTCGTTGCCAGGGTATTCCTTTATTATGGGCATGCAGGCATTTGGATTTGAAGAATGCAATCAGTTCGACCGGGCCGAACAAGCCGCGCGCGAGGCGTTAGACATTGAAAAGCGGGACGGCTGGAGCGTGCACGCGCTGGCCCACGTAATGGAAATGCAGAATCGGTATGAGGAGGGGCAGAATTTCATGCGATCGACTTCCCCCGACTGGGCGCCCGATAACGGATTTGCTTTTCACAACTGGTGGCACCTTGCCCTGTTCCACATTGAGCAGGAAGACTTCGATGGCGCACTCAAGCTCTACGATA
>JAHEGU010000111.1 GCA_024644945.1 Gammaproteobacteria bacterium | reverse complement strand
CAATGCCACGGCCATAACCAGACCCAGTACGTAAAAAAACAGGATTGATCCTTCGTAGAAAAGACGGATGAAATGCGCGGTATGAAATTTGTGACTCGTTTGCATGGTCTCAGCCTCTATTTCAAAGTTACTCAAACATCTTATCTGGCAGTTTTTTCTCTATATATCTATTACGCATATTCCGTGCCTAAGTGGGAATGTTCCTGGTTATCGGCAGGTTGCAAATTCTTCTGAATCAATTGAAGCGTGGTGTGTAAAAAAAGAAGTCACTTTTTTCTGTTTAAGCGTCAAAAACACGCCAAGGAGAAAACTGACACACGTCGTCACTCAGAGCCGATTGGCTAGGGCGTGCAAAACGTGCGGAAAGTCCCGCTAAGGCAAGTGGGGATGTAAGCCCAAACCGCCGAAAATTCCGTCAACCCAACTTCAGGGGGTACACCCAACACTCGTGTCACCTGCGGCCATGTGCCCATTGCGGCCAGCCACTATTCACCCGGCGAACGACTGCAGTGCGTTTAGAGTGGTCGTTGGGCAGGATCATTTTGGCGATCTGGAATTGAGGGGTTGCTCCGGCCTTCACGAGGGTCCGCTATTCAGCGAGAGCAGACGCTCAGAGAAGACAAACTCATTGCCTCAAAACAGCCAGAAGTTGTCATTCGCTCTGCCATCAGCGACCGGCAGCTGAATTCTGGAAGCGGCCATTTCTACCGGTAAGATGCCTGTGTTGAAAGTGGTGAGTAAGGTTTCAGCATCCAAATATGAATTTTCTAATGCGTTGCTTCTTTGCTCCAACTCGACGTCCCCGTGCTACGGATCGGCCCACATCTTGTCAATACTGACGGACTCGGTCTTGCATCCTAGCAGATTCCAAGAAAGCTATATGTCACCGATTGGTCGTGGCCAGCCGAACTTGTAACCCTGTACATAATCGACCCCAATTCCCCGTAGTTTATCCAGAATAATGTCATTCTCAACGAATTCGGCAATTGTCTGCTTACCCATGACATGACCGATCTCGTTGATCGACTTCACCATGGCCAAATCCAGCGGATCATCAACGATATCCTTTACAAAAACACCATCGATTTTCAAAAAGTCAACGGGAAGATTTTTTAGATAGGCAAAAGAAGATAGTCCGCTACCAAAATCATCAAGGGAAAACCGGCATCCCCTTGTTTTGAGTCCCTCAATGAAGGTCGATGTCCGGGAAAGATTCGTAATTGCTACTGTCTCGGTGATTTCGAAACAGATCTTTTGAGGTGGAATCGCGAAATCCTTGAGCTGCTGGAGTATAAAATCGAGGAATTTCTCTTCATTCAACGAGTGGCCCGAAAGATTAATAGAACAGAGATATAGCCCCTCAAGGTGTTCCGGATGGTCTGCAAACCAATTGAACGTATTCGTAACTACCCATCGATCGAGCTTGCTGGACAGATTATACCTATCGGCGGCAGGCAGAAATACTTTGGGCAGCACAACCTGATCGTCTTGCATTCTCAGTAGTACCTCGTAATGAGATCCCTCATGACTACCCTTCGAGATCGGGACTATCGGCTGGACGTACAACTGAAAACTGTTCTCATCCAGCGCCCGTGGTATTCGGGCAGCCCACTGCATTTCCCCGTGACGCTTGGTCAGCTCTGAGTCATCTTCTTCGTACACATGGATACGGTTCCGGCCTTGGTCTTTGGCTATATAGCAGGCAGTATCCGCGGCGCTCAACAGGCTGTTGATATCGGCGCTGTATTCATTGACAGCGACTAGGCCTATACTTACACCAATTCGAAAAAGCTGTCTCTCCCACGAAAAATTGAACTCTGAGATTGCCGCGATAAGCTTGCTGGCCACCTGCCTTGCCTCTTTTATCGAGCAATGCTCCATCAACAGGCCGAACTCGTCACCTCCCAAACGCGCGACGGTGTCGCGATACCTGACATTTTCCTGTAATAGTATACTCACCTGTCTCAATAGCTCGTCTCCTGCTACGTGCCCGCAGGTGTCATTCACCAACTTGAACTGATCCAGATCCAGATAGCAAAGTGCGTTGTGTGTGGATAGGTTTCGCGCCGTCTCTATCACTCGGTTCAGTCGCTGCTCGAACTCACGTCGATTGATGAGGCCTGTGAGTACATCGTGGCTAGCCTGATAAGAGACCTGCAATGATAGACGCCGGGCCTCAGTAACATCACTGAAGACCAACACGACTCCGAGAATCTCGCCTTCCTGATTCTTGATCGGAGCTGCTGAATCCTGAATCGAATATTCTATCCCGGATTTGCTCACCAATACCGTGTGATTCGCCAATCCGATGATCTTACCTTCTTTCAAGCAGCGTAATGCCGGATCAGCTGCGCGTTCCCGGGTTTCTTCATTGATTATATGGAATATAAGCCCCAGCGACTGTCCTACTGACTCGTTTACCGAGTAGCCAGTTAAATTTTCGGCTACCGGATTCAAGTATTGAACGCACCCGGCAGGATCCGTAGTAATGACGGCGTCCCCGATCGAGTGAAGGGTGACCAAAGCACGTTCCTTTTCCTCCAGCAACAATTGTTCGACCCGTTTCAGTTCGGTGATATCGAGCACCGTACCGGACACCTCAGTCGGTTCGCCCTCCTGATTCGAACCTACCTGTCCTTGTGCCTCGATCCATCTTATCGAGCCATCCCGTCGAACAATACGAAACTGCTCCTTGAATTCCTCACAATGTTTCACGGCATCAGATAGCGCCTTTTGGAATCGGTGGAGATCGCCAGAATGAAGGAAACTGAGAAAGAGTTCATGGTTCACATCGAACGCGAAGGGCTCAATACCGAAGATCCTGTACAGCTCTGCGGACCACACATTACCGCCGCTCTGGATATCCCAGGACCAATGGCCAAGATGGGCGATCTGCTGCGCCTCCACGAGGCTTGATTCGCTTTTCGAAAGTGCCTCGACAGTTATCGATAGCTCCTGTGTCCGGTCTTTTACCTTTTGCTCGAGTTCTTCATATGATCTCTTCAACGCTTTGCGGGAACTATCCAGATCCATGGCCATGCTATTGAGTGACTGCCCGATGAGATCCCACTCATCTCTTCTTCCAAGTTCTATCCGTTTTTCAAATTTCCCTCCGCTGAAAGAATCTATAGACTCTAAGATCGTTTGCATGGGCTGATGAATGTTGGATTTGATCAGGTACCTGGTTATGAAATAAGTCAGGACTATAATGCCCAAAGTCGCCAGGATAGCAAACGCCGCTGACCAGATTACAATTTTCCTAATTTGGCCGACTATCTTTTGTACTGATATAGCAGTTTCTTCGTCAATAGATTCCATTGCGGCCAAGGTGCCTGCTCTCGATGCGAACAGCCGACCTCGCAATACATCCAGTTGTTCCATCGTTTCGGAAAGGTGTTTCAGAATTGCTTTATACTCCAATAAACTTTCTTTCAGGACATCTCCATGCCGTGCAATCTCCTTTGTGGAGGCTGTAATTGTCAGCAGCCTGAGAGCAAGGTCATCAATAGCCTCATTGATTGAAGAAACACCGCTTGAAAACCCGCCAATGCCACTCTGAAAGTCCAACGCCCCGTACAGGTTGCCTATTTCTAGCAAACTCTCCCGGTAACCGTTGACGAGCGCAAGCTGCTGCATTACATAGTCTGTGCTTTCCCCTGCCAAAGTGGTCCTTATCAACCATTCGCTGATTATTTCTTCCAGTTTCGTCAGCTGCATATGTAATGTCTTATCGATCCTTTCCCTGGCTTCCAGGGCGTCATTGACGAGGACACCTTGAAGAAGAAATTGCTCGAAATTTATTGATAAAGACGCCAGAGATTCTTTGAGCTTTGGATCGACGGCGTCTCTTCGAACATTTTCAATCAAATTCTCCAAACGCCCTCCTTCCGACGCGAGTAACTCGCCATTCAGATAAAAGGCCCGGTCCATCAGATCGATGTCGAAAAAAATCTTGGACAGCTCTCGTGTCAGGCTGGCGCTTCGAACAACATCCTCGATACTTTTGGTTGCAACGCCGGACGACTCACGGCTTACGTTGAAGAAGGAAAGGGTGATAATGACTACAATCAGCACGAATGCGGCGTTGGTGAGCGCATTTGCCAGAAACAGCTTGGAACTCAGGCGAAGTCTATATTTAACCGAGGTTAACCGCATTTTCTTTTCCCGGTATTATTCAGAGGTTCTGATCAGCTTGGATCCCAACAGGACAATAGGCCTCACCTGCAGGTTAAGTTCCTTCATTGTCGTAACGTTGATGATTCTCTGACCTTGGTAATTCTGAACGACAGGGATCTCGTCAACTGGTGTGCCTTGCAATGCTTTTTGCAGCATTTCGGCTGCCGTTCTTCCTTGCTCCTGGCCGGTTTTTATAACCGCACACAACGCCCCCTGCTCAACATGATACTGGTTGGCGCCGATTATCGGTTTACCATACCTCTTGCCCAAATGCGCAATGATTTTTTTAGTTGAAACAGGAACACCATTCCCATCTTTTATCCCCTCAATACTGTCAATATAAATCGCGTCGCTTCTATCACTTAGCAATTCGTCGAACACGTGGATATCGTAAAAGCTGGTTACGAGATGAAACGTTGTCTTGGTGAGATAGGAATTGGACTCGCTCTCCACCTGTCTCAATAGAGCTCGTCCAGATGGGCTATCCTTGGCTATAAAAGCGACCGACTCCAGTGAGGGATTCAGCTGCTTGGCAAGCGCTATAGACTCGCGAATGTGTCCCCGTTCGAGAATTCCCGACATATTGGGCGCCGGGTATCCATATTTTTCCGGTTCGGCATTTACACCACAGAACATAACCGGCGTTTTGGAGTGTGACTTGAGATAGGGAAGGACAAACATTTCTTGAGCATTATCGTCTGCCGTGATCACACCATCCGGCTTTAAACCCTGGAACAAAGCGTAAGCTTCTTTCGCC
>JAHEGU010000024.1:28664-46959 GCA_024644945.1 Gammaproteobacteria bacterium | reverse complement strand
GTGCAGGGATGACGATCGGGAGCACGGTGAGACTGATGCGTCAACCGAGCTGCGCATTCGTAACGGCTCAAGCGGACCGTGGAATGCGAATATCAGCAGCAACATCTGGAGCAGTAAGAATAGTAGAACCCTGTTTACCGGCAACTACTTGAACTGGTATCACTATCACGGCGGTTCGACTGGACTGACTAAGACACGGCTTGAAATCGTAGTAGAAGCGGCGGTCGACCTGATTAGTTCGGTATCGGATATCAATTTGGGTCTGATGCGTTTTAACACTTACAGCTACAGCACCAGCAGCCGTAACAAAGGCGGCCCGGTCAGATTTCCGATCGCGGATCCGGACGAAATCGATCCAGTTAGCGGATTGACCAACCGTCAGGCGATGATCAATGAGCTGCAAAGCTACAATGATTCCGGATATACCCCATTGACCGAGACAGTCTACGAGGGGCTCAGATACTTTCGCGGCGAGACGCTGTTGAATGGTGTCGTGCAACCAGATAGTTCTCTCGGCAGCCACGCAAACGCTCAGAGCGGCGGAGCCTATATTTCGCCAATAGAATATGATTGCGGTGAAAACTATATGATCGTTTTTACAGACGGTGAGCCCACTTACGACGGCGACGTGGATACCCAAGTTAATGACCTGATTGACGGAGCTGCCGGTGATATGGGTTCCTGTGGACATGGGACTGGTTATTCTGCCTCGGATTCCTGTCTGGACGAACTGGCCAACTATATGTTCATTGCGGACCACTCGGATGATACTGTGGGCCCTTTAGATCTGGCTGGTACACAGAATATAACTTCTTATTATATCGGTGGATTTGACGCGGCTAACGATACTTTATTAGATGACGCTGCGGAGAAAGGCGGTACCGAGCAGGCTTACTCGGGATCAAATCCGAGTGAGTTTGCCGCGGTGTTCAGCGCAATTATCGGCGAAATCCTCCAGGTCAATGCAGCGTTTACCTCTCCAGCGGTATCGGTCAACGCGTTGAACCGATTGCGTCACAATAATGACCTCTATTTTGCGTTGTTTGAGCCGACCCGTGAGCCGCACTGGAACGGCAATATTAAAAAGTATCGTCTTGCAACGACTGGCACGGACGCCGATGGCGATGGCGAACCGGATATTTTTATCGCCGACCAAAACGGTGTTAACGCGGTTAACGAGAGTACCGGATTATTCGAAGAGCTCGCTCAGAGCTTCTGGTCAAGAGTAGATGATGGTGACCAGACCACCGAAGGTGGAGCCGCGCATCGACTATTTACCTATGACGGGCCTCCGACCGACGAGTATGACGCCAGCAGCCGTGAATACCGCGTATATACCTATTTAAACAACTATACGCCGGATGCTTTTAACGGTAGCGGCGAAACGTTGGTCAACGTGCATGAAAGCATTGCGGACGCCTCGATTGTGGGTGAGAATTTTACCAATATCACCAAAACCACGTTAGGACTGTCCGACAGCATGCCCGAAGCCGAATTTCTCAATCGCGTCATGTGGGCGCGGGGCGTCGATGTGCAGGACGAAGATGGAGACGGCCTCACTACGGATGGCCGGCCTGTGCTGGGCGGCGTGCTGCACACTGAACCCATACTGGTGAACTACGAGGTCAGCGACAACGGTACCCCTGCGGATGACTCTGACGACACTCAGACTAACGTCTTGTTTGTAACTACCAATGACGGTTACTTCCATATTGTGAAATCTGAACAGGTCAATGATAACGAACGCCTGGAGCACTCGGCCATTATCCCCAAGCAGACTCTGGGACTGATCGACGAAATGTATGTGAATAGTGGAACCGATGTGGGCTATCGACTGGACAGCAATATCGATATCTGGCGTGTAGACGGCAATAATGATGGTCAGATAACAACGGGTGGCAGCGACCACGTGATGGCCTACTTCGGCCAGCGCAGAGGCGGCAATGCAATCTTTGCTTTCGACGTCACTGATCCCGATACGCCGAAGTTGCAATGGGTTATCGATCCGGCCAACGTTCCGGTGAATTCAACCAATCCAGACATCGGACCGTTTCAATATATGGGTCAGACCTGGTCGCGGCCAAAGCATCACAAACTTCTTGTGGAAAATACCGCTGGCACTGCCCTCGAGTCCAGAGACATCGTGATATTTGGCGGTGGTTACGATAATGACAAAGATGACATTGTTGACACCATCCGTGATGCTGACACCATAGGGAATGCGATCTACATTGTCGATGCATTGACCGGCGAGCTGCTGTGGTGGGCAGGCAAGACGGGTGTCGCAAACGTCACCCCAACGCTGTCTAGCAATGATATGGACTTTGGATTTGCAGGGGATATAAAAATCGTCGATATTAACGGCGATGGCTTTGCCGACAAATTCTTTGGTTCAGATGGTGGTGGCCAGGTGTGGCGATTTGATATCGGTAATCAGCTGGACGCTACCGACTCACTCGCATTGGCTGGCCGAATCACTGGAGGCGTCATTGCAGACCTCCAGCTGGACAATGACTCCGATACCGCAACCAACGAAAATAATCGCAGGATATATTACGCCCCGGACATAGCGATTATTCAGGAGAACGAGACAGCGACGCCTTTCCTTTCGATTGCGGTGGGTACCGGATATCGGGCCCATCCCTTGAACAAGACTATTGTCGATAAATTCTATCTACTCAAGTATTCTGACATTCTTTCGATTCCAAGCAGCTATTCTGCGATAAAACTCCACATCGAAGATTTGCTGGACGTTACCAGTCTTAATTTTGCTGCCGACCCACCGCCGACATTGGATGCTGACGACGCAACGAAATTATCCGATAACGGCTGGTATCTCGAATTCGATGAGGACGGTAGTCTCGATCCCAGTGGCGAAAAATCGCTCTCTGAATCAATCACAGTGGACGGAAAAATCGTTTTTACTACATACACACCACCCTCTGATGACACTAACACCAGCGACGACGAGGTTTGCGCCGGTAACCAGGGCACGGGCAAAACATACGTAATCAGCGTTTACAACGCGAGCCCGGTTGCCAATCTCGATGGGATTGGCGCAGCTAACGCACTCGAAACGAACGACAGATCTTACAACCTGAAAGTCAGCGGCATACCACCGCGACCCAAGGTTGTCTTTCCTGATATTCCCGATGTTTCGGGTAAAATCATCGTCGGCCGAGAGCTGTTGCCTGTCAATATTGAGAATCCACCGGAGCTCACATACTGGCTTCAGGATTAGTTAAGAAGAGGTGAAACCAATGAAATCCAAATATAACAGGGGCTATACCTTGATCGAGCTGATGATCGTGTTGGGCATACTTGGAGTATTGGCATCCTGGGGAGTGCCGCAATACTTTGAATATGTGCGGGATTCACGCCGCGCCGACGCAATCGGCTCGATGAACCGGATGCTGGCCCAGCAGGAATTGTTCTATGCCAATAACAATTCAGCCTATACCGATCAGGTTGCGGATCTCGGTTATGACACCTATGGGGGCAACAGCATCGCCGAAAGTGAGGAAGGGTTTTATTCCATCACTATGGCGGCGTGTGGCAGCGGGCTCGGAAATTGCATTGCCATGTCCGCCGCGCCAGTTGCGGGGACCAGTCAGGCTAAAGATTATGATTGCTTCGCTATTGCGATCAACTCCCAAGGCAGGCAGACCGCGACTAAGCAGGACGCCACGCCTAATAACGAGGAATGTTGGAACTAATTGATTAACCTACGCGCCGGTAGACACCGGCGCATAAGTTAAACTTTCTCGCGCCTGGTCTTCTTCAGGCGCACCGGCAGCGAGAATGAAATATTTTCCCTTGGGCCCTCAAGCTCTGAAATATCTCGCTCGCCTTGACGTAGCTTCTCCACCACCTGTTGTACCAAAGACTCCGGCGCGGAAGCGCCTGCTGTAACCCCTGCGCAGGTCTTGCCATCAAGCCATTCATCCCTGATTTCCTCGGGGCCATCGATCAGATACGCGGGCACGTCACGATTCTCGGCGATTTCCCGTAAACGATTCGAATTTGAGCTGTTGGGTGACCCCACTACAAACACCACATCGCACTGACGGACCAACTTTTTCACAGCGTCCTGCCGGTTTTGCGTGGCATAGCAGATATCGTCCTTTCGCGGACCCTTGATATTAGGAAATCTTAGTTTAAGTGCGTCCACTATTCTTGCCGTATCGTCCATTGAAAGCGTAGTCTGACTGACGTAGGCTAATCGATCGGGATCAACGACTTCAAGTTTTTCTGCATCCCCGAGAGTTTCAACCAGCATGATTCCACCTTTGGCCTGACCCATTGTGCCCTCGACTTCGGGATGTCCGGCATGTCCGATGAGAATGATTTCAAGACCCTGTTTTCTATATTGAGTAACTTCGATATGGACTTTGGTCACCAGTGGACAGGTCGCATCAAACACGTTTAAGTTTCGCAACTCGGCCTCCTGTCTCACCCGTTGTGGAACACCGTGGGCGCTAAAGATTACCGTTGATTGTTCCGGAATCTCATCCAATTCATCGACGAAAACCGCGCCTTTCTGCGACAGATTATCAACCACAAAACGGTTGTGCACGACTTCGTGCCGCACGTAAATCGGCGCACCGAATTCCTCTAAAGCGCGCTCTACAATTTCAATAGCCCGGTCGACACCGGCACAAAAACCACGGGGATTTGCTAATAGCACTTGCATCAGTGAACCGTACTTCTTTTATTTGACAACAACAGACTGTCGGCGATTAGAATTATGGCCCCACACGTTATCGCAATATCAGCGATGTTGAAAGCGGGAAAATACCAGTCCTTATAGTGCAACAGTATAAAGTCGATCACATACCCCGCATTGACTCGATCGATAAGGTTGCCTATGGCGCCGCCAAGCACAAGCGAGAGACCAAAGGTCAGCCATCGGTTGCGACCTAGCTCACGCCATATCCACACCAGTAACACCGCCGAAAACACCACAGCGAGCGAAATAAATAAATAATGCTGCCAGCCCCCGGCATCATTGAGAAAGCCAAAGGCTGCACCCTGATTCAGAACCAGCACTAGTTTAAACACCGGCAGGATATCCATTGCCGGATTTCCGCCAAGATTTTGATAAGCCAGTTGCTTAGTAAATTGATCGACAATAACGACAATCGCTGCAAGCAACAGGTATCCAGCGTAACTGACTACAGTGCGATTCATGCTGTAAGAAACTCCCGAGCCCTGTCTGCGTCAATTCTGATTTGAGCCTTCAGCGCGTCAAAAGACTCGAATTTCTGTTCATTGCGTATCTTATGCACAAACTCGACACACACCCGCTCACCGTATACCGATTTGTCAAAATCGAAAAGGTGCACTTCGAGCAGCGTCTGTAACCCATCTACGGTCGGCCGTTTACCAAGGTTAGCGACGCCCGCCAGGGCGCCACCATTAATCCCTTTGACCTCGACCGCAAAAACCCCTGTGAGTACCGGCTTATGGTTGACCGCGAGATTAAGGGTTGGGAATCCCCATTGACGCCCTAGCTGTTGGCCGCGGATCACCCTTCCCACCAGGTTATACCGCCGTCCCAGCAATCTTTCCGCGATCTCCAGGTTGCCTTGCTCGAGCAAACGACGAATACGCGTGCTGCTGACCCGTTCTCCGTCATCAATTATCGTATCAGTGTCTTCTACCTGATATTTCCCCTCGCACGAATACTCCCGCAGCATTCGTACATCTCCGCTGCGATTCCTGCCAAAATGAAAATCGTCGCCAATGAGCAGATGTCTGACCTTCAGCGCTTTGATCAGATACTCGCTTATAAAGTCTTCAGCAGATGTCTGCGCCAAAGATTTGTTAAAGCGTAAAAGCAACATTGCGTCTACCCCTTGATTGCGCAACGCAAAATACCGTGTCGCACGATCGGTGATTCGAGGAGAACTTTTTTCTTTTAGAAAAAACTCCTCTGGATGTGGATCAAAGGTCATTACAACCGCGGGCAGTCCTAAACTATCCGCGCGCGCTCTCAGAGTTTGTAAAATTTTCTGGTGCCCCAGGTGAACCGCATCGAAATTACCGATTGTCAGCACGCAACCATCCTGAGGTAGATGTGGTGAATGCACCGAACGAATCAGTTTCATTGCCTCTCCCGTTCCAGCCACAAAGATTTCACACGCAAGCCCAGTAAATAAAGAATCAAAAAATAACTTATCGCACCAAGAGGTACCCACATTGACAATCGCAGAATACGTTGCCACACAGACTGCTGTATCCAGCTGTGTGCATCCCCCGCTCCCCACCAAAGCAATAATCCCATTCCCGTGGAGGCAAGAAAAATCTTCCCAAGCAGACCAGGCCACCCAGGTTGCAGCAGTAACACCTCCTCTTTCTTGAGGCCGGAGTATAACAAGGCTGCATTCACCACTGCAGCTATACTGGTCGCCAGAGCCAGTCCGATATGCTGCATAGGATAGAACAGCAACAAACTTACGAAGATATTCACGATCACTGCAATAACACCTATTCGTACCGGAGTACGTGTATCTTTGCGCGCAAAATACCCCGGCGCCAGTACCTTTACCATGACAATGGGCAGTAGCCCTACGCTGTAGGCGACCAGGCTATAAGCCGACATGTAAACCCCTTTCGAGGTGAAGTCTCCATGAAAGAAAATTGTGGCGATCAGAGGAATCGCCAGCACCACCAGCGCCACCGTTGCTGGAATGCAAATCAGGCATACCCAGCGTGCACCCCAGTCAAGCGTGTGGGCGAAAGCGTGATGCGATTCAGTCGCATATTTTCTCGACAGATCGGGCAGTATTACAGTGCTGAGAGCAATACCAAACACACCTACCGGAAACTCCATTAGACGATCTGAATAATATAGCCACGAAATACTTCCAGTGGCCATGAACGACGCTAGCAGGGTGTTGATGAGCACATTGAGCTGCGATACTGATCCACCAAAAATGGCGGGTATCATCAGCTTGAATACCTGCGCTACCCCCTCGCCAGCGGACTGATCATGTTCGCGTTTTCGAACTCTTGGACGTATTGACAATCCCTCTTGTCGGAGAAATGGCAGTTGGAACATCAGCTGCACAATACCGGCCAGAAGCACCCCAACCGATAGTGCAATGGGGGCATCTGAGAACATTGGGGCCAATACGACGGCGGCAAAAATCAAACAGACATTCAGTAATACCGGTGTCGCCGCCGGCGCGGCGAAGCGGCCGCAGGTATTCAGCATCCCTGCTGACATCGCAACCAGAGATATGAAAAACAGGTACGGAAAAGTGATTCGGGTCGCTTCAACAGTCAGGGCAAATTTCTCGGGTTCGGCGCCAAATCCCCAGGCCAGCATGCGTACCATCAGAGGCGCTAAGAGAATACCGAGAACTGATATAAGCGCTAAAAACAGCCCAAATCGACCTATCACCAGTTGCAGGAAGCGATCAGTCTCCTTGGGTTCGCGGTGCTCGCGAAAGTCCGTGAAAACAGGCACAAATGCCGCTGAAAAAGCGCCTTCGGCGGTAATTCTACGAAAGAAGTTTGGAATCCTGAATGCAACAAAAAACACATCCGCTGCCGCGCGATCCCCCAACAGGTTGGCGAACACGACATCCCGAATCAATCCACTGATCCGCGACAGCAACGTCATCGAACCAACGATAGATGTGGATTTGAGCAAGTTGCCGGACATGGGCCGATTATAGTGGGGTTATTAGAGTGCGGGACCGTCGAAAACCCTGTTTCTGCTTGACTTTTGAGTCAAAATTGACGATATTCCGCCGTCGTTCGATGCACCCGGGATTTCCGGCCACAAGTGGCAGAAATGAAGCGCAATTATAGTATTGCCCTACCATGGCGCAAGCCACTTCGGGAGCGAAAACATGTATTACATGGATATTTAACTTGGCAAACACACCACAAGCTAGAAAGCGGGCACGCCAGAATACTAAGCGTCGCACAAACAACATGGGCCAGCGCTCATCGTTACGTACATCCATTAAGAAGCTGCTGAAGCTTATTGAGGATAATAATGTTGATGAAGCCAGGAACGCTTATCGTGACACGGCATCCCGTATCGATCGCAGCGCCTCTAAAGGGCTGCATCATGCTAATCGCGCAGCGCGTCTAAAAAAACGCCTCAACAATCGCTTGCGGGCCATCAGCGCCTGAGCCAGACACATAGCTTCGAGGGCAGAGAGAGATCCTCAACGATTAAGCCACCGCTCTCAACCTTCGTTGTAAACCCGCCTCTCAAGGCTCTGTCTGCGTCATGCCGCCGGGGGCTTTGAAAAAAATTGCGGGATCCGCATCATAAATTTAGTAAAAAAGTAAAGCGGTGACAATTTTAGCCCCAGGCGCCGGCATGCTTGGTAAGACTCAAGGTTCCCCCTCAAAATATTAAGTATGCTTCTGTTTGTGGTGCCACCCACCCTCATCCGCACCAGCACCTCGGGCAGATACTTTGCGTTAATGCCATGTATCGCCAGCATCCGTGCCGTTAACTCGTAATCTGAGTGATATTTAAGCCTCTGGTCGAAATCACCGTAGCGCTGATAGACGCTACGACGTGCGAAGAACGTTGGATGTGCAGGCATCCAGCCTTTCTCGAATAATCCAGGTTTATAGTGTTGTGAACGCCAGTAGCGGACCACCCTTCCGGGATCGTTCTGATCAACATAAACCAGATCTGCATAGCAGGCTTCAATGGATTGATCTTCAAAACACGCCGCAACCCGGGTGATCACATCAGAATCCTGGTAGATGTCATCCGCGTTGAGAAAACCGATTAGCTCTCCGGCAGCCAGTCGGATCCCCTTGTTCATGGCATGATAAATTCCCTGATCTGGTTCCGACATCCAATGACTGAGCTTATCCTGATGGCGGGAGATGATTGCAACAGATTGATCGGTCGAAGCGCCGTCGATAACGATATGTTCGATCTCGGGGTATTGCTGTGCGTGTACCGAAAGAATCGTGTCCTCCAGCGTGTCTTCTGCATTGTAAACAACGGTAACAATGGAAACTTTCACTTCTTTCCTGCCCTCTTGCGACGCGCAGGACGGCGTGAAGAATTGTGTTTATTCTGTTTCTTGCTGGCTGCATCAGCTTTCCCTTCTTCGCCTTTCAACAAGCGATTCACTGCACCCGGTTTCAATTCGGTCCATTCCCCTTGTCTAAGATTTCTCGGTAATATTACATTTCCATAGCGGACGCGCACCAAACGACTGACCCTGCATCCTACCGCCTCCCACATCCTTCTGACCTCCCGATATTTCCCCTCCGTTACCACTACGCTGTACCAGGTATTGCTGCCTTCCCCCCTCTGACGTTTGACGTCCTTAAAATGGACCTCGGTGCCGTCAAGGTTAATCCCGCTTCGCAGTCGTTCAACCTCTGCATCATCAACACGACCGAAAATCCGGCAAAGATACTCTCGCTCCAGATCCGAACCTGGATGCATGAGCTGGTTTGCCAAATCACCGTTGTTAGTGAATAAAAGTAAGCCACGAGTATTGATATCGAGTCTCCCAACAACCACCCAGCGTTCGCCCCTTAGCCTGGGTAGATTCCGGAATACAGTGGGCCGTCGCCCTGGATCATCGCGGCTGCAGATTTCCCCTTCAGGTTTGTTATACAGCAGTACGCGACTGCTCTTTTGAGACTGCCTGCCACGTATCGGACGGCCGTCGACACTAATTCTGGATTTCTCGTTTACGCGGTCACCAAGTTGGGCCAGCTTGCCGTCAATCCGGACTCTGCCTTCCGTGATCCAGCTTTCGATCTTGCGACGTGAGCCCAGGCCCCGATCAGCGAGAAATTTCTGCAGCCTGATGTCAGGCTGCGTTAGCGACTTCATCCCGCGTCGATTTCGACCGCCGGCACTTGTCTTGTTTCCTCGCTTTCATTCGCTGATTCACCCTGCTTCGGGCCACCGTCAAACTTCATAAAGTCATCGGGCTCAGAACCATCGGCTGAAAGCTGCACAGCAATGCTTGACGGAGCCTCGTCCGAGGCCGCCTGATCGGCAGTACCTCTATCCTGATAAGTCTCCTTGGAATCCACGGAATTTGACTCAACGGATAGGTCGGTCAGGTCCGTTTGCGCGTCCTCTTCGGCATCACCACTTTCCATTGCAGCAAGAATCTCGGCGGGAAGAGGCATTTCCATCTCTCCAGCGATTTCCCCAAAAGAGCGTTCTTCCATTAGATCTGGCAAATCCTTGAGTGACCCGAGACTGAAGTAGGACAGGAATTCCGGCGTAGTGCCAAACAGTGCTGGCCTGCCCGGAACGTCGCGCACGCCCACCTGCTTTACCCATTCGCGTTCGATCAGGCGCTGCATGATTTCAGGAGATACGCTTACACCTCGCACCTCTTCAATATCACCTCGCGTAACTGGTTGTCGGTAAGCAATAATTGCCAAGGTTTCCAGCAGCGCACGTGACATGCGTGGAGGTTTAGCTTCATGAAGCTTGCGTAAGTATTGGGCGTACTTCTCCCGAGTTTGATAGCGGTATCCATTTCCTATTTTCTTCAGTTCCACACCCCGGTGTTCACACTCATTGAAAAGTTTATCTATAGCATCGTGCACCTGGTCCGCCTCCGGTCGAACATTTTTTTTGAACAGTCCCTGTATTCTGGCCACACTGAGTGGACTATCCGATGCTAGTAGCACGGCCTCTATAATGTTCTTTAAATCATCTGACATAGTCGTTACTTGCCCTCAATACTTTTTAAGTGAATCGGTGCAAACGGTTCGTTCTGCACCACAAGCAGCATTCTGTCTCGGGTTAACTCAAGAATTGCCATAAAGCTGACCACCAGACCCAGACGGCCTTCGCTGGGATCGAATAGATCTTCAAATCGTATATTGTGATGGTTGCGAATTCGATCAAGGATCTGGGTCATCTTCTCTCGAACGGTGAGGCGTTCATGCCCGATCGACCAATTTCGATTTTGTTCGGAGCGCTCCATCACGTTACGAAACGCAATTACAAGATCATTCAGGGAAGCCCGTGCATCCACTTTGACCGGCTCTTTATCGTCAAATTCGGCGGTCACAAGATAGAGATCGCGTTCGATCCGTGGGCGGTCATCAATTTCTCGAGCCGCTTGAGTGAATCGCTCATATTCCTGCAGACGCCTGATGAGCGCCGCCCGGGGATCCTCCTCCTCACCCTCCTCTTCTCCCGCAGGTCGAGGCAATAACAGTCGCGATTTAATTTCAGCCAAGGTCGCCGCCATGACCAGATATTCTGCCGCCAGATCCAGCCGGAATTGGCGCATCAATTCAACATATTCCATATATTGCTTAGTAATCAAAGCCACAGGAATATCGAGAATATCCAGGTTTTGTTTTCGAATCAGGTACAGCAGCAGATCTAATGGGCCCTGAAAAGTTTCAAGGAATACCTCTAGCGCATCAGGAGGGATAAAGAGATCTTTGGGAAGTTTATCCAGGAGTTCGCCATTGACCAGAACTTTGAGCTGTTCCGCACCAGGAGCCGAAGCCAGGACAGTGGGCGGTTGATCCTGGTCGTGGCTTGGTTGATTCATCCGAAGGTCAGTCCTGGGAAGTTACTTGTAAACGGTACCCACCGATTCTCTCACAATCTGCATCGTTTCGCTGGCCACTTTACGTGCTCGTGCATCTCCATTGGCAATTACTTCCCGGACTAGAGACGGATTCTCCTCATAGGGCCGCGCCCGCTCCCGAATCATTTCCTGCTCCTCAAGGACCTTATCGATCAGCGGCTTTTTGCACTCGAGGCAACCAAACGACGCAGCGCGGCAACCTGCTACAACCCATTCACGTGTTGTCTCGTCACTATAGACCTGATGCAGCTGCCATACCGGACATTTTTCCGGATCACCTGGATCCGTCAGACGCACTCTGGCCGGGTCAGTCGGCATTACGCGTATCGCCTGTTCAACTCTCTTTGGGTCATCTCTCAGGGCAATTGTATTGTGATACGACTTAGACATTTTCTGGCCGTCCAACCCAGGCATCTTGGCCGCCTCGGTAAGTAACGCCGCCGGTTCGGGTAATAAGGTGATGCCTCGACCCTCCATATGCCCCAGTAAAAGAATTTTTTGCTCCTGACTGATGTTTTGCTGGTTTGATACCAGTTCACGGGCCTGATCAAGCGCGTCACGATCCCCTCGTTCGGTAAAACCCTGACGCAGTCTGTGGTAGCTTTTGGCAGCCTTTTTCCCCATTTGGTGGATTGAATCTGTCAAATTTTGCTCGAACTTAGGACTCCTGCCGAAAAAATGATTAAACCGCCTGGCAATTTCGCGGGTCAATTCCACATGAGGTACCTGATCTTCTCCCACAGGAACATGGGCTGCCCGATACATCAGGATATCTGCGGACTGCAGAAGCGGGTAACCAAGAAACCCATAGGTTGCAAGATCTTTCTCACGAAGTTTGTCCTGTTGATCTTTAAAACTGGGCACGCGTTCAAGCCAACCGAGTGGTGTCACCATGGACAATAGTAAATGCAGCTCGGCATGTTCCGGCACATGAGATTGAATAAACAGCGTTGCCTGTTCCGGATCTACGCCTGCTGCGAGCCAATCGATCACCATTTCCCACACATGCTGGTTCATGGTTTGTGGTGCGTCGTAGTGGGTCGTAAGCGCATGCCAATCGGCTACAAAGTAAAAGCACTCGTAGTCGTCTTGCATCCGCACCCAGTTGCGCAATACTCCATGGTAGTGACCCAAGTGCAGATTGCCAGTAGGTCGCATTCCAGAGAGCACGCGCCGGTTGTCAGATTGACGCGTATCTGGTTCTGAGCTGCTAGCGGTCGTCATATTGATTGCTCCTGAAATCTCCAGATGCCTGGACTTAAAAACGCGGTATGCCCGTGGTTCACTCGAAAGCGCTGATATCGCCTTTGCCACTGCGTAATAGCCTGGGAAATCCATGCACCAGGTCAATCACCGTGGTCGGCTCCAGATCACACGGGCCCCCGTCAATAACCATATCTATCTCATGTTCCAGCCTTTCGCGTATTTCCTCAGCATCATTCATCGGCAATTGCTGGCCCGGCAAGATAAGCGTGGAACTCATTATGGGTTCATTCAGTTCCGCCAATAACGCATCCACAATCGGAAAATCAGGCACGCGCAAACCTATAGTTTTTCTTTTTGCGTGCTGCAGGCGGCGCGGCACTTCGCGAGTGGCGCCGAGAATAAAGGTATAGGGTCCTGGAGTAAAGCGCTTGAGAAGCCGGTAAATCTCATTGTCCACCTTGGCGTAAATACTTAACTCCGATAGATCCCGGCAAACCAGGGTGAAGTTGTGATCGTCATCGACTCTGCGAATTTTGCGGATAGCTTCCATCGCATCTTTGTTACCGATAGCACACCCCAGTGCATAGCTTGAATCAGTAGGATAGGCTATGACACCGCCTCGCTTTAAAATTTCAACCGCCTGACGAATCAGTCGCAGCTGGGGATTTGTCGGATGTATCTGGAAAAATTGCGCCATATTCTATGAACTACCTCTAGGTTCTCCGCCCGACACGGGCTTTCTCTTACGTGGTGATCGTCGCTTACGAGACCTCCTGGTTGATTTACCAGGGGCCAATTGGCTAATTATTTTGTCTCGACCCTCCCCATTAACATCCTGGATGCGGGTCCACCAGTCAACCAAGTCCTGACCAACCTCACCAATCCGCGCTCGCAATAACAGAAAATCATAGGCCGCACGAAAGCGCCTGTTTTCAAGAATGGCGCGAATTGTCCTCGGCCGCCTGCGTTCAAGTGCACTTTGCAGTTCCCAGATTTCGATTGCGGGGGTGCTTACTCGGCGTGGCACCGAAACCTGCAGTGACTGGGCTGCAAACACTTCGTCCGAGGCTTGATGAAACGCTTGCATAGTGTTCTTATTTTCAACACATAATTGCCGATGTCGCACTGAAAACGGTCCCCATAGAAATACCGCGAAAAGAAATGCCGGAATCACCGGCTTGTCCTGGCTGATTCTGCGGTCAGTATTTTCAAGCGCGGACAGTATGAATTGCTCATAGTCGCGGTCGTTTTCCTGCTCGAGCACCTCAATCGTTTGACCGAATAAAAGCTGTGCAAGCCCTGTTTGCCTTAATTCATGCCAACTGCTGATACCGTGGGCATGGTGGAACATTTTCAACACTTCATCAAACAACCGGGCGGCCGGAACATCTTCCAGCAGCATTCGATGTTTTCGGATCGCCTCGACCAGTGACGGCTCAGGCTCTAAACCCAATTTGGCCTTGAATCTAAGTACTCGCAACATTCGAACCGGATCTTCAGCGAACCTATCCGCAGGATTACCGATCATCTTGAGACAATGATTATTGATGTCAGCGACGCCGCCTAGATAGTCGATAACCTGCTCACTTGTGGGGTCGTAATAAAGAGCGTTAACAGTGAAATCACGCCTCACGGCATCGTCCTCAATATCTCCATAGACATTGTCATCCGTGATCCGACCACTATTTGACGTTTTATTTTTCGCCCACTTTAACCATTTCTTCTTTCCACCCCGGTTCGGATCGGCCCGATAGGTCGCGACCTCAACCATTTCCCCGTGATACCGAACATGCACCAGTCGAAATCTACGGCCAATTATCCGAGCCCGATCAAATATTTTTTTAACTTGTTCGGGCCTGGCATTGGTGGTGACATCGAAGTCCTTTGGCACCTTGCCCAAAAGCAAATCACGCACACAACCGCCGACCAGGTAGCCGTCAAATCCCGCTGACTGCAAGCCGTCAACTACTTGCAGCGCGGCACGGCTAATACGTTGCCGATCAAATCCAAATTCGGAGGATTGATAGTGTGTAGGTTTCAAGTGTCTGAATATACGAGAAAAACAAAATGCCGGTTACAGCTGTAACCGGCATACGGAGCATCGCCGTTGCGCACGGTGTTTGCTCAGTGGGCAAATTCCTGTTCCGGTATCACCGAATTGGCCGCCGACTGGTACCTGTCCATTTCATTAAAATTGAGGTAGCGGTAGATATCTGCTGCCATTGTATTTAGTTCAGACGCCACCTCCATATACTCGTTTACCGCAGGTAGACGGCCTAGCGCGCCTGCTATGGCTGCCAGCTCTGACGAGGAAAGATATACGTTAGCGCCTTTCCCAAGACGGTTTGGGAAATTACGGGTTGATGTAGATACAACAGTGGCATTATCAGCCACCCGCGCCTGGTTTCCCATACATAGTGAACAGCCCGGGGGTTCGGTCCTGGCCCCGGCCTTGGCGAAAATCGCATACCAACCTTCCTCTACCAATTGTGCCTGATCCATTTTGGTGGGTGGAACAATCCACATGCGCGTCGGTATCACCTTGTTCATTTTGTCGAGCAGTTTACCGGCAGCGCGAAAGTGGCCGATATTTGTCATGCAGGACCCTATAAATACCTCGTCGACGTGATCACCTGCGACCTCCGACAGCAATCTGGCATCGTCAGGATCATTTGGCGCACAGAGAATAGGCTCAGTGATCTGGTTCAAATCGATCTCGATCACCTCGGCGTACTCCGCATCGGAATCCGCCTGCATCAATTGAGGATCCTCAAGCCATGCCTCCATGGCCAGTATTCTTCGCGACATGGTGCGCACGTCGCCGTATCCTTCGCTGATCATCCAGCGCAACATCACAATATTTGAATTGATGTACTCGATAATAGGCTCTTTGTTGAGTTTGATGGAGCAACCAGAAGCCGACCTTTCGGCTGATGCATCAGCTAACTCAAAGGCCTGCTCTATTTTTAGGTCTGGCAATCCTTCAATCTCCAGTACTCTGCCGGAGAATACGTTTTTCTTGCCTTCTTTAGAGACCGTCAAAAGGCCTTTTTGAATGGCGACATATGGGATCGCGTGAACCAGATCTCTCAGTGTAATCCCAGGCTGCATTTTGCCCTTGAAACGCACTAAAACAGATTCCGGCATATCCAGGGGCATCACTCCGGTCGCGGCAGCGAATGCTACCAGTCCAGATCCGGCAGGAAACGAAATTCCTAGCGGAAAACGGGTGTGAGAATCTCCTCCGGTGCCGACCATATCCGGGAGCAGCATCCGATTCATCCACGAGTGGATAATGCCATCTCCAGGTTTAAGGGAAACCCCTCCACGATCCATCATGAAATCAGGCAAGCTATGCTGGGTCTCGATGTCTACCGGTTTAGGGTATGCCGAGGTATGGCAAAACGACTGCATCACCAAATCTGCCTGAAAGCCAAGACAGGCAAGATCTTTCAGCTCGTCCCGGGTCATCGGTCCAGTGGTGTCCTGCGAACCAACTGTCGACATTTTCGGTTCACAGTACTGACCCGGTCGCACACCTTCAAGGCCACAAGCAGCTCCAACCATTTTCTGTGCCAGCGTATAGCCTTTGTTATTCTGCACTGGTAGTTCAGGCTTCTTGAACAGGTCGCTTTCTCCAAGGCCGAGACACTCCCGCGCCCTTGCGGTTAGCCCGCGCCCAATAATCAGGTTGATACGCCCACCGGCTCTCACTTCATCGAGCAACACGCTGGTCTTGAGTTCAAAGGTACTGATCACCTCATCGGTCCCGTGATGGCAGACTTTACCCGCATAGGGATATACGTCAATGACATCACCCATCTCCATGGCACTGACATCCATCTCGAGCGGCAGCGCTCCTGAATCTTCCATGGTGTTAAAAAAGATTGGCGCGATTTTGCCACCGAAGCAGTACCCACCGGCTCGCTTATTCGGGATGCCGGGAATGTCTTCGCCGGTGTACCAGAGAACAGAGTTGGTTGCGGATTTACGTGATGAACCAGTACCGACCACGTCGCCCACATAAGCGACCGGATGCCCCAACTGTTTGAGTTCTTTTAGTTTCTCGAGAGGCTTGTCGGTAAGTCCTTCTCTAGGGTTTTTTAACATTGCCAGAGCATGAAGTGGGATATCAGGTCGAGACCAGGCATCCGGCGCAGGTGACAGATCGTCAGTATTAGTTTCTCCGGGAACCATGAACACCGTTACCGTTATTTTCTCCTCCACCTCCGGCACATCGGAGAACCATTCTCCATCGGCCCAGGATTGAATGACTTTCTTTGCATGTATGTTGCCACCATCCGCTTTCTCTTTGACATCATAAAACGCATCAAACATCAGCAGAGTGTGTGACAGTGCATGGGCCGCTTGGTCGGCAAGTAATTGGTCATCGAGCGCTTCGATCAGCGTTGCAATATTGTACCCACCGTGCATCATTCCAAGCAGCTCAATTGCGAGCTCACGATCGATCAAAGCACAGGTCGTTTCCCCGCGAACGATGGCCGCGAGAAAAGACGCTTTGACATAAGCAGCCTGATCCACACCTGCAGGCACCCGATTTCGAAGCAGCTCCAGTAAAGCTTCCTCTTTCCCTGCAGGAGGAGAATTCAACAGCTCCACCAGCGCCGCGGTTTGTTCAGCATCCAAGGGCTTAGGAACAATGCCCATTTCGGCTCTTTCAGCCACATGTAGTTCGTACGATTCCAGCAAAATAAACCTCTTTTCTACTTGGTTTGCCTGGGCTCGGTCAGAAGCCGGACCCGGATGGTTCAATTTCGGAGCTATAAGCGCGAAAACTCGCGATTTTACTCGAATTTATCCTCTATTTATATCGTCCAAAGATGGAGAAATGCGTTCACCTGACCGGTGCGATTCACGCAGAGTAAACGGTGCGTAAAATTAGAACCTCTAACTTTCAGATTTTCTTTTCGACCGTCACCCGGCGCGCTTGATATCTGTGATTAAAGTCATACCCTTATTAGTTCACGTTTAAGAAATCACTCTGCTTATGAAAAAAAATCTTATTACCGAAAACAAACTGATCCTCCCGGGCGCTTTAGTGCTCTGCGTCCTGGCTCTAAGCGCGTGTACTCAAGAAACTCAAAACAAATTTGGAAGAGCGGTTCAAAACTGGACCGGCACAGAAGGAGTGCTTGATGTTTATGCTGGGGAAAAGCTGGTCAATCGATTTATAGAGATAGATAAAGTCTCTACAGCAGTCTCTACCAAGGGTAGTCAACCCAGACCATACCGATTTGGCTATGGGGTAATGGACCTCAACCAAAATTTCATCGTCGATTCAGACGAGCGAAAAGTCTATTTTGAGTTTAGCGATTATTCGACCAGTTATATTTTCTATGAGAATCCTTTTAGCAAAGGTGGGTAAGCATTTTGCTGCTGCATGCCGGCCCTTACCTGGTCATACCTGGAAATAATGACAGAGTCGTTGATCCGATGATCTTCGCTTAACCTGCATCAACAGGCAGGGCAGATCCGATCAGGCTGGGGTTGGG
>JAHEGU010000024.1:0-28564 GCA_024644945.1 Gammaproteobacteria bacterium | reverse complement strand
TGCTGCTGCATGCCGGCCCTTACCTGGTCATACCTGGAAATAATGACAGAGTCGTTGATCCGATGATCTTCGCTTAACCTGCATCAACAGGCAGGGCAGATCCGATCAGGCTGGGGTTGGGCCCGAAACAACGGGCATGGCATTGTCCTGATCTGTTTCCACCGCATCTGCGTCCAGTGCGACCAGGGCCGCTTCAGAATTTGCAACGTCCAGGGAGAGCTGATCCGATCCTGCCATTGCTTTTAATCCCTGTTTATAAGTCAGGAGTGCTGATTCCGGATCCCCCATCTGCTCTAATAAATCACCCATTTCGGCAATCGCCTCTGGATCTCCGGTAGCTGCGACCACTTGAGCGTAGAGCTCCTTGGCTTTTTCAAGTTGATTATCCCGGCGATGATGTCTCGCCATAGCAAATGTCAGCTGAGGATCATCGCCATATTTCTTTGCCCAGGATTCAAGCAGCTTGAGCTGGTCGCGACCATGCTTGGTTTCGGTCAAACCATACAACTTGACCAGATCCGGGTTCCACTCCCGGTTGAGCGCTTTGCGTATTACCGATTCCGCGCGCTCCACTTCCCCAGACCGGATAAGTTGTCGTGCATAACTGGCCACCGCTGCCGCATCTTTTTTCTTTTTCCTGGGCAAAGCCTTGAAGGTTTCATCAATCTTGGACCCATCACCTTGCAATAGTGCTGGCGCCTCAAGATGGTGCTCAAGAGCAAATTTTTCTCTCGCCTTGAGTTCATCTTCCGGGAATGCCTTGAGCTTGCCCAGGGCTGGCATCAACTGCACCAAAGCTGGCCAGTCATTGAGCTCTCGGTAGACATCCGCCAACAGTCTCGCCACCGCCACATTTCGCGGCGCACTCAGACGCAAATACTCAAGTTGGTCACGCGCGTCCCCAAATTCTCCTGCCTGAATCTGCATCCGTGAACGGGTCAACTTGATCGCAAGCTCCTGCCGCGGATGTGCATCGAGTGCTGCCTTAAGATGCTGATTTCGTCTGGCAATCTGTCCCTGTTGCTGGGCAGCATAGGCCGCACCAAGGTAGTTCATAAGAGACGCATTATTGTGATCAAGCTTACTCAGCAGGTTACCTTCGGCATCAGACCAGTTGCCCTCAATAAGTCCCGCGAAGCCCTTCATCGTGTATTGCTGGGCGCTCAACTCCTGCTTGCCCTTGCGCCACTTACTAACTTTTTTCGGCGCCCTGAACAGACCCACAATGGCGTTAATCAAGAGATACAGTACTGCGAATGCCATCAGCAAGAAAAGAACAAACAGAGCTAAGGGCAAACGCACTGTATAGGGATCTAGCGAAAGCACGATGTAACCCGGATCGTGGTTTGCATACATTGACAGCGCAAGACCGCCCGTCAACGCAATCAGAATGAAAATAACAAGTCTCACTTGCCTAGCCTCCTGATCCGATTACGTTTCTCAGCATCGCAAGTGATCCGGAGATATCCGGATAATCAACCTTTGGTGAGACTTGCTCCAATGCAGAAAGTTGGTCCAGCCAGGCAGTGGTTTGATCATTGCTAGTATCGAAATGTTCTTCAATCCAGGACGCGGTGGCCTGAATCCGCTCAAGATAGACTTCAGACTGTTGCCGGACTAGCGCCACCTGCGCACCCTCAAGCATCAATCTCCCTTTAGCGAGAATAAGTTGCCGGATTTCGGGTGTGATCGTGGGTGCTATCGGTTTACCGTTTTTCTCCACCTGCACCATACTACCTAGATCCGCCAGGAATCCGCGGCCGATGCTGACCACTTTTTCACTGGCCGATTGCTCAGATGCGGAACCTTCGGTTTCGGATTCTGACTCGGTTGGTTCAGATTTTACCGGCCCTGTGGTATCGCCAATGCCAAGTAACGGTAAATCACCGATGGTATTTGACAGTAAAGTCAGGTTGCGGGTTACCGCTGCAACATCCACCGATTCGAGTGATGTCAGCGCTGCAATCTCCCCGCTCAGAGCGCTACGTGTGTCGAGCAGTGCCGGATTGTCGATTTCTTGAAGCCGGCTGTCCGCGATCTGTAATGCGCGACGTGCTGATTCCGGATCCTGACCCAGCTGCAGTCTCTCATTGGCCACCACCAGTAAATGCTCAATCTCTCGCAAGCTCCACTTTTCTACACTTGTACCCAGTTCATTTTTTACTTCGCCGATCGAGTCGGCCAGAGAGCTAAACTCGCCTCGAAAGGACTCCGACTGGGTTTTCAAATCCTGTTCTGAAGAAGTAATTCTGGCTTCTATCTGTTCCTGCTGTGCTGCGACTCCACTGCGAACATCCCTGATCTGACCCGAAATCGTCGACTCCACGGTGGCAAGTTGCTGCTTGACGTCGCTGATCTGGCCGATCAGCGCAGATTCGGTAGTGCCGACCAGCTGTTTGACCTGGCTGATCTGATCGGTCACCATGGTTTCGGAATTTGCAACCTGCTGCTTAATCTGGTCTATGGTCGCAGCGTCACCCGATTGGGCATCTTTAACATCATCAAACCGCTGCTCGACTGCCGCGATCCGGCTTGTCTGTTCTCCGCCGGCGAGGCGGGCGTTGACTGCGGTTTGATACCAGGCATAACCAGCGGCACCCAGCGCCACAACGCTCAGTATCAGCGCTCCAGTCGCGAGCCCTTTACCTGATCCTGACTCGGAAGCCGATACAACCGGGGCTTGAGACAGCGGTGTCGAAATCTGCTCCGCTGAGGTTTCAGCGCTGACGCTGCTGCTATTAGGGATTTGTGGGGTGCTGCTCGATTCTTCGGGATCCTGGATCCCTGACTCTTTTTTACTATCTGTCAACTTACATTCCCTCTCAGGGCGGCGCTTATTCTGGGTAAAACTCTATTGTAGTCACTTTTATAACCACCGACCACCGTAAAATAGTAAAGCAATACTTAACGCAGGCTTATTTCCTCTCATCCCTAACACATGCAATCAATGCCTCCAACAAACCCTGGTCATCGGAAGATTCCGCCACCGAAACCTGGCCCGAAAAGCCACGCTCAACGCAAACTTTGGCAATACGCTCGCTCAATACCGCAACATCGCTCCGAAGAACCTGGTCACACAGCGTGGCCGGGGCTTTATCCAGCAGCTGTTGCAACACTTCGACGCTGGTCAAAGTCAGCAATCTGCGACCATCTATTAACCACTGGTCGAGCACTTGATTGGGCAAATCGGGATTGGGCATTCGGCGATAAGATTCGACCTCTGTCACCGCAGCGCCAACTTCGCTGAGGTATTCCGGCAAAATCCCTCTGCCAGACTGGCCGCCAAATATCACCACCTTCCGCCCGCTCAAGTTTAGCTCTCCCAAGGTACGAATTAATCCTTCGCTGTTTACCGAACCAAGAGGCAGATAATTTACCGGATAATCTTGCAACTCGAGCTCTGCCGCCGTGGTTGGACCGATGGCCGCAATCTTGAGTAATTCGGGAAGTCGTTTGTTTCCGCGAGCCAATCCTGCCACGAAAGACCTGACTGCATGGACACTGACAAAAACCGCGAGATCAAAATTAGACAGATTTGACAGCGTGTGCTGCATGGACGGGCATTCATCCTTAAGCATGATCTTGAGCACCGGATACTTGAGCGGATGCCCTCCCTGGGCCGTGATCAGATGGGCCAATTTTTCCGCGGATCCTTCGGGGCGCGTAATCAACACCCTGTACCCCGCGAGCAAATTAGCCGGCATAGACGCTATCGAGAATTTTCTGGGCACCCTGTTCAATCAACTGGTTTGCGACGTCCTGGCCAAGGATGACCGCCTCTCCTGGTACACCAGATGCCTCGGCCCGCAAGATGCGTGAACCGTCGAGTTCTCCCACTAGCCCGCGTACGCGCATCAAATTTGCATCTATTTCCGCGAACACTGCAACCGGCACATGACAGCCTCCTCCGAGCCGCCGGTTAGCGGCCCGCTCCGCCTCGACCCGCAAGCTGGCCTCTTCATCAATCAATGGCTGTAAAAGGTTGATCATTTCTTCGTCATTTTCACGACATTCGATTCCGACCGCACCCTGCCCCACCGCGGGCAAGCTAATGCCGACATCAAGGCACTGCCGAATCCGTGATTCAAATTCGAGCCGTTTTAATCCCGCTGCTGCAAGCACCAGGGCGTCATAGTCACCGCTGTCAAGACGCCCCAGCCTGGTATTAACATTGCCCCGCAGATTTCTAACTTCAAGATGTGGAAACGCCGCCAGTATTTGGCAACGCCGCCGCAGACTGCAGCTCCCTACCACAGCCCCGGCAGGTAGCTGATTTATAGATTCGTAGTGATTGGAAACAAATGCATCCCTGGGATCTTCCCTGGGGCATATTGCAGCGATGGTAAGTCCCTCAGGTAAGGTAACGGTGACATCTTTCATTGAATGCACCGCAATATCTGCCTTACCAGTGATCAATGAATTCTCGAGTTCTTTTAGGAACAGTCCCTTGCCACCTACTTGCGACAGCGGGACATCCAGTGTTTTGTCCCCTTCTGAAACGATTTCCAGCAACTCTATATTTAAATGCTGATGACATTCCTGCAAGCGATCCCGTACATAATATGCCTGCCATAGCGCTAGCTGACTTTTACGAGTTGCTATTGTGACCGTCTTCATTTTTTGGATTGAAATATCTGTGTAAAGCCAGCGGGGACCTCAGTTATCTATCAATGCTATCCCGCCTTTGAAACTTTTAATCGCAGCGCTTTTATGCCTTCGTCCCGAAGCCTCTCGTCTGTTTCCACCATTTTTCCATGGTCTACATAGGGCCCCAGGCGGACGCGGTAAAAATCACCACGTCCCTGAATGGTTATTTTCTGAATTGTCGAACTAAGACCAAGTAGAGCCAGACTTGCTTTCTGTCGCTCTGCATCTGTTTCAGAATTAAACGATCCGGCCTGCAACATATAAGCACTCTTAGGTTTTGCTGCCGAAGATGTGTCGGGCTGAGCGTCCTCTTGTTGTTCTTTATTTAGTTCCGCCGCAGTGCTGACCGCTGGCTCCTCATCCTCTGACACCACTACTTCGATTTCAGGTAGCACAGTGAAAAAGTCGTAAGTCGTAGTCTGCGGCTCCGGCGCGACTTCAGGTGCGGGCGTTATATCATCCTGACTGGCCGACTCTTGCCTTGAGTTCTCGATCATCTGTCGAATACCCGAACCAACATCACTTTCCCTTGATTTGTATCCTTGCCATAGCGTGGTCCCAAGAGATCCGATCACTATTCCGGCCAGCAGCATACCGATGCCGTGGGACGAAAATCTGCTGAATGCCTTGCGTTTCGACGTCGATTTTTTTTTCTTTCTTTTTGCCTGTGCCATGTTTTACTTTAGGACGGTTACATTTTCGTGGGAGCACTGACACCCAGCAGGTCGAGTCCATTCGCAATGACCTGGCGGGTCGCATCGATTAGTCCTAGACGTGCCAACCTCATGTCGTTTTCACTGGCTAGAAACGGATGTGCATTATAGTAAGTGTGGAACGCAGTCGCGAGATCCCGCAAATAGTACGCGACCTGATGCGGTTCCAAAGATCGTGCTGCGGATTCAATCACTTCTGGGTACTTAGAAAGACTTTGCATTAGCTCTTGCTCGCGGTCTTCTGACAACAATCGATAATCTGGTGACCGATCTTCAAGAGTCTCCAGGCCCTTTTCCTGCAATTGCCTGAACACGCTGCAGATACGCGCATGCGCGTACTGAATATAATAAACGGGGTTTTCCGCGGATTTTGACTTTGCCAGGTCAAGATCAAAGTCCATGTGCTGATCGGGCTTTCTCAGCGCATAAAAGAATCGAGCGGCGTCATTGCCCACCTCTTCACGGAGTTCTCGCAAAGTAACGAATTCTCCACCTCTAGTAGACATTGAGACTTTGCTTCCGCCGCGGTATAGCACTGCAAATTGCACCAATAGCACGTCCAGACTCTCGCGAACGTGTCCAAGCGCTTCAAAAGATGCCTTGATCCGATTGACATAACCATGATGATCAGCGCCGAACACATCGAGAATTCTGTCAAATCCTCGCTCTCCCTTGTTATAGTGATAGGCAAGGTCTGTCGCAAAATAAGTGTGGGTGCCGTTAGCCCGCTTAACAACTCGATCCTTTTCATCACCGAAATCTGTTGCACGAAACCATTTGGCTCCATCTTTTTCATAGATGTGTCCATTCCTTTCAAGAACCTGCACGGATTCTTCCATGGCACCGCTGGTGATCAGCGAACGTTCTGAAAACCATTGCTGGTAGACCACGCCGAACTCGGCAAGATCCTGTCTAATATCCTCTACCAGCGTGTTACACCCATGATCGAATAACTGATTAAACCCAGTGGCTCCGAGGGCCTGTTTGCAGCGTATGACCTGTTGATCGATCCGCTGATCCGGGTCTTCCGGAAGATTGTCAAAAAAGTCGCCAGGTAAAACTGCCAGCTGATCCTGGATAGTTTCCGCCAGGTCGCTCGCAATGTCATGGATATATGTGCCCTTGTATCCATTATCGGGGAAGGATACAGAAATATCGCGTTTCTCAAGATATCGAAGCCAGACGCTAAGCGCCAGGATATCCATTTGTCGCCCGGCGTCGTTAACGTAGTATTCGCTGTGTGTATCGTAACCTGCGGCGCGCAATATACGCGCCAGTGAATCTCCATAAGCCGCGCCTCTACCATGCCCCACATGCAGTGGCCCGGTGGGATTAGCCGAAACAAACTCCACCATTATCCTCTGTCCCTGTCCCATGGCACTGCGGCCATAGGCGTGACCCTTCTGTCTGATTAAATCTATGAGATCGAACCAGGCATTCTCTTCAAGTGTAAAGTTAATAAATCCTGGTCCAGCAATCTCCGTTTTTCTCAACAGTTCTGATTCCGGTAGCAGCTCGACAAGAGTGTGAGCCAGCTGTTTCGGATTGGTGCGTAAATTCTTTGCCAGAACCAGCGCAACATTACTGGCAAAGTCACCATGTGAGCGATCGCGGGTGCGTTCTACATGGACTTTATCGATCGCGTCTTGGGGCAGAACTTCCGCATCCGGAAGCAGTTCAAGCGCCTGCTTCAGGAGTGATTCAATTGCCGCTTTCATGGAGATAATTGGTTGGCCAAGCGCATCGTTTTGGAGGGAGTCGGATTCTACCGTTCAGCCTCGGATAACAGAAGCCTAAAGCCCTTAAATGCTGCAAGATCTGTTCAGTATTTCATACCCCTGCAGCAGTCCACATCTGGTTACGGTCCATCACCGCCTGTGTCACCCTATTGTTGATTCTTTGTTGAGCCGTTATTGACCAAAATCAATTTAATTTCTGGATTTTGTGTTTACTATTGCGAATCATTCTTATTTGCATTAACATTTGATCTGCTTAACACTAATTTCTGTTTTCTCAATATGCTTTTGTCCAGATTCTTCGGTGTGAAACCACGCACCAAACTGATTGCCATCTCATTTGCAGGCTTGATCGCGCTGAATCCAAGCGCGCAGGCCGAAGAGGTGAATGTCTATTCCTACCGCAAGCCACAGCTAATTCAACCTATGTTTGACGAATTCACTGCCGAAACCGGAATTAAAGTCAACGCCGTGTTTGCCAAAAAAGGTATGTTGGAACGATTGAAAAGTGAGGGTCAGAACAGTCCCGCCGACATAGTGTTTACCACTGACATTGGCCGCCTGACCGATTTCAAGAACGCCGGACTCACTCAGCCTGTCGAATCTGATCTGATCAAGGCCAATATCCCCTCTCATCTGCGCGACCCGGAGAATCATTGGTTCGGACTTACCTCGCGAGCTCGGATCATCGTTGCTTCGAATGACCGCGTCGCCGAGGGTGAGCTCGGCAGCTATGAAGACCTTGCGGACCCAAAATGGCAGGGACGCATCTGTAGCCGTTCCGGTAAGCACCCTTATAACATCGCACTAATCTCGATGATGATGGCTCACCACGGGAATGAAGCCACGGAAAAATGGTTGGGCGGCGTTAAGTTCAACCTGGCTCGAAAGCCCGAAGGAAATGACCGTGGACAGGTCAAGGCGATCCGAGAAGGTCTGTGTGATGTCGCGGTGATCAATCATTACTATATGTACCAGATGGCTTCCGATCCGGAACAAAAAGCCTGGGCGGATGCAGTCCAGGTTATTTTTCCTAACCAGAATGATCGTGGCACACATATGAATATAAGTGGAATGGCGATGACCCGGTACGCGCCCCATGCCGATAGCGCACGCAGACTAATCGAGTTTCTGGCCGGTGATAAAGCTCAGGCCATGTATGCCGAAGTTAATGGTGAATATCCCGTTAACGAAAACATACCATTGAGCGACTATTTACAATCGCTAGGCAGCTTTCAACGAGATGAGGTTGACTTATCCCATGTGGCAACCTTCCGCGCAGAAGCATCCAAGATGGTCGATAGAGTTGCTTATAACGATTAACTTGCCTATTGTCCGCTATGCATGAATTACTCGGTGGTGGGAGAGGCTGCGGATACCTCGATCCTAAATAAATCAAATCTAATTAAAAGTGCCGATTCATGGCGGATCGGGACTTTTGCAATTGCGCTGGTGGCGTTGTTGCCGGTGTTGGCTATTTTGTGGCTCGCTGTTTTCCCCACAGAAAATATCTGGCCCCACTTGATCAGCACATCGTTGCCACGTTATCTACAAAATACGATCCTGTTGATGCTCGGTGTCGGTGTGAGCGTTTTCCTGACCGGCGTATCTACCGCCTATTTTGTCAGCCACTACGAGTTTCCGTTACGCAAATATTTTGAATGGCTATTGCTGTTGCCGCTGGCGTTTCCCGCCTATGTCATCGCATATATGTACACTGACCTGCTCGAATTTGCGGGCCCAATTCAACACAGTGTGCGCGAATTATTTGGCTGGCAGCTCGCTTCTGACTACTGGTTTCCCAATGTCCGCAGCATGGGTGGTGCCATTATGTTAATGGGGCTGGTGCTTTATCCCTATGTTTATCTCATGGCGCGCGCCTCATTCATAGAGCAGTCCAGCTACCTATCGGATGTCAGTCGTCTAATGGGCCGCAACCAGTTTAAGACATTCATGTTTGTGTCGTTGCCAATAGCCCGCCCGGCCATTGCCATAGGCGTGGCACTGGCGCTAATGGAGACGCTCAATGATTTCGGCACGGTCGATTTCTTTTCTATCCATACACTCACAGCCGGACTTTATGACGTTTGGTTAAATATGGGGAATCTGGGTGGGGCTGCACAGATCGCATCTGTGATGCTGTTCTTTGTGATCATATTACTTGCCCTCGAATTCGCGGGCCGCAGACGCAGCAGGTTTTACCAAAGCGCTACGCGTTATATGCGCAAGCAACGAATTTCGTTACAAGGCAAATATAAATGGCTCGCTTTTATAATATGCGCTGCACCGGTGTTGTTTGGATTCGTCGTTCCGCTGGCCATGTTACTCAATTATGCAATACGTTACTTCGAGCAGTCGTGGAATCCGGGATTTCGAAGCTACACGTTTAACAGTATTTTTGTATCGGTATGCGCTGCCCTCATTTGCATCTCACTCGCCGTAATGGTCTGTTACGCACGCCGGTTGCACAAGGATACAATGACCGGGATAGCTGCTCGGATTGCTTCCTTAGGATATGCCATGCCGGGAGCAGTGCTCGCAGTGGGCGTGGTCATTCCGTTAGCGAGTTTTGATAACGCTGTCGATAGCTTTTTTCGACAACATTTTGGATTTTCTTCGGGGCTGCTGTTAACCGGCACCACCTTCGCCCTCATCATGACCTATACCATCAGATTTATGGCGATCTCAATTGGATCGGTTGAATCCAGCATGTCCAAAATCTCTGAGTCGGTGGACATGGCGGCGCGTACACTTGGCCACCCGACTTTTCGTACGCTACGCCTGTTCCATTTGCCACTGCTGAAAGGCGGTATTCTGACCGCGGCTTTGATCGTTTTTGTAGACTGCATGAAGGAACTGCCGGCTACATTGTTGCTGAGACCATTTAATTTTGACACGCTGGCCACTCATGTATATCAATTCGCATCTGACGAAATGATAGGGCAAAGCGCTCTTGGATCACTGGTGATCGTACTATCAGGATTATTGCCGATTATTCTATTGAGTCGCACTATCTCGGACACGCAGCAACTTGACCTGGATAACTTTCCGGATAAGTAATTGATATGTCCGCTCCTCTTAAAGTTGATCGAATAAGCTGCCGCTACGAAAATGAATCTGCCGTCAACCATGCTTCTTTTGAGATGGCATCCGGAGATCTTGCCTGTTTGCTTGGACCAAGTGGCTGCGGTAAGACTACTGTATTGCGGGCGATCGCCGGATTCCAGCCTCTGATCCAGGGTGCTATATATCTTGATGGACGCTGTATCTCTTCGACATCCACTGTGGTCGCACCAGAGCACCGAAATATGGGCATGGTTTTCCAGGACCATGCGCTCTTTCCTCATATGACTGTGGGCAGAAACGTTAGTGCGGGACTATTTCGTCACAGCGCTGCTGATGCTCGCAGAATTGTGGGGGAAATGCTGGAACGAGTAAGACTGGGAGACAAGATCAATAAGTATCCTCACGAATTATCTGGGGGACAACAGCAACGCGTTGCGCTCGCACGCGCCCTCGCGCCCAGCCCCGGACTGTTGTTAATGGACGAACCATTTTCAAATCTGGATGTTGATTTGAGGGAACGCCTTGGGCAGGAAGTGAGGGAATTGCTTAAAGACATTGGTACTACCTGCGTATTGGTTACCCATGATCAGCAAGATGCCTTCACCTTTAGCGACAAAGTCGGCGTTATGCGGGATGGTCATATCGAACAATGGGATCAACCATACAATCTGTATCACGAACCCGCCTCGGTATTCGTTGCAAACTTTGTCGGTGACGGTGTTTTTCTTGATGGCACTATCGCAAGTTCTAGCGAGGTCAAAACCGAACTTGGATTACACAGTGGGGACCTGGTTACTGACCTGCCCGTCGGAACGCAAGTCGATCTGTTGGTGCGGCCGGACGACGTGATTCACGATGACAACAGCAGCCAGAGCGCAAAAATATTGAAGCGCTCATTCCGCGGAGAGAGCTACCTCTACACCTTATTATTACCGAGCGGCGGTAAAGTGTTGTCCCTGGTACCGTCCCATCATGATCATGCGATTGGCGAGGATCTCGGGATTAGAATGGAAATAGACCACCTTATTGTCTACCCCAAAGACGGACCCACCTGCCCGCTGGATTAATTCCCCATAAGGCTAGCTGACTGCGAATCCTTAATAAGCCGGATCTTCGCAAAATACGCATCTTTCATCGCTGATTCCAGCTCTGCATTGGTTTGGTACTCATACCCAAATACCGGCGACCACAAACTCTGCGCCTCCATACAGAGATAGAAAAACACTTTTTCATGCCATGGCATCAGCGCATCAAATACGGTTTTAAACATCTCAATTTTAAGATCCAGTGGATAGGAAAACTTTCCTGCAATCTCCTCCATGGGCATCTGTAAAATCTTACTGGTCAGGGGCCGTTTTCGAATAGTTTTCATCACTGACCGAGTAAAAGTTAGTGTACCCAGTGAGAGTAATGCAACACTGTCTGGAGCAAAACGCTGTGTGATATCGGAACATATATTTTTATAGTCATCGGCCCAACCGTCGTAGTAAACGACTGGGTGAAAATGAAACCCGACAAGACGTCCCTTGGACGCAATCTGCTGTGCCGAAACAAGACGCTGTTCGAGGCTGGCAGTGAGATGCTCCTCATGCTCAATAATGTTCTGCGGATTCAGTGACCAAGTACAAATAATATTTGGCGGATAATCATGATCCAGCAACCATCGAACATTGCGTGATTTTGTCTTGAGCTCCAGAATGACATTAGGATGGGCTGTGGCAAACGCGCTTAATGCATCCAGTACGCCAAGGTGATTACCCCATAGCAGCGAGTCAGAGGATTGCCCGGTCCCTATGTGATAGGTTGTTTCCGGATCCAGTTCAAGACTGTTCAGTTTTTCAGCGAATGATTCATCAAAGGTTACCTTGTTTCCATGGTAAAAAGATTGAATACTGCAATAGGAACAATCAAAACCGCACTTTTCCACCGCATCCAGTGTTAAAAGGTTGCAGCACCGGGTTTTTTCCGACGCCACCGGGCACCGACCAAGGCCCAGCCGGGGCTTCACTTTGATTGCCAGTTGAGGCTTTTGCGTCCTCGGCTTATCTTGAAATGAAAATTGCTTATAGTCTTTTGCACCGCTACGAAGTGATTCATGTTGCTGTCTTAATCCGATAAAAAACTTCTTCTTTTCAACGGATATGCTGGTTTGCTTCTTGTTCACGCAATCAGATTGCCTTGCAACCTGGTTCCATGCATCAGAGATCCCGGCCTCCTTCCAGCGCAACCGATCCAGCGCCATGTCACTGACCAGCTGCAATTCCTGCAGCGTAAACTGGTATTTCAGCGCCTGGTTTTTAAGGAAATCCTGATCTTCCCCGTTGAGCAAACGAAAGCTGGTCTGCTCCGCAATGCGGTTGAATTTCTCCTGGTATTGAATGGAAGTCATCGTGAGATCTGAAATGTGCCGGGCAATTATAGCGTGGCAACACTACTCATAGAGAAAATCTCGATGTGATAGCATTGCACAGCGAAAAGGTCCCCACGCCAGGTTTTGAATTCTTCCGATATACAGTTTATTGATGACGCGTTGATCGACCAGATCGACCAGCTTCTGCCTCAAACCCAGTGCACACAGTGCGACTACCCCAGGTGCAGGGAGTACGCTGCAGCGATCGCGGAAGGTGAAGCAGATATCAATCAATGTCCGCCTGGTGCATCCATAACTATCGAGGCGCTTGCCGCGCTGACAGGTAGGCCTGTGAAACCTCTTAATCCGCAACATGGCGTCGAGGAAGACAAGGTCATCGCCTATATTCGTGAAGCCGCCTGCATCGGATGCAAGCTTTGCATCAAGGCCTGCCCGGTAGATTGCATCATTGGCGCTGGAAAACTGATGCATACAGTAATCACCGAAGAATGCACGGGGTGTAAACTGTGCGTCCCGGTCTGTCCAACCGACTGTATCGATCTACTGCCAGCGCCTCCGACGGAAGGGGCGCCAAGTCTCTGGCCCGCATTCACACAAGCCCAGATCAACAAGGCCAGAAGGCGAACCGAAATCAAGATTGTTCGCACCGCAACAATTGAATCCGAACGCAAAGCACACAAACTCGAAAAAAGACAGGCACATCTCAAACAAGAGATACAGGCGGTGTTAGCCCGTAAGCGAAAAAAGCAAATAGATGAATCCCGACCAGATTGAGACCGCTTTCCAACGGCTGCGTGATCAAGAGCCTGAACCTACCACCGAGCTCACATACAATACGCCATTTGAACTGCTGATTGCAGTGATTCTCTCCGCCCAGGCCACCGACGTGTCGGTTAATCAGGCCACTTCGAAACTCTATCCGGTAGCAAACACTCCTCAGGGGATTATTGATCTCGGCGTGACTAAACTGAAATCCCATATTAAATCAATAGGACTTTTTAATACCAAAGCGGAGAACATTATTAAGACCTGTGGGATGCTGATCGACTTGCACAATGGACAGGTTCCACAACAGCGGGAGTCACTAGAGGCATTACCTGGGGTCGGGCGTAAGACCGCAAACGTGATTCTCAATACCGCCTTTGGTCATTCCACTATCGCGGTCGATACACATATATTCAGGGTTTCAAATCGCACCGGAATTGCACCAGGGAAGAACGTCATCGAAGTGGAAAAACGATTGATCGACAGAGTTCCCAGGAAATACCAGCGACACGCCCATCACTGGCTGATCCTGCTGGGGAGATATACCTGCGTCGCACGAAATCCGAAATGCAAACAGTGTTTGCTCAGTGATATCTGCCCTTCAGCATTTCAGCTCGAGGCAGTTTCCACCGCAAAATCCCACAGGCAGAAAACGACAAACAAGCGCTCCAGCTCTCGGTCAAAGTCGGCCTCAACAGCAACCAAGAAGATCAGTCGGAACCAGCAAAAAAGAAAATCGCCAACCGCTGAGTGATATGGAACTATTCCGCTAGAATTGACTCTACCGGATATACTTCGCGGTAATTACCAAACAACTTTTCCAATCTTTCCTATTCTATGGATACGCGCGTCAATCACGACTTTAACCAGGCTTTGCGCCAGCATAACCATTTTCCACTCAAGCGCACCCGATTATCAGAGTTGCAGATAAATCTGGGCTACCTGTGTAATCAAGCATGCGAGCATTGCCATGTTGAGGCCGGCCCTAAGCGCACCGAAATGATGACTTGGGAAACTATGCTGAAAATAGTTAATTGGGCCAAGGAAAATGAAGTCCAAGCCGTAGATTTGACCGGCGGCGCACCCGAAATTATTCCAAACTTCCGACTTTTTGCGGATGCGCTCATATCAAGCGGTATTCGCATTACTTCCCGCTGCAACATCACGGTGTTATTTGAGCCCGGGCAGGAAGATCTCGCCGAATGGTATGCAGACAGAAACGTTCGGTTGGTATGCTCACTGCCATGTTACTCGAAGGAGAACGTTGACAAACAACGTGGTAAAGGGGTTTTTGGCAAAAGTATTGAAGGGCTGCAACAACTCAATGAGGTGGGGTATGGACGTGATCCGGAGAAGATAATTGACCTGGTTTACAACCCTATTGGGCCAGTACTGCCACCCGCTCAAGCGGCGCTCGAGGATGATTATAAGAACCGATTAAAAGACGACTTCGATATCGATTTCAACAGTCTGCTGACCATCACCAATTTGCCAATTAATCGATTTGAACATTATCTTAAACGGACTGGGCAGCTTGACAGCTATGTTCAGCTGCTGGCGGATAACTTTAATCCGGAGACGGTTGCACCACTAATGTGCCGACACCTGATCAGCGTCGACTGGCAAGGGTATGCGTACGACTGCGACTTCAACCAGATGCTTGGATTGCCCCTCGGTTACGCCGGCGGAAAGTTGCTGTGGGACATAAATCCGGACAAAATCAAAGGTTCGGATATAGCTGTCGCCAGACATTGTTTTGGATGTACCGCCGGCGCCGGCAGCAGTTGCGGTGGCGCGCTGACCTGATTCGCCTCGCCGACACACCTCAGCGGTGAAAGCCTGGCGCAGAATTAATCAGGTTGATAGGCAGATATGACCGGTGATCCAAACACCCTGGTCAGCCCGATTGTTTTGAATATCCAGGCTGCGGTGGCTGCGAATCTCACACTCCCAACCAGGCGGTAAACCGCCATAGGAAAAAAGAACTGCCGCCTTCGGTTAGTTCTGGAGAAACCATTTCGAGTAAACGCATCGTCAATATCTTTATCAGAAAAACATCCGTAACGCCTGGTGTTTTTCTCGATCCGTCGTTTGATCGTGAACAACAGATCGCCGACGATATTGACGCTGCGCTTTGAAGGGTAATCCACAAGCACAAGATGACGAGAAACCCTGGTAAGTTCCTGTATCAGTTTTTGCCAGGATTCCATGTGGGATAATATTCGATAACAAATCACAATATCAAAACTATCGTCGTCGTAGGGTAGCGATAAAAGCGAGGAAGTATCGAATTTTGTCTTGCCGTTATTGAGCGATACCTTGATCACCTCGGCGCAGTCTTCGTTGCTTCCAATAATGGTGAGTTCGTGGCCAAGTTCATTAATAACGTCAATATTCTGACCGTGGCCACCTCCAACATCCAGCACCGATAAACCTGACTGATTGGGCCAGCGGTGGCTGAGTATGTCCCTGGTCGCTTCGATCTGCTGACGCAACAACCACTCTCCCACCGGCCCTGCAAACCGGGTCGCATAGTCCCAGGAGGATGACTCTACATCAGGTGCATTGGGGTATTCTGTGACAGACTTCTTGTTCACCCTGGTTTCCTTCGTCAAGCCGCGGTACGGGCTATTCTGCTCGAAACAGAGTATATCATTAGGCAAGTTAATCTGCGGCCGGGTTTCTAAGCAACAGAGATTGTCGAAACCTCTCTAGTGAATTCTTTAGAGAACCAGTGACCGAGCGATTGGGCCAGACTTTGTCCGCCATGTAATCCCAGCTTGGTTCGACGCACCAATATATCTTCAGCACTCATGGCCAATTCATTCTCTATTAAATAACTTACCTCTGCCTGGTATAGACTTGCACCAAAATGTTGCCCAAGCTCATTCATCGATCTTGCCGAAGAAAGGATTTGATCAATCCGTGATCCATAATTTCGCGCCAGGCGCGTGACGAGAAACTGGTCGCACCACGCGTAGCGTGTTTTACATTCTGCTTCAAAACCTGCGTAATCAGCAGCTTCAAAGTCACCACCAGGCAGCACACCCGTTGCTGTCCACGCGCCGCTATCCGCCCCAAGTGGATGCGCTAGCATATCCATCACTTCTTCAGATAGCCTTCTAAATGTGGTCAATTTTCCCCCATAGATTGACACTAGCGGAGGACCTTCATTATTCATGTGCAATACGTAATCGCGTGTTGTCTTGCTGGCGTTCTTCTTGGCGTCGTCAAATAGAGGGCGCACCCCTGCGTATTTCGCCACCACATCATCAGGAGTCAGTTTGCGAGCAAAATACTGATTAGCGTTATGACAAAGGTAGTCGATTTCCTCGTCGCTCACCGTTGCCTGGGCCGGATCCGATTCAATTTCAACGTCGGTAGTACCAAGCAGAGTGAAGTCGGATTCATACGGAATTGCAAACAGGATGCGATCATCTTTGTTCTGAAAGATGTAAGCGTAACCATGTTCGAATAATGACGGCACAATAATATGACTGCCCTTGACCAGTCTGACCCCGTGGGCTGCCTGGCTGCCGGGATCCAGCCCCGCTACCTGCTCCACCCATGGGCCTGCTGCATTGACTACCGCACGGGCATGCACCTTTATCGGTTCAGAACTCTCCCGCGACGCTAACGTAGCCTCCCACTCATCTCGATTCCGACTCAGACCGGTGCAGCGGGTGCGAGTCAACACCACCGACCCACGTTCCTTGGCGTCCATCGCATTCAGCACCACCATCCGAGCATCCTGCACCCAGCAATCAGAATACTCAAAGCCGCGGGTGAACTCAGGTTTAAGCACTCCGCCACTGACGTGTTTGCGCAGGTCGACCCCTTTTGAACCGGGCAAAAGCTCTCGCTTGCCGAGATGGTCATAAAGAAAAAGTCCCAGCCTTATTAGCCAACGAGGGCGAAGTGCAGGATGATGGGGCAGGATAAATCGCATTGGCCAGATGATATGGGGCGCACTTCTCAACAACACTTCGCGCTCCTTCAATGAATGTCTTACCAGCTTGAAGTCATAGTGTTCCAGGTATCGAAGACCACCATGAATCAACTTGGTGCTGGACGAAGAAGTATATTGAGCCAGGTCATCCTGTTCACACAAAACCACCGACAGCCCCCTGCCGGACGCGTCTCTTGCCACTCCCGTACCGTTGATACCCCCTCCTATGACCAACAGATCAACGGATAGCGAGGATTTAACTTTTTGATGCAACCTGGCTCCTAGCGATTCATACCCATTTGAATACCGCCATAGCGAACAGTAACGAAACTACTATAGCCCCCCATAGCGGCGTTCCAAGCAATCCAAGCCATGCCAGGTGAATAAAACCACTACCAAGATAAGAAATGAACAGGCGATCACCGCGGGTAGTGTCGATTCCAAGAATACCCCGACGCGGGGCACCACCCGGCCGCACCTTTTCCCAGATTGCCATGCAGACGATGCTGAGCACGATAAAGCCAAAAAAGGCTACTGTAGGCCAGGTCCAGGCCATCCAGGATAAATCCAATGGATTATTCATCGCACTCCTCCATCAGACCCTTCCCAGGGCAAAACCTTTGGCAATGTAATTGCGCACAAAATAAATCACGAATGCACCGGGAATAATGGTCAAAGTACCGGCCGCGGCAAGCAGCCCGAGCTCATATCCTGAAGTACTGGCGGTCCGCGTCATGGTCGCGGCGATGGGCTTGGCGTCAACCGAGGTCAGGGTTTTAGCCAGCAGCAGTTCAACCCAGGAATACATAAAGCAGAAGAACATCGCGACGCCAATTCCTGCAGCTATAGTGGGAATGAATATGCGAATGAAGAAACGCCAAAAAGAGTAGCCATCCAGATAAGCTGTTTCATCCAGCTCCTTGGGCACGCCCGACATAAATCCTTCTAGTATCCACACCGCAAGTGGAATGTTAAACAGGCAATGTGCCAGCGCCACTGCGATATGAGTATCGAAAAGGCCAGTGGCCGAATACAGCTGGAAAAACGGTAAGGCGAATACCGCAGGCGGCGCCATGCGATTGGTGAGTAACCAGAAGAACAAGTGTTTGTCACCGAGAAATCGATATCGGCTGAACGCATAGGCAGCCGGTAATGCGACCGACACAGATATCACTGTATTGATCACCACATAAATCAGCGAGTTGATATAACCGTTGTACCAGGTTGGGTCAGTGAAAATTTTTCGGTAGTTATCGAGAGTGAACTCGATCGGCCACAACGAAAACACACCCAATATTTCGTTTGTGGTCTTGAACGACATGCTGACCAGCCAGTAGATCGGCAGCAAGAGAAACAATATGTACAGAGTGGTGACCAACCATTTTTGGAATCTCATGATGGCCGCCCTATTGCTCTTCGTTCCGCATCATCGCGGTGTAGAACACCCAACACACCAGAAGCACTACCAGGAAGTAAATCAACGACATGGCTGCAGCCGGACCTAGATCAAACTGTCCAAGCGCGATCTTGACCAGGTCAATGGACAGGAATGTGGTGGTGTTGCCCGGACCACCTCCCGTCAGCACGAAGGGCTCGGTGTAGATCATGAAACTATCCATGAATCGAAGCAGTACCGCAATGGTTAACACGCGTTTTAGCTTTGGCAATTGGATAAAGCGGAACACCGACCAGCTGCTAGCGCCGTCGATTCTGGCCGCCTGATAGTAGGCATCTGGAATCGAACATAGTCCCGCGTAAGTCAGCAGGACCACAAGGGACGTCCAGTGCCAGACGTCCATCAGCACTGTAGTACTCCAGGCCGCCACAGGCTGCTGGGTAAAATTGTAGTCGATGCCGAGGCCGTTAATCATTCTGCCCAGCAAACCAATATCGGGTAACGCAAAAATATTCCACATCGCCCCGACCACGTTCCAGGGGATTAATAGTGGAAGCGCCATCAATACCAGACACACAGACACCCAGGGCCCCTTTCTTGGCATGCACAACGCTACGGCAATTCCCAATGGCACTTCAATAATCAGAATCATGCCGGTAAAAGCCAGCTGCCGAAACAGCGATGCATGGAACCTTTCGGAAGTCAGCACCTGCTCGAACCAGCCGACGCCATGCCAGAAAAACAAGTTATTACCGAATGTCTCCTGGACAGAGTAGTTGACCACGGTCATCAGTGGAATCAGCGCATTGAACGCTACCAGCACGACCACGGGCACTACAAGCCACCACGCTCTTTGATTACTGATCTTGTTCATGGCATGACCTCCTCAGTCTCCACCATCCAGCCATCACGATAGAGTCGGGTATGATCGAGGTCGAAACAGATCCGTGGATTTTCCCCAGGAATATCCTCACCCTCATCAACGATCATCTTGATCACATGGCCGTGTGTTTCTACTTCCGCGACCTTGTACCGCCCAAGATCATCGACCTTGTTCAGATTCACTGGAATTCCTACTTCATCAAAGTAGACGAATTCCGGTCGCACGCCGACCTGGAATTGCTCGCTTTGCGTTTCATTTTTCTCCGCAATACCAAGCGCACTACCCAAACAGTGCGCCTTTCGATCAACGTTCTCGCATGGCAGTAAATTCATTCCGGGAGAACCAATGAAATGTCCTACAAATGTATGCTTCGGCTCTTCGAAAAGTTCTACCGGTGTGCCAACCTGAACCACCCTGCCCTCGTACATCACTACTACGGTTTCAGCGAAAGTCAATGCTTCGGTCTGATCGTGGGTCACATAGATCATGGTAGTTCCCACCTGTTGGTGGAGCTGCTTGAGCTTTGAACGGAGTTGCCACTTCAGGTGCGGATCGATCACCGTGAGTGGCTCATCAAACATGATCACATTCACATCGGGGCGAACCAGGCCACGACCCAGGGATATCTTCTGTTTACCATCGGCAGTCAGACCCGCCGCTCGATTATAAAGACTCTCTGTTAAATCCAGCATTTCAGCAATTTCTTTTACCCGAGGTTCGATGTCACTGTGGTTCATGCCGCGATTACGCAAAGGAAACGCCAAATTCTGGTAAACCGTCATGGTGTCATAGACAACCGGAAACTGAAAAACCTGCGCGATGTGACGATCTATGGTAGCCACCTGGGTCATATTTTTATCGTCAAACAACACGCTGCCCTCGGTAGGAGTCAGCAAACCGGAAATGATATTAAGTAACGTAGTCTTGCCGCAGCCCGACGGACCTAAAAGAGCATACGCGCCGCCATCCTCCCAGACCTGATTGACCTCTTCAAGAGCCCATACCTGGTCCTCCCCTTTTGCTGCCGGGTAGCTGTGGCGGATATTTTTGAGTTCGATTCTCGCCATAGTCAGCCCCGGATCAATTGCTGCTGTTGATCGAAATATAGGCAGCGGTCCACCTGCATGTAGATTTCAGTTCGGTCGCCCGTGTCAAAAGGATGAATACCGTGGCATTCCGACACCCAGTCGTTTCCATCCACATCGACGTGAATAACACTCTCCGAACCACTCAGCTCGGCGATCTTGACCTTGGCGTCGACCCGAATGGCGCCGGATTTATCGGCATTCAACATCAGGTGATGCGGTCTAATGGCCATGGTGTAAATATCGTCCTCTAGACTGCGCAAAGATCGAGGCGCCAACCATGAAACGCTTTGGTTAAGAAAAAATCGTCCGCCCTGCTTACGCACTTGGGCGGTATTTATCGGCGGATCGGAAAACACCCTGGCGCTGGTCAGGTTATCAGGGTATCGGTAGCCCTCTGAGGTGAGACCATACTGACTGATCCGACCCTGATCAACGGTGGCGGTGTGGCCACCAAGCATCAGAGCCTCCAACGGTTCGGTTGTCGAATACACAACCGTCGATCCGGTATCCGCAAAAAGCTTGGGCATTTCATCGCGGAGTTCTTCCCGCAACTTGTAATCGAGATTTGCCAACGGTTCGTCCAACAATACCAGCCTGGAATCCTTAACCAATGCTCTTGCAATGGCGATACGTTGCTGCTGGCCACCTGAAAGTTCTGAAGGATAGCGCCCTAAAAGGTTATCGAGCTTGAGCAAGCCGGCGATTTTCTCCACTTTCCTCTCAATGTCTACTTTGGGTACACGCGCTACTTTCAGTGGTGAAGCAATGTTACTGAAGACATTGAAGTTCGGGTAGTTAATAAACTGCTGATACACCATGGATACACTGCGCTTCTGCACCGGCACACCTGTGACATTTTTACCCTCGAACCAGATTTGCCCTGAACTCGGCGCCTCGAGTCCAGCCATCAAGCGCAGCAGAGTGGTTTTTCCGCTCAATGTTGTCCCTAGCAGCACATTGAAACCGCCTTGTTCGAGCCGCAGGTCAGTCTCATAGATGTGCGTATCGCTATCGACACGTTTGACTACCTGTCGGAACTCTATGGACATAAAATTAATTCCCTCTTACTGATGAAGTCGTTAGAACTTCTACGTCACCATGATGACATACTTCCATGAACCGGGTCTGTGGCGTCTCGTTGGTTACAAAAAAATCGACCTGACCAATGCTGCCAAGTCTGGCAGGTGCCTTACGTTCAAATTTAGAACTATCCGAAACAAGGATAACAGATCGCGCATTCTCGATGATCGCCTGGGTGACTTTTACTTCCCGCACATCGAAATCAAGCAGGGTGCCATCCGCCTCTATTGCGGAGCAGCCGATAACCGCGTAGTCCACTTTGAATTGATTTACGAAATCCTCGGTAGCATCACCCACGATTCCACCATCTTCATGTCGCACCAACCCACCTGCGGTCATCACCTTGATCGACTTATTGCGTCGGAGTGTATTCGCTATATTGATGTTGTTGGTGATCACAAGTAATCCTAGGTGCTCAGTAAGATGCTGTGCAACACGTTCGGTGGTAGTGCCAATATTGATAAACAGCGAAGCGTCGTTCGGGATAATACTTGCCGCCAGCTTGCCAATAGCGCCCTTGGCTTCGAAAGCGAGAAGACGGCGAGTGTGATAATCGAGATTGACCAGCTGCTCCGACTCTGCAGCGCCGCCGGGCGCCAGTGCGCCGCCGTGCACTCGGAGTAAGAGACGAAGACTGCACAATATATTCAAATCTCGTCTGATGGTCTGTGGCGTAACCTTAAAAGATTTCGCCAACAAATCCACTTGCCCTTTGCCTTCGTTTCGGATGTATGCCAGCAGCGCCTGCTGTCTTTTACTGATCCGAATCTCGCTGAACGATCGGTTCATAAGGATTTGAGTACTGATAATAAGACGCTGCGCAGGTCGTCCGGAAGACGACCTGCAACAACTTAGCGGTTATTAACGAGAGGCTATTGCCAGCTCTTGATCAAATCATCATAGGCGATGGTTTCACCTTGGGGCTTCTCGTCTACTTTTGGTTTTGGAGAACCTTCCTGATCGAGCCAGAACTGCGGATCCTTGGCTTCATTCAAACGTGGTCCGCAGCCGCCATAAACATTAGCGGCTTCATCGGCCGCCTGCATTCTGGCCATAGTCACATCCATCTCTTCGGCCAATCGGTCCATGGCTTCTTGAGGCGTAAACGCACCTGAGTTCACGTCTCCGATTTGTTGCCACCAGATCTGGGCAAGCTTTGGATAATCTGGCACGTTAACGCCGGTAGGTGACCAGCGTACTCTATCCGGTGAGCGATAGAATTCGACTAAGCCCCCCAGCTTGGGCGCTCTCTCGGTAAACGATGCATGTCGGATGTCGCTGTCCCGGATCGGGGTCAAACCAACATGGGTTTTTTTCAAAGACACCGTTTTGGAAACCGCGAATTGGGCAAACAGCCACGCTGCTTTGCGACGATCAACCGGGGTGGATTTGAATAGGGTCCAGGATCCAGCGTCCTGGTATCCAAGTTTTTGACCATCTACCCAATATGGACCGTGTGGGGAAGGCGCCATCCTCCAAAGTGGATTGCCTTCGTCATCGACCGTGTTATTGCCTTCACTCTTAGGTGCAACCATTGAAGCTGTAAATGCGGTGTACCAGAAAATCTGCTGGGCCACATTACCTTGAGACAGTGCCGGTAAAGACTGATAAAAGTCATAGCTTGCAGCACCTGGAGGGGCATACTGACGCAACCATTCGTCCCACTTTCGAATCGCATAAACTGCGGCCGGCCCATTAGCAGCACCGCCGCGTGAAACACTGGCGCCCACCGGATTACAAGTGCCGGCCTCCATACGGATGCCCCATTCGTCTACCGGTATACCGTTCGGCAACCCTTTACTTCCGGCACCTGCCATCGAAAGCCAGGCGTCAGTCATGCGCCACCCAAGGTCTGGGGCACGTTTACCATAATCCATGTGACCATAGACTTGCACACCGTCAATTTCTTTAACGTGGACGCTGAAAAATTCCGCAATGTCTTCGTACGCCGACCAGTTCACCGGTACCCCAAGGTCGTATCCATATATCTCTTTAAACTGCGCCTGAAGTTCAGGTCGAGAGAACCAGTCGTGACGGAACCAGTAAAGGTTCGCAAATTGCTGATCCGGCAACTGATAGAGCTTGCCGTCCGGGCCTGTAGTAAAAGATATCCCCATGAAGTCTTCAGTATCGAGGCCGGGATTGGTGACGTCCGCGCCTTCTCCCGCCATCCAGTCTGTCAGATTGACCGCCAGCTGCAGTCGAGAGTGGGTACCAATCAAGTCCGAATCATTGATGTATGCATCGTACAGATTACGACCTGTTTGCATCTGTGTTTGCACGGCCTGGACCACTTCGCCCTCTCCGAGCAACTGATGGTTGACCTTTATTCCGGTAATCTCCTCAAAAGCCTTTGTCAGCACTTTCGACTCATACTCATGGGTTGGAATGGTTTCAGATAACACATTTATTTCCATTCCTTTGAACGGCTCAGCCGCTTTAATGAACCATTCCATTTCCTTCATCTGATCTTCTTTTGACAAGGTGGAAGGCTGAAATTCATCGTTGATCCATTTCTCCGCTTCTGCCGCCCCGGCATAGGCTGATCCCTGGAACACGAATGTCGCCAGTGCAGCGGCGACAACGATCTTTATTTTCATGTTTATTACTCCTCTAGGTGATGTGGTTGAACCGCCGACATCCGCCGACGAATAGTTGGATTTCAACTGGAGGAGGCTAACATAGGAAATCCGGTATGCGCAATTAGTGACATTTTCAAATGAACATTTTATACCTTAATATTTTCGTTTTTACATGGAGGCTTCTGCTTTATGATTACAAATCAATAATCTCAATCGGATTAATGAAGTAGTTGATAGAAACGTAAACTGCGTAGGCATATGCTCTTTAATGTCTTTATTATAGTTCCCACTAATAACCGCACCACATCATGACCAACCAGATTCTTACGATTGACCAGGGTACAACCAGCTCTCGGGCTATTGTTTTCGATTCTGCGGGCGGCATCGTCGCCTCCTCGCAGTATGAGTTTCCTCAACACTATCCTGCCGACGGCTGGGTCGAACATGATCCGGAAGACATCTGGCAGACCAGTCTCAGAGCGTGCCATGACGTATTGGATCAATCTGGAAATGGTGTGTCTACCATAGGCATTACTAACCAGCGCGAAACCACACTGGTATGGGATCGAATGACTGGCAAACCAATTCATCATGCCATCGTGTGGCAAGACCGTCGTACTGCGGACATCTGCGAACAGATCCGTTTGCAAGGCGAAGTAGACAATATCGCGGACCGGACCGGGTTATTGATCGATGCGTATTTCTCCGCCACCAAGATCGCGTGGATCCTCGACCACACACCGGGGGCCAGGCAGCGTGCTGAAAACGGTGAACTCGCCTTCGGCACCGTGGACAGTTTTCTGATATGGCGTCTTACCGCAGGTAAAGTCCACGCCACCGATGCCACCAATGCCAGCCGAACACTGTTATTTAATATTCGCCACCAATGCTGGGATGGGGAGTTACTGCGCATCTTCAACGTCCCTATGAACATGCTGCCCGATGTACTTGATAGCGCAGATGATTTTGGTATGACGGATTCAGAAGTTTTTGGACTGTCGCTACCTATCGAGGGAGTGGTTGGGGATCAGCAGGGGGCGTTAGTTGGTCAGGCATGCTTTGAACCCGGTATGGTCAAAAGCACCTATGGAACGGGTTGCTTTATGGTGATGAATACCGGTGATACGCCGGTGAAATCCTCTAACCAGTTGCTGACGACAGTGGGTTACAGATTGAAGGGAGAAGTCACCTACGCGCTCGAAGGTTCGATCTTTAATGCGGGCACCGCAGTGCAATGGTTACGCGACGGCATTCATCTGATCGATCATGTGCGTGAAGTTGAAGAACTGGTCAGTTCTATAGGAAGTAATGAAGGTGTGTATATGGTGCCGGCGTTTACAGGTCTTGGCGCTCCGCACTGGGACCCCCACGCCCGGGGCGCTATATTGGGAATCACACGGGATACCGGAATCGCGCACTTGGTCAGAGCCGCTCTGGAAGCAGTCTGTTACCAGACCCGGGAGTTGATTGATGCCATGGTTGCAGACAGCGGTAAATCCATGTCGAGGCTGAGAGTCGACGGTGGGATGGTCGCCAACAAATGGTTACTGCAATTTCTTGCAGACATGGTTAACGTGAAGGTGGAAAAACCAGAAGTGATTGAAACCACCGCCCTGGGCGCCGCCTATCTGGCCGGTTTAAATCACGGCATCTATCAGTCCACCGAAGAAATCGCAGAACTGTGGCAGAGGGCGCATCAGTTCACACCCGGCATGGACAGCGTCCAGCGTCAGCAGCTGGCGGCCGAATGGGAGCATGCCATCAACCGGGTCAAGAGTCGTTAGCGCGATCAAGACCATTATCCGGATCCTGAAACCCTCCTTGAGCCAAGCGTCATTTGCTAGAATGAATGTTAATTCAATTAATACTTTTATTTACTGGAGAACCGTCCTCTGAACAGCTTTCAATCTTTAACTGAGTGGTTACAGAATCTCTGGATTCAGTTCTTCCAGCCCTGGTCGATCTACCAGCTCGTGATTGTGGTGATTGCCTATGGTGTCGCCAGATTGTTGGCGCGTCTGATCGAACCAATCTGTGAGCAAAAGGTTCGGATGGTAAAGGGGAAGCCGGGGCTGATGCGCTGGTTGGTCGCTCTGCTGCGTAATACGCACTGGATACTGTTCTTCCTGCTGCTGCTCTCAACGTATCACCTGATGCAGGCGTTGACCTGGCCAAGTCGAAGTTACTTCATCGGTATAGTAGCCAAGCTCGCGCTTGCATGGATGATCATTTCAGTATTGTCCAAAGCCATTCGTAACCGCGCACTGGCACGGGCGGTTGCCTATTTCTGCTGGATCTTCGCCGCGTTGTGGATGCTGGGACAGGTTGAGAACGTTACCGAGTTAATGGATTCGATCGCTTTTTCCGTTGGAGATTTCAGACTCTCTGTTTTGAGACTAGCCAAGGGGTTTGTCCTGGTCATCGGGCTGTTATGGCTAGCAGGAATAGTGGGCAAGTATCTGGATCGAAAAGTCCAGCAAGTCGAAGATTTGAACCCGTCCCTGCAGGTGCTCACCGGCAAATTCATCCGCGTGATTTTGCTAATCATTGCGCTTGTGGTAGCCCTCTCAAGCATTGGAATTGATCTTACTGCACTAACTTTTTTCTCCGGAGCTCTCGGCGTAGGCATCGGTTTTGGTATGCGGGCGGTCATTTCCAATTTCATCTCAGGCATCATCATCCTGATGGATAAATCGATCAAGCCCGGCGACACCATTTCCCTTGGAGATACCTTTGGCTGGATACGGGAGCTGCGCGGTCGGTTCATATCCGTCATCACCAGGGATGGCAGGGAGTTCCTGATCCCCAACGAAGACCTGATTACCCAGCAGGTGATCAACTGGTCTTTCACGGATAAAATGATTCGCCTTGATGTGCCGTTCGGAGTTTCCTACGATAGCGATCCGCACGAAGTCTCACGGATTGCGATCGAGGCCTGCGACTCTGTCGAACGGATACCTAAAACACGCGCCCCGGTCTGCTGGATGACTGAGTTTGGGGACTCATCGCTTAATTTTCTGCTGCGCTTCTGGATCGAGGACCCACAAAATGGTCTTACGAATATTCGCGGTAAGGTCATGCTTGCATTGTGGGATGCGTTCAAGGAGAACGGCATCGGCATCCCCTATCCACATCGGGAAGTCATATTAAAAAATGCTTCATCTCACACGCCCGCTTTTCAGATCGACACGCCAGAACGATTAAAGAATAGTGAATGACCAGGTAACACTTTCTATTGCAGAAGTTGAGCAGTTGACCCGCGATGCACTGAGTGCCTGCGGTGCAAGCGGCGAGCAACTGAAGATCGCCACCCAGTCGGTGTTGGATGCTGAGTGTGATGGCATCCGTGCTGTGGGCCTGAACTACCTGCCGATTTATTGTGGTCATTTAAAGCACCATAAACTGCGTGGAAACGCCGTGCCGGATCATCACCAGATTGCACCTTCCATAATCCAGTCCGATGCAGCCAACGGTTTCGCTCATACGGCATATGTTGAGTCTGAAAATGACTTCTATGGGCTCGCGAGAACCCAAGGAATTGCAGCGCTGACGATCGTCAACAGTTATTCAGCTGGAGTGGTGGGCTGGTTCGTGCAACGTATGGCGGAAAACGGTTTAATTGGCATTGGGTTCGCTAACTCCCCCTCGGCGGTATCGCCCGCTCCGGGTGCACGTCCTTTCTTCGGCACCAATCCCATGGCCTTCGCTGTACCGCGTAAGAATGCAGCACCAATCGTTGCCGATATGGCCACCAGCCAGGTAGCACTGGTGACCATCAAACAAAAAGCTGCAGCAGGAGAACCGATACCTCTCGGCTGGGGTTATGACGCCGATGGAAAGTTCACCGAGGACGCGTCCGCGGTTATCAATGGCGGATCGCTGGCGCCGGTTGGCGGTTACAAAGGGAGTTTACTGGGCATGCTGGTGGATGTGCTCGCGGGTGCACTTGCCGGACCCAACTGCTCTTACGCTGCGCCAATGTTTAAAAACAATGAAGGCACGTATCCCGCAGTTGGTCAGTTTTTTCTTGCCATCGCGCCTGGCCGGTTTTCCCCCGACAATGCAGATCAGTTTTCATCGCGACTGGAGCAGATGTTGCAGGCGCTGGTCGAAGAGCCGGGTGTCAGGCTGCCCGGCGACCGACGTCAATCCTGTCGACAGGAAGCCAAAAACCAGGGCGTGGTGGTTCCCGTCTCTTTGTATGAGAAATTAAAATCCCTCGGGCAGCCGGCAAACTGACTCGATAAGCGCTGCACCAACATATTTTCATCAACTTAAACTCGACATT
>JAHEGU010000060.1:4139-16390 GCA_024644945.1 Gammaproteobacteria bacterium | reverse complement strand
AAGCATATCGAATCTTGTTTATCAAGTAGCGTGATTCAGTCTCTCCTATTTTTACTATCACCTCATCATCTACCTGTTTCTTTAAAAGCGCTCTTGCCATCGGGGAATCGACGCTGATGTAGCCCTTGGAAGAATCGCTGTCGATCTCATCTCCGCCGACAATTCTATACTCCACTTCAGTGCCATCATCTTTTTCCAGGGTAATCCAGGCACCGAAAAACACCTGGTCTTTATTGCCGACCTGATCGACTACGTTCAGATCAGGCAATCGCTTTTGCAGATATCTTATCCGTCGGTCAATTTCTCGAAGCTGCTTTTTACGATAAATGTACTCCGCGTTTTCCGATCTATCCCCTTCCGCTGCTGCTGCGGACAGAGCCTGTGTCACTTGCGCACGTTTTTTCCATATTTCGGTTTCTTCCTGCTGCAGGGCCTTGAAGCCCTCGGGTGTGACATAGGGAGATGAGCGTGACTGGGGTGGTCGGTAGCGACTCATAGTTTGTTAAAGAGTGTGATCCAGCTGGTCATGTTGCTGTAGCTGCCACATTTGATGATAAAGCCCTTTCATTTCAAGTAAAGCGGCGTGCTTACCCTGCTCCGCTATACGACCCTTATCGAGCACGATGATCTGATCTGCATTGACAATAGTGGACAGACGATGAGCGATTACCAGGGTAGTACAGTTTTCCGCCACTCGTTCGAGAGCCTGTTGAATCGCCTTTTCTGAGCGACTATCCAGTGACGAGGTGGCCTCATCGAATACCAGAATCCTCGCCCGCTTGAGCGCTGTTCGGGCGATAGCAACCCGTTGTTTTTCGCCGCCAGAAAGCTTGAGTCCACGTTCGCCTACCAGAATGTCGTAGCCCTTAGGGTGCTGTCGAATGAACTCGTCAATCTGGGCAATCGCCGCAGCCTGCTCAATTTCTTGCTGTGTGGCGCTCGGTCGACCGTAGGCGATATTGTATCCAATAGTGTCATTGAACAAGACGGTGTCCTGAGGCACCACGCCCATAACCTCTCGAAGACTATCAAGTGTCAGGTCACGCACATCCTGACCGTCAATTAAAATACGACCTTCCTCCGGATCGTAAAACCTGAGCAACATTCTCGATAGAGTCGATTTTCCGGAGCCCGAGGGCCCTACAACGGCTACCATCTTGCCACCTGGAATGGTGAAGCTGATATCTTTGAGTATCGGTTGTTCCGCGAGATAGTGAAAGTTCACGTTCTCAAATCGCACTTCACCATCAGACAAAACCAGGGGTCTGGCGCCGACTTTTTCGATCACCTCGGGCTCCACCTCCAACAGATCGAACATCTTTTCCATATCGATAAGAGAGTGATTCAGATCGCGATAGATCGAACCCAGAAAACTCAAAGGGATATAGAGCTGGATCAGGAATGCGTTGACCATGGCAAAATCGCCTAGCGTTAACGTATTTGCCACCACACCACTCGCTGCCATAATCATTAATATAGTAGTACCCACGGCAATGATCATCCCCTGACCAGCATTCAGAAAAGAAAGGGAGAAGTTACTTTTAATCGACGACGACACCCAGCCGTCTAACGCTTCAAGATAACGCCGGCGCTCCATATTTTCATTGCCAAAAACTTTAACCGTTTCATAGTTGAGCAAAGAGTCAAGCGCCCTGGTGTTGGCTGAAGATTCAGCCTCATTCATTTCAATCCTGAAATGGGTACGCCATCGCGTGACCAAGAACGTAAATGCGGCATACACAATAATTACTGCCATTGTGGTCAGAGCGAACCAGACATTAAACTGGCTCCAGAGAATGATCAATACCGCACCGATCTCGAAGATTACCGGCACAATATTAAAAATGATAATTCTCAAAAAATAGGTGATTGCACTGGTGCCTCTTTCAACGTCTCGAGAAAGTGCCCCGGTTTTACGATCCAGATGGAATCCCAAAGACAGTTTATGCAGGTGCGTGAGGATCTCCAGTGATACTCTTTGAATGATCTGCACGCTGGCTTTAATGAAAACAACATTGCGCAGCTCATTAAATAAGGTAGAACAGAATCGAAGTAATCCGTAGCTGATCAAAAGTGCTAGCGGCAATATCAATACGACCCCCGTTTCGCTGACCTCCATCGCATCGATGATCTGTTTTAGAACAATGGGGACCGACACATTGGCGACCCGGGCAAGCACTAGAAATACAAGACCAATCGCAATTCGGCTACGGTAATTCCACAAATACGGTAACAGTTTTTTTGATACGCGCCACCTGCCGGGCTGGTCAGTGGTAATTCTGGAAGGAGGGGTCATTTGCGCGACAAGTGTAGTCTAGACAAGAGCGTAGAGATGGGTATCAATAAAGTTATAGCAATCCCGAAATGTTGGGTTCAAGACAGTACTTTGCCCAGTTTTGAGACCTGTTCTGCATTGAGCAGACTGTTTGATTCGGCCAGAGAGAGGGTTGCCTTGCCTAGAATTTTGTAGACATCGCCTAAATTTGGATCAAGCTCTCTTAGGTTTTCCAGTTCTCGCTTAACTATTTGCCAATCACCTCTCATAATTGGACCCGTTAATGCCGAACCGGGATCTGAATTAATAATATTCTCACAGGTATTTCGCACAATTGGAACGATCATTGCGCTGGCGGACTGTCGGTCTATCCCTGCAAGCTGGAAAGCATTAATTCCTGATTCGATCAATGCATTTAGATAATTACTCACCATGACGCTAGCCGCGTGATACACCAACTTGCGGTCAGGTTCGATCCTGAACATATGAGCCCCGATTTTCTCGAAGGCGCTGTATAACGAATGCTCTGCCTCCGAATCGCCTTCAAAACCACACCATGTACCTGCAAATTCTGCGGCCGATAAATTCGGATCGGCAAAGCTGCGAAGCGGGTGCACACTGGCGACCTTGACCTGCTCCAATCCGGCTTGCCGCAATAACGAAGAATCAAGGGCGCCGCTTAAGTGGAATACGATGCTATCCCGATCGAGCACACCGCTACTAGCCAGACTAGTGGCAATGTCTTTAATCTCTTGATCCGGTGTCGCGATCAGTGTCAGCTCTGCTGACTTAAGTTCGCTCAGCGAACGAAGGGGTGTGCCAGCTCCCAATTGTCCGACTGCCGCACTAGCACTTTCAATCGAACGAGTCAGCACCCCACCAATATTAAAGACCCCTGCGCGATGCCATAGTTGTCCTAGAGTTCTGCCTGCTTTGCCGCAGCCAATCATATTGAGGGTCGGAGGGACTTCGGTATTCATTAGTTGATTTTATTCAAATATTAAGATTTCGGCAGTCACAAGAATTCCAACTTTATCCCCCAAGCACGAACCGCCGATGAATCCACAGCGGTCATGTCTCTTTTGATTCCGTTCGGCCATCTTTTGCACTACATTTAATGGTGTGTCTATGACTATCGATATACTATCAAACTGGCGAGAGATTCTCTGGCCTATTCAAATCTCATGCTGAATTTATTGTGAGTCGGGATATCGAGAACAATGTTTCCAGTTATCCCTGGTTCCAGTTTTCTTCCAGCTTATTTGGATGGTTACCGGTTTTCTTTCTCTTTTTTAACCAGTTTGTGAGTTTGGCTGAAGTCATCTTGCTGGGTGCCTTTTATTACTTTTCAGTGTGTATCTGTGAAGTGCCGTCCGGTTATTTTTCGGACCGTGTCGGTAGACGGATTACTCTGATGATTGCCGGCTTTGCTTACGTTCTCTCAAATCTGGCATTCCTGACAGCTGATGGATTTATATCGCTAGTATTCGGACAGTTCTTTCTGGCTCTTGGCATAGCGATGCTATCGGGAACCGATACGGCGTTCCTATACGATTCTCTGCTTTCTGTAAATCGCGAACAGGAGTATGCTTCCCATGAGGCTAAAGGACAGGCATTCAGCATGGCGGCGCTGTGCCTATCTGCGTTGACGGGAGGACTATTGGGAATGTATGACCTTCGCTGGCCGTACTTCCTCTCTCTGTTCGGTGCCGGCTGGATGCTATGGCTGGTGTGGCGCTTCGTTGAGCCTTCAACACATCGTATCAATCAATCGCTTGAGACCACTCTATTTCGAACCATAAGTGAGTGCTTTCGTCATTTACAAGATAGTGTACTCGCCTGGCTCTTCGGTGTGATGGTGCTGATGTACTCTCTCGAGCATGTGGTTTACGAGTTTTATCAACCGTATATCAAGCTATTAGAGATCAGCTGGCTGTCGACCGACAGCTCACCTCTGGTTTCTGGAATCGTCATAGCGACATCCATGTTTGGTGGCACTATTGGCGCAGCATATAGTGTACGCTTGAGCAGGCGGGTTGGAATAAAAGTTCTACTGCTTTCTGCATTTGTCATTCAGCTGGCTATTATCGCGTCAGTATCAATATTTTTGAGCAGCCTGGCGTTGGGAATGGTGATCTTACGGAACTTCCCCATGGCCATGATCCGCGCTCCGGTCAACGCCGCGATCGCACCGAGAGTTGGTAGCCACCTGCGTGCAACATATCTTTCGCTACAGAGTCTGAGCGCACGCCTGGCATTCTCTTGCTTGCTGCTAGGGTTGTCTTCGCTTGTCGCCTCTCAGGAATCCATTGAGTGGCAGAGTCTTTCGCTGGTGCTGCGAAGTGCGCTTATTTATGGTGTCATCGGTGTCGCCATAGCTTTGATCCTCGCTCCGGCGACGATGAATAAAAAGCAGTGACCGTTCAGCGCAATATCAGAGTGCCTTAGCCAGCTCTTAGACTGCACAGTTCACAGAACGAATTTGTTCGCTATCGGCCGACTCAGCGCAAATCTCGTGTATCTTGTTGAGCAGCGTCGCCTTTCTTACCGGCTTACTCAAGTGTGCAGTGGCGCCAAGCGATAAACATCGCTCGATTTCCTCAGCTATTACATGCGCGGACAACGCGATAATCGGCACGGTGAGTCTTTTCTGAGATTTTTCCCAGGATCTTATATGTGAGATTGCGCTATATCCATCCATGACCGGCATTTGCAGATCCATCAACACCAGATCAAAATTCTCCTGTTTATACAACTCCAGCGCCTGGTTACCGTCGCCAGCTGTCGTCACGGTATGCGGTGAATCTGACAAAAACTCTTTGAGAAGAGCTCGGATGATCGCCTCATCCTCGACCATCAGGATATTCAACGGACGCTGTCTCAGATCCAGTGTCCTTCCATGTTTATCGCCTTGTATCGAGGCCTCAGATTCCGAAAGCTCAACTGTGAAATAAAATGCACTGCCTTTCCCGGATTCGCTTTCCAGCCAAATTCGTCCTCCCATCAGTTCCACCAGCTGCCTGCTGATTGACAACCCCAGACCCGTGCCGCCAAACTGTCTTGTGACAGAGGCATCCTGCTGCGCAAAAGCGTCAAAGATTTGATCGTGTTGCTCTGGCGGAATACCGATGCCGGTATCAGAAACTGAAAACTGGATCAATTGCTCTTCTGAGTGCGTTGATATTGATTTCGCTCGTACAACAATTTCACCATCCTGGGTAAACTTAAGGGCATTGTCCACGAGGTTCAGCAGAACCTGTTGAAGACGATGGTAATCGCCCATTCGCTCCAGGTTCAGGTCATCTGCGATCTCGTAGTGCAACAACAGACCTTTTTTCTTTGCCGTTACCTGATTTGAGTTTAATACGCCTTCGATTAGTTTCTGTAAATTGAATTCCAGTTCTTCCAGGACCAGTTCTCCAGCCTCGATCTTCGACAGATCCAGTATGCTGTTTATCAATGCCAGCAAATGGTTCCCGGCATGATCTATTGATTGCAGGTATCGCCTTTGATTTAGCGTCGGAGAAGTTTCCTTGAGAAGATCTGACATTCCGATTATTAGCGTCATCGGCGTACGAATTTCGTGACTAATATTGGCGAGAAAATCACTTTTTGCCTGATTCGCTGACTCTGCTTCCTCTTTGAGGAAAACCAGTTGTAGTTCAATCTCTTTTTGCTCAGTAATGTCTTGCAATGTGCCGATTGAAAACACCGGAGACTTGCCAGTATCGGTGAAAATATATTCCGCTTTTTCGCGAACGTACCGCACACTGCCATCTCTTCGTACGATTCGATATTCAAGATCAGATTCGTATTCGTCGTATGAATCGACCACACGAGAGAGATCTTCAGGATGGACATATCTATCTATATATTCACGTTCACTCGAATGGGACAGGAACTCGTCTACGCTGCACCCATAAATATCAGCCAGTTCCTGGGAGACCGTGACAAATTTCTCCTCCAGTTCATCGTAACGCCAATGGCCAAGATGTGCGATTCTCGCAGCCTGGCTGAGCATTTGTTGGCTCTCTCTTTGCTCCGTGATATCGGTGACCACCGCACCCAATCCAGACACGGTATTATCGTCGTCGAACACAGGGAATTTGATTGTTAATAATGTGTGCAACCGATCTTCGTCATTCTCCAAAAACGTGATCTCTTCCCGGGTAATGACTTTGCCCTGGTTCATTACATCGAGATCCAGTTGCCGGGTCGAATCAGCCAGGTCTTTAGGGTGAACTTCGTGGGGTAATTTTCCCTTGACGGACTCGTTGGTAACATTAAATATCTTCTCGAACTGGCTGCTTATGCGTACATAACGGCCTTCTCGATCTTTAAGATAAATTTCAGCGGGTGAGTATTTGAATATTGCGTCAAGTTGCCTTTCCTTTTCCTTGAGATTGCGTTCGGCATAGAATTGCTCGGTGATTTCATGCGCATTCACAATGACAATAGATTCTTTACCGGGTTCTTCGTACAGGACGTTGCTATACCTCCAATAGCTTATATCGCCCGATTTATTCGTTGTACACACCACGCCGGTGCTGGACCCGGTTCGACATTGATCAAGGTAGTCTTTGAACAATTCCTTCCCCGAAGGACACAGAAGTTGCTCTAGCGACATTTCTATCAACTCTTCGACTTCATAGCCCAGTGCTTCGGCGCCTGCCGGATTCACTGAAAGAAATTTTCCTGAGCAATCATGGCTGCCGATAAAACCTTGTGCGTGTTCTATCAGATGCTGATATCTCGCTTCCGTTAAGTCCAGTTCATGCCTAGTATTCTTCGCGTAGCCCGGTTCTCGAATCAACCTGATCACCAGAATAATCAGCAGAAGAACCAAAATTGTCTGCATGCCCACCAATAAATATTCGTCAATCCACATCATCAGATCAGTTCCGCCAGACATAGATGCCAGCGTCCATTGGAGCTCTTGGATTTCCGGGATTTTAATTACAGGGTGGACTTCGCTTGTCTCTTTACCCCATGCAGTCTGGCTCCCTGCTGAAACAGCACCCGCCAGATTCGCCCATAAAAACAGCACGCTTGCAACCAGCGCCTTAGCGATGACGGTCGCGACATACTTGAAGTAGTTAATGTTCACGCTCTCAATCTGTCTGTCGTGGCGTCAACAGCAGAGACGTTACGTGTAATAGTCAGCAGCTAAGACCGTGCTGGTTACATCCAGATCAGCCCTAAAGAAACAGCGGTTGTGGAAACACATTGCAGACCCCCCATTTACTTAATCTAATTACTTAATTCAATGATGTGCACCGATCTATGCCAGCGGCACATCTATACTTCGATCATGATCGTGGGGTAGCTGGCGGAGTTAAGATTGTCCGCGGTAACCCCCACTACTCGATACTACTTTAATAATAGCCTATTATTTAATAAAAATGTGCGTTTTTAAGCCTGTTTATAGCGCTTTACAGCGCTTAGAAGCTCTGAGCAGCCTCAATTTTCCTCACTCACGGCGATTTCCTCCCCCGCACCGAGTAAGGTTTTATCGCGCGGATCTGGCGCCTTTCATCAGTTTTGAAACCCGCCCGGGCACTCTGCCGTGTAAGCCAAGTGCCTTCGCCGCGACATACATCAGTGCCTGATTACTCGATACAACCGGCTTACCAAGCGACTCTTCAAGCTCTTCTATAACCTCGATTGTCCGCATATCGGTGCAGGATAAAACCAACGCCTCCGCCTCTTTATGGTTACTCCGAAGCCCTAGAGAGAAGACCTCATCCGGAGTCAGTGCGCCCTGTCCGTAGTTCCCCAGGTCCTGGCCCACATAAGCAGTATTGACGACCTTTATTCCGCTAGCGGATAAATATTCCGCGCCCTCCCGGTTCAATTTTTCGGTATAAGGGGAAGCAAATCCTACCGCACCGATACCCAGGTCTCGTAGAGTTTCCACCAGTGCAAAAGCGGCGGTAAACGATGGTACTCCCGCTAGTGATTCGATTTTATTGCGAAACTCACGATCGTAGTCCGGCCCAAATGACAACGTGGCGGAGGTACACCCATAGGCCAGCACATCAGGGCGCACGGCGCACAGTGCCTGTATGACGGCATCCAAGGACGATTCCGCGAACTGACGCATCTGCGATGAGTCTGGAATTTTATCGAGATCGTAGCCACCAGCGCGCATAAAATGCAGCGACACGCCGCCTGGCCGCATCGCAACCATGTCTGGCTCCAGGTTCGAATTTGAAACCGGCACAATAAATCCAATCCGCCCGGCTCCTCGATCGTTGCTGTATTTCATGATTCAGTCTGATGCGGTAACAAGTTGATTGAGAATATCCGTCTGCCTCTGCTGCGCCGATCTTTCAGCGATTGGGCCATATCCCCCACCGCCCGGGGTAAATACGATCAACGTCTCTCCGGCTCTGAGTACGCAACTTCCTTTACCTTTAAATTCGATACCTGACGAATGGATAAATCTACCGGTCTCGCCCGCCTCGCCACCGGCTTTACCTCTCGCAGGAAACTGCACACGATCAACAGTACCGTATATGGTGAGCACCGTATCGGCAAGCGCTTCCACCTCGATTATCTGGCCCAAGCCTCCGCGAAACTTTCCTGGCCCACCGGAGTCGGGTCGCAACTCCCTGCGCCGAACTAAAACAGGGGTAGTGCTCTCCGTCACCTCCACCAGACTTCCCATTACCCCGCTAGGGAACGCCGTAGCCGAGAGGCCATCTCGATTCGGTCGCGCGCCCATCCCGCCATTGAAGACCAGTTCCTGAGCAAAAGTCTCACCGGTTGTTTCGATCAAGCCCTGAATGGGTAAATCCCATAACGTCGCAGCGCCTTCTGCAGGAATGGTCTCCGGTAACACCTTAGACAAGCAACCAAGTGAGACGTCAGGCAGAAGTTGCCCCAGTATATGGCGTGAACAAACTGGTGAAGGCTTTTGCGCATTCAAAATTGTGCCTGTTGCTGCAGTCACCTTGAACGGTGCCAGCGAACCATGATTGTTGGGCACGTCGGGAGCAATCGCGCATTTCAAGCCAAATACTGAATAGGCTATCGTGTAGTTTAACGGCACATTGATGCCTGATTTTGAAGGCAATGCCGACTCATAAAAATCCAGATGCACCGTGTCCCAATCGATAGACATCCTCGCCTTTATAGTGATCGGGTGTTCAAACCCATCCGTGGTCATTTCGTACTCAGATGTTGTGTCTTGCAAGGCGGCGATTCTTTGTCTCACCGCTGACTCGGAAGAATCGAGAATACGACCCGCGACAATCTGAATATCGTGGCAATTGAAATCGTTTAACATTTTTTGCAGTCTATGGTCGCCGTGCTCACAGCACGCGATCAAAGCAAACACGTCGCCTTCCGCCTGTACCGCGTTGCGTGAATTGGATTTCACCAGCGCAACAAGTGTTTGATTTAATTGTTCCTGATCGACCAGCTTTAAATGTGGAATATAAAGACCTTCATCATAGACATCGTTGCCATCCGGGCCGAGACATCGCCCACCAATATCAACCAGATGGCTGGTGCATGAGATCAATGCCACCAGGCGGGATTGATAGAAGCAGGGCTTGAGCAGGACGAAATCATTCAGGTGACCTGCACCGCTCCAGGGATCATTGGTCACATAGATATCTCCCTGTCTCATTTCGTCCACCGGAAAATTTTCAAAAAACTTTTCACATGCCGATGCCATGGTGTTGACATGACCCGGTGTGCCGGTCACCGCCTGCGCCAGCAACCTGCCTTGCGGATCAAATATTCCAACGGATAAGTCACCGGATTCACGCACGATCGGACTAAATGCAGTGCGCATGAGAACCGCTGCCTGCTCATCTACAATTGCCTGGAGTCGACTCCACATCGCCTGAAGCTGTAAATCGTCTAAATGCTTTTGACCATCTGAGCGGTCGTTATGGATTGATAATTCCTCTAGTACAAGATTTCCATGTCGATCCACACGCAGGGCATAGCCATAGGGCAGTACAGTAGTTGTTTGCGCCTCGACAATGAGCGCGGGTCCGGTCAGTTCAACGCCTGGTTTTAAATCGCCACGAACATAGATAGGAGTCGCCATGCTCTCGCCAGAATCAGGATCGATGACTGTTCGAGTGTCCGTTAATTCAGGCGCAATGCTGGAGGCCGCCTCGAAGTGCCCGCGCCTCAATCCCGGAACCGCCGGTCGTTCGCTGCAGACACGTACGGTAAAGGTCATCACTTCCACTTCACCACTGGGCAATTCACGTCCATACAGGCTGCGGTAAGCATGTGCGTAAGCCCTTCCCAGAGCTTTCACAACAGTAAGCCCCTCGGCAGTTTCAGGGATATCGATTTCGATCTCATGTCCCTGACCTGAATAGCGCATCAGCGCAGTGCGTGAAACAGTAACCGCCGCCTCGGGCATCGCCAAGCCGACGATTCTGCGCGCCTCGATTTCCAGATCCGTTAATATATTCGTCATGCCCTGGTAGTCGAAACATCCGAGGGTCATATAGCGGCTGTGGGAGAGTTCGCACGAGGCCGGCATCGCCAGAAATCCCAAAGCAGACCCTACACCCGGCAGCACCGGCACCACAATTTTCTTTACCCCGAGCTTGCGCGCCAGATTTACGGCGTGCAAAGGCCCTGCACCTCCGAAGGCCACCATCGTGTAACTGCTCAGATCGCTGGCATGCTCCATGGCGTGAATACGCGCGGCATTGGCCATGTTCTCATCCACCATTTGCACCATTGCGCGTGCCGCCGAACATTTGTCATTAAAGTGATCCGGTACAAATCGAGATTGCAACACATCTGCCGATGCGGACAGGTTAAGTTGAATCCGACCTTGGGCGAATCCGACTGGATCGAGACGCCCGAGTTCAGCATCTGCATCGGTGACCGTAGCCTGGTCCCCGCCACGGCCATAGCAGGCCGGTCCGGGTTCGGCTCCGGCACTGTGGGGCCCGATTTGAATACGCCCCATGGCATCCACGCTGCCGATGGAACCGCCGCCGGCGCCAATTTCAATCATCTCGGTAACCGGCATGCGTAATGGAAAGCCACTCCCTTTTATAAACCGGGCCGCTCGTGCAGCTTCAAATTCGCGCGTAGTCCTGGCTCGATAATCATCGATCAAACAGATTTTTGCAGTTGTTCCCCCCATATCGAAAGACAATACCCGCGACTGCTGGCACTGTTGCGCGGTATTTTCAGCAAGTATGGCACCGCCGCTCGGACCGGACTCCACCAGATGGATTGGTCGTTGCATTGCGCTTTCGATTTCCATCAATCCACCAGAAGAGGAGACCATAAAGAGCGGGCAACGAAAACCAACCTCCCTTAACCGCTTTGTCAGAGTAGTCAGATAGCGCCTGATCAAAGGTTTGACACAGGCGTCCGCTACGGTGGTGGAGAATCTCTCGTACTCTCGAATTTCTGGACAGACCTCCGAAGACAGGCTTACTGGAATATCTGGAAGCTCCTGGGACAAGAGCTGACGGGCGCGCCGTTCATGGTCGGAATTGACATGAGCGTGAAGAAATCCTACGGCGATAGATTCAACGTTTTGCTCCCTCAGGGTTTGGGCTAGTGCAGGAAATTCGGATTCATCGAGCGGAGTGTGTTCCTCACCATCGCATAAAGTTCTTTCATCAACAGGCAGTCTGAGATGTCGCGGAACTAAAGGAGGAAGCTTTTCCAGACCAAGATCATATTGATCATATCGGGACTCGTATCCTATCTCGAGGCTGTCACGAAAACCCTTGGTGGTAATGAGTGCAGTGCGAGCGCCTTTTCTTTCGATCAGCGCATTGGTTGCAATTGTGGTCCCGTGAATAATGCTGCTCACGCTGGTAGCATCGATACCTGCCCGCTCGAGTAATGAAACAGCGATATCCACAAAGGCAAGATGCGGTGCCTCAGGTGTGGTGGGTATTTTAGCGCTAAGAACACTGCCATCAATTTGTAAAATGGCATCGGTGAAGGTGCCGCCAATATCAACGGCGAG
>JAHEGU010000060.1:0-4129 GCA_024644945.1 Gammaproteobacteria bacterium | reverse complement strand
GCGAGTCGTATGCTGTTCAAATTCTTTTACCCTGTTGGTATTCCCCGGTACCGGCCTGAACGTGTGCGGGAGAGTGACCGGATCTGGATTGCCGGACAAAGAAACTTTGAAGCCGGCCTGCGTCGAGTGCTTAGGAAACTGCAGTCAGGGGTAAATTGCGAAACCGCCTTCTCGACGACATTCGGGTCTGGGGGAAATCTCTGCCATGAGTTGAGTCAATTTGTTCAGGATAATAGGCAAACAGAAAAGTATGTCAGTATATTACAGTGTTTGAATATACTTAGTGGTGGAATTTGGGATGCTATCAAACTGTATATAAACTCCGTTTTACTCTGACCTGACAACTAGAAGCGGACCTTGGTAATTTTCGGATGAACTACCGTTCAATACTCAGGCTGTGTGAAAACGCCGTAAGAGATATAATTAATCCAGTTAATCTACTGGATTGATTCGTGAGTCGATTTATCGAGGGAATACACCGCACCCAATTCACATTGTTCCCGGAACGGATAGAAGATTACATCACGGAAGACAATCCGGTTAAGGTTATAGATGCTTTTGTTGATGCGCTAGATTTAGCGGAACTTGGATTTTCGTCAGTACATCCCCGCGCCACGGGCAGACCAGCCTATCATCCCGCATTGATGCTGAAGCTATATGTTTATGGCTATTTGAACAAGATTCAATCGAGTCGTAGATTGGAACGAGAATCGAATCGCAATCTTGAGTTAATGTGGTTGCTGAATCGACTAGCCCCAGACTTTAAAACGATTGCCGATTTTCGCAAAGATAACGGGATTGGAATCAAATCATGTTGTCGTCAGTTTGTCATGCTGTGCAAACAACTGAATCTATTTTCTGATTCACTCATTGCTATAGATGGTAGTCGATTTAGCGCAGTGAACAATCGAGATCGTAATTTCACTCAAGCCAAGGTTAAGAGGCGTATTGAAGCCATTGATAAAAGTATTGATCGCTACCTATCACAGCTAGAAAGCCTTGATAGACAAGATAGAATGATTCCACAAACCAAGACTCGCCATATTCATAAACAGTTAGCCGCATTGAAGCAGCAAATGGCCGAGGTAAAAGCCATAGAGGAAGCCTTGGAGTTAACGCCTGACAAGCAAATATCCTTGACTGATCCGGATGCCAGGGCGATGTCTACCAATGCTCGAAGCTCGGGCAATGTGGGCTATAACGTTCAAACAGCAGTGGATACGCAGCATCACCTGATTGTGGCACATGACGTCTCAATGGCTATGGGAGATCGTCGCATGCTAACCAAGATGTCGGTAAAAGCCCAAGAGGCAACGGGTATTGATGAGTTGGAAGTGATTGCTGATCGAGGTTACTTCGCTATGGAAGAAATCAAGTCCACGGTGGATGTCGGTATTACGCCTTATGTGCCCAAGACAGTGACTTCAAGCAATCGTAAAATGGGTTTGTATGATCGCCGCGACTTCATTTATGTAGAGGTAGATGACGAGTACAAATGTCCGGCAGGAGAACGCTTGCCCAGACAAACAAAAACCACGCAAGGTAATATGCTGATGTACCGCTATTGGAGTAAGAACTGTGGTTCATGTTCATTGAAACCAAACTGTACCATTGGCAAGGAAAGGCGAGTAACTCGTTGGGAGCATGGCAAAGTGATCGAAATCCACGAGCGACGTATGGAGGAAAACCCAACGATGATGCAGTTAAGAAAGCAGACTGTTGAACATCCATTTGGAACGATTAAATCATGGATGGGTATGACACACTTCAAGACGAAACGACTGAAAAATGTTGCCACCGAAATGTCATTACATGTGCTGGCTTACAATATCACCCGGATGATCAACATAATGGGCGTAAAACCGTTGATTCGGGCGATTGAGGCTTAGTAAATTGCTTCGTCCAGAGTAAAAGCTCTCTTGTAGTGGAAAAGTTGAGATAATAAAACTAACATGTGTATTTAGACTGAGTATGGAGCTGAGTTTTCACACAACCTCTACTCATAGCGGACTTTGTCTTTCTGGGTAACCAGAATGGGATCAGTTCAATCTAACCTTAATGTACTTGCGATACCAGTGATGCGAAAGTTTGTCGCCAGGATCGCCGCCCTGAAAAACATATTTATCATCTCCAATCAGTAAAACAACCGTAGTATGGCGGTCAGTTTTTGACAACTCGACCTGAGCACTGCCTGAACGGCACACCTGCCCCCGTACTTCATGGCCCTGGATACGTTTAAAATCCTTTGGCTTGTCGGTAAATCGAAAGCCACCATCACCACCTTTGGCAATTACACGATAGGGAACACAGTCATTACTCGAATTCCCCCAGTCGTCGCCTTCACTATCGTAATTGTGTCCCCCATGGCCAGTATCCCGAATTTTCATTGAACTGACCTGGTCACTCCAGAAACCGGTTAAACAATCAACATCGGAGCGAATGGTTCGTGACTTCCCTTTAAAAAACCTATCCTGATAGATCGTAACTTCCATACCATCAGGAATCTCAATGGACGAAATACGATCATTCGGAACACCCGCATCAGTAACCTTACGATAGTTTCCGGCCACCACACTTTTGGTATGCCCTTCAAAGTCACAATCATCATACAGGGTCACATGGGGATGTTCGTCCCATGATTGATCCCAGTCATTATGACTCGAGTGGCGCGCATGCCCAACTATTGGAGCCGCCAAAACCAGAGATAAAATTAATCCGACAAACCAATTATTCAAATTTCTTACCATGCTTGCGTGCGTCATAAAGTTTCCCCTCAGAATTTTTTCTCCAATATCGTCGAGTAATATTGAATTAATTATTTAAATTATAAAATAGAACACCTCAAAAATAAAACCATGAGACATTGAATGATAGCGATCATAGTATATGGGAATTTGGAATTTCTACTGATAGACTTTATGTGTTAATGCAGGCAATATCGGTATCAGTATGCATTCAGCCTGCACCTCCCCGAATACCTCGTCATCAATAAAAATCTTATATGAGCACATCTATAATCAGAAAATATACTGTTTTATTTACCTTTCTGTTTCCAATCACTTCCATCGGATTTGATCAGCCAGATAGTCTTCCCGCAAGTCTGACGGCAATTATTGATGGCAGAACTGCAGGTCTCAGTGACGAAGAGATATTGATTCACAACGAATGGACATCGGCAAAACTGCTTGGGGAATTTTTCTGCCAGGAGATTGGGCTCAGGGAATTAGGAAAGAAACTTAAAGGTGCAGACCGAATCTTTATAGATGGTATTGAGCAAGCTCCAAAATTTATCGCTAAAAACCGCATTGCCGGTTTTGGTTCGGTTCGTTTCCAGGAAGGCTGGAAGGATTTTACCTATGAATGTGCAATAGATATGGAAACTGGTGATGCTCTGGAATTTATATATACCGAAGCCTCTTAGGCGCCTGCCGTGTTTATCAAAATAACTGAAAATCAGTTTAGTGTTATAGGTAACTTAATCGTAAGTGATTCGTTTTTAGTGACAGAGTTTAGTTTCCCTAAGATGTTGGTCGTCGAAGCGGGCTGAATTGCTAAATTGAAACTACTCGTCAAATATTAGAACATAAAAAATTACTAAAAATTACAGAAAAGCAGCACCTGCAGCTTTACTACTGATAGCCTGGGATGGCGGCAACAATCCTTCCGCTGCCCCTCAAGAAGCAGTCTTTGAAGTCTGCACAAATGCCCCAACAGGATCGGGCTTTTTTCTTATGACGATCCATCAATGGTGTATAGGAAGAATAACAGCTATGTGGCATCGTGAGAAACTGATCCTGAGTTTGTAGGAATCACTAATTTTAGATGAAGTTCGGGCACAGGGAGTGATGGGGTCTTCGTTGGGTCTAGCGAGTGGGGAGATAAAAAAAGGATTTGCTGGATATTCCATTGGTTCGGCACGAGCGAGCGTTGGCGAAGTGGCGACCGATATTTGACTGTGCGAACGCCGTATAACTGACACATTGGTTTGAATCTCTGAATGTCGGCTACGGAGGGCGGGTTCAATTGGTCGACGCAACATACTAATCTTTTGTTTAAAGAGAGGGAGTGTTGCAGATGAACTACAGACCGAGAATATATTACTCAGATACCCAAATGGCCCTAATGTGGG
>JAHEGU010000023.1:41760-47362 GCA_024644945.1 Gammaproteobacteria bacterium | reverse complement strand
CTCCGTCCTAAACTCTGCACATAAAAAAAGCCCTCCAGGTTAAATCTGGAAGGCTTCTATCCAAAGTGCGCAATCAGTTACTTTCCAACTCAGCCTGCAAGGCAGGAACTGCTACAAATAGATCTTCATTCCAACCATAGTCTGACACCTGAAATATTGGTGCCTCTTCATCATTGTTGATCGCCACAATTACTTTCGAGTCCTTCATTCCGGCAAGGTGCTGTATTGCCCCGGAAATGCCTACAGCTAGATACAAATCGGGGGCAACAACCTTACCGGTTTGGCCGACCTGGTAATCATTAGGAACAAATCCGGCATCCACCGCGGCACGTGATGCGCCTACCGCACCGCCAAGTTTATCGGCCAGCTTTTCCAGCATGGCGAAATTTTCCCCGTTTTGCATGCCCCGTCCGCCGGACACCACCACTTTTGCGGACGTCAGTTCAGGGCGCTCACTTTGACTGAGATTCTGATCGACAAATTGAACCCAGTCCGTGGCACCGACATCGTCAATCGTGACTATTTCAGCGCTACCTGACTCCGCGTCTGCCAGCTCAAAGGCGGTGGTTCGTACTGTAATCATTTTAACGGAATCACTCGATTGAACCGTCTGGAGAGCGTTACCAGCGTAAATCGGACGTACGAACGTATCCTCCGAAACTACTTCGCTGATATCTGATATTGCCTGCACATCACACAACGCTGCCGCATACGGCACAAGCGCCTTGCCGAATGTAGACGCCGGCGCCAGCACGTGCGAATAGTTACTGACATGGGCCTTAACCAATGCCGCAGTGTTTTCGGTGATTTCATTGGCATAAGTCGGTGCATCAGCACACAGAACTCTGCCCACTCCTACGATTTTTGCACATTGCGCTGCGACATCACCACAACCACTGCCCGCCACCAGCACATCCACCTCACTGTTAATCTTTGATGCGGCCGCAACCGTGTTCAGAGTGCTAGGGAAAAGCTGGCTGTTATCGTGTTCTGCTATTACGAGTACGCTCATTTAAATCACCTTCGCTTCATTCTTTAATTTATCCACCAGCTCGCTCGCGCTGGACACCATGATTCCCGCCTCTCTTGCAGGCGGCTCATCGACCCGAACCACGTTGATCCGATTTTGCACCTCCACACCCAGGTCCCCCGGGCTTACCACTTCAACAGGCTTCTTCTTGGCCTTCATGATATTTGGCAGAGACGCATATCGCGGTTCATTCAACCGCAGATCTGCGGTAACCACAGCAGGAGAGGTGATTTTGAGACTTTCAAGACCCGCATCGATTTCACGGGTAATAGCGAAACCTCCATCACTGCTTTCGATCTTTGATATATAACTCCCAAGAGGCCGACCCATGATCGCCGCCAGCATCTGTCCCGTCTGGTTGTTGTCGTCATCGATTGATTGCTTTCCAAGGATGACCAGATCGGTACCCTCTTTTTCTGCTACAGCCTTTAGAATCTTTGCAATTACTAGCGGCTCCAATCGCTCATCGGTCGCCACATGGACACCTCGGTCCGCTCCCATTGCGAGTCCTGTGCGAATGGTTTCGGCGGATTTTTCCGGCCCGGCGCATACTACAATGATCTCTTCGGCATTACCGGCTTCCTTTAAGCGCAAGGCTTCTTCCACGGCGATCTCACAAAACGGATTCATCGCCATTTTGACATTCGCTGTCTCGACGCCGGTATTGTCCGCCTTGACCCGGACCCGGATATTGGCGTCTATGACGCGCTTAACTGGAACCAGAATTTTCATATGGGCTTTCTCCTCAAAATATGGATTTTGCTGCAATACAACAGGGCCCGGATTCTACCCTAGCGCACCCGCTGCAGAGAACCCGTAACGGCCTGTATTTAAGGATATTTCACCCACCAAAATTTGTCAGAAAACGACTCCAAGTGCCAGTTTAAGGTGAATAATTTAAGCCATTAGAATTGCTGGATACAGGTTAGAATAGGTCCCTTGTCTTATCCCTAAGTCCATAATGTCTGCGCTTCCCGAGGAGTATCTGGCCACTGCCATTGAGGCAGCCGAAATCGCACGCTCACTGACCCGCAAATATTTCCGTACGCGGCTCGATATTGACGACAAGCTGGACCAGACCCCGGTCACCATTGCAGACCGTGAGACTGAACAAGCGATGCGGTCACTGATACTTGGAAGGCACCCAGACCACGGTTTCTTTGGTGAAGAAAGCGGAGACCAGACCAACGACCAGGAGTGGCGCTGGATCATCGATCCAATAGATGGCACCAAGAGCTTCGCCACAGGCAAACCCACCTTTGGCACACTGGTCGCCCTCCTTCACGGCGAAGCCCCGGTTCTCGGTATCATCGACCACGGGGCGCTCAATGAGCGCTGGATAGGCATCCACAATAGGCCCACAACATTCAACGGTCGGCCTTGCCGCACCAGTGAGGTCACACATCTATTGCAGGCATCGATATATACCACCACCCTGGACATGTTCGACGATAACAGTTTTGCCAGGTATTCCTCGCTATCAAAGGCCTGCCGCTTTCGTGCTTTCGGCGGAGATTGTTATAGCTACGGGCTGCTTTCCTCGGGGTTCACCGAGCTTGTCTGCGAGGCGGATCTAAAGCCTTATGATTACCTTGCGCTTGTTCCCGTGGTTGAGGGTGCAGGTGGTATCATCACCGACTGGCAAGGCGGGCCCTTGACCCTGGAATCAGGTGATCAGGCGCTCGCCGCCGCTAACGATAAGCTACATCAAGCAGCAATAAAACACCTCAACGCTTAATCACAATTTAATCAAATTTAAGAATGGCCCAGTTTGTTTTCACCATGAATGGGGTGGGAAAAGTCGTCCCGCCCAATCGTCAAATACTCAAAGATATCTATCTGAATTTTTTCCCGGGCGCCAAAATCGGAGTGCTTGGATATAACGGAGCAGGCAAATCTACTTTGCTCAGAATAATGGCCGGAATAGATACCGACATCATCGGTGAAGCACGCCCCCAGCCTGGACTTAGTATCGGTTATCTGGCCCAGGAACCAGAACTGGATGAGACCAAAGATGTGCGCGGCAATGTCGAGCAAGGTCTTGGCGAGATCAAACAGGCACAGGAAAAACTTGATGCGGTTTATGCCGCTTATGCCGAACCAGATGCGGATTTTGATGCCCTGGCCACTGAACAAGCCAAACTTGAAGCGATTGTCCAAGCCGCAGACGCACATAATATTGACCACAAACTAGAAATCGCGGCGGACGCACTGCGCCTGCCACCCTGGGATGCGGAGATAAAGACCCTTTCGGGAGGAGAGAAACGCCGCGTTGCGCTTTGTCGACTGCTCTTATCAAGTCCTGAAATGCTGATTCTCGATGAACCCACCAATCATCTGGACGCTGAATCGATTGCCTGGCTCGAACGTTACCTGCATGAATTCGAGGGAACCGTGGTAGCGGTCACTCACGACCGATACTTTCTCGATAACGTTGCCGGTTGGATACTGGAACTGGATCGTGGACACGGCATACCGTGGGAAGGTAACTACTCATCATGGCTTGAACAGAAAGAAAAACGACTGGAACAAGAGCAAAAAAGCGAGGCGGCACGCATAAAATCAATGAAGGAGGAGCTGGAATGGGTTCGAGCTGGGGTTAAGGGTCGTCAAACCAAGAGTAAAGCCCGCTTGAAACGCTTCGAAGAACTGAGCTCCAGCGATTATCAAAAGCGGGCTGAAACAAACGAAATTTACATACCTCCCGGACCAAGGCTTGGTGATCTGGTAGTAGAAGCAAATGGTGTCTCCAAGTCGTATGGTGATCGTTTGCTGTATGAGAACCTGAGCTTCAGCCTTCCGAAAGGTGGCATTGTCGGCGTGATTGGACCCAATGGCGCCGGTAAAACAACCCTTTTTCGAATGATCGTCGGCGAAGAGAAACCCAGTGCCGGTGAATTTCGCATTGGCGACACGGTGAATACCGCCTATGTAGATCAAAGTCGGGATGCGCTTGATGGATCAAAAACTGTATTTGAAGAAATTACTGGCGGAACGGATGTGATGCTTGTCAATGGCCACGAAGTTCAGTCACGTCGCTATGTGGGTCGCTTCAACTTCAAGGGCGCAGATCAACAAAAGAACATAGGTACGCTTTCTGGTGGAGAACGCAATCGCGTGCATCTGGCGAAGCTGCTTGCGGATGGGGGTAACCTGCTTCTACTCGACGAACCCACTAATGACCTTGATGTCGAAACCTTACGGGCGCTCGAACAGGCGTTGCTGGATTTTCCTGGTTGCGCAGTGGTGATCTCTCACGATCGCTGGTTTCTCGATCGGATCGCCACCCACATTCTAGCGTTCGAAGGCGATTCTAAAGTGGTGTGGTACGAGGGTAACTACAGTGATTACGAGGAGGACTATAAGAAACGCCATGGAGATACCATCAAGCCGACACGAATCAAATATAAGCGCTTAAAATAACCTGACCCGTCGATCTAACATACTAAATCTATAGCAAGTGCTTGCATATTTCACGCTTATTCTAGCCTGTCAGTTAATCGGCGAGCTTGTAATCACCACTCTGGATCTGCCGCTTCCCGGTCCAGTTGTCGGCATGATCATACTATTCCTGTTTCTTACGTTCCGAGGAACTGTCCCAGATTCATTGGCCGCTGTATCCGATGCGCTGCTGAACAATTTATCATTGCTTTTTGTTCCTGCAGGAGTAGGGATAATGGTGCACTTCGAGCTTCTTGGTGAAGATGCGTGGCCTCTGTCGGTAGCATTAGTTGCCAGCACCTTGTTAACTATCGCTGTAACCGCGGTCTTGATGGTGCTGTTAAATAAACATACAGCTCGAAAAGCGACATCAAATCAGGGCAAAGCCTGATGCAGGAATTTAAAGACATCTGGGTTTATCTCAGCGCCACCCCCTTATTGCATCTGACGCTGACACTCATGGCTTTCATAAGCGCTTCAATGCTGTATAAAAAGGCAAGGATGAATCCTCTTTTGAATCCTGTGCTGATTAGTGTTGTCGCGATTGTGGCAATTCTATACGCTACCCAAACAAACTATGAAACCTATTTTGAAGGCGCTCAGTTTGTCCATTTCCTGCTCGGCCCCGCAACGGTCGCCCTTGCTATCCCGCTTTATCGACAGTTCAATCGAGTGCGAAAGTCTGCACTGGCGATAATGGTAAGTTTGATTAGCGGCGCAATCACGGGTTCCACCAGCGCAATTTTGATCGCCTGGTTTCTTGGTGCTCAGCCCGTATCGATAATATCGCTTGCGCCAAAATCCGTGACCGCCCCGGTTGCTATGGGAATTTCAGAACAGCTGGGTGGACTGCCGTCACTAACCGCGGTGCTGGTGATATTGACCGGTATTGCAGGCGCGACGTTGGGTCCACTAATCCTCGATATTCTTAGGATTCGAGACTGGTCCGCGCGTGGAATGGCCATTGGCACCGCGAGTCACGGAATAGGTACCGCGCGGGCGCTGCAGGTTAATGAATTAGCTGGAGCCTTCTCCGGTTTGGCGATGGGGTTGAATGCCCTGGCGACGGCGATTCTCTTGCCGCTGATATGGAAGCTATTGAGCTGACACAAAATCTCCGAACACATACAC
>JAHEGU010000023.1:0-41660 GCA_024644945.1 Gammaproteobacteria bacterium | reverse complement strand
CCGAACACATACACGGATAAATGTACAGTCACGTTATAGTCTGCGTAATGTATCCGTTATCTCTCGAACACCAATTGGAATCAGACCAATGCACATTAGCACCGCACCGGTTGCACTGATAATTTCAATATCTGGATTGATCAGTAATAATAGTCCCAGGATGATAATTAACCCCTGCCACCTTGGAATGACGTTCTCCCTGATTAGACCTGTAACCTGAATAATGAACCCTATTGGCAACAGCAGGAAAAGCCAAGTCATCCACAGCCAGCCTGCTTTATCTAACAGTGCCTGTAACGCTGGATAGATATTTGAAAATTCCTGGTCAGGCAGTATCTGAAAAGCCGTGAGCACCAAGGTCAGTGCGCCTTTATCGACCGCAAGCATGCAAGCACCAAAGACCGCGAGCACTCCACCAACATAACCTAACAGCTCTCCACGATCGTTCAATAACGTCATAAAACGAACGCTGGTCGCAATAATCAAGGGAACGGAAAACAATACCAGCAGATGACCAAAGTGAAATAAGAAGTTACCACGCCACTCCTCAGCTCATTTGGCCGCTTCGGTGATAGTCTCAAAACTGTTTAAGTTTGGATGAAGGACGAATCCAGACAAAAGCATGATGGGAAAGACAATGATCGACAGACCTGCACCGACCCGTTTGCATACATTTACTTTTAGGTGCCCCATTATCTGCGCTCGCTCTTTATAGAGATTAAAAAAAGAAAGAAGATTGCAAGCGCAAGTAACAATGAGAAGGCAGGCTACAACAGGCTATCGGTCAACGCCCAGGATTGTTCGTGTCTCCTTGGCACCAGCTATATTTATGCCTTCAATCTCCGCGGCGGCTTTTAAAGAAGCGACCAGATCCGCCGAACAATCCGCCTGGCTTCCATCTTGAAGCAGCAGGTTGTTCTCAAAACCAACTCTGGCATGCCCTCCCCGTCTAAGCGCCTCCATGGCGCAAGCGTGCTCCTGGCTACCAAATGCACAGACAAACCAGTCCATTTCTAGATCGCTCTTAAGTTTTAGGAAAGGATCGATGTCCGTAGGCGCAGACTCTTGTCCCTGCGCATATCTTCCCAATACAAACAGCACACATAATCTCCCAGGTGGCACAACGCCCTGTAATTGCAAGTCAGACAGCCTCTCAAGGTCTTCGATGTCAAACACAATGTGTTGCGTATGCACCTCATGCTCCCGATTCCAATAGTAAAACCTGCGAGCTAGCTCGAGATCACTATTTATTGCAGCGATTTCCCTTACCGCCATGCTGATCATCCGTGGCCTGACAGCAAAAACACATTCGGCCTGTTCAATTGCAGTGTACCTGCCAACCGCCTCAGTCGTCATTTGAACCAGCATCTCCGGAACACTCCGATCCATTTCTCTCAGCAGTTTAAGGTAAAGTCCAGAATCAAGTACGTGCTCGCCCTTGCTGCCTCTCACATGGGCATGCAGCACTGTCGCACCTGCCTCAAAACAGCGCTTTGCTTCGGTAACGGTTTCGGCAATATCTACCGGCAATGCAGGATGATCTTGCTTGGTTTTCCGGGCACCGTTCGGTGCAGCCATAATGATTGCATGGTGTGTCATGGTTTACTTAAATCCCGTGGCGACGTCAACTGCAATCGAAAGCTTGTCCGCTAGTTCATCTAGTTGCGAATCTTCAATGATGAAAGGGGGCGCCAGTAAAACATGGTCACCCTTGTGGCCGTCGATAGTCCCCCCCATTGGATAACAAATAAGACCCGCTTCGAAGGCTGCTTTTTTAAGCTTTTTGTTTACGCCAAGGAAAGGATCAAAAGACTCCCCTGTCTGACGGTCACGCACCAGCTCAAGCCCCCTGAACAACCCCCGCCCCCGGATGTCACCGATGTATGGGTGTTCACCAAACTTCTCCCTGAGCACGGCATCCAGTTTCTCGCCCTGTTGTCGACAGCGCCGGATAAGGTCACGTTCTATTATGGCATTGACCACGGCATGTCCAGCAGCACAGGCAACCGGATGGCCGAGATAAGTATGCCCATGCTGGAAAAAACCACTTCCCTGCTGAATCTCCGTATAGATTTTGTCACTACAAAGCATTGCACCAATGGGTTGATAACCCGCCCCCAAGCCTTTTGCTATGGTCATAATATCCGGCGCTATGCCGTCCTGCTCGCAAGCATAAAGCGACCCGGTCCGACCCATCCCACACATCACCTCGTCAAGAATTAACAGCACTCCGTACTGATCGCAAATTTGCCGAATGCGTTGGAAATAACCCTCAACTGCGGGCACCGCACCCAAGGTCGCGCCAACCACTGGCTCGGCGATAAATGCCATTACCTGGTCAGCGCCGATTCGAAGGATTTCCTGTTCAAGCTCGTTAGCTGCCCTTAACCCATAGTCCGATATCGATTCTCCTTCCCGCTGTTCTCGATATGCGTAGCAAGGGCTAATATGGGTGGTCTCGATCATCAGAGGTGCGAAAGGTTTTCGCCGCCACATGTTTCCCCCCGCGGCCAAAGCACCTAGGGTATTACCGTGGTAACTCTGGAGTCGTGAAATCACTTTGGAACGAGACGTCTCACCTTTCTCTGTAAAATACTGGCGCGCTAGTTTGATCGCCGCCTCTACTGCCTCTGATCCCCCAGACACAAAGTAGACCCTATCGAGGTTTCCCGGCGCATGCTTTATAAGCAGATCAGCTAACCTTTCGGCAGGCTCACTAGTAAAAAACCCGGTGTGCGCAAATGCCAGTTTTTGCAGCTGTTCACTTATCCTTGCGGTTATTTCTGCATCACCATGGCCAAGGCAGGATACCGCCGCTCCGCCAGAACCGTCGAGATAACGCTTTCCTGATTGGTCGATGAGATAACAACCTTGACCGTTTACCGCTACAGGTGGTTGAGATTGACTATGGCGGGGAAATACATGACTCATTTTTTTCGCTCAAATTAGTTTGAATTTATCAATCGTGTTCCGCTCGGATAAAAAACAGGGCAGATCACTACATTGCCTGCAACCATCGTACCGGCAATATCGAGTTCAACAGATAGATCATCCAAACGATCAATATGATCCGTAGTCAGATGCGCAATCGCTACAAGATAACCAAGTCGGCATCCAATTGCAGCCGACGTGGTTTGACCTATGATCCGAACATCATAGTACACTGGTTCGTGCCCCCTAGGGTTCGCATCGGGATTATTGATGACTATTGAAACTCGGATTTTCACAGGCTGCGATCGTACACGCTCGCCCTTCTCGATGTGGCCATTCAGTCACACTAAATTATGCTTAATAGCGGAAGTCCCGACAAACAAAAGATATTCCTACGTGGCAATGCTTTGAGCAGTCAGATCGCTGATCTACCCACTCTTATACTCAGCATGCCAGTGCAGGTAACGCTTTATGGAGATCTAGCCATATTGTTAGCACAAAAGCGACCCACAAGGGTATCTGCATCCACCCCTTAAACCTATATATTGCCATATGTAGATTGATTTAGAAAACAGGGACCTTGACGATTGCAGATTCACAAAAAATCCCGCCTGCAGAACAGAAAATAAAATTAGAATAATTACTAATATCAAATTTATCCCGTGTCAACTCGTTGACACAATCCCTGGTATCTCCTGGCCTTCCTCCGGAGCGCGGGCAGCATAACCCGGAAATATCAGAGCAGAGCAGCTACAAAAAAGATAAAATAGAAAAGAAAAGAAACGCCGGCATGTTCAAAACTCATTGGAATCAAAACAGATTAAAGGAGATTCAAGTTGAATGTAAGCGTTGTCATTCCTTGCTATAACGAAATAAATACAATCGAGAAAGTTATTGAGAAAGTAGAAAACTCCTCGGTTGAAATTCAGGAATTGATCGTAGTTGACGACGGTTCAAACGATGGAACGCGGGAATTATTGGAACGCATGCCTGAAAGTGCGAACAGAAATTTCCTCTACCATTCGGTCAACCAGGGAAAGGGCGCAGCCTTACGAACCGGGATTTCCAGTGCAATGGGAGATATTGTGATCATTCAGGATGCTGATTTGGAATATGACCCTCAGGAATACCCAAACCTTATCGATCCGATCATTCAAAACCTGGCGGATGTTGTGTACGGCTCACGTTTTACCGGCTCAGGTGCGCATCGCGTCCTGTATTTCTGGCATAGAGTTGGTAATGGGGTTTTAACGGTTCTGTCTAACATGTTCACCAACATCAATCTTACTGACATGGAAACGGGCTACAAGGTTTTTCGACGTGAACTGATACAAAGCATCCAAATTACAGAGAACCGATTTGGATTTGAGCCGGAAATTACTGCCAAGGTGGCAAAACAAGGATGTCGTATTTATGAGGTTGGGGTTTCTTACTATGGCAGAACATACGATGAAGGTAAGAAAATCGGCTGGCGTGATGGCCTTTGGGCAATCTACTGTATCCTAAGGTATAACTTACTGAAATAACGTTAATTCCGTGCGACATCTTTCTTCGTGGCAGGTCGACACACTGTTTAACACGTCGATAGGACTGCTTCCCGCGATTGTATTCTGGTTAACCACTTCTTGGGGGATTGGCGCTGCAGTCGATTCGGTCGCCTACTATGATATGGCTGAAATCTTCCTAAACGGAAGAGAACTGGCTGAACTGGGGACACACTTTCCACCATTGTACCCATTTTTAATTAGCCTTATCGCCCACGTAACCGATGACATTGCAGGTGCGGCGAGAATCCTGCAGTTTTTCCTGATTGCAGCGAATGCGTCGCTTGCGGCGATGCTCGTTCATCAACTGACCAATGGCAACAGAGCGGCAAGCTTTTTGGTCGTGATCGCTATGACCCTGCGCCATGAGTTTTTCTTTCTGTGGCACTATGCACTCAGCGAATCGCTTTTTACTGCATTACTTCTGCTGCATTACCTTTTACTTGTCCGATGGCAACGCAAGGGCCAAACCACAATACTGTTAGTTTCAGGCATGCTTCTTGGATTAATGGTGATAACTCGATACGCAGGACTGCCTTTTATTGGTTTCTCAGTCATTGCTGTAGCCGTATTTTGTCGCCACCTAGCCATTTTACGCATCCTGAACCGCATTGGAGTGTTAGTTGTGGGCGTATCCGTTTTTCCTCTTGTCTGGATACTCCTAGCCGCTTCTTCAGGACTAGAATCTGTACCTAGAAAGATCGGCTTTTATCCTATCGATGCAAAAAATTTGCAGGACGGTATCACCGCCTTGGGGCACTGGCTCAGTCAAGGTTTTGGCTTCCCGGCTGGTGCAATCGTTTTCGTGATATTGATCTACGCTAGCTGGTGGTTTATTCGAAACAATGATGGTACGCGCCTAGCCTGGCTCTGGGTGTTTTTACTTTCTATAGTTGGATATATAACTTTTATAGTGATATCCACGGCTTTTTTTGACGCCGCCATAAAACTGCAATTGCGAATCTTTTACCCTGCTCTGACCATATTTTTATTAGCAGCGACAATACTGCTGGGAACAGATTCTGACAAAAGCAATCGCATGACTTGTCTGGTATTTCCACTTGCCTTGGTTTTCATCGCGGCTGGTTCTTCGCCAGCAATGTATGTTCAGGCTCTAACACGTATCCACCAAGGAGAAGGTTTCGCCAATGCTTTATACAGCAGCATGGATATCTGGAATTTTAAAGACCGATACAAACAAGATCGAATAGTATCAAACGGACCAGAACTAATCAGACTGCACATGAACAGAAAGGCGGTTAAACTGCCTAAGATCTACGATATGGTTACTCTAGAAGCGCATACTGATCATGATGCGGAGCTAACCAAATTACGTCAGGAAGTATTACGAGGCAATGTCACAGTTATATATTTCGCTGCCATGCAATGGCGTGAGGGGTTACCAACCGCTCAGAGCATTGTAGATCTTATGCAGATCCCACCGGACTACCAATCCGAGAAAGTTATTGTGTTTCATGTGCCTGATAGTTAAAGCTGATAGCCATTGACTGATTAACTTTGCAACTGCTCCTGGTCGGAAACCCGCTCCTCTCTTGGGGTGCGGCCGTAAACGTCACGATAAGACTTGATAAAGTGCGAGTGGGAAGAGAAACCGGAAGCTATTGCCACATCGAGCCCAGACTGCGAGGTGTATAGAAGTAACTGCCTTGCATTCTCCAGGCGCAGCCGCAGGTAGTAGCGCTGCGGGGTAGTACTACGATATTTCTTGAACAAGCGTTCTAGCTGACGCAACGACACCCCGACATGGCCGGCCACTTCCTGAGGTGAGAGCGGGTCCTCAATATTATTCTGCATCAGGTCAATCGCCTCAGCAAGCTTTGGTGAGAGACGGATAAGATCATATTTTCCTTCCATTTTTTGCTGATCTTCCGGAGTTCTCAGCCTGTCATGCTGATACATCTGAGAGATTCTTCGTGCCACCTCATGACCGCAATCCGTTTCAATCAGTTTCAACATCATATCAAGGGCCGCAGTACCTCCCGAGCATGTGGCTCTGTCACGATCGATCTCATAGATACTTCGGGTGATATCTAACATTGGATACAACTCTCTGAAAACCGGCAGGTTTTCCCAATGAATAGTGCAGCGGTAGCCATCCAGCAACCCCGCGCGAGCCAGCACAAAACTGCCAGAACTGGCACTTCCTAAAAGCGCACCCTTTCGATCCAGGGTGGCTAGCTTGTGAAAAGTTCGGTCATCATTAAAAAACTGGGTTTGATTGGTTGCAATCAATATCGCTCGACTGCAATTCTCAATCTGTTGCAAAGGACCGTCGACTTCAATGCGAACGCCGCTACTTGATTCCACGCTATCACCATCTGGTGAGACGATACTCCATCGATAAGCATCGCGACCGGTGAACTTATTTGCAGTGCGCATACAGTCGATCAAGCAACTAAATGGGATTAATGGGAACTGGTCAAAAAGGACCAAAACAGTATTGTAGACAACCTCCGCCCTAGAATTCTGACTGTTGGAATTACTCAGCATCTCAATAAAATGGCGGGATTGTGCGAAAGAAAGGAATTATATTAAGCAGGAGCAATCAAATCTCAAAGATACACCAGGAACAAGCCATTGTCTTCGGTTTCATGGTTCTTGTTCGTAGAACATCACGTCTCTTCGACATATCTACCTGCAAAATTGTAATAATTGGTACTGTGGTTTTCAAAAATACACTATGAATATACTGATTTTAGGGGGCACCGGCTTAATAGGTTCGGCATTGCACCACTCGCTAACTAAGAGCAACCATCGGATAACTATAAGTAGCCGCTTTCCTGAAAAAACATCACGACTGTTTCCAAAAGAAACAAGGGTGGTCGGTTCTGTAGGCGAAATCACGGACGATGATGAAATCGACGCCGTAGTCAATTTAGCCGGGGCACAAATAGTTGGCAAGAGATGGAGTCGCGCGCGCAAACAGGAGATCTGGGAAAGCCGGGTAACACTGACTCAGGACCTGGTCAGATGGCTGTCAAAACGATCTCGCAAACCAGAAGTGCTGATCAACGGATCGGCAATCGGCTTTTATGGTGACACCGGTGAACGAAGCGTAGACGAGAGCGATCAGGCCGGTGAAGATTTTGGAGCGAGATTATGCGCCGCCTGGGAAACAGAGGCGACCAAGGCAGAAAGCCTGGGCATACGCGTTTGTTTGGCCCGCACTGGATTGGTGTTGAGTGCCCGGGGGGGTATGCTTGCGCAGTTGCTGTTACCATTTCGCATAGGACTCGGTAGCAAGATCGCTAGCGGCCGACAATGGATGAGCTGGATCCATATTGATGATCAGATCGGAATCCTGGAACAGATGCTGTTCGAAAAAAGATTACATGGGGCATACAATCTGACGGCACCGGATTGCGTGCGTAACGTGGAGTTTACTTCTACCCTTGCGCATACATTAGGCAGACCTAGCTTTCTTACCGCACCTGCTTTTTTCATTCGCTTGGCCCTTGGGGAAGCCTCTGTGCTGTTATTAGGAGGTCAGCAGGTAGCGCCCAAACGCATATTGGAGTCCGGATATCAGTTTATCTATCCATCGCTTCAAGGAGCTTTGCAGGACCTACTGCATAAACCAGGATAACCCTTGGCAATATCCCATTTCGCACCAAAGAGACATGCTTTCTGAACTGAAGCGTTAATCGCCGGTCTCATCATCGTGAAGGTAATTAGGTTTCCGTTACTGGTTTTAATTGTGGCTTCGTTATGGAGCTCGTGGGTCAGCGCCCAGGCATTCAGGCAAGCATGGCCAGACACAGATTTTTCACTGACCAGTATCGATCTCAAAGAGATCATGTCTGGTGGCCCGCCAAAAGACGGAATCCCTGCTATAGATAACCCCAGTTTCGATACTGTGGAACAGGCTTCATCGTGGATCGCACCACTCGAACCTGTTATTGCAGTTAAGCTTGGCGATACATCAAGAGCCTACCCGCTGCAGGTCATGACGTGGCATGAAATCGTCAACGATGAAGTTGACGGCATTCCGATTAGCGTGACTTTCTGTCCACTTTGCAATGCCTCCATTGTCTTCGACGGAAGGCTGGCTGGAAGCATTCTTGATTTTGGCACCACAGGTCTACTCAGAATGAGTGATTTAGTGATGTATGATCGCCAATCCGAAAGCTGGTGGCAGCAATTTACCGGTACCGCGATTGTGGGGGAGTTTACTGGCCAGAAATTGAAGCGCGTTCCATCTTCAATTATTTCGTTCGAGTCATTTGCCGAATCCGCCCCAGATGGGCGGATACTCAATCGTGATACTGGCATGTCACGTCCGTATGGACAGAACCCCTATCCCGGATACGATGATATTAATAGTAATCCCTTTTTATTCAGGGGCAGCACAGACTCTCGGCTGAAACCCATGGAACGAGTGCTCGGAGTCAGCATTGCGGATGAGCACAAGATTTATCCTTTTTCCTCCCTGGAGAACAAACCAATTGTGGAAGACCGCGTGGGCGACACGGAGATCTTGATCGTTAACTCGGGCCAGTTGCTTTCAGCTTTGGATCAACGGGAAATCAGCGAATCGAGAATGGTTGGTCAGATCAATGCCTGGCAACGAAGAGTCAAAGATAGTGACCAAAGCCTCAGCTTCAACTTTAACAGCGGCGTTCTCAAAGACAACGAAACCAACTCAACCTGGAATGCGCTGGGAATTTCCACAGCCGGACCGCTTAAAGGCCAGCGTCTCAAATCAATAGATAGCGGCGTTCATTTTGCCTTCGCGTGGATGGCATTCAATCCCCAAACATCGATTTACCAAAGCGACAATTGAAACTGTGTTCGGGTTAGTTCCTGTTTTTCCCTGAGGCTGGAAATGCCCGTTTAGCCGCAATATGCGACCGACAGGGCACCCGGGCCGACGTTAATTCCAGCGGCTGTACTCATCACCGATACAAACACCTTGACGCCTTCATTTTCGGCATATCCCTGCAGCGATCTGAAACTATTCAATTTAGTGATTTCGCGTGTATCACCCGAATAACTCAACATCACTGCGTTGATCATAAGGCCAGCATCAATAGCTCTCTTGACCATCTGAAACAGGCGCCCAACCGCTTCTATAAAACCTTTCCCTCTACCTACTTTGCTGGTGGTACCATTTTTCATGAGGACGATCGGTTTTACATCAAATGACCGGCCTATTACGTAAGATAGTGTGCCAAAACTTTTCTCCCCCCGCAGATTGGCCCGCGCTCGAATATAGTATAGGTCGTTAGGTACCGTATAAACATGAATGTTGTCTGATAGAACTCTCAATACTTCGTATAATTCCTGGGACTCTACCTGCTTGATCACCTCTATCACACGTTGTGCCTCATAGGCTAAAACTGCTTGACCCGTAAACACCGTTTGCGTATCCATAATTCTGAGATTTTTAAGCTGATTCGTTGCATCGCCCCGAACATCACGAATGCTCTGCATGGCCTGCTTTCCTGCTTTGATCGCGAACTTATATAACTTGCTTCGCGAGCTGCTCAGGCACATTATGAATGCCTGGTCATAATATTTAGCAATGAACTCCGTGATATATGAACTGATCACATCCACTGACGGAGGTAATGAGTAAACGTCGGTGGCACGGAAGTGTGAGTAGTCGTTATAAAATCCCTTAGTCGTATCGATATCTCGGTAGTCGAAATATCTTTGTTCCCCAGATACGACGCCCATAGGCAGAATATGAATATCGTTCTGCAGGCAATAATCAGTCGGCAAGTCGCATGCCGCATCTACAATAAGTGCGGTTCTCATCTACAGCTAGAAACCAAGTCTCGTCCTCGCAACAGTTAAGGTGCGATCACTCCGATTGTATTAATCTAATCCGTGTATTATACGACCATTCAGACCAATGGTCGCAATTCATATGCTGCGCCACTCCATGTCCCTGGCCACAGTCAGCAGGGGCCGAGATAATAATTTTAATCTACTCCGATTTGGCGCCGCCAGCGCCGTTATCCTGAGTCACAGCGTCCTACTATCAGGAAATATTCATAGCTCCATTGCTTGGGCACTTGGATATGTCGCGGTTAACTGTTTTTTCATCATCAGTGGTTTCCTGCTATGCAGAAGCCTCACCCTACGAAATAACCTCAGGCATTACTTTATCTCAAGGTGTTTGCGTATATACCCTGCGCTAGGTGTAACAGTTTTGTTATGCGTACTCATTTCCGCCACCATCCTATCAGAACTGGATATTTTTGAATTCTTCAGGGAGTCTCAGACGTGGCGATTTCTGCTCAATAACAGCTTACTGGTTGTCGGTCAGGTCGAAGTTTATCTTCCTGGAATGTTTACCACCAATCCGATACCCGGACAGGTTAATGCGCCGCTGTGGACGCTGCAATACGAAATTCTGATGTACTTCTGGCTGGCCGCAATCTACTTGTTCGAAAGATTAACGGCACCACTCTTTATCGGCACCATATCGACTTTCTTAATCATCATGTTAGCTGTTGCCAGCATGATCATCTACCTCGCCAATATTTCGCAACCACAACCCGATACCGGGATTGCCGCAAACGTTGTGCGCTTTACTGCTATGTTTTTTACTGGTGCCGGATTCTACCTGCTAAGGAATCGTGTCCGCTTATCGACTTTCATTGTGGCATCGCTGTTCATTCTAATTTTTATCAGTTATGGGATCCGACCATTATTTATCACCCTGACCTACCTTTCGCTGACGTACTTGCTGCTTTACCTGGCTTACGTTCCTTCAGGTCGGGTTCGGCTGTTCAATCGGTTGGGTGATTATTCCTACGGCCTTTACATTTTTGCTTATCCCATTCAACAAACCCTTGTGTACACCTGGCCGAACATTGGTCCTGTGACGCTGTTTGTCTCAAGCCTTTTGCTCGCGTTGTTTTTCGCCATGGCGAGCTGGCACTTGATTGAGAAACCCTGTTTGTCTTTGAAACCCGGATTACCGCAATAGCAGCGAATTCGCAATGAAAGCGGTGACATAATTAGTGCTCCAAAGCTTCTATCATCTGATGGTGGTAATCCTGCTGGTTGAATCTGCACAGTTCCTGCAGCCCGGTTGGGCTGGTGACATTTACCTCGATTAGCTTGTCACCGATGATATCGAGGCCGACGAAAAACACGCCCTCTTCAATCAAGCCAGGCTTGAGCGCCTTGCATACTTCCATTTCCTGATCGTTTATTGTTGCAGCATGTGCACTACCTCCCTGGTCGAGGTTATTAAGTTCAACACCCTCCGCATGTAATCGCAGTATTGCGCCCATTGGTTCGCCATTGAGCATGAGAATTCTCTTGTCACCCTGAGAGGCGGCAACCAGATACTCCTGCGCAATGATCCAATGACTTCCCTGATGAGTAGCCTGATGCAATACCGAATCATCATCTCCGGACGTGTAAAACACAATGCCTTTGCCGCCAAATCCATCCAAAGGCTTTACTGTTATCTTTTCCTGTTCGGCGGCAAACTCTTTAATTTTCTCGATATCGTTGGTGACAATTGTCCTCGGTGTATAGGCTGGAAATTTCAAAGCCGCCAGCTTTTCATTCCAGTTACGAACGCCATCAGGACGATTCAATACCCGGGTTTTTTTCGGCAAGTAGTCGAGCAGAATAGTTGTATAAAAATAACGCCGGTCGAACGGGGGATCCGTGCGCAACCACACGGCATCAGTCTGTGACAAAGCAATCGTCTGTTCCGACAGGATGGTAAATGGCTCAGCATCATCTTGATTCACCCGTAGCCACTGCACTTTGGCATAAAGCTGGTCGTGATTCAGCCAAAGCCACTGTTGATCCAGATAGCAGACCTGATGCCCGCGTTCCTGACAGGCTTTCATAATATAGTATGTGGTGTCTTTCCATGGTTTCACCATAGACAGGGGGTTCATGATAAACGCAAACTGCATGGTCGATCTTTACGGTCAACCCTGGGCGTAGCCCAGAACTTTCAGGGAGTCTGTGATTTCGTCCAGGATCGCGGGATCATCGATAGTTGCCGGCATTTTCCACTCGGTACTATCGGCGATCTTCTTCATCGTGCCGCGCAAGATTTTGCCGGATCGGGTTTTGGGCAACCTGGTCACCACAGCGGCTAGCTTGAACGCCGCTACCGGTCCGATTTTTTGCCTGACTAACGCCACACTTTCTTTAACAATTTCGATATCATCACGATCCACACCAGCGTTCAATACCAGACACCCAAGCGGCAGCTCCCCCTTAAGTGCGTCATTTACACCAATCACCGCACATTCCGCCACGTCAGGATGTGATGCCAGCACTTCTTCTATGGCACCAGTGGACAGGCGATGACCCGCGACATTGATGACATCATCCGTACGCGACATCACGAACACGTAGCCGTCCTCGTCAATAAAGCCGGCGTCTCCAGTTTCATAGTAGCCGGGAAAGTTCTTAAGATAAGAGTCAAACATACGTTGCTTGGCATTCCAAAGAGAGGGGAAAGTGCCCGGCGGCAGCGGAAGTTTGACTACAAGAGAACCGATATCACCAGATTTAATCTCATTGCCCTGGTCATTCAGCACCTGCATCTGCCACCCCGGCACCGGTCGAGTGGGGGAACCTTGTTTAACCGGAAGACTTTCAATCCCAATGCAGTTAGAACAAATCGCCCACCCGGTTTCTGTCTGCCACCAGTGATCAATCACGGGTACGCCTAATTTTTCAGTGGCCCATTGCAAGGTGTCCGGATCGGTACGCTCCCCAGCCAAAAACAATGCGCGCAGACCAGAAACATCATACTTCTCTAGATAACTTCCACTTGGATCTTCTTTTTTGATGGCACGAAATGCGGTGGGGGCGGTAAACAGAACTTTAACATCGTGTTCCTCAATAACTCGCCAGAAAACACCCGGATCCGGGGTACCCACGGGCTTGCCTTCGAACACAATCGTAGTATTACGAGAGAATAACGGCGCATAGACGATATAGGAGTGCCCCACAACCCACCCGACGTCCGATGCAGCCCAATACACCTCACCCGGATTCATATCGTAGATATTCTTCATCGACCAATTAAGGGCGACAATTCCTCCAGCGGTATCGCGCACTACACCCTTGGGCTGCCCAGTGGTCCCAGAAGTGTAGAGGATATACAGCGGATCGGTAGCCTCCATGGGAATACAATCAGCAGGTTCTCCTGCAGCCACAGCCTCTCCCCACTCGAGGTCACGACCCGGTATCAGATCGGCTCTGGCTTCCGGCCGCTGGAAAACAATACAGTGTTCGGGGTTGTGCTCAGCCAGCTCGATGGCATCGTCCAGTAAGGGTTTATATTCCACTGTGCGGCCTGGTTCCAGGCCGCAAGATGCTGCCACGATCACCCTGGGCGTGCAGTCATCGATCCTTACCGCAAGTTCGTTCGAGGCAAATCCTCCAAACACCACGGAATGCACAGCGCCAATGCGCGCACAGGCGAGCATGGCAACAACTGCTTCAGGCACCATCGGCATATAAACGATTACTCGATCGCCCCTTTCTACGCCACATGCAACCAGGGCCCCGGAAAATTCCGCGACCCGGCGCTGGAGCTGTGAATAGGTTATCTTCTGTTGAGTACCAGTAATCGGGCTGTCATGAATAATGGCCAGCTGATCCCCGTGGCCCTGCTCAACGTGCCGATCCACTGCGTTGTAGCATACGTTCGTCTGGCCGCCGGTAAACCAGCGATAAAAAGGCGCATCGCTATCATCCAGAACCTTATCCCACTTCCGGTACCAGTGAATTTGCTCTGCTACGCCTGCCCAGAATGCTTCAGGATTGTCGATCGAAGCCTGGTATATCTTGTCAAAGGTGTTCGTCATGTGCATTATCCAGCTGTTTTTAGTTGATTTACCAAGACATGTCATCTGGTATGACCAAGTTTGGTATAGAGACTCAGGCTTTTTGCGGGTATTGTGTCAATCCACTTTCCCCGCCCCGCTTTGCCTCTATAACTGCACGGTAATCATAATCTATTTCAATCATTTTCAGTATTCCACTTATGGCTTATTCAACTATCCTTAGCGAAATTCATGACTACGTCGGCCTGGTCCGTCTGAATCGCCCCAAGGCACTCAATGCACTTTCTTCCGCTCTCATGATCGAACTTGGCGAAGCGCTGAATCAATTTGAGGAAGATTCAAACATAGGCGCCATCGTAATCACGGGCAACGAAAAAGCATTTGCTGCTGGAGCCGATATTGTGGAAATGAAAGACAAGAGCTTCATGGATGTCTACAAACAGGATTATATTACCGATAATTGGGAGCAAGTCATGCGTTGCCGAAAACCGGTTATTGCAGCTGTCAGCGGTTATGCATTGGGTGGTGGTTGCGAGTTAGCGATGATGTGCGACTTCATCCTGGCAGCGGACAATGCCCGCTTTGGGCAACCGGAAATTAATCTTGGCATCATCCCGGGAGCCGGGGGCACCCAACGCCTGACCCGTGCAATTGGCAAAGCAAAAGCTATGGAACTCTGTTTGACGGGCCGGCTGATGGATGCCGATGAAGCGGAGAGGGCCGGGCTGGTCGCGCGCATCGTGCCTGCAGATCAGCTTCTCGATGATGCGCTCAAAACCGCAGGCGAGATTGCTGCGAAATCTCTACCCTCGGTAATGATGTGTAAAGAATCGGTCAACCGTTCTTTCGAAACCACGCTGTCTGAGGGTTTACTTTTCGAGCGCCGACAATTTCATTCGCTGTTTGCTACCGAAGATCAGAAAGAAGGTATGTCCGCCTTTGCTGAGAAGCGCAAGGCAGAGTGGCAGCAAAAGTAATTTTCGATTCTCACGCTTGATAACTTAAATAGCAGAAAATATTTAATGAGCAGGGCGGACTTTGGCTGGCGTACGCCGCTTCTGATTATTATTGCAGGGTGCATTATATCCGCCACCGGATTTGGTGTTCGTTCGTCATTTGGCTTGTTCCTGGAACCGATGACGGTTGATAATGGTTGGACTCGTGAGACGTTTGGTCTGGCCATGGCGCTGCAGAACCTCTGTTGGGGGGTTGGACTGCCATTTGCAGGAGCGATCGCAGACAAGCAGGGCGCGGTAAAAGTGATTGTATTCGGCGCCATCATATACGCGTTGGGTGTCTATGGTATGACCCTGGCAGACAGCCCTATAGGGTTGCACCTTACTGGAGGCATACTGGCGGGCGTTGGCATTGCATTCACGTCATTCACCATAGCAATGGCGGCAATGGTGCGAGTTGTCGGTGCAAATAAACGATCCCTGGTACTTGGCCTTGGAACAGCCGCCGGATCTTTTGGCCAGGTTTTATTTTCGCCTATCAGCCAGGGATTTATCAGCGCTTACGGCTGGAGCACCACCCTAATGCTGCTGGCCGCAGCTACGCTGGTAATGATTCCGCTCGCATTAATACTCCCTTCGGATCCGAACGTATCCACCGAGACATTCAGCGATCAAACAATGGCTGAGGCCCTTCGCGAAGCCGGCAAACATAGCGGTTACGTGTTGCTGACCGTGGGCTTTTTCGTTTGTGGATTTCATGTGGCATTTATTACTGTTCACTTTCCCGCTTATATAAGGGACCTTGAACTAGATCCCGCAATTGGTGCATGGTCGATCGCATTGATCGGACTTATGAACATCATAGGGTCGTTCCTGTCAGGCATGGCAGGACAACGATTCAGCAAGAAATCGAGCCTTAGCGCTATTTACTTTGCCCGCGCGCTCACTATCCTTGGGCTATTGCTTCTGCCTAAAACCCCTTTAATCATTTATTTGTTTGCGGGCACAATGGGTATCTTGTGGCTGTCTACGGTCCCCCTGACTACCGGCATTGTGGCGCAAGTATTTGGGATGAGATACATGGCCACTTTGTTTGGCATAGTATTCCTGAGTCACCAGCTAGGCAGCTTTCTTGGAGTATGGTTGGGCGGCCGAATCTATGACCAGACCGGTTCTTATGACGGTATGTGGTACGCCGGCATCGTCCTCGGCATTCTGGCTGCTTTGGTGCACTTGCCTATCGATGAAAAACCGCTAACACGTCTTTCCACAGCTTAGATCATCTCACAACACCCTGCTTGTCATGGGAGAGTGCTATTTTTCCTGACAATCGCTGGTATCAAAACTTAAGGTTTGCTGCCCTTCTTTATCTTGCTGCAATGAAACTTTAATACTGCCGCCCTTGGCGAGTTTTCCAAACAAAAGCTCATCGGCCAGCGGTCGTTTTATCTGTTGCTGAATCACTCTTGCCATGGGGCGCGCACCCATTGCCGAATCGTATCCTTTATCTGCCAGCCAACCAATTACTGCATCATCTACTTCCAGAGTGACGTGCTTATCAGCAAGCTGGTGCTCAAGCTCGAGTAAAAACTTTTTAACAACCTGCCGAATATTTTCACTATCAAGGCCGTTAAATCGAATAACACCATCCAACCGATTACGAAATTCAGGGCTGAACGCTTTCTTTATCGCCTCCATATCATCAAGGGCATTGTCCTGTGTAATAAAACCCATAGATTCTCTCGCAGCTCGCTCCGCACCAGCGTTAGTGGTCATAATAATAATCACATTGCGAAAGTCGGACTTCCTTCCATTATTATCAGTAAGACTGCCGTAATCCATGACCTGCAATAAAATATTGAACAAATCAGGGTGCGCTTTTTCAATCTCGTCAAACAGCAGCACCGCGTGTGGATGTTTGTTGATCGCCTCGGTTAGCAGCCCACCCTGATCAAATCCAACATACCCCGGCGGCGCACCAATCAATCGGGAAACAGTATGACGCTCCATATATTCGGACATGTCAAACCTGATAAACTCGATTCCAAGCGTGCTCGCAAGCTGTTTGGTGACTTCGGTCTTGCCTACTCCGGTAGGCCCAGAAAACAACAGCGATGCAATTGGCTTCTCTGCATGACCAAGACCTGACCTCGCCATTTTTATCGAGGACGAGAGCGCGTCAATGGCCTCGTCCTGACCGAATACCACCATTTTCAGGTCACGCTCCAGATTCTTAAGCGAATTAATATCGGAGGCAGAAACATGTTTCGGCGGAATCCTTGCGATATCCGCGATCATCTTTTCAATTTCCTTGACTCCAACTGTCTTTTTTCGCTTATCAGCCGGCATCAACCTGGTGCGCGCGCCGGCCTCATCAATCACGTCTATTGCAGTATCCGGAAGATGGCGCTCGGAGAGGTAACGCGCCGATAACTCAACCGCACTTCTAAGCGCCGGTTGCGTGTATTTGACCTGGTGATGTTCCTCAAATCGTGACTTCAGTCCACGCAGTATTTCCACTGCCTCATCAATGGTAGGTTCCACAATATCAATTTTTTGAAATCGCCGGGACAGTGCACGATCCTTCTCAAAAATACCCCGATACTCCTGATAGGTGGTGGAACCAATACATTTTAATTCACCGGAGGCCAGCATCGGTTTTAGCAGATTAGAAGCATCCAAAGCCCCGCCGGATACTGCGCCAGCACCTATAATGGTATGAATCTCGTCAATAAAAAGGATCGCATGATCTTCATTGTCGAGTTCTTTTAACACCGACTTAAGGCGCTGTTCGAAATCGCCCCGATATTTTGCTCCTGCAAGCAATGCACCCATATCCAATGAATAGATCGTACTTTCAGATAACACTTCAGGTACTTCATGCAATACGATCTTACGCGCCAGACCTTCTGCGAGAGCCGTCTTACCGACGCCCGCCTCTCCGACAAATAAAGGATTATTCTTTCGACGCCGACATAGGATCTGAATCGTACGTTCGAGTTCTTTCTCGCGACCGATGAGTGGATCAATCTTTCCTTCATCAGCAAGCTGATTTAGGTTGATGGTGTAGTTTTCCAGAGCGCCTCCGCTCGGCTCAAACTCACCTTCTTCGTCATATTCCTGACCCTCTTCTGGAGCCGGCAGTCGATCACCCTCTGGAACTTTAGTAATACCGTGAGAGATATAATTGACCACATCGTATCGGCTAATCTCCTGTTGACTGAGAAAATATACAGCAAATGACTCGCGCTCGCTGAATACGGCAACTAATACATTTGAACCCTTGACCACTTTTTTACCAGAGCTCTGTACATGCATTATTGCGCGCTGCAGGACTCGCTGAAAGCCCAGTCCAGGTTGAGGCTCATCATCGCTTCCCTCGTCAATGAGTGGTACTTCGTTCTCTAAATATTGTTTCAGCGATTGTTTTAGTGATTCGATATCACCGCCGCATAGGTGAATGGTTTTACTGGTCTCGTTATCATCCAGCAGCGCATACAGCAGGTGCTCCACCGTAATGATTTCGTGGCGATGATTACGGGCATAATTGACCGCGACGCCCAGTGTAACTTCGAGTTCTTCAGATAGCATTCAGCGTTACCAGAATTTTCACCGTTTAGGCGACATCCATACTGCATTGCAGCGGATGCTGATTTTCCAAGGCACAATCCATTACAAGTCGCACTTTGGTTTCCGCGATTTCACGCGGAAATACTCCACACACTCCAACTCCCTTAGTATGCACATGAATCATGATCTCCTCCGCTTTCGGTCTAGGCATCTGGAAGAATTTCATCAAAAGCTTCACAACAAATTCCATCGGGGTGTAGTCATCATTATGCAGCATCACTTTGTACAGCGGTGGTTTCTTGAGCTTGGGCTTGCTCTTTTCAACGATAAGCCCGGTGCCCGAGCCCTTGTCATCGCCCGCGGAATCCTTCTTATCAGACATATTTAAACCTGGCAGCAACCCCGCCTTACATGGCACCACCGCAACCACCACAGGCACCGCTGCCACCAACCGCCTGAAAAACATTATTAAAAACGAACGAAGCGTTTACACCGTCATCTACATAGTCGACTTCCGCCCCTTCTAAGAAGCCCATGGCGACCGGATCCACAACCAGTTTGAAGCCATTGCCATCAGACATCACACTATCAATCGCCTCCTCTTTCTCGGCAAATGTCATACCGTAATTCATCCCGGAGCAGCCGCCACCAGACACATAAATCCTTACCGCCGATACCTCGCCATTAGTATCATTTACCAAAGTCGCGATCTTGGAGCGCGCGTGCTCGGTTACTACCAGATCTGTATCAGTGAGTTCCTGAGTATATTCGTTCATCTTTATCTTTCCACTTTATATCTAATTACTAATTAATCGTCACATTTCAGCCTGTCAGCGTCGCTGACATAACTTTCGCTGCCTTCTTTCAACAACCGCCCTTTTGGCGCATTTTAATACTATCGCCATGGGTCCAAGAAATATTGTCGGAATTGAACTCCATCCTCGACAAAATCCCAGTAAACTGCGCGCGCTAACAGGGCTTGAGAAGGACCAGTCCGCACCCACATAATTGGAGTCATTGTACCTATAATCAAGCAGTCAAAAAAGTATATTATGAGCAGAATGGTTCATTGCGCAGTGCTCGGAAAAGAGGCCGAGGGGCTGGAAAAACCGCCTTACCCCGGGGAACTAGGACAGCGGATTTACGAAAATGTTTCTGCGGAGGGGTGGAAACAATGGCTGCAGAGGCTGGTGATGATCATTAACGAAGAGCAGCTCAATTCAGCAGATCCTGGGTCCCAGGAACGTATTGAGAAACATCTGGTAGGATTTCTCTTTAATGAAGGCGATCTCGGCCATACGCCTTCAGGTTTTCATCAAACCTGAAGCGCTAGCGCATCGCTAGTCAGTTCATGCAAGTATTATCCAAGCAGTATTCAGACTCAACCTGCTGGCTTGACTGCGCCTGAAAACAGGTTGAAAAAATTTTCAGTCGTGATTTCAGCCATCTGTTCGAGCGACATCCCACGCAATCCGGCAAGAAACTCTGCGGTATGTCGCACGTAAGATGGCTCATTAGTCTTACCTCGCATCGGGACTGGCGCCAGATAGGGTGAATCGGTTTCCACCAGCATTCGATCCAACGGTACTTTACGCGCCACTTCCCTAAGTTGCTCTGCACTTTTAAACGTAATAATTCCCGAAAAGGAAATATAAAATCCAATGTCGAGGGCTTTTTCCGCAACTCCCCAATCCTCGGCGAAACAATGCATTACCCCTCCAGCGGATTCGGCATCTTCGTTCTTTAACGTCAGCATAGTGTCGTCTGCTGCCTCCCTGGTATGAATGATCAAAGGTTTGCCGGTTATCTTAGCCGCTTCTATATGCCTGACAAATCGCTCCCGCTGCCATGAAAGATCCCCTTCATTACGAAAATAATCGAGCCCTGTCTCTCCAATTGCTATGATCTTTGGATCCTCGGCCAGGGCCACCAGTCTAGCGGTGCTTGGGTCTTCACATTCTGTATAGCAGGGATGCACACCAACAGAAGCAAATATATTCTCATGCTCATGAGCCAGATTAAGCACCTGAGGAAAGTCTTCCAGATTGACCGAAACACACAGCATGTGCGTAACTTGCTTCTCGGAGGCGCGATTGAGCAATCCTGGGAAATCCCCTGCTAACGGTTCAAAATTAATATGGCAATGTGAATCAACGATTTGCATCGTAAAGCTACTTCAGTGGGATGAGCAAAGCCGGCCGGTTCTGGCCATGCCCGTTACATAGTGTGCGTTGGTTTCGAAGAACTTACCTCAGGACCAAGAAGACCTTCAATCCGAGACCGTAAGGAATTTCCTTCGCGCCCTTTAAATTCGATTCCAACACCCTGGGGTTTGCTATCCACGGCGCCGGATGGTGTCTTCCATACCACTTTACCTGGCACGGGAATCGGCTTGTCAGATTCGGGCAAAGTCACTAACAAGAATATCTCCTCATTCATATCACGCTGAGTGGATGTAGGTAAGAACAATCCACCATTCTTGAGAAATGGCATGTACGCCTTCTGCAGCGATCTTTTATCAGGATAGCTTAAGGAAACCACCGACGGTCTGCCAGTGGCAGGTTTAGCTTTGCCCTTTGGATTTTCGTCACTCTCGGTATTAGACACCGCGAGTTGTACCTGAGGTGGTTTTTCGTCTGCCATGGGGGTTGCTGATGTACTCTTTAGAATTATCCGTAAGTTCGAAATGACTGCTGAAAAGAAATCAGAATTTCTTCTAAGGCGAGCTGTAAATTTATCTGGTCACGAGCCATAAGTCGATAGCGACCTAGTTTATCATACAGTCTGAACAGCTTCGCTGGTGAATATCGACCGATATCAAGACTCGAATCTCCGACCCACGCGGGCTCCTGTCCCGCACCTTGCCACTTTAGCAGATCCGACAGAATTCTGTGCATCCACGTTAATAATAACACTGCATCCTGCTTAGCGAGCAGGGCTGCCAGTTCAATCGGGTCGGACTGTCCGCCTAGCAGCAAGGTAATTTGCGCTGTTTGTTCCAGCTGTTGTTGCAACTCCCCGGTTTGATAGGCAGCCAGTAGATCGATGGGACCAGCAGAAGCGGCATTCAGAAACATATTCGGGTCAACGCCTTTAAGCTGGGCAGATAACCAATCTTTGGCCTGCTCTTGAGTCGGGCCGGGGAGAGGTTCCATTACGCATCGGCTGCGAATTGTGGACGGCAACAATCCAGGCTGATTTGTAACGAGCAGGAAGAATGCACCACTTGGAGGTTCCTCGAGAAGTTTGAGTAGCGCATTGGCGGCATTTGCATTCATACGGTCTGCGGGCAAGATCAGCGCTACTCTGGATTCCGAAATATGTGACGATTGATAAAACCGCTCAATCAAGGTACGTATCTGGTCCACAGGAATCACCTGAGAAGGATTGACTTTCTTGCCTCTGGCAACACTATCCTGATATCGATCGCAGTAGCGCGCAACCAGTTCAATCCGACCCTCTGATGCTTCGTATTCACTCGTGATGACATGGAAGTCTGGATGCGTCCCCGCGTTAAACAATTTGCAGTCCTGACAGTTCCCGCACGGAACCTGATCGTGGGGGTTACGGCACAATAACCGCTGCGCTAATGCAATCGAAAACTCTCTTTTGCCAACTCCGCTGACACCACTTAAGACCTGACCATGGTGCAGGGTGGCCGCAGAGCCTGATAACCTGCGCCAAGCGTCACGATGCCAAGGTAGGATTTCTATCATCGATTAAACTGGTTCGCGCCTTCGGATAAAATCTTTCAACTCTCTAACAATAGACTGTTGTACCGACTCTATCGAACCTGAGGCGTCAACAACTCGAATTCGTTTAGCGTTTTTTTCACCCCGATCCAGATAACTGGAACGCACAGCCAGTTTAAAATCACTGGCCTCCCTTTCGAATCGATCTGGTCTGGACCCTCGACTTTCACTTCTCCTTTGTCCAATCGTAACATCGACATCCAGGACCAACGTAAGATCAGGCTGAACATCTTTCTGTACCCACTTTTCAAGGATTGCGATTCTCTCCTCCTCGATCCCTCTTCCGGCACCCTGATAGGCATAAGTTGCATCAGTAAATCGATCACACAGCACCCATTTACCTAGCTCCAGAGTGGGCAGAATCAATTCCTGCAAATGTTGTTGACGCGCCGCAAAGACCATCAGCAACTCCGTTTCATTGCTAATTGACAACCCAGTTTCATTTAGAAGAATATTTCTTAAGATTTCCCCCACTTCTGTTCCACCGGGCTCTCGTGTGCGGACAACTTCTATCCGTCTGGCGGCTAGCCAGGATTCGATAAAATCCAGCTGTGTCGTTTTTCCAGCTCCGTCAGATCCCTCCACGGTAATAAACGCCCCGTTGCTCATTCCGATTTACCTAATATGTATTTGCGGACCGCTGCATTATGCTCTTTCAGCGTCTTTGAGAAAGCATGCCTACCCCCACCTTTTGCCACAAAGTAGAACGCATCAGTCTCATATGGTTTTACCGTCGCCATTAGCGAATCCTCGCCAGGCAGGCTGATTGGTGTTGGTGTCAGACCACCCCGCGTATAAGTGTTGTACGGTGTATCAGTTTTCAGGTGCTCACGCGTAATGTCCCCATCAAAGTCTTCGCCAATTCCATAAATCACGGTTGGATCAGTCTGCAATCGCATCCCCTTCTTAAGACGATTCATGAACACCCCCGCAATAGTCGGCTGCTCTTCTCGAACTTGAGTTTCTTTTTCAATAATAGAAGCTAGAATCAATGCCTGATACGGGTCTTCGAGCGGCAGGTCTTGCGCTCGCTGTTGCCATGCAAACTCGAGTTTTTCCTGCATCAGTTCGAAGGATTTTTGCAAAATCTCAAGATCGGTATCGTTTGCGCGGTAGTGGTACGTATCGGGGTAAAACTGACCCTCCGGATGCAGATCCGGATACCCTAGAGCCTCCATAATTCTCTCTTCGGACCATTCATCAGTGAGGTGGCGTAATCGGGGCGCCTGTTTTAGGGCCTCACGCATCTGTTTGAACGTCCAGCCCTCCACAATTGTTACTCTTACATCCACCTGCCCTTTTCCATGCACGATTCGGTCCAGGAATTCTCTTAGGTTGATGGATTCGGGAAACTGATACTCTCCGGCCTGAATAGAGTGCCCAAGCCCTTTTTGTTTTGCCAGCAACCTTAGGCTCCAAGGTTCTGGCAACGTTCCTTCGCCGACCAGCCGTTGTGCAATACCGTTCAAAGTCTCACCTCGCTCGATCACAAAGGTGTTGTCCGATAAATTGAGCTGTCTATTCACCGCGCTCGTGAAATACCAGTAGCCGGCCACCGTGCCGAAAACGGCTACAACCAGCAGTGGGATCAGAAGTCGTAGTGCGATATTTCTCAACAACAACCCAGATCTTATACGCGACTGAATATTAGCGTTCCATTGGTACCGCCGAATCCAAAGGAATTAGATAACGCCGAGCCGATATGTGCTTCCCGCGCTTCATTGGGCACATAATCGAGATCGCATTCGGGGTCCTGATCATGCAAGTTAATAGTGGGGGGAATAGTCTGGTGATAAATTGACAGCACAGTGGCCACCGCTTCCACACCTCCTGCTGCACCGAGCAGATGACCAATCATTGACTTGTTAGAACTTACCGCCAGCTTACTCGCATGGTCCCCAAAAGAGAGTTTAAGCGCCATGGTTTCAGCCACATCACCGAGCGGGGTTGAAGTACCGTGGGCGTTGATATAGTCAATCTCATCAGGATTCATACCCGCATTATGCATAGCATTATTCATGCACCGCGCCGCACCCTCCCCCCCTGGCGAAGGGCTGGTCATGTGATGCGCATCCCCGCTCATTCCAAATCCACTTAGTTCAGCATAAATCCTGGCATCGCGCTTTTTGGCATGCTCATACTCCTCAAGAACCACGATACCGGCTCCTTCGCCCATGACAAATCCATCGCGGCCGCTATCCCATGGCCGGCTGGCGGTTCTGGGGTCGTCGTTACGACGAGTGAGCGCTCTAGCGGAGCCGAAGCCGGCCAGAGCAGTCGGGGAGATTGGCGCCTCGGACCCACCGGCAATCATCACGTCAGCATCCCCGTATTCCACAAGTCGTCCAGCCTCTCCAATCGCGTGGGTACCAGTCGAACAGGCTGTCACCATGGAAAGATTTGGACCCTTAAGGTTATGCATTATCGACAAGTGGCCGGAAATCATGTTGGTGATGGTCATCGGAATATAGAAAGGAGAAATCCGTCTATACCCTTTTTCATGATACAGGCTGGTTGTTTGTTCGATCGTATTTATCCCGCCAATGCCCGATCCAATATAAGCGCCGATCCGTTCAGCATTTTGATCCGTCACTTCGAGTCCCGAATCCTGTAAAGCCTCCACCCCTGCGCAGATTCCAAGCTGCATGAACCTGTCCATTTTCCTGGCATCCTTTTCCGGCATATATTTGCCAGGTTCGAATCCGTGCACCTCACCTGCTATGCTGCAGGGGAATTCGCTGGCGTCGAACTGCGTGATCTTGTCTATGCCGGGCATGCCATCCACCATGGCCGTCCAGCTGGATTGGACTCCGACACCTACTGGGGTAAAAGCCCCCAACCCGGTAATCACTACGCGTCGCTTGCTCATATCGTTATTATGATTCAGTACAAGATTGAAGATTATCGCATCAGATAGCGTACTCTATCCACGCGGCTAAACTAAAAAAAACGCCGTCGCAAGGACGGCGTCTTATTCTAAATTCGGAGCGGAGAACGGCTAATTTGGCTCCCCATTGAGCCCCATGATCAGGTATTCGCCTCGATGTACTGAATAGCGTCTTTTACCTTAGCAATACTTTCTGCCTTATCATCAGGAATCTCAGTATCGAACTCTTCCTCTAGAGCCATCACCAGTTCCACGGTATCGAGGGAGTCCGCCCCCAGATCATCGACAAAAGAGGCTTCCAGGGTTACCTGGTCTTCGCTTACGCCGAGTTGTTCTACCACTACTTTTCTAACGCGTTCTTCAGTTGTGCTCATTCGGATTAAAGTCTCCAGGTAAAGATTTGGGGAACTCTCAGGCCCATGATTCAAAGCGCTCTCTGTAATATGCCGAATCGATGCTGGTAACCAGACTGGTTTTCAGCAACCTGATTGATTATTTGGACGAACGGATATTAAACAAACAATCAAGCTAAGTCCATTGATTACACTGCAATTTTAATGACAATTAGTCAGTAAAAACATCATTAATAATTTTATAAATTATTGATTTAAAGGTATTAATTAAAAAATATCCTTCATCTATGCCATAAACATGCCGCCATTTATATGCATAGTTGTCCCGGTTATGTACTCGGCACTTGGAGAGGCCAAAAATACTACTGCGGCTGCAATGTCCTCCGGTAGACCCAATCTCCCCAATGGAATCTTCTGTAATAACGAATCCCTCTGCTGCTCTGACAGAGAATCGGTCATATCTGTCTGGATGAAGCCAGGTGCCACCACGTTTACGGTGATATTACGGGAAGCTACCTCCTGCGCCAGAGATTTGCTGAATCCAACCAACCCAGCCTTGGCTGAGGCATAGTTGGCCTGTCCCGCATTGCCCGTTGCGCCCACGACTGAAGCGATATTTATGATCCTGCCAGTTCGGGCCTTTGTCATACCCCGAAGGCACGCCTTGGACATGCGAAAAACAGATTTAAGATTGGTATCGATTACTGCGTCCCAATCTTCTTCAGTCATTCTGAGCAACAGATTATCACGAGTAATGCCAGCATTATTGACCAACACCGTAGGTGCCCCATTTTCCTCATTAATAGACTTTAATACACTTTCAACCGAGTTGTTATCCGTCACGTTCAAAACCAAGCCGCGTCCCGCTTGACCATCCTTCTGCAGGTACTCAGAAATCGATTCAGAGCCTGCTTCAGAAGTAGCTGTTCCTATTACCGTCGCGCCCTGATCCCTCAGGGCCATCGCAACTGCTCTTCCAATACCGCGTGAAGCACCGGTTACCAGACACACTGTATTTTCGAGCTGCTTCATTGTTTCATTCTCTTAGTTAGTATTACTCGAACCGGGTCTAGATTCGGATCAATGCCGAGCCCCAGGTGAAGCCGCCACCGAAACCCTCCATGAGCACGAGATCGCCTGGTTTAATCGTGCCGTCCCGAATCGACTCGTCCAATGCCAACGGAACCGATGCCGCAGAGGTATTACCGTGGTGTTCTACTGTCACGATTACTTTCTCCGCTGGAAACCCGGCGCGTCTGCCGACAGCATTAATAATCCTTACATTCGCCTGGTGAGGAATCAGCCAATCCACGTCTTCTTTGTCCAATGAGTTGGCAGCAAGTGTTTCATCGACCAGGTCAGCCATTGCTGTCACCGCCCATCTAAAAACTTCACTACCCTCCATAGTGGTAAACGCGGTGCCAGACTGAATTGCCTGATAGTTTCTGGAGATACCGGCTGGCACACACAACAGGTCTTTAAAACGGCCGTCACTATGCAAGTGTGTAGACAGAATACCTGGTTGTTGATCTGCTTTCAGTACTACAGCACCGCCACCGTCGCCAAATAAAATACAGGTACGACGATCACTCCAATCAATGATTCGAGAAAAGGTCTCGGCTCCCACAACCAGGGCACAACTGGCGCTACCGGTACGTATGAACTTATCTGCAATATCCAAGGCAAACATAAAACCAGCGCAGACGGCCTGGACGTCGAACGCCGGCGGACCTTCGATTCCCAGACGATGTTGTAACAGGCATGCTGTACTGGGGAACACCTGGTCTGCAGTGGTAGTAGCCACTACGATCAGGTCGATATCCTGGGCGGAAACACCGGCCGCCTTTATGGCTGCCTTCGAGGCTTTTTCAGCCAGGTCGCAGGTGAACTCATCATCTGCAGCGATTCTTCGCTCTGCAATTCCAGTACGCGCCATGATCCAGTCATGGTCTGTATCTACCATTGACTCAAGTTCTTCGTTTGTCAGGACTTTCTCAGGCAGGTAGCTTCCGCTTCCGATTAATCTGGAATACATCATGACCTGAGCGTATCCTGAACCGGCACTGATGTCAGTGAGTTTTCGATCTCGCTTACGAGATTCTTGCGCACTTCTTCAATAGCAACTTCGATCGCATGTCGAAATCCGACATGATCGGTTCCACCATGAGATTTCACCACTGTACCGCGCAATCCGAGCAAGCTTGCACCATTGTAGCGCCTGTGGTCGAGACGGGCCTTTACTGAATTTAGTACTGGCCTCGCGAATAAACCACACATCTTGCTGCTGAGGCTGCTGGTAAATTCTTCCTTGAGAGTGCCCATGATCATCTGCGCCACGCCCTCACTGGCCTTAAGCGCGATGTTACCGACAAATCCATCGCATACCACCAGGTCAGTATCACCCAGATAAATTTCATCAGGCTCAACGTAGCCTCGGTAGTTTAGATCGCTTTGCCTGAACATCTCCGCTGCGGCCTTGATGGTTTCATTACCCTTCATCTCTTCCACACCTATATTCAACAACCCCACCGTCGGGTCGGCTGGTCCGCCCAGGCAGCTAATCAAGCGGCTCCCCATCAAGCCAAACTGGAACAAAATTTCCGGCGGGCTGTCAATATTGGCGCCGAGATCGAGCATATAGGTAAAACCGTTCAACTTAGGCAACGCGGCACAAATAGCCGGACGTTCTATGCCTGGAATGGTTTTGAGGACAAATCTGGCGGTGGCCATCAAGGCACCAGTATTGCCTGCACTGACACAGGCGTTGGCGGCACCCGCCTTCACTAGGTTAATAGCCACCCGCATCGAGGAGTCTTTCTTTTTGCGCAATGCATAGGCTGGAGAATCCTCCATGTCTACCACCTCACTGGCAGACTGGACTTCGATGCGGCCGCTGACTTCCTTTTGCCCTAACCTGGCCCTAATTCCCTGGGGGTCGCCCACCAGGATCACCTTCACATCAGGATTTCTCTCCACAACTTCAATGCTGGCGGGAACCGTGGCTTCGAGCCCATGATCCCCTCCCATTGCGTCGACAGACAGGTTAATCATGACTTCGAATGAATAGTGATACCCGCAAGAAACGCGGTATCAGGGGGAATCAGTCTTCCGATTGCGGCTCGACGACCTTCTTGCCACGATAGTAGCCGTCAGGGGTAATGTGGTGGCGGCGATGCAGCTCACCCGTGACCTCGTCAATAGACAGCGAAGGCTTAGTCAGGCTGTCGTGGGACCGCCGCATGCCTCGCCTTGAGGGAGTTTTACGTGATTTCTGAACAGCCATGATTTCCTCGGATCTGTTTCGATTGGCTGGGGCACTACAGGGACTTAAGTACACCAAGCAGGCGCTTATCCCGGAGACCGCTTGCACCCTGCAGGGTCCGCCCCGAAAAGGCGGCGGATTATAGTCGTTAATCCAGTACCGGTCAAAAGAGATTCCGAGCAAATGCAGCGGATTCCAGTAGTAGCCGCCTCTGCACATCCAGCCCAATATTATCTATGCGCTGTCCGAATTCGTTTATTGCAGCATAGACAGAATTATTATTCCAAACCTTAACTCTTCGAAGCGTTGCCCGTACAATCCCGCGTCTGCTAGAACTAACCAGAATCCCGTGACAACCGTACAAACCGATGACCTCAGGATCGCCGACGTTTCCCCCGTCATCAATCCTCACATGCTTTTTGAGCAGATACCCGCCAGCGACCAGGCTGCTGCCACCACACTAGAGGCGCGCGAACAAATTCAGCAGATCCTGCAAGGAGATGACGATCGAATATTGGTGATATGTGGCCCCTGTTCAATTCACGACATTGATGCGGCGCTCGACTATGCACGATGGCTACTAAAACTAAAACAGCAGCACAGCGACGATCTGCTGATTTTGATGCGGGTGTATTTTGAGAAGCCCCGAACCACAGTTGGCTGGAAAGGTCTGATCAACGACCCTGACCTCGATCAGAGTTTTGATATTAATAAGGGATTACATCTGTCGCGAAAACTCCTGTTGGACCTGAATGACATGGGCATGCCTGCAGCGACAGAGTATTTGGATTTGATTACTCCGCAATATCTGGCAGATTTGATTTCATGGGGGGCAATTGGAGCACGCACTACTGAAAGCCAGCTGCATCGTGAGCTCACCTCTGGTCTGTCCTGTCCAGTCGGACTTAAAAACGGCACCAACGGAAATCTCGACATTGCAGTCGATGCGATTCGCGCAGCAGCCAGACCGCATCGTTTTCTATCTCTAACCAAACATGGACAGTCTTCAATCTATACAACCACCGGGAACCCATACTGTCATATGATTCTGCGCGGTGGCAGGGAACCTAACTTTGATGCTGAAAATGTGGAACTGGCCTGCGACAGATTAAATCGTGCCGGTGTTATCCCACAGGTAATGATTGATTTCAGTCACGCAAACAGTAAAAAGATTCCGGAAAACCAATTGGGTGTCTGCGAAAATGTATGCGAACAGATCTCGGGCGGCGAGGCTCGAATAATGGGGGTCATGATAGAAAGCCATCTTGTGGCCGGACGTCAGGATGTGGTCGATGGTGTCGCGGAGACATACGGGCAAAGCATAACCGACGCCTGTATTGGTATAGAAGATACTGAAACAATGCTGAACCAGCTTGCCGAGGCTGTGCGTTCGCGACGCCAGAACTGAATTAAAGAAATCCCGGAGAACAACATCATGATCAAACCCCATGGATCAGACACTCTGAACCCGCTTTACGTAGACGACTCCAGGGCAAATCAATCGCTGCTTGACGACGCGCAGAGCATGCCTTCAGTACTGATGAGTTCTGCCGGCGCGGCAAATGCCGTGATGCTGGGTGCGGGTTATTTCAACCCACTGACAGGTTACATGAATCGGACCGATGCGCTCAGTGTAGCCAACACCATGCATACCAGTTCCGGCTTGTTCTGGCCGACTCCTGTGCTGTGCCTGGTGGATGGTGCAGGCGCTCTTGAGACTGGCACACAGGTGGCGTTGCGCGATCCGAATGTTGATGGCAATCCTGTGATTGCAGTGCTCGATCTGGAGGCGGTAGAGCATCTGGATGATGATGATATGTCATTAATCAGTGAAAAGATTTATCGCACTGAGGATCTTGAGCACCCGGGAGTAGCAGAATTTTATGCCCAAGGTCGAAGCCTTCTATCCGGTCCTATCAAAGTACTTAACTTCAGTTATTTCAAAACAGACTTCGCCGACACTTTTCGTACTGCGGTGCAGATTCGTGAGCAAATCGAAGCCAGCGGCTGGAATAAAGTAGTCGCCTTTCAGACCCGCAATCCCATGCATCTCGCCCATGAAGAACTATGTCGGATTGCGATGGAACGGGTGGGCGCAGACGGCTGTGTGATTCACATGTTACTGGGAAAACTAAAACCCGGTGACATTCCAGCGGATGTGCGCGATGCAGCGATCCGAAAAATGGTTGAACTGTATTTTCCAAAAAATACCGTCATGATCACCGGATACGGATTCGACATGCTCTATGCAGGACCAAGGGAAGCTGTGCTGCATGCCGTGTTTCGACAGAACATGGGCGCGACTCATTTTATTATTGGGCGTGATCACGCTGGAGTGGGAGATTATTATGGAGATTTTGATGCCCAGACAATCTTTGACCAGGAAGTGCCGGACGGTGCGCTGGAGATAGAGATATTCCGCGCCGATCACACTGCCTGGTCCAAGAAACTTAGCAAGGTGGTCATGATGCGTGAGGCACCGGATCACAGCAAGGAAGATTTTGTGCTGCTGTCAGGCACGAAGGTCAGAGAAATGCTCGGCCAGGGCATTGCACCACCTCCTGAATTCTCTAGACCCGAAGTAGCCCAGATTCTGATGGATTACTATCAGTCCCTTTAGCTCTAAATTGTTTCCGGTGTCTGTAAACAGGTGCGTATTCTCAGCCTGGTAACGGATGGTTTCGGTGGCCGGGGTGGAATCGCCCTCCACTGCCGTCATTTGCTGGGCGCTTTGTGTGCCATTGATAAAGTTCGGACTGTTCATGCACTGCCCCGGATCAAACCCGAATATGTCGAAGTCATGCCGGAAAAGCTGGACTACCTCGACCTCAGCGCAAACTCTTCTTTCGCTTACTTGATAGCTCTGATAAAAGAATCTACCTTCGCTGGTCGCTGGGATCTGGTGGTTTGCGAACATATAAACCTGTTACCCGTGGCCGCTATAATTGCGATGTTGCACCGGGCCAGGTTGATATTGGTGATACATGGATTTGAAAGCTGGAAACGACCCGGTTTTTTTTCTCACCTTGCACTTCGACAAATCGATCAGGTGCTAAGCGTGTCTGAAGTAACCAAAAAAAGGTTTCTAAATTGGTCAGGATTAAAGCCGGCCAAAGTGACCGTGATCCCTAACGCAATCGATACCGACTTGTTTATCCCGGGGCCACGCCCAGATTATCTTCAGCAGCGATATGGATTAAAAAATGAACCGGTAATCATGACCCTGGGGCGGCTGTCAGCTCAAGAACGATCCAAAGGGTTCGATATTGTAATTTCAGCGATGACAGATTTACTGCTGAAAACACCCAGCCTCCATTATTTAATTATTGGGGAAGGTGATGACCGAAATCGTCTTGAAAAACTCACCCGGGAAAATGGCGTCTCTAGTCGTGTGATTTTTACTGGGGAAATCAATGACTCGGAAAAGGTCGATCATTATCGACTGGCAGATGCTTACATTATGCCGAGCAGGCTTGAAGGCTTCGGATACGTTTATCTCGAGGCAATGGCATGCGGCTTACCCTTAGTGGGAAGCAAACTAGACGGCAGTCGGGACGCCTTACTCAATGGCATACTTGGAGAACTGGTTGATCCAGACGACAGAAATGAGTTGAATGGCGCAATCATGCGCGCACTGGAAAAACCCAAATCAGTGCCTAAACAGCTGATCCAGTTTTCATTACCGAACTTTAATCAAGCGGTCGACTCCCTGGTACAAAGAGTGATCAGATCGGGCGATTAGGAGGTACCATGCTCCCGGCTGAGATGTGGTATATTTTGTCCGGAACCCAAAAACCTAGTGAGGTCCTGACTTTAGTCAGAATGGCGCCGAGCGGAATCTCGTGATCGTAAGTTAGACAGCAAGCGTTTAACCGGGTTTTCGTGGGCGCAATGAGCGCTTACCTTGCATCAAGACGGCCCAAGAAAGACGCGATAAAACACGCCTTCCCCTTTACATGTTATGAAACTAGATACTGTATTATTTGCCGCTTCATATGCAGGTAGAAGCAGCTGATCAATAAATATATCGTGCCGCGGAGAGTTCAATGACCAATGCAACCAGTGCCGTCTCAAAAGGAAGGTTTGTTGAGGTTCTTAAGTCAGAGACAGAAGAAGCGATTGAGTCTGTCGAACATACCGCTTCTGTACTACCCATAACCGGCATGGAGGAAGGCCAAGCACTTTCCGTTGCATTTGCGGTCAATACTGCGCTGAAGGACGCCAGCGAGTTAGTGTGGCGGGGAAAGGAAATCGAAGAGTTCATCTACCGAAATCTGGTCAGGAAACTCGAATTCACGCCTGCTGAAAGAATATCATCCCCTGACATTGCCATTGTCGGACCGGTCCTCGAGTCACTGAGATATTCCCGGCATCATAAGCTGGTATGTGAGCTTTATTTGAACCTACTCGCCACAGCATTAGATAATGATACTCGTAAAACAGCGCATCCTGGTTTTGTCGACATCATAAGAAACATGACATCAGATGAGGTCAAGATAATTGCGCACATGCTGGATGTTAAAATTATTCCCATTATTGACATCAACAAAGTCAGACCGGGAAATCTTGGAGATGTAAAGATAAACACCTTAGTATCCACCATCGGCGTCGATGCTAATTGCGAACATGAAGACCTGACGGAATCTTATTTGAACAATCTTGAACGAATAGGATTGATCGAGATCCCAAAAGACACTTATATCACCGATCCGGGGGTTTATGACCGGATACTAAATTCACTTCCGGTAAAAACAAAACTCCATATTCTCAATAGAGGGCGGGATGAGTTTAGAGGTGGCGTAAACAAATACTTTGCCAAACTGACTTTGTTTGGAAAATACTTTGGAAACTCCTGTGTCATTAGCCGTAACTAGTTGACCAAATAAAAATGTCTGATATATTTATTTGATCAATCATATTCGCGAAAACTCCTTCCCTTTAAGAATCACCGAGATAAAAAATGAAAAGGCTTTCTGTAATTGCTGTTCTTGTACTTTCACTGTCTGGCGTAAACTCTGCATCGGCCCTCGAGTCCCTAATTGAATCTGTAGCAACCGGGTGTGAGACTGAACTGAACAGCTACTGCAGCCAGGTCACCCCAGGTGAGGGTCGTGTCCTTGCCTGCCTGTATGCCCATGGAGACAAACTATCTGGACAATGTGAGTATGCGCTATATGATGCGGCCGCCCAGCTGGAGCGATTCGTCGGTGCGCTCACTTATGTCGCCAGTGAATGCGATGAAGATTTGGACACACACTGCGCCAGCGTTGAGGCAGGCGAAGGGAGGCTGGCTGAATGCCTGCTCGAAAACAAGACCAGGCTTCAGAAACGTTGCGCGGCAGCAATTGATTCCACCGGCCTTCAGGTCGAATAAAGGGAGTCTTGTACTTACCCTCAACCTGAGGCGAAAGGAACGTGGCTGAGGACGACCCGTCTTCGAAATATGACGGGATAGATGCTGCGTCTTCCTGAGCTTGATCCGGGATTTTCTCTCAGTTCCTCGTACTCACGAAATACAAGGTTAAGACAGCTCGGCCTAGACTACCGACTTCATCGCCGCAAATTCCAGTTCATCGGCAGTGTCCTCGGACAAGTCCGCTATATTCCCGATTCTCCTGATCAATCGCTGCAAATGCGATTTCTTACTCAGCTCCATCGATGACGTAAAAACTTTTTTAGTCAGATCTGATTGTAAAATATCTACCGCACTCTCGAGTTCACAGACCTGGGAGAAATGCTCATGAATGTCTTTAAATGATCCTTTCGGCTTAAAAAAGGCTTTCATGGCCTTCCGCAATTCGAAAAAACAATTCAGGGACTGATGAAAAACTTCCATCAGCTCGTTATGAAACTCAGCGGGAATTTCCGGCGACTGACATACCAGAAACTGGGCAATAGTTTCGGCCTCCCCGGCAATGTTGTCGGCTGCTTCAACTAAGCGATATAAATCGGATCTGATATGGGGCAGAAAAGCCCCGTCTAGCAGAACGGTTCTTATCTCACGCAATAAATCGTCTGCCACCGATTCCAGCCGGCTGACTTCAGCCGCTTTTCGTAGTGTTGCTTCGACGTCTCCCGCCAAATACTCTTCCAATACATTCCGACTCTCGGTTACGCACTCACGCACGTTGCGCATATGCTCGAGAACGAGATGCCGCGCATGTTTTTCTTTCTTAAATATCAACATATCTCATATGTCTCCGGTCAATTTATCTAAATTTTCGCCTACTACTGCCCGTTCACGCCAGCAATCGGTAGACCATGGCGGCAAACAGGGCCGCGCAGGTCGGCGTAATAACCCAACCAAGAAATATTCGTGAAATTTTCTTAGTACTCACAGCATTCATACCCTTGGTCAATCCTACCCCGATGACACCGCCCACTACCGCTTGGGAAGTCGAAACTGGAATGCCGGCCATTGAAAATAGATGCACGCCGAAAGCCGCCGCAAACTGTGCCGATAGAGCACCGCCATAATCCAATGGTGTGATACTTTTTCCTACCGTATCGGTAACCCGCGAACCAAAGGTAAAGGCGCCGACTGCCATCGCCACACCACCCAGAATAGCCAGAGGGATACCTTTGTCCGGATATTTACTCAACAAGGGGCCAATTGCATTGCCGACATCGTTTGCACCCAGTGAATAAGAAACGTAGGCTGCTGAAATCACAACGGCAACGGCCATAACATTAGACCAGACGAGTGAATTCGCATGTTTCAGCAGGCGGCCGAGAATAGTATAGAGCACAAACGCCAGCACCATGGTCAGCACTGGGCTGATCACCCAGGCGCCAAATATTTTAAGCAGTACGCCAAGTTTGAAGTAGGAGGCATTCATGCCGACAATGCCCATACCCGTTCCTGCCACGCCGCCGACAATAGCCTGCGAGGTCGACACCGGAACGCTGGAAAATGTCGCCAACGTGACGAAGAATCCAGCAGAAAGTAGCGCAATCAGGATCGCCCTATCAGATAAACGGTTGTCGGGGAAATAACTCCTGAACTCCAATCCTGCCTCCACACCATTGTGTTCCTCATAAGATTGAGAGTCGGAGATCACTATGCCCTTACCCACGGTTTTCATCACATGATGACCCTGCAATACGCCGCCTAGGATGACAAAAACAGCCATGATAGTTACGGCTTTGCGATACGAAATTATCTGTGCGCCCACCGTGGTGCCAATACAGTTGGCCGCATCGTTCGCTCCAATATTCCAGCCCACGTAAAAACCCGCGAGAATTAAAACCAGAGGCATTATTATTTCCATAGGGACTCGTACTTGTTCAGATTGAAGTTTCCGTCATCAAGCCACAATGACAATAATATGGAGTGACGAAAAGTTCACATCATCCTCATACTGATATATCGAGCCAGCGCCATAGGTCTCTTTCACTTGAGAAATCGACATCGATTCCGCGGGGTTGTCTTTATGCATAAACACTGCCCAAGCATGGTATCCTGCAACGTGCTCCAGTGGATCTTGACCCTTATGCTGCGCACTCTTCATTTCCCTCCCTTTCATTTTGCGGCTGGCATTGGCAATGTCCACCGTTCCATTGATCATTGCCGCAATTCCAGTTCCTGATCCACCCCCGAAAACGGCTACCGCAACACTATCATCGACCTCTCGATACGCCTCGGCCCACGCTTGAGCTACGTTGTCCAGTGTATCCGACCCTTTGTTTTGAATGACCTGACGATCCGCCGCATAAGCGGTCAGAGAGAAAGTCAAGATCGATGTCACCAGAATACCGGAGATGAGCTGCCTGCAATTGTTCATACTTCCCTCAATTGTTTTAGATAATAAAAATTGAGCTGTCCGCGCTCCTAAAGAATGGTGCAATTAATACCGGATTGCGTACGCTACCGGACGATCAAACTTTCACATTTGACACGGATCAAATTTCTTCCATCGTTAACCGCTTCGAGAATCTAATCTAGCTAAATGTGTCGATACTCAGGTCACTCACTAAAAATAAATCATATGTATCATTAAGTTATGGGAATTTCCTCACATCACATAAGTTTCTATAAAATAACTTTCAGCGGCTTTAGCAGAATTATGCAAAGACCGATTCTCCAAATAGACCGTATATTTCATTTCGATCAAGAATCAGGTGTTCTATACTTGACTGTCGCCCATCATTTGCAAACACCGCGCTAGTTCATGGAACTGATCGCTTTGCTGGTTCTGCTATTTCTCTCCGCTGTATTCTCCGGCTCCGAAACAGCATTAATAACAATCTCCATGGCCAGGGTCGAAAGCCTGATCAAGGAGGATCGCCGGGGCGCCAAGGCACTCTTTAAGCTTAAGAGCGACACCCCGCAGATGCTGATCACCATTTTGATCGGTAATAACCTCGTCAATATTGCAGCCGCTTCCATCGCAACCCTGCTGGCTACGGCATGGTTCGGTCACTTCGGTCCCGGCATTGCCGTTGGAGTTCTCACTATTGTTATTTTGATTTTTGGCGAAATAACGCCAAAAAGTCTTGCTACCTGTTATTCAGAACGTATATCGCTCTTCATTGCACCGTTCATACTGGGCCTGATGCGCATCTTGTATCCGTTGGTCTGGTTGTTTGGCAGATTTACACTATGGATCACGCACTACTTTAACATCACGTCAGAACCAACTGTAACCGAGTCTGAGCTGATCAGAATGCTGGGGCACGGCGAAAAAGAAGGCACTATTGAGCAGGGTGAGCGGGAGTTGATTGAACGCGTATTCGCCTTTAACGACCTCACGGTCCGTGACGTCATGACGCCGCTACATAATGTGTTTCAACTTGACGGAAGCCAAAACGTGCTAGAAGCATTACCAAAGGTCATGGCACAGCCCTACTCAAGAATTCCCGTTTATGCAGAGCAGCCCAACAAGATTCGCGGCGTGCTGTTCCTGCGCAGCCTGCTGGAATCGAATGCTAAAGGGGAAGACGACGCCACGCTGAATGATATCGCCCAAGAGGCTGTCTTCGTATCTCAGTATCAACCCATTGACGAGCTGTTTGCCACATTGCGATATGAAAAGCGTCATTTGGCGATCGTTGTGGATGAGCATGGCATCACCCGTGGAATCGTGACCTTGGAAGATCTGATCGAAGAGTTGGTCGGAGAAATCTACGACGAAAGTGATATTACCCCCACCGAACTGACTCAAATCTCGGACGGCGTGATTCAGGTCGCGGGCAGTGCGGAAATGCGCTTGGTGACCGAGTATTTCGGTATCGAACCACCGGGCAAACCAACAGACACGATCAGTTTCTGGGTGCTCAGCCATACCGAGCGCATTCCAAAAGCCGGAGAAACCTTCAGCAGTGACGGATTGAAGGGTAAAGTTGATAAGGCATCGAAATTTCGGATTGATCTTGTTTCCTTGTCGAGAGATGAGAGTTCTGAACTCTGATCATCCCAGCGAAAACCAGAACCTCTGCTTAAATACCCAGGACACAGAACCTGTGTCCGGGAGGCACGGCCGACAATGCCAACCCTCGGGCTCCTGCCCTATCAGGCTGTTCCTTAACTAACGAAAAAATATCTCGTGCAGACACACCGCATAACGTCGTGACCAATGCACGTGTCTGCGACATAAGTGACTGTATTGCCTCCAGTGGTCGAGCCTACGGTTTTGCATTAACCACTCTCCAATTGGCGTATTAAATCCGGTTTTTGCCCGGTTCAACAGCGCATCCGGCAAAGGCTGCGGTACAGCATCGATCAGCCAGTGTTTACCCGGGTCCTGCGCAACCATGGGGGCGAGTAGTTTGGTCAGCTCAAGATCAACAAGCGGCGTTCTAACCTCCACTGAGTGGGCCATGGAAGCCCAGTCCGTGTCTCGAAGAAGCTGGTTTCGAAGATACCAGCGGCTTTCCGTTGCCGCGATAAAGTTATAACTATTATCGCTGTTGCCGGCAGGTTCGAAGCAGTTCGGGATATCAAGTTGGTCGAGCGCATATTCGGCTCTGTCACGGCCCATAATTCCAGGTAGCTCGGCAGGCATGAACAAACCTCGACGTAACAAGTATGCCCCGCCCCAGGAACCGGCATATTTCAACATCGCAAACGCTTTGGGCGACAGCGGGAGAAATCCTGCGTTGTGAGTCAAATAATCGGCAAAGACAGATGCAAAAGGAAGTTTCGACAAGAATCCGTAGCGCTCTCGCCAGACCGGAATATCGCTGAACGATGGATACCCACCCAGGAGTTCATCCCCACCCACCCCGGAAAGCACCACCTTTAATCCCCGCTCTGCGGCGGCTTTGCTGGCATACCAGGTATTGATACCGTCTATGGTGGGTTGATCCATGGCAGCCAGGATGTCATCGAAGTCCCGGTCAAACTCGCCACGGGTCACGTTGCGAGGGTGATGATCGGCTCCAATCGAAGCCGCGATTTCTGCAGCTAAAACCGTTTCATCCTGGGAAAAACCTCGAAACTCTTCAAACCCCAGAGTTATCGTTTCAAGCGGCGAACCAAGTGCGCCAGCAGCCATACTTGAAACTGAACCAGAATCGATCCCCGCAGAAAGGAAACTACCAACCGGCACATCGGCGACCAGATGATGTTGGACCGAATCAGAGAAAGCATTGGCACTTATTTCAGCACTGTTTGATGACACCACTGTTGACTCTGATTCGCTGAAGAACATCGAGGTGATATCGAGGTAAAGTTTAGGTTCAACGTAACCAGTCTGGTCAATCCACATGCTGTGGCCTGCAGGTAAACAATGCACATCCCGGTAACAGGTGTGTGGCTCCATTACTGAGCCGGTGAGCAGGAATCCCGCTTCAGCCGCAACGCTCGTTTCCTCCGATATCCCTCCCCCACAAAATAACGCCTTAACCTGAGACGCAAAGCGGATTTGCTCATCAAAAACTGCATAGTAAAGGGGCTTTATCCCATAAGGATCCCTGGCGATAAATAAACCTCTTTGATGCGGATCCCAGATGGCAAAGGCATACATCCCGCGCAGATGTTCAACCATGGCATGCCCATAATGCTGGTAAAGCCGCAACAGTACTTCGGTATCGGACTCCGTGGTAAACCGATGGCCATGACCCGTGAGTATCTTTTTTAAGGCCCGATAGTTGTATATCTCTCCGTTGAAGGTGATCACGTGATCGCCGAAACGGCAGCGCATGGGCTGGTGACCCCCAGGACCTGGATCAATAATCGCAAGCCGTCGATGCGCCAGGGCAACGCATTGGTCCTCTGACACCCACACCCCCTCATCGTCCGGCCCGCGACTGCGCATGTGGGCACTGATAGTTTTCAGTGCCTGCTGATCCGCAACGTGTCCTGAATCAGCGTATTGATAGATGCCGGCTATGCCGCACATGAATTCGAGGCAGTTCAGCAGTAAGAGTCAGATCACCGAGGCAAACCATTCGATGGTTTGTTTCAGGCCGCTTCGAATCTCGATGGATGGTGTCCAGTTCAAAGACTCTCGCGCAAGCGTAATGTCCGGGCAGCGTTGAACAGGATCATCCTGAGGCAATGGCTTCGACACAATTTTCGATCCTGCTCCCGTGATGTCAACAATCAGTTCGGCCAACTGACGAATACTCAATTCATCTGGATTCCCCAGATTAATCGGGCCGGTAAAATCGTCCTCTGTTTCCATCATTCGTATACAGGCATCCACCATGTCGGAAACATAGCAGAACGATCGTGTCTGACTGCCGTCTCCATAGATGGTGATGGGGTCTCCCCGTAATGCCTGCACAATAAAATTCGACACCACCCTGCCATCATTAGGGTGCATGTTAGGCCCATAGGTATTGAATATGCGTACTACTTTAATTTTGAGTCGATACTGTCGGTAATAATCGAAAAACAATGTCTCCGCGCAGCGCTTGCCCTCGTCATAACAAGCACGAGGTCCCACGGCATTGACCCGCCCCCAGTAATCTTCGGTTTGAGGGTGCACATCAGGATCTCCATATATTTCACTAGTGGAGGCCTGCAATATCTTAGCCCCGGTTCGTTTAGCAAGACCAAGCATATTAATGGCACCATGAACACTGGTCTTAGTAGTTTGAACCGGGTCGTACTGGTAGTGAACCGGGGAGGCTGGGCAGGCAAGGTTGTATATCTCGTCTGCTTCGACGTAAAGCGGGAAGGTCACGTCATGCCGCATAAACTCGAACCAAGGGTTTTTCAGCAGATCAATGATGTTTTCCCGAGTTCCCGTGTACAGATTATCCACACATAGCACTGTGTGCCCTTGATCAAGTAATCGGCTGCATAGATGAGAACCAAGAAATCCGGCACCACCTGTAACCAGCACTCGTTTTCGCGATGCGCCTCGCATTATAATTCGTGCTTGTTTCCGTTTATTTAAGTTGTCCGAATACTACGCTAATCAAACTATTATGTCAGACCCCAAACACGCTCGGCTCCTTATCCTGGGTTCCGGGCCGGCCGGATACTCCGCTGCCGTCTACGCCGCTCGAGCCAACCTTAACCCGGTCCTGATTACCGGGCTTGAACAGGGCGGTCAATTGACCACAACCACCGATGTCGATAACTGGCCCGGTGACGCAGACGGCGTTCAGGGGCCGGAGTTGATGGAGCGCATGCTGAAGCACGCCGA
>JAHEGU010000110.1 GCA_024644945.1 Gammaproteobacteria bacterium | reverse complement strand
GGGGAGAAAGAGAGCTAAAGTCATTCTCGCTAAGCCTGAATTAAAGAAACAAGCGCCATTCAGGGCAGCGCGAGAAAAAGGCCAGGGAAACGCTCCTCTCTGATAGTGCTATAGAGAGAGGTGATAAATGAGAACTTGGAATCTGAACGAGTACAGGTTTCGGTTGGTGCGGGGCATCTGATTGATTTTAGGCAGTAGGACGAGTTTAATTATTTTATGCTGGCACAGAGCAGAGGATGGTGCTCTTGGATTCATTATATTTTTGCTATTGTGCAGATGCATTACTGATTTTATCGCCCTTTATGGGCGAGTGACTTTTCTTTACTTATATATAGACTAAGTAATACAAGAAATTACTTAGTTTCTCTTTTATAAGATTCAGGATTATCTTTCCTGGCCATAATTGCTTATTGTATTCCCTCCAATTGCTACTAAACATTGGCTCTGGTTTAGCTGAGACTGACCTTGCCAAGGTGCCGGGGTGATTGACTAAGATAAATTTTCTAGTTTTGACGCTGAGTTGCTTTTAGTCGATTGTATTTATATTAAAGTTCGTTGATCCAGTTGCCGTTGTCCACGTAGCCTAAATCTCGTAACATTTTCCCATGGGTATTTTCAACCAGGCATGCTTCGTCACGTCTCATGTGGTTGCGATAATCTCCGATGATGGCCTTGCGTAGTGTTCCCGGGGCATAGACATCAAGGGGACGGTCAACGGCATCATGCGACAGTTTTGCTTTGAGCAGTCGCTCTGCCGAATAGCGCTCAACTACTGTCACCAATTGCTCGTGTGCCGGTATTTCTATGCCGAGGACGCCTATTGCTTTTTTCAGAGTTATCAGCGTGTTATTTCTTAATTCCTCGTAGGAAATAAAGGCGATCCGACTCCTTGTGTTGGCAGCTGCGTGGGCACGCCACTGGTTAATGTGCTCGCCCCAGGTGCCAAATGGGTGCCAACCTTCCTGGCACACACGTGTGGCGAATCTTCCGAACGCTCGGCGTGAGACGTGGCGCCAGTACTTCCGTTTCATCACGACCCAGGGGTCGGTCAGCGCTTCCCTTAGACTGGTCTCATCGCGCCGGGTGAGCAAAACCTCATGCTCAGCCGAATGTGTGTGCATAAATCCGGAGATCAGTACGTCACGCAAGTCCCGGTAGATATAGATGCCTAGTTCACACTCTTCGTTTCGATAATCGGCGAGATCATGTGGGAGCAGGTGAGTGTGGCGAATTGCAGGTCGGGCACCTTCATCCAGACTCAGCATGGCGTTGGTTCGATTGACCTTTTCCTCATCGCCCGGCATCCCCGATGCACGCGGTGCTTGCATTCCATCGCAAATCAGACGTGTCAGCCAGACCGTGCCTGACTTTGGGAACCCAACGATATAAATTGAATTGTTATTGATCATGCGCACGTGAGTTTTGGTAACCCATAATTTAGATTAAGAAATCTAATCATTTATGCCACTTATTCTTTCTTTGGCAATGATAGCATGCCTTACAAAGCTCTTGAAAACGACTGATAATTGCGTAACGAGTGCGTGTAAACAGGCAGGAGAGAAGGAAACCCATCAATAACTGAGAGAAATGTATTTAATCAGGCATGTCCAAGTCACAGCCTGACCGAGGCCGATCAAATTCTTCATGGGCTTTCACTAAGCTCTTGTGAGATGCGTGGTAGTGATTCTCGCCATGATCACTAATCCAGCGCCAAACTCTCATGATTCATTGTATGGCATCAGCTGTTTCCAAAACCTGATAGCATAGCTCATGGCATAAACAATAATATTATGGGATTATTCGCCGTATAAAATCTTTGTCCAGGCGATTTTCCTTGTTGGCTATGTGCTGGTTTATCTCCCGGATTTAATCATGTTACGAACAAATATATTTTTGTTATCAGGGGAAAGTCGTGTTCCATGAAATGTCTACCGGTATGGTCGAATGCATGCGGCGCCTTCAATCGCTTGACGCCGAGCAGCGCAAGGAAGGTGTGCCGACTGTCGACCGTCTGTGTGCGGTATCACCAGAAACCGGTCGCTTTCTTGCGTTGCTTGCCGCAACGGTACCGTCAGGCGCATTGCTTGAGATTGGCACCAGCGGTGGTTACTCGACCTTATGGTTGGCCCTGGCCGCCAGGGTGCGTGGCCAGTGTGTGCAGAGCTTCGAGCGATCCGCCGCAAAGCTCAGCATAGCGCGTGATACCTTTGCGCGAAGTGGTGTCACTGACATTATTGATGTTACCGAAGGTGATGTGCGTAATTTTCTTCCAGATAGTCGAACCGTTGCATTTTGTTTTATCGACCATGAGAAGAGCCAATATATCGAGTGTTACGAGATGCTGATGCCAAATCTGGTAGCCGGAGGGATTATCGCCGCTGATAATATTCACAGCCATGAAGAAGCACTCGCACCGTTTGTTGATCATGTGATCGCCGATTCGCGTGTCGACGCAGTGGTGATACCGATTGGTAAGGGAGTGCTCCTTGCGCGCAAAATATGATCTACATGCCCACTACTACCCACTACACCGATACATTAATTAAATATCGCCGTTTTTCCGAGTTGGTGGGAGTACAAAGTGTTATGTTATGCTCCGTGTCTGGTAATAATACATAAGAAACAGGATTACATTTTAGATGTCGGTTGATCATCAGCCTAGTAGTAATGACAACCGCGTTGCAACAGGCTTATCACTTGGTAACAAGTTGCCGTGGCAGAGGTGTAAATCATGAGTGAGTCGGATTTGGAATATTCAATTGCCACATCGTGGGACGATGCATTGCTGGAGGGTCTCGTGGAGCAAAATGCCATGCCGGGAGTCCATACACGCGTGGCGGAAATCTACGGAGCACATCGCGAGACAATAACGGGTGGTGGGCGCCCTTCATACCGTCTCCCCGACGTTTCAGATCAGACCTTTAGAAGACACCTAACATTGGCACATAACCTGGGTCTGCGCTTTAACTATGTGCTCAACGCACCGTCTTTTGGTGGTCGCGAAAACGATCCTGAATGGCTGCGACAGGTTACGCATTTTCTCGAGAGTCTTGCCGATGCCGGTGTCGACAGCCTCACTGTGGCCAATAAGCATCTGGTACAAATGGTGAGTCGTGATTTTCCTGATTTTCGTTTGCATTTATCGCTGATCGCGGACATCGACACGGTGGAGGAGGCCCGCTATTTTGAGTCGATGGGGGCTGATGTCATCATACTCAGCCCATTTACCGCGAATCGTGATTTTGTCGCACTACGCGAGATTCGTTCTGCAGTAAGTTGCAAGCTTGAGCTGTATGCGAATATCCCATGTCTGAACCAGTGCTCTTATCGTCAGGCACATTACAGCTATTCCGGGCGTGACTCACAGATTGGTGGATCGCGCAAAGTCGTACGCGATCCGTTCTTGACCAAATGTTCGAGTATTTATCTCTCAGATCCGGTGGAACTGCTGCGTAGCCCTTTTATCCGACCCGAAGACATTGAGCTATATGAAGAATTAGGGATCGATGTAATCAAACTTTCTGACCGTTCTGAGACAACCTCGTTTTTATTGTCTACCGCCAACTCTTACCTTACTAGGCATTATGATGGAAATCTGTTTGACTTGATATTCCGAAGCGGTCAGAAATTTCGTGCCGGTCTGGTAGGTAAAGGTACGGAGGTCAGTGACCTGGAATTGCCGGTGCAAATTGACAATAGCATGCTTACGACATTGAATTTCATCGAGCAGATTAGAGACCTCGAAGAGCCAGATCTCTCCGAGTTTTATCAGTACGCCACCGAAAAGGCGGTCAGTATGCCCAATGTCGAAACACTATGCAGGTGGCAGTCTGTGTTGAATGGCTAGCTACTTTCCATGCATACCTAATTACCCACATCTATACAACTGTACTTAGCGCGGTTTGTAACTGAACTGATTAACGAATTATGAGTGAAGAGCCTAAGCAAACATACCCGGAACCCTGGGCTTTCCTGCAAAGCATCATCATTTTATTTAGAATTTCACTGGCAGGGTATCCATGATGCAAGCTACAGGTAATACTCTCGAGCAAAAACAACCGCAGTCTGCTGAAATCGAGGAGTATTTTTCCCGTTATCCGGACGTGCCGCGCGAGGTGATAATCAAATCCGACCTGCTGCGCCGGGGCGTCTGGTTCACCGATGCGGCGCTACGCGCCGCGAACGGTAGCCTGATTAAATCATATCGATTGTTTTCATACGATCTCGTGCCGATGTCTGAGTTAGGGCGAAAGGAATCCCGCCGTATTCCCGAACACATCATTATTCTGGGTGGAATGTATAAGTTGCGACCGGTGATGGTGCAGACCACTCTTGCACCGGATTCACCCTACATCATTGACGTGATAAAAGGGCAGTTGGTGCTGCGAAACGGCGATGAGGTGCTGACTGAGGCGCGCTTTTTGGCTGCGCCGAGCTACTACAGTAAAAAAACCGACGACGGTGTGCCATTTCACGAGATCATTGCCTTTGGGTTTTTTATTACAGTATTTCGAAACTGCCAGTTCTGGGGCATCAAGGAAGAATGCGGTTTTTGTGACATCAATCACAACGTACGTCAGATGAAGGAATCCCAAGATTTCACACTGACTGCACCGGTCAAGAGCATCGAACAGATTCTCGAAGTAGCACGGGCGGTCAGTGATGAAGCTAACACCAATTATAGCTATGACGCGCCGCTGAGCTTTCTGCTCAGCGGTGGCACCATCAAGAATAAACTACACAGTCAGAATGAGGATGATTTTTACGGTGCCTATGTTGAGGCGTTGAAATGGGATCGGCCACGCCGCTTTATTAATCTACAGACCAATGCAAAACCAAAAGATATTCTGAAGCGTTACCGTGCACTTGGGCTGGATTCGCACCATGCCAACATGGAGGTATGGGATCGACGCCTGTTTAATTGGATCTGCCCCGGTAAGGAGGAACGAGTCGGCTGGGACAACTGGGTACGTTGGTTGATTGATTCAGTCGATGTATTTGGTGAGGGTGCAGTAAAACCGTTATTTGTGGCGGGGGTAGAGATGGCACAGCCATATGGTTTCCGGTCCGTCGCCAAAGCTGTCGCATCGACTACGGCAGGAATGGAGCACCTCATGTCACATGGTGTGGTCGTGCGTTTCAATCAGTGGCGGCG
>JAHEGU010000022.1 GCA_024644945.1 Gammaproteobacteria bacterium | reverse complement strand
TGGGGTGGCAAGGTGGATTAGCTGGAGTGACCGACGTGGTGTTAGGAACAATGATGCAGATGGGGGCGTCGTGGGGTTCAATATATTGCTGCATTGGACCGGCGATTCAGCGCAAAAGTTATGAGGTAGGGGGAGAATTTAGAGACCGACTGCTGGCGGAGAGTTCGATCGATGCAGGGCCCTGCTTTACGGTTCATACCAATACTGGCAAAGTACATTTCGATCTTCCGTTATATATTGAAAAAAGATTAAGACAGCGGGGGCTGATCCTTATTGACCGCTGTGATCAAGATACTTATTCCGATCAAGAACGGTTCTTTAGTTATCGAAGGGCCTGTCACCGCGGGGAGAAGTATTATGGACGACAAGTTGGGGCAATATGCCTTCTAGAGGATGTGTTAATTTAAATCCAGTTCTTCATTCCGGGCTCGATCCGGAATCTCGGGAGGATTACCGAGGGCTTGAACGAGTCGCGCAGCGTCCCGTTTAGGACTCGAGCTGGTCCCATCGCTGGTAGCATTGCTCTAGATCCTTCTCTACCTGATCAAGTTGTTTCATGGTAACGTCTATTTCCGACTGCGGCAGTTTAAAAAAACCTGGGTCTGAAATTGCCTTGGTCAACGAGGATTGCTGTTGTTCAAGCACATCTATTTTAGTTGGCAACTCCGCCAGCTCCTGCTGTTCCCTGTAGCCGAGTTTCTTTTTCTTTGGTACAGATTTGCTTTCCTCCGGAGGATCCTGTTTTTTCATTGCAGTGGATTTGGAAACAGGCGCTTTCGATCTATGTTGTTCCCAATCCGTATATCCTCCGACATACTCTCTGACTACCCCATCGCCTTCGAGAACCATCGTGCTGGTCACGACATTGTCCATAAATTGTCGATCATGACTGACCAGCAGCAGCGTGCCACTATAGTCGAGCAGTAACTCTTCGAGTAATTCCAGAGTCTCAATATCAAGATCGTTAGTGGGTTCGTCCATCACCAACACATTGGTGGGTTTGCTAAACAGTTTCGCCAGCAATACACGAGCCCGTTCTCCACCCGAAAGACTACGTATTGGTGAGCGGGCTCTCGCCGGGGTAAAGAGGAAATCTGACAACCATGAAATTACGTGCTTTGGTTTTCCATTGATAGTAATTTGATCTCTTCCTTCGCCAATGGCGTCCACCACGGTGGAATCGAGATTAACCTGGCTGCGCATCTGATCAAAGAAAGCGATCTGTAGATTACTCCCATGCCGAATATCACCGCTATCTGGTGCAAGTTGGCTAAGTAAAATCTGAATCAGAGTGGTTTTCCCCACTCCGTTAGGCCCGATCAATCCTATACGGTCACCTCGCAATATTCGGGTAGAAAAATCTTTTACGATTGCATTATTTTTATATGCAAATGAAAGGTTACGCGCTTCAATAACCAGTTTGCCGCTGTTTGCGGCCCGGTCAAGTTGCAATCTGACCTTTCCTTTTTGATTACGCCTTTCCGCTCGCTCTACACGCATCTTTTTTAAAGCCCTGACCCTGCCTTCGTTGCGAGTACGGCGAGCTTGAATTCCCTTTCGTATCCACTTTTCTTCTTCCGCCAACTTGCGGTCAAACTCCGCATTCTGGCGAGCCTCCTGCTCTAGAAACGCATTCTTCCGTCGCAAATAATCCGGATAGCTCCCGGCCCAGAAGGTCATGCGCCCGCGGTCTAGATCAACAATCTGGTTTGCTACCCGCTTTAGGAACGCCCGGTCATGGGTTACGAATATTACCGCTCCTGGAAACTGCAGAACCTGGTTCTCGAGCCACACGATCGACTCTATATCCAGATGGTTAGTCGGTTCATCTAAAAGCAATACCCTCGGATCTGACACCAACGCTCTCGCCAGGGAAACTCTTCTTTGCCATCCGCCGGATAGTGATGCCACTGGCTCATCTACGGGCAATTTGAGGCGTGAAATGACCTTCTCCACACGTTGCTGAAGGCCCCAGCCATTGCTGGCGTCCAGTTTCTGTTGAAGCGCCGACATACGCTCCATCTGCTCTCCGGCGCTGATTGTTTTATCTTCGATTACCCTGTGATACTCGGCCAGCCAATCACCGATCTCCCCTAGTCCAGCCGCTATCGCATCGTAAACACTTTCGGTGCCGGATAAATTATGCGTCTGCCCCAGTTTAGCCACTGTGGCGCCAGGTTCAAATTTGATTTCGCCTGCATCCGGGGCTTGGAAGCCGCAAATGATATTGAGCAGGGTGGACTTTCCTTCCCCATTTCGTCCAAGCAAGCCAATTCTTTGACCGTTTTCGACGGACAGATTGACTGAATCAAGTAGTTTGTTGTCTCCATATGCAATGGAGACATCTTTCAGCACGAGCAGAGGCACAGATTGAGGCAGGTAAAAACAGGTCGTGGATTCTACCTCGAATTAGCCCGTATAATCGCGCCCCGCCCGGATAACGGGCTAGCAAAATATGTTGACCCGACCATTGCATGAGTAATCTCTCTGAACAAATAAAACTGCGGCGCACATTCGCCATTATCTCGCATCCTGATGCGGGTAAGACTACGCTCACGGAACGGCTATTGCAGTATGGTGGAGCGATCCAACTCGCTGGCACAGTAAAGGCGCGTAAGAGTGATCGTCATGCGACTTCCGATTGGATGGAACTCGAAAAACAGCGCGGTATTTCTGTGACCTCCTCCGTGATGCAGTTTCCGTACAAAAACCGTATTGTGAATCTTCTGGACACGCCGGGGCACGCGGATTTTTCTGAAGATACCTATCGCACTTTGACCGCGGTAGATTCTGCATTAATGGTAATTGATATTGCAAAAGGGGTGGAGGAAAGGACGGTAAAACTAATGGATGTCTGCCGGCTTCGGGACACGCCAATCATGACCTTTGTGAACAAGATGGATCGCGAAGGCCGTGATCCTATAGATATCATGGATGAGGTGGAGGAAGTGTTAAAGATCAGCTGTTCACCGATGAGCTGGCCGATTGGTATGGGCAAATCTTTCGTCGGCGTGTATCGCTTATACGACGATACCGCGCACTTTTTTGCCGGCCGGGGAAAGTTTGACCAAGATAAGTTGATCAAAGGAATCCATACTCCTGAGCTAGATCAGGCGGCAGGAGACCTGGCTGATTCATTGAGAGAGGAAATCGAGCTGGTGCAAGGTGCCAGTGCTGAATTCGATCCAGATGCTTATCTTTCTGGCGCACTCACTCCTGTGTTTTTCGGTTCGGCATTAAACCGGCTTGGTACCGATGAATTAATGGATAATTTTGTTGAGTTCGCGCCCTCACCGCAACCACGAGAGACCGAGTCGCGTGTGGTCGAGGCGGGCGAAAAAAAATTCAGTGGATTTGTATTCAAGATTCAGGCGAATATGGATCCAGCCCATCACGACAGGGTCGCGTTTTTGCGCATCACGTCAGGTCATTTCGAAAAAGGTATGAAGCTGCGTCATGTTAGAGCCCAAAAGACAATGGCCGTGCACAATGCGCATACATTCCTTGCATCACGCAGGGATCAGGCTGAAAGTGCTTTTGCGGGGGATATTCTGGGTCTGCATAACCATGGGACAATTCAGATCGGGGACACGTTTACCGAGGGGGAGCAACTCAAATTCACTGGTATCCCTAATTTTGCTCCTGAGTTGTTCCGTCGAGTGAGGCTCAAGGACCCACTTCGAGCCAAATCTTTGCAAAAAGGACTGATCCAGCTCAGTGAGGAGGGAGCAACCCAGGTTTTCAGGCCCCTTGTGAGCAATGAACTGATTTTGGGGGCGGTGGGCGTGCTGCAGTTTGACGTCGTGGCTCACCGACTCAAGCACGAATATGGCGTGGACTGCCTATTTGAGGCGGTTCAGGTTTCTACCGCACGCTGGCTGACCTTTCCGGATCAGAAAATGGAAGCGGATTTCCGTCGCAAGAATGAGCAGCATCTTGCAATCGATGGTCACGATACGCTCAGTTACATCGCTCCCAACCGGGCTAATCTTCAACTGGTAATTGAGCGATGGCCCGAAGTTGAGTTTCGCGCCACGCGTGAATTCTAAGCCATGCATATTCATGTTAGCCGGTGAATTCTCTGAGGTAGGAGGGATTGCGGCACTATGAGTCGAGCGTTCGTTAAAGAGTCGGAACCTGATGCCCCGATTGAGCTGCCGCAAAGGCCGGTGAGTGCTCTAAGAAACTTGATGACCCCGGAAGGTTATGAATCGATGCGGTGTCTTTATCAAGGTCTTCAGGAAGAGTTGGACCAATTAAGTGAAATTGAGCAGATCGCGGCAAGAAATCGGCGTGCTGAATTGCAGCGCGATATCCGCTATTACGCCATTCGTCTCCATTCGGCTGAGGTTGTTGAATCTCCGATACCAAATACCGTTAGATTTGGACATTGGGTCAGTTTTACCGATGAAAACAAAAAAAACCATTGCTTTCGACTTGTTGGGGAAGATGAGGCCGACGCCGCCCAGCAAAAAATAAGCTGGGCGTCGCCGCTAGCTAAAATGTTGATCGGTAAGCAGGTAGGAGATATTTGCTACTGGCATAGAGGACCCAGTGTAGTCGAGATAAAAATTGCCGAGATTAACCAATACAGCGGCTAAATCGCTGATCTCTGGCTAGCTTCTCTAGCCATCACACCGCTGTTTGGTTGTATTCGACTAAGGCTATGTAAAGGCATAACCAAGGGCAGATTTGACCTCAGACCAGGTATTCTGCGGGTCTACACAATGCAAACCTCGATGGTAATGTTTCCGTAACCATTTCGAGTTGAACCGGCCCACAGCGGACGCTATACTTCTGCAAAAGTTATGCAAAATACTTTGAAACATTACCACTTTTACCCTAATGCTTTACCGAGTTGCACCATGATGGTGCACATGGTGCTGCATTTCAACAAGAAATGTGATCATGAGAGTCGCAATAACGCTAATAAAGGCGAAAATCGCCGTTCTTTCCGTCATCAGTTTATTCACCACTAACGCACATGCCGCAGAATTTGATAATACGCAGACCTTCGATTATTCCGTAGCTTCCCCTGGACAAGAGCTAGGATGCATGGCCATGAATATTTACCATGAAGGACGCGGGGAATCCGCAAAAGGTCGAGCCGCGATTGCATCGGTGACTATGAATCGTGTGAGAAGCAGTCGCTATCCTGATACTGTGTGTGAAGTCGTCTGGCAGCGTAAACAGTTCAGCTGGACTGCCGTTGCCCCTCGTCATCATGTAATCAACGACCCGAAAGCCTGGGGCCAGGCGCTGGTGGTTGCACAACTGTTCCTCAGTGGCGCTCAGATATCTCTGGTTGGCGATGCCACGCACTATCATTCGGTTGAGGTTCAGCCCAGCTGGCAGGACGATAGCAAACTGGTGGCATTAGTAGGAGCCCACATTTTCTACGCGCTTTAGGGTACCCATTCCCCAGGCAGTCTAGAAAAGGACGCGGCCGCATCGGACAGGATGCTGCGGCCGATCAAGGTGTAAAATCTGCAGCTTCGCTTGTTCCCCCTGTCCCAAGTTATTAAGTGCCTAGAATCGCGGTCGCACAAACCTGCTCAAACGACAATATTCCGGAGAACCTAAAGCTGGCTTCGGCGCTGATTGCGAAAGCAGCAGCGAAAGGAGCCAGTGCTGTATTTCTGCCCGAATGTTTCGCCTTGATGCAAACCAGCAGAAAGCAGTTGCGAGACTGCGCTGAGAGTCACGGTGACGGATTGATACAAGAAACCATGTCCGAGGCTGCAAAGCACCACAAGGTAACGGTGTTCGCTGGCACATTACCAATTCGCAGCACTGACTCAAAACGTGTATTCAATAGCTCTTTGGTTTACGACTCAGATGGAAGGGAGCTGGCTCGATATGACAAAGTTCATTTGTTCGACGTCCACTTGAGTAATGGTGAACGATATTTGGAATCAGCCTATACAATGCCTGGCAGCAAGATCGTTACATTAGATTGTTGCCTGGGCAAAGTGGGCCTAACAGTTTGTTATGACATCAGATTCCCGGAGATTTACCGCCAACTAGTCAAGCAAGAGGTGCAAATTTTCGTGGTCCCTTCGGCTTTTTCATCGCAGACTGGCCCCGCGCACTGGCATACTCTGCTGCGGGCGCGCGCAATAGAGAATTTCTGTTATGTCATCGCATCGGCTCAGGAGGGCGCCCACTCAAGCGGCAGAAAAACTTACGGGCATTCGGTAGTGGTCGATCCGTGGGGAAAGGTGGTTGCTGAAAAACAGACTGGAGAAGGCCTTTTAATAGCGGAAATCGACCTCAAGAAAGTTAAGCAGGCGCGCAAACAGATCCCCAGCCTTGAGCATCGAAGGCCGTTTTCTTAAAGCACTGCCTTAAATCTCCCAAATCACAAATCAACTTTAAACAAGGCGGAAGCTACATATGTCTGAACTGATTCAACTTGCACAGCAATCACTGTGGCATCCGACGGGTCTGGTAGAACAGGATATCAGTCGCACTCTAGGCAAAATCATGACTCCAGGGGTTGATTACGCCGACCTTTATTTTCAGTATTCCCGCCATGAATCATGGGCGCTTGATGAAGGCACGGTCAAATCAGGTAACTACGGAATAGACCAGGGGGTAGGAGTGAGGGCTATCGCTGGTGAGAAAACCGGGTTTGCTTATTCGGATGAAATTACCGGCAGTGCATTGCTGGACGCCGCTACCGCGGCAAGATCTATTGCAATGAGTTACAAGGATGCGGGTGCGATTGCAGTTCGAGACGGCGGCACAATGGTACCTTTGTATCAACCGCTTGATCCCTTAGATAGTATGCAAGACAAGGAAAAAGTCGAGCTGTTACGTCAAGTTGAGCAGATCGCCCGTCAATTGGATCCAAAGGTAAAGCAGGTGACGGTGAGCCTGGCGGCGGTCCAGGATACGATTATGGTTGCGCGCGCCGACGGATTGCTGGCTGCGGATATCCGGCCGTTGGTTCGAATGAACGTAAGCGTAATCGTGGAGCATAACGGGCGACGAGAGCAAGGCTCGATGGGAGGAGGCGGTCGATTTGGTATGGATTATTTCACCCAGCAGGATCGCGCGGGAGAGTATGCCAAGGAGGCGGTGAGGCAGGCACTAGTGAACCTCGATGCACGCGACGCGCCGGCCGGCGAAATGACAGTGGTGCTCGGTCCCGGCTGGCCGGGAATCCTGTTGCACGAGGCCATTGGTCATGGTTTGGAAGGCGATTTCAATCGCAAAGGCACATCTACCTTTAGCGGACGCATTGGCGAAACTGTGGCCTCAAGTCAGTGCACGGTAGTAGATGATGGCACCATCCGAGATCGTCGAGGTTCGCTCACCATAGATGACGAAGGCGAACCCAGTCAGAATACCGTGCTGATAGAAAATGGTGTGCTCAAGGGATACATGCAGGACCAAATGAATGCACGTCTAATGGGTATGAAACCCACTGGAAATGGTCGCCGAGAGTCCTATGCCCACCTTCCGATGCCCCGAATGACCAATACTTACATGTTGCCTGGAGATTGTGATCCAAATGAAATTATTGCTTCGGTGGATAAAGGACTATACGCGGTAAATTTTGGCGGTGGCCAGGTGGATATTACTTCTGGCAAATTCGTGTTTTCTGCTTCAGAGGCTTATCGAATCGAGAACGGTAAAGCCACGCATCCGGTTAAGGGTGCGACTCTGATTGGAAATGGTCCCGAGGTCTTAACTCGGGTGTCCATGGTCGGCAACGATCTGGCGCTCGATTCAGGGGTGGGGGTTTGCGGCAAGGACGGCCAGAGTGTGCCGGTAGGAGTGGGTCAGCCGACTATACGTATCGATGGATTAACCGTAGGCGGAGTATCAGTGGAATGAATAATCATCCATGGCACCCTGTTCCCATCGATTCTCAGGAAAGTACGCTTTTAGAGATTGCCGACTTAGCTCTTACCAGAGCAACAGACAAAGGTGCTACCGGGGCCGAAGTATCAATGGGTCACGGTCAGGGAATATCGGTGACCGTGCGTCGCGGTCAAGTAGAGACCGTGGAACACAATCGGGATAAAAGTCTTGGTGTCACGGTGTTTTTTGAGCACCGAAGCGGCAGCGCTGATACTACGGACTATTCTGCGTCCGCGGTAGAAAGCTGTGTCGACGCAGCCTGTAACATTGCGCGGTTTACGGAGCAAGACGAGTTCAATGGTTTAGCAGAACCAGATCTGCTGGCAACCGAATTTCCGGAATTGGACCTCTATCACCCCTGGGACCTCGATATGGAGCAGGCAATTGAGCTGGCCCAGCGTTGCGAGCAAGCAGCTCTCGATCAGGATAAGCGAATTACCAATACTGAAGGTGGTTCGATCTCGAGCCATCACGGGTCTGAACTGTATGCCAATTCCAACGGTTTTCGTGGCCTATCCAGAAGCAGCCGCCACAGTACCAGCTGTTCGGTAATTGCGGGCGAAGGAGATAGTATGCAGCGGGATTACTGGTTTGATTCCTGTCGAGACCGCAATGACTTGATGCCCCCAGAGGAAGTGGGCAAAGAGACCGCCAGGCGTACCTTACGACGATTGGGTGCGAGAAAAATTCGCACTGGAGATTATCCGGTTATCTATGAGGCACCAGTTGCAGGTAGCTTAATGTCTCATCTGGTATCTGCAATTAACGGATCCAGCCTTTATCGTCAGGCAAGCTTTTTATTGGATAGTAAAGGTGAGCAGATATTCAATAGAAAAATTCGAATTCATGAACAGCCGTTACTGAAGAAGGCCTCCGGTAGCGCGAGTTTTGACAATGAAGGCGTCGCAACCAAAAGCCGTGATATAGTAACGGCTGGGGTTCTTAATGATTATGTTCTGAACAGTTATTCGTCTAGAAAACTGGGATTGCAGACCACTGGCAATGCGGGTGGCGTGCACAATCTAACAATTGATTCGACTTTAAAAGGTGGGCTCGAGAATCTGCTATCTCAGATGGGTACAGGGCTGCTGGTGAGTGAATTGATTGGGTTTGGTGTCAATACCGTCACGGGAGACTACTCAAGGGGAGCCTTTGGTTTCTGGGTTGAGAACGGAAAGATTGAATATCCCGTGCAGGAATTCACTATTGCTGGTAATCTGCGGGACATGTTTATGTCGATCGAAGCGGTGGGTTCAGACGTGGATACCCGGCGCAGCACCCGAACGGGTTCGATCTTGATCAGTAAACTGACTGTTGCTGGGGAATAACAGATCTTCAATTTGATAATGTGGGGTACTCTCATCAATAAATCGTTTTGCGCACGATTTGCGTTTGTATTGTTCGTGTCCTGGTCAGTATCGGGTCACTCCCAGCAGACCCAGCAGATCCAGGAGACCCAGCAGACTCAGCAGATCCAGGAGACCCAGCAGACTCAGCAGACTCAGCAGACCCAGCAGACCCAGCAGACTCAGGATGGCGCAGCACCTGATGGCAATGTAACCCGCAGTCAGATTATTGCGTTGATCGCAAACGAAGTCATACTGGCGCCGGGTGTCGGACTTAGAAATATTCGCCTTGGTGAGCCACTCGAGGAAGTGGAAAATCGATTAGGGCCGCCCGCTAAGATCTTAAGAAAAGGGATTTTGCGCACCACCTATACGCTCATCTATCAGCTGGATAGTGGAACTGAGGTTGCACTTGTGGGAAGAAGCCAAGTCGAACGTATCGTTGTAAGCGGAAACTCAGCGGCTCTTGTGCGCACTGCCCAGGGCGCTCGTTTTGGAATGGACCGATCACTGATTCAACGCATCTATAAGTCCCCAACCAAAAGTAAGAAGGATCGCCTCGAGTATAAAAACCTCGGTGCGACTTTCTATTTTGCAAAATCTGGCAATAGCGGGGTAACTAGAATAGATCTATACCCTCGGCGGAATTGATCCGACGGTAAATTTGCCACAGCTGCTGGTATTCGGCTTTTCTTTTAGACGCTCAATAGAAAAGGCTCCAGTTCCTTGAGCGCGCGCTTATACACTGATCGTTTGAATTCGACAATTTGTTGGACCGGTCTCCAGTAGTCCACCCACTTCCAGTGATCGAATTCCGGGTTCTCTGAGATATCCAATCTGACGTTTGACTCCTGCACCATCAGCTTGAACAGGAACCACCGCTGTTTCTGGCCGCGAAAACTTCGCGCTCTGCGGTAGTAATGTGTTTTGGGCGCATACGGCACTTCGTAGCGGAGCCACTTGTCAGTGCTTCCCAATAACTTTACATCAGACGACTCCAGTCCGATTTCCTCGTACAGCTCACGAAAAGCTGCGTCTAGAGCCGATTCCTGAGGTTCTATACCACCCTGTGGAAACTGCCAGCCATCATGTCGGACGCGTCGTGCCCAAAGCACTTGACTGTTGTTGTTGCAGACGATAATTCCGACGTTTTTTCTGTATCCGTCACGGTCAAGGTCGTAGTTATCGTCTTGTCTTGCCATCAGCCGTATCCTATGGCGACGGCAGGAATATTACAAGCTCATTGCTCCAAAGCTGCTGACACTTTGCTTAAAAAAGCTGTCAATGGTTTTTTTTGCCGGCGGGGGTCGCACCCTGACCACGTGCTTCACAATGCTGGCGGGCAAATGCCAGGAATTCTTCCATTGCTCTCAGCCGAAACTTCTGGCGTTGATAAACGATAGAGAAAGTTCGCTTTATTGGAGGGTTAAGAGGTACCGCAGCCAGAGATTTAAGTGCCAGCTCCTTCTCCATGGTTGCAGCAGATAATATCGAAACACCGAGGCCGGCGGTCACCGCGCTCTTGATCGATTCTGGACTGCCAAACTCCATAATAATATTGATGCTATCCGGTTCTATCTTCCGCTTGGTCAGGTAGTTCTCCACCACTTCACGTGTGCCAGAGCCTTCTTCGCGACTGATAAACGGGTAATCAAGTACATCAGGAATGGCGAGTTTCTTATGCGTTGCAAGTGCGTGATCTACGGGACAAACCAGCACCAGTTCGTCATTCCAGATGACTTCTTTGACCAGGTTCTTATTATTTACCGGCCCCTCTACGATACCAATATCAATCTCATTATTTTCCACCATGTGGATAATGCCGTTTGTATTGGCAACGTGCAGGCGTACTTTCACATCCGGGAAGTTATTCTGATAAGACCCAACGATTCCTGGAATAAAGTACTCGCCAATTGTTGTGCTGGCACCGATTATCAGCGGCCCCTGGATGTCTCCAGTAAGCGTCCTGACCTCGTTATCCATTTCCTTGTACATCCCGATAATCTGATCGGCATACTGCTTCACCAGTTCACCGGTCTCGGTCAGGGTGATTCGATTGTGGGTGCGATCAAAAAGACGGGTATTGAAATATTCTTCCAGTTGTCGGATTTGAAAAGTAACCGCCGGCTGGGTCATATGCAGTGATTCCGCCGCCTTAGTAAAACTCAGTAACCTGGCAACGGTGGCAAATACCTGCAGTCTTCTGTCCGCCATGTCTTTTGCCTGAGTCGTGGCGACTCAGGCCATCATTCCGGAAAGACGTAATTTCATATCGGTGCGACTGGTGGCAAAATCGAGCGCAGTTTCCTTGTCGATACGGCCTTCCTGTACCAGCTGGGTCAGATGGGAGTCGAAACTCAACACGCCTTTCGTCACCTGCTCACCCTGGAGCAGGTTGCCAATCTCGTGGATCTTGGCGGCATCCAACATGAGCTCACGGATGCGGGCAGAGATGATCATGTACTCGCAGGCCAAGACGCGCCCGCTACCGCCTTTCGCAGGAACCAGTCGTTGTGCGACACATGCTTTCAAATTCTGAGACATTTTGACGCGCACTGTATGCTGCTTTTCTGAGGGGAAGGTTGCGACAATTCTAGTGATCGTGTCTGGCGCTGTAGGCGCGTGTGTTGTGGCAAAAACAAGATGGCCGGTTTCGGCAGCGACCAGTGCATTTTCAATTGTTTCAGGGTCACGTAAGTCAGAAATCAGGATGACATCCGGATCCTGTCGCATTGCACCGACGATCGCACTACTGAAACTGATCGCATCGATCCCTATATCGCGCTGTGAGACCATAGATTTATGGTTACTGAACATAAACTCGATGGGATCCTCGATGGTAAGAATATGCTTCTGATATTTCTTGTTGATCTCGTCGATTATTGCGGCAAGTGTGGTCGATTTTCCGTTACTGGTTGCGCCTGACACCAGAATTAATCCGCGCGGGATATCGGCTAGTTTGTGCACCATAGGTGGAAGCCCAAGATCGGAAATATCTGGCACCTCAGAGCCAATGATCCGATTTGCCATGGCTAATTTGCCGCGTTCTTTAAAGACATTAATACGGAGCACACCAAGGTCTTCATACTCTACTGCGGTGTCAACTTGATGCCTTCTCGCCAGATCCTGTTTCTGGTCGTCTCGAAGCAAGTTATCTACCGTTTCAATCATCTGTTCACTCGAAATTACCCGCTCTGTAGTCAACGGGAACAGTCGGCCATCGATCCGTAGTACAGGTTTCTGGTCGGAATGCAGGTGTATATCCGATGCATTCAGTTTCTTTGCTAGTTCAAAAGTTTGACGAATTGGATTCTGCATTAGCCTGACTGGGTAGTAGTTCTATGGATTTTCAATGCTTTACCGGGGAAAGGACGCTGAGGTAATGACACTGAAATCAATGTTTTTGCTGAAGTTTAACCTATCGTCAATCAGCTTGTCAGTAATACTAATTGAGTCCTACTAGTACGCCAGATGCTTGATTTTTCGACCCCAGATAGCATTTAATCAGGACATAGAAGCGACATCGCGGATAAACTTTCGGGTTTTATCGCTGTCTGATTTATAGTGTTAACGAATTTGAGGAAATCAAATAATGGCGAGACTTGAGCAAGCTGTCGTCCGAACGGGCGGCCGCGCTATTGAAATGAACACGGTGTTGAAGAACACCTATATGTTACTGGCGTTGACTTTGTTGTTCAGCGGCGCAGTGGCAGGGCTTTCCATGGTTATGAACATGCCCTATCTCGGGATAATTCCAACTCTGATCGGCTACTTCGCATTGCTGTTTCTAACTCAAAAGTTTCGCAACTCTGCTTGGGGGTTGCTACTTGTATTCATGTTCACAGGTTTTATGGGGATGACCTTAGGACCAATTCTGAACCTGTATGTCAATAACCTGGCAAATGGAGCCCAAACCGTGATGCTTGCGCTAGGTGGTACGGGGGTGATTTTTGTCGGTCTATCTGCTTATGCGCTGATAACGCGAAAGAACTTCGGCTTTCTCGGCGGCATGCTTTTTGTGGGTATTCTGGTGGCGTTTGTCGCTGGCCTGGCGGCACTTTTGTTCAACATCCCGGCTCTCTCACTGGCCGTGTCCGCCATGTTTGTACTGCTAATGTCAGGTTTAATTCTGTGGCAGACCAGTGCAATTATTCATGGCGGCGAAACCAACTACATCATGGCGACGGTTACTTTGTATATCACTATCTACAATCTGTTCACCAGCCTGCTGCATCTTCTCGGAATTTTTGGCGACGAATAATTTTCCGCAACTTCAAATCCAAAAGCCTCGCCACATCTGGCGGGGCTTTTTTATGCACTTTATAGTGGCTTTGAATATCTAACGAAGCTAAGAATTATCTGCATGTGCGGCTTCAGGTTCCGCTTCCAGACCGATCTGTCGTCAATCTTGCGGATCGTAACATTCTGCCTGGATCACTCCCCTTTCTGATATGCCAGCATGTTCACCATACCAGTTTCAACGAAGTGAATTTTGTTTCTTGACTGCGACGGCCTGGCATAAAGCAATGTGTCAAATGCGCTTTTCTGAACCAGTTCGATGGGATGGCGAAGGGTCAATGCCTGGTGAGTGCGCTTTTTGCTGGTGTGAATAATGGCGTACTTCGCTGAGGAACCAGATGGGATCGTTAGTATAATTCTTACCAGCCGTGGCCCAAGTACAGGGCGCAGCAGATCCAGTGGTTCATTGTCGTGGGTGGCTATAGTCTCAAGGCTGTCGTCGAGCAATGTGACCATGGGGAAAATGGCCTCAGGATAAAGATCAATCCGAGGAATGTTGACTACGCTATCCAGCTGCAACACGTATTCATCATCAATCTCGGGTAACTTGATGGCTTTGGCAAAACTCTTGCCGCCACTAAGTTCGAGAACCGGATCGTTTTCGTCGATCACAAAGGTGACATATTCGTTGACTGGGAGAGGATAAACATCAAGACCAAGTAGATCGTCACAACATAGCTGCTGGTCCAGTGTCCGGACAGGCTTTTTCGGTTCATCGAGTATCGAGTGGTCGAAATGAATGCAGCCAGAAAGTACCGCGATCACGGTGGAAGCCATCAAGATCCGGAGCGGATTATATTTTTTCATTGTTAAAGTCTATCTTTTTCCCAGTGGATATCAAGGGTGACTGGACTGCATGGTTACTGTATGAATTGTCATCAGTTAGAATACCGCTTTTTATTGCAGTAGGAAATGACATGAAAGCCATGATTTTGGCCGCTGGAAGGGGTACAAGAGTAAGGCCTCTTACTTACGAGCTGCCTAAGCCGATGATCCCGGTAGTTGGCAAACCGGTGATGGAATACCTTATAGAACAGCTTGCCGCAAATGGATTTGAGGATATCATGGTCAACGTCAGCCACCTGCCTGAAGTCATCGAAACTTATTTTGGCGATGGTCGGCGTTGGGGGGTGAATATTGGTTACTCATTTGAAGGGCATATCGAGAGCGGTGAACTGATCGGCGAACCTTTGGGATCGGCTGGTGGTATCAAGAGAATCCAGGAGTTTGGCGGTTTTTTTGACGATACTTTCCTGGTGGTATGCGGAGACGCAATTATCGATCTGAACTTAAGTACGGCACTTCGCAAGCATTGGCAAAGCGGTGCCCGGGCCAGTATCGTAGTTAAGAGTGTGCCGAAGGAAATGGTGCCGAATTATGGCGTGGTGGCATGTGACGATAATGGTTCAGTGGTCTCGTTTCAGGAAAAGCCCTCTATTCAGGAAGCCAAGTCTACTCTAGTCAACACCGGCATCTATCTGTTTGAGCCAGAAGTCATAGACCTGATACCGCCGGGTGTGGAATACGATATCGGTGGCCAGTTACTTCCGGGCCTGATTAAAAATAAAATTCCTTTTAATGCGATCGAGTTACCGTTCCATTGGGTGGATATTGGACGAATGAACGACTACTGGGAGGCTAACCAACAGCTGATGAGGGGCACTTTACGCGGGATTGAAATGCCCGGAAAGGAAGTATTGCCGCAAGTTTGGACAGGTCTCAATGTGAATGTGGATTGGGATGATGTTTTGATTGAGGGGCCGGTATATATTGGTTCAAGTTCTCGCATTGAAGCGGGTTGCGAAATTCAGGGCCCGACCTGGATCTCCCATGGTTGCCATTTACAAGGTGGTGCCAAGGTGCATCGCAGCATGTTGTTCGAGCATACCCTGATGCGCAGCCATGGTAAGGTGTCCGAGGCGGTGGTATTCGGTCGCTACTGTGTGGATAGAGAGGGTAATCCGGTCAAGGGGCATGAATCAGGGCTCGACTGGGTAGGCGACGCAAGGGACCGCAAATTAAAGCAGGTACTTAGTTCCTGATCAGTGCAGGACGCTTAGGTTGAATCTGTTGTGTTAGCGAACTTAGACGGGGTGACGCTTGGGCAGATAAAGGACCCTGAAACCCTGTTTCTGGAGAATATTTAATAAAATGGGTATCTAACAGGGACTTGATTCAGAGAAATCTGGCGCTATTTTGAACTCTGAGCAGGTTTACTAATCGGTAGGACTCAGCCGCGACATAATCGCCACCGTTGGCTATAATCCGCGCTCGATAAATATCCGGCCACGGCCGTAATCAGTACAAACAACATATCCCATTGCAATATGCCCTTATATGAATACGAATGCGGCGCCTGCGGTCATCGTCTCGAGGCATTGCAGAAAATTTCGGACGATCCGCTGGTTTACTGCCCGGAGTGTAATGAAGCCAGACTCAAGAAACTGATTTCAGCCGCAGCCTTTCGATTGAAGGGTACCGGTTGGTATGAAACTGATTTCAAAAACAAAGAGGCCGCTAAAAAAGAAGACAAGAAAGACGACAAGAAAGACGACAAAGCCTCCACTGGCCCCGATACCAAATCAAAATCTGAATCGACATCGGAATCAAAATCGGATTCGGGAAATTCAACCAAATCTGATGGCAAAACTGCGCCTTCTGTAAAATCCAAGAAGGATGACAGTGGCAGCACCAGCCAAAGCACCGGCGCTTGAACGCGTCAATTAATCGAGTCTAATAAATCCAACATGCGATCCCATCTCTGTGGCGAGGTTAGCGCAGCCGATATCGATAACATCGTCACGCTAAATGGCTGGGTGTTGAACAGGCGCGATCATGGCGGGGTAATTTTTATCGATTTGCGTGACCGATCTGGCCGTGTGCAGGTGGTTGCTGATCCAGATATGCCCGAGCCTTTTGCTATTGCCGACAGCGCTCGAAACGAATATGTCCTTGCCGTGACCGGCAAGGTGCGAAATCGACCCGAGGGTACTGTCAACCAAGACCTGGTGACAGGTGATGTAGAGGTGGTTGCGGACCAGATTGAGGTGCTGAGCCGAGCGGAACCACTGCCGTTTCAGATCGATGATGATGATATCGGTGAACAGACGCGACTTAACTATCGGTTTCTTGATCTACGTCGCCCTTCGATGCAGGACACCTTGCGTCGACGCCACTTTGTGCTGAGCGAACTGCGACGGTTCTTGAATGATCGAGAATTTGTCGAAATTGAGACGCCAATACTGACCCGTTCCACCCCGGAAGGTGCCCGGGATTACCTTGTACCAAGCCGCACACATCCTGGGGAATTTTTTGCTTTACCTCAGTCACCCCAGTTATTCAAACAGCTTTTAATGGTGGCAGGGTTCGAGCGCTACTATCAGGTTGCGCGATGCTTTCGAGATGAAGATCTGAGAGCCGATCGTCAGCCAGAGTTCACCCAGCTCGATGTAGAAGTCTCGTTCATGGATGAAAACGAGGTGATGGGGCTGATGGAGGAGATGATTCGAGAACTGTTTATTCGAGTGCTCGATGTGACGCTGCCTGACCCGATTCCAAGAATGAGCTATCGGGAAGCAGTGTTGAGATATGGAATAGATCGACCAGATTTACGTATTGACATGGAATTAACGGAGCTTACCGACTTAATGCAGAAGGTCGAGTTCAAAGTTTTTTCCGGGCCTGCAACAGATCCGAGAGGCAGGGTAGCAGCCCTACGAGTACCCGGTGGCAACAGTTTGTCCAGGGCCCAGATAGATCAATACACTGACTATGTTGCGCAATATGGTGCCAAGGGCCTGGCATACATCAAAGTCAATGACCTCGCGGCCGGCCGAGAAGGTCTCCAGTCGCCGATATTAAAGTTTCTTCCAGACGATGTTTTGGAAAAATTGATTGAACGCACTGCAGTGGCGAGTGGTGATGTGGTTTTCTTTGGTGCAGATCAAGCAGGCGTGGTTAATGATGCGCTCGGCGCACTGCGACTTAAAATTGGTCACGATTTAGAAATGGTTACAGAAGGATGGAAGCCATTATGGGTGGTGGATTTTCCACTTCTCGAATGGAGTGAGGATGACAGTCGCTGGCAATCGCTGCATCACCCATTCACGGCACCTCGGGATTCAGATGAGGCGCTGCTCGATTCTGATCCTGGCAGAGTGTTGTCGCGTGCCTACGACCTGGTGCTCAATGGAACCGAAATCGGAGGCGGTTCCATTCGTATACATCGATCTGATCTACAGCAAAAAGTTTTAAATGTTCTCGGCATCGATAATGATGAGGCGGATGCCAAGTTTGGTTTTCTGCTGGATGGGCTCAAATACGGAGCCCCGCCCCATGGTGGTATTGCGTTTGGTGTTGACCGTCTGGTAGCGATGATGAGCGGCGTAGAGTCGATTCGAGACGTAATTGCGTTTCCTAAGACCCAGAGAGCATCCTGTCTCTTAACTCAAGCGCCCAGTAAGGTCGATCAGCGCCAGCTTCGAGAGCTAGGTATTCAGTTACGCAAACCAAGAGCGGAATAAGCCCGGCATCGGTGAATTTTCTATAGTATGAAGTTGGCTCAGGCGTGGTCCGGAACCGCTCATAATGTTAATATTTCGCCCTATAAACAGTCCCGGATCGGGACTGTTTAACCTCATTCGACCGAACCTGAGAAACCCCTGACGGAGAAAATATGGCAGGTCACAGCAAATGGGCCAACATCAAGTTTCGTAAAGCCGCGCAGGACGCAAAACGCGGCAAGGTTTTCACCAAATTAATCAAAGAAATTACAGTGTCCGCGCGGATCGGTGGCAGCGACGCTGATGCAAACCCGAGGCTTAGGGCCGCGATTGACAAGGCGCTTAGTTCTAATATGACTCGAGATACTATTGAACGGGCGGTCAAACGGGGAGCTGGTGAGTTGGAGGGGGCTGAGATTGAAGAAATCCGCTATGAAGGATATGGGCCCGGCGGGGTGGCTGTGCTGGTGGAAACCGCAACCGATAATCGCAATCGCACGGTAAGCGAGGTTCGACACGCATTCAGTAAACACGGGGGTAATCTAGGAACCGATGGTTCCGTTGCTTATTTGTTCAGTAAGATCGGGTCTATAGTATTTTCTGGAGATCAGGACGAGGAGCAGATTATGGAGATCGCTTTGGATGCTGGCGCCGATGACATCGAAAGCGACGATGGTGTGATCGAAGTGGTGACACCGCCAGAATCATTCCACCAGGTGGAGAGAGCATTCAAGGAAGCGGGTATAGAACCTGATATGGCGGAATTAATTCAACGACCGTCCACCGAGAGCGAATTAATCGGCGATAACGCTGAAAAAATTATAAATTTGATCGATGCCCTGGAAGATCTGGACGATGTTCAGGACGTGTTTACCAACGCTAGTTTCGCTGAGCCGGCTTAATGCGTGTCCTGGGAATCGATCCGGGTTCCCGCATCACTGGGCTAGCCGTGGTTGAGTCCAGTCGCGACGGTCTGCGCTCCCTATTTTACGATAGTGTGCGGCTTAAGGATGCTTCGCTGCCACTTCGTCTAGGAACTATTTATCAAAGCGTTGAGCAAGTTATTCGAGAATACAATCCAGATATTGTCGCAGTAGAACAAGTGTTTATTTCGAATAACGCTAAGTCGGCTCTGGTATTGGGACATGCCCGTGGCGGTGCTATATGCTCGGCGGTGAATAGCGGTTGTGAGTTAGCAGAATATAGCGCAAAACAAATTAAGCAGGCTGTGGTCGGTAGTGGAGGCGCTAGCAAAGATCAGGTCCAACATATGGTGCGAGTGCTGCTAGGGTTGCGCACACTACCTGGAGTAGACGCGGCGGATGCACTGGCATGTGCGATCTGTCATATTCATACAGCGCAGGTAGAATCACGCTTGCAGAACGCGGCCAGGGTTCAATGATCGGGTTTTTGAAAGGTAGTCTGGTAAGCAAATTGCCTCCGTTCCTGGTACTGAATGTACAAGGGGTTGGCTATGAGCTGGAAGCTCCGATGGCTACCTTTTACGAATTGCCCGAAGAAAATACAGAAGTGCTCCTTTTTACCCATTTAGTGGTGCGCGAGGACGCGCATCTATTGTATGGATTTTCCGATCGTGCGCAGCGAGAACTATTTCGCAGTCTGCTAAAAATAAATGGCGTTGGTCCCAGAGTGGGATTGGCTATCCTCTCCACACTCAGCACTTCGCAGTTTGTGCAATGTGTAAATCAGCAGGACACGCTAACCCTGACATCGGTGCCAGGAATCGGCAAGAAGACCGCGGAACGAATGTTACTTGATATGCGGGACCGTATAAGCGCCCTTGATCATTTTGACGCCGGCGACAATGATGTGGCGGGAGGCGTTGAGTTGAACCAGAATCCGGTCGAAGATGCAATGGGCGCGCTGGTGGCGCTGGGGTATAAGGCCGCAGATGCCAGTCGTGCAATTCGAACGGTGGAAGAAAACAGCCCGGGGCGAGATGACTTGATTCGGAATGCTCTGCAGTTTTTGAGTAAAAGATAAACTGGACGCTTATTTAGATGAGTCAATTTAATCCACTATTATCCCCTGAGGGTTTCGAGGACTCTCCTCAGGAGCAGATGATAGATCGCAGTCTAAGGCCATCCCGACTGGAAGAATTTATCGGGCAGCCCAATACTAAAGACCAGCTTGAAATTTTTATTCAGGCAGCTCGTAAGCGCAGCGAGGCACTTGACCATGTGCTGGTTTTCGGTCCTCCAGGACTCGGAAAAACTACGCTGGCCAACATAATCGCTACTGAGATGGAGGCCAGACTGCGTCACACTTCCGGTCCGGTGCTTGAGAAGGCTGGTGATCTTGCAGCAATATTAACTAATTTGGAACCCAATGACGTACTGTTCATCGATGAAATTCATCGTTTGAATCCGGCTATCGAAGAAATTCTTTACCCGGCGATGGAAGATTACCAACTAGATATTATGATTGGTGAGGGCCCCGCGGCACGCTCGATCAAGCTCAATCTGCCTCCGTTTACCCTGGTTGGGGCGACTACTCGGGCCGGTCTTCTGACTTCGCCGCTGCGCGACAGGTTTGGCATTGTCCAGCGGTTACAGTTCTATTCCATTGAAGAGTTAACCCTTATCGTCGAACGTTCGGCTCGATTGCTGGAGCTCGATTATGATGCGGAAGGTGTGGGTGCAATTGCGGCGCGATCAAGAGGAACGCCCCGGATCGCTAATCGCCTTCTGCGACGCGTGAGAGACTTTGCTGAAGTAAAAGCCGACGGGTTTGTTAATCAAACGATCGCTGACGCCGCACTAGATATGCTTGAGGTTGATCGCCATGGGCTCGATTCACTTGATCGCAGTATGTTGCTTGCGATAATGAACAAGTTTGATGGAGGGCCTGTCGGGATAGACAGTATTTCAGCGGCAATAGGCGAAGAAAGAGGCACTATCGAAGACGTGGTCGAGCCTTACCTGATCCAACAAGGTTTTTTGATGCGCACACCGCGTGGAAGAGTAGCAACTAAAAGCGCATGGCGTCATCTTGGTGTAGAGATGCCGCAGGATGTCGCCAACCGGCAACAGGAGCTATTACCGCGCGGCGAAGGAGACTGATTCCGGGTGCTTATTCAGCTTGGGTTCATGGTATCCGGATACATTGATTACCGTATCTTTTCTTGCCTGCTTGGTCGGTCAGGATATGCACTGCTGAACTGGGATGACTAAGACCCGCTACTCACTTCCAGTTCGAATCAACTATGAAGATACCGATGCTGGGGGAGTAGTGTATTACGCGAATTATCTCGCTTACATGGAACGTGCCAGGAACGCCTGTTTACGCGAAATGGGATTTCCGCTGTCTGAGTTGCAGCGCAGTCAAAAGTTAATTTTTGTAGTGGCCGAAGCCAGCCTGAAATATCTTATGCCCGCGCGACTTGATGATCTCATCGAAATCACTCTGGAAGTATTAGGGGTTAAAGGAGCCTCCGTAAGCCTGTCTCAGCAAGCCCTCCGAAATAATGAAGTGCTTGTGGATTCGACAATCAAACTGGTAACTCTCAATAGCGACACTTTTTCGCCCTGCAGAATACCAGAGAAATTACGCCAATCATTAGAGCAACACCGTATAGAATACGGCGGTCTTTAATGGGCGAATGCATTATCACTTTTTACACCTGCTTCTGAAATAACAATCCAACCTCCACCATATGCCCATGAATAATCCTGCAACTGCAGACAGTAGCCTGTCGGTACTCGGTTTGATTGCCGATGCCAGTTGGTTGGTTCAGGCGGTAATCCTCATTCTTTTTCTCGCTTCTATCATCTCGTGGTTCATGATTGATCGAAAGCGGTCATCATTTAAGCGTTACGCTAATATCGCAAACGACTTTGAAGAAGAGTTCTGGTCCGGAGGGGAAATGACCCGGATCTATCAGAAATGGAGTGCGGAAGGAATTCCCGAAGGAATCGCAAATATATTCATCGCTGGCTACCGTGAATATAATCGCTTGGCGCAAAAGTCCAATGTAGGTCGATCTGATATGGTGGATGGAGTGCATCGGTCAATGCGTGTGGCGCTCAGTCGAGAGATTGATCATCTTGAAACCAATCTTTCGTTTCTCGCCACCGTAGGATCTATCAGTCCTTATGTCGGGTTGTTCGGAACCGTCTGGGGAATTATGAATTCTTTTATTCAGCTCGGTGCACAGCAACAGGTCACTATAGCTACCGTAGCGCCCGGCATCGCAGAAGCCCTGATTGCTACCGCCATGGGATTATTTGCCGCAATTCCTGCGGTAATTGCATATAACCGCTTTGCCCACCAGGCAGAAAAGTTAACCACACGCTACGAAGTGTTCATGGAAGAATTCGTAAGTATTGTGAGTCGGCAAGACATCGTAAAGAGGGTCTAATGAGTCAAACGCGCTATGGCCGGAAAAAGCGCCTTATGGGCGAAATCAATGTGGTGCCATACATTGATGTCATGCTTGTGCTATTGGTAATTTTCATGGTCACGGCGCCATTGTTGAGTTCAGGTGTAAAAGTTGATCTTCCACAGGCTGCAGCGGAAATCATTCCTGAGCAGGATGAAGAGCCTTTTGTCGTGACCGTAGATGCCGAAGGCAATCTCTATCTCAATGACAATGAAGATGCTGTGGTCGGAGCAGAGGAAGTACAGCGTGCTGCAGCAGCGGTCCTGCAACGCAATCCGAAACTTCCGTTCCTTGTTAGAGGGGATCGTTCGGCCGACTATGGGCTGGTAGTGGAGGCTATGGTGCTTCTGCAGCGAGCGGGCGTGGAATCAGTCGGGCTCATAACGGAGACACCTGGAACCTGATGAGGGAAAAACTGAGGCGTCTGTTCTATTGGATAAGAGCTGCGCTTTTTACTCTTGTGATCCACGGCGGGATTATAATCCTGCTGGTATTCGGTCTATTCTCCAATACACAAAAAATTGTTCCTGCCGGCAAGCCCATACAGGCAATCACCATCAGCCAGGCCGAGCTCGATAAACAAAAACAGGAAAAAGTAAAAAATCTCGAGGAGCTTGAGAAGAAACTTAAAGAGCAAGAAGCTGAGGAGAAAAAACAGTTAGAAATTGAAAAACAAAAAAAGGAAGAAGCCGAGGAAAAACGAATACAAGAGGAGAAAGAGAAACTCGAGCAAGAGAAGAAGCGCAAGGAAGAAGAAAAACAAGCGTTGCAAGAGAAAAAGCGTAAAGATGAAATCAAGGATAATTGCGTGAAATTAGTGCAGGAAGAAGAAGAGTCTGGAGAAACCAATCACGAGCTCGATGAGCTCTGTGAGCAGCAACGCGAATCTCTAAAGAAAAAACGCGCGGATGAGAAGAAGCGTAAAGACGAGGATAGGCGTAAGAAAGAAGAGCTTGAAAAAGAGCGTGTAGCTGAGGAGAAACGAAAGAAAGAAGAAGAGGAAAAGAAGCGTAAAGAAGAAGAACAACGTAAAAAGCAGGAAGCTGAGGAAAAACGTAAAGCCGAAGAGCGTCGTAAGGCTGAGAAAAAACGCAAAGCAGAACAAGCCCTTAAGGCGCAATTAGAGACAGAGCGGCGGCAGAAGCTGGCGGCACAAACTGAAGTAGAAGCGGCCAATGCGTTGCAGGCTGCCGCAGGCAGAATTAAGGCCGCAGTTGAAAATAACTGGCGGCGTCCCGGTACCAGTCGCGTGGGGCTGAAAGCGGTGATTCAGCTTAAAGTGTCTCGAACTGGAGAGGTGCTCCAGGTGAGAGTAATCAAGAGTAGTGGCGATCCTTTCTTTGACCAGTCAGCTGAGCTGGCTGTTCAGAAAGCTTCGCCTTTGCCAATACCAACTGATCCGAAGTATTATGAATACATTAACGAATTCAATATCGAGTTTAATCCGGATGAATAAGCGAATGAATGTTCGAGACATGACTTGTGGTAGAGGGTTTTTATTGCTTCTGCTGTTGTTAGGAATGGTTAACCAAGCAGGGGCTGTGTTGACGATAGAGGTAAATAAAGGGATAGATGCCGGGATTCCGATCGCTGTAGTGCCGTTCGGTCAGGAAGGTCTTGGAGAGGTGTCACACCCGCCTGCCGATATAATAGAGTCTGATCTAGGGCTTAGTGGTAAGTTCGATACCATCCCCCGTGAAACGTTTTTAAGTCAGCCCAGTGAGTTGCGGTCGGTGCAATACAAAGATTGGAGGTTGATTAAAGCGGAAGCGTTAGTAGTGGGCAAAGTAATTAATATTGGTAACGGTCAGCTTGAAGTTCGCTTTCGATTGATCGATGTATTCAGGGAACGACAGTTGGCAGGTCAGAAATTTATAATCCCCGAAAACCGGTTGCGCAAGGTTTCTCATCAGATCGCAGATATAATTTATCAACAACTGACCGGAACGCGTGGTGCATTCGATACTAAGATTGCTTATGTTACTGTCGAGGGCCAGGAGCCTAACAGGCGGTTCCTACTGCAGATTGCTGATTCAGATGGCTATGACCCCAAATCCGTACTGCAGTCTTCAGAACCAATACTTTCACCAGCATGGTCACCGGATGGCAACTGGATGGCATATGTTTCTTTTGAACAGAAGCGTTCTAACATTTATCTACAGAATGTCTGGAGTGGTCAGCGAAAGCTAATTTCGGAGTACCCAGGTATAAACAGTGCTCCTGCATGGTCTCCAGATGGTCGATCTCTGGCAATAACTCTCTCCAAGGACGGAAATCCTGAAATTTACGTATATAACGTCGATAATGAGAGTTTACGCAGAATGACCCGTCACACGGCAATTGACACCGAGCCTGACTGGTCCCCCGATGGAAGGTGGTTAGTGTTCACTTCAGGGAGATCCGGGGCGCCACAAGTATATAAAATGCCATCAGCTGGTGGTACCGCCAAGCGGATTACATTTAATGGGCAATACAATGCCGGGCCTTCCTTTTCTCCGGACGGAAAAAGCATTGTCATGATCACGAATCAGGGCAACGGCTTTAGAGTTGGGCTATACTCGGATAACGATCAAACCGTTAGAGAATTGACTCAAACTATCCAGGACGAATCGCCCACTTTTGCACCAAACGGCGAGATGATCATATATGCGACCCAGAAGGGTGGTCGTAATGTTTTAGCTGCAGTATCCACAGATGGTAATGTGCAGCAGACACTCCGATTCCAACAGGGTTCAGTCCGTGAACCTGCGTGGTCCCCATTTAACCGTAAACTGTAGAGGCTATTATGCGAAAAATACTTTCATATGTTGTAATTATTGGTTTCAGTATTGCAATCGCCGGATGTGGCGGTCGCAAGGCTGTCGAGGGAGATGTGCAGGTAGAGGCAGTTGATGGTACGGCGGGTGCCAGCTCCGCTGGTCTGGACGGCAGTGGCGGAACCGTTACAAGTGGGTTGGAGGGCGCTGATAGCGCAGCAGGAGCGGATGGTGATTTGCTTGGAAAGCGAGTAGTTTACTTTGAGTACGATAGCAGCCTGCTCACACTGGAAGCGGAAGCTATCGTTCAGGCACATGCCCAATATCTTGTGTCAGCACCCGGTACCCAGATTATTCTTGAAGGGCATGCGGATGAACGAGGTACACGAGAGTACAACCTTGCCCTAGGCGAAGACCGCGCGAGGTCTGTGGCAAACTTAATGGAGGCGATGGGTGTTAGCAGCGGCCGTGTGCAGATTGTGTCATACGGGGAAGAACGTCCGGTGGCGCTTGGTTATGATGAGGCAGCTTTTGCCTTAAATCGTCGCGTTGAGATACTCTATCAGTAAGAGACAACCTCAAGCTGCAGGTTGACAGCAGCAGCGGGCGCTTTGCGAAGCCCGCTGTGGCCACAATTTTTGTAGTAGTCTAGGTAACTAGAAACAATCACGATGAAATGTAAACAGAAGGGGCGAGAAGCCAATAAATACACAGGTCTGAGTTATAGCATTGTCAGCAGTGCACTAATCTTAGGCCCTTTGTCGCTCGCAGGTTGTGCCTCCAGCCAGTCATCACCTGAAGTCACAAAAGCTGCGCAAACTGCGCAGGATCCATCTTCACAGAACATCGAGATGATTCGTGCGCTTTCGCAGGTGAATGACTTAAAAGAAGAGCTTAAGCTTCTGCGTAATGCAGTGGAAGAGATGCAGTTCCAGCAGGGAAACGCTGAGCGTCGTCAGCAAGATTTATTTCAGGATATTGATCGCAGATTACTGGCCGTAGAGGCGAGTGACAGACAGCGGGAGATTCTAGGACAGGGCCCGGCCCCGTTATCTGCCTCCGGACAGGTGCTGGCAGAAGGTCAGACGAGCGGGTCTCGCCAGACCGGGTCTCGCCAGACCGGGTCTTTCCAGACTGGATCGCAGCAAGGTTCAGACGTGATTGCTGACACCCAACAGCCGGACATGTCCAGCACAGTTGAAAGCGATCAGCCACAACAGGTTGATAGTGTTACCGTCAGCAGCGCGGTTCAGAATAGAACTGTTCCAGATCTCGCGGGAACGGGGTCATCCAGTGTATCCATGACTGAACAACAGGCATATGATGCAGCCTTCGAGTTGCTAAAACAAAGCCGATACGAGGATGCGATAGAGCAGTTTCAGGCATTGGTAAATACTTGGCCACAAAGCCAGCTGGCTGATGACGCTCTGTATTGGATGTCGGAAGCAAATTATGTCAACAGAGAGTTCGAAGCTGCACTAAACGGATTTCGCGCTGTAGTGGAACGTTATCCAGACAGTTCGCGTCTTCCGGAAGCAATGTTGAAAGTTGGCTATATCCAATATGATATTGGTGCCTATGAGCAGGCTGCTCAGACCTTCCAGGATGTTCTTACAAGGTTTCCGGGTCACCAGGTTACAGTTTCAGCAGAAACCCGGCTACGCAGAATTCAGCAAACCATCCAGTAGAGTATGGGATTCGGCTTTGGTTTAAGTCGAATATCCGATGGTAAATGATTATGTTCGGTGATTATGGTCAATAATTAGTGAATTGAATCAGGGGCCGCTTTCCGTTTGACAGCACCGAACCATAGCTGGATAATCCGCACCCTCTTTGGATAGACGATCGGGGCGTTAGCTCAGTCGGTAGAGCAGTTGACTTTTAATCAATTGGTCGCAGGTTCGAATCCTGCACGCCCCACCATTTTGAAACCACTAAATTTAGCTCTCGGATATAAGGACAGTGTATCGGGGGTGTTGGTCCAACTTTAATGTCTAGTAATTAAAGCTGCTCTCAACATTCAGGGGATGGCTTGCTCTAGACATAACCTTGATCTTTCGAGAAAAATAACAACCATAATTCAACGGCATAGCCGTGATATATGGCGGGTAAAACGTTGTAATTGAAATGATGATCGAGATTGAGTCGCTCGGTCGGTGACTACCCTGTCCGGGAAATCGCTCCCGGACAGGATAAATGTAAAGCTCAGGAAGCCATGTCTTTAAGATTTTTCAGCGCGAGAATTTTTACTCTGCGGCTAGCCGGCTTCGCTGCCACGTCCATGGTTTCACCAGGACGAAACGGATTTGGAACGCCTTTGCGTGCTTTGGTTGCTGGCTTTTTTACAACCTGGATCTTGAACATGCCGGGTAACTTGAAGATGCCTCCAGAACGAGGTTTGATGTGTGCTTCTACTAGGTCACCCAGAGAGTCTAGAACGGCTTTAACGTCGTTCCTAGACAGATTGGTTTCTTCTGCGAGAGTTTTTACAATTTGTGCCTTGGTTAATGGGTCTTGATAAGATTTTTTCATTGAAACTTAAAGTCATGTTTGGGTTGATAAAAAGACCGCTGAATTGTAATGGAAGTTGACACGGCGTACAGCACCAATAGCAATAAAATCCTGTATTTCTTGATCTTTATATTCGAAATGCGTGTGTTGCTAGGGACCATTGAACAGTCGGTTGCGCAAAACAGCTGAGGTTGACAACAGGATAAACACATTATTATTATTCGACGCTCTCAGGTTGGCGAGCAGCGAGACTAAAGCGCGAATGAAGCAGTTGGTTTTCCGGATACAGTGCTGAAATATCTACCAGTTTCCGCGTTGTGTGTTGATGTATTTTTTTCCAAGATGATTACTTACTAAGTTACTATTTTGGGACCATTCCTTAACAGTTCGACTGGAACCGCTCTTATGCTTTTTAACGTCACTATGTTTGCCATCCATTAAGCCGAATCGGGCAATGAATATTCTGTCGATTACCAAATTCCATGCAGGTAGAACATGGTAGATGATCTATGACCAGTCAGATTGACTTGCGTGAGTTGCGTAATGCGTTTGGAACATTCATGACGGGGGTTACAGTAGTAACTACCCATGAAGCCGATGGCACGCCGCGTGGGTTCACTGCAAACTCTTTTACCTCTGTTTCCCTGGACCCACCCATGTTGTCGATCTGTATTGGAAAGTCAGCGGATAGCATTGATGTGTTCAATTCTGCACAAGGATTCGCCATCAATATCTTGTCCGAAAAACAAATAGAAACTTCCAGTTTATTCGCTTCAAAACGACACGATAAATTTGATATTGCCACCTGGCAATCTGGCCCAGCCGGCCATCCGGTGCTGGATGCCGTATGCGCCTGGTTCGACTGCACGTTGGAGCAGAGAATCGATGCAGGTGATCACGTAATTTTAATTGGTAGGGTTGAAGGCTTTGATTATAATGATCAAACTGGATTGGGATACGTCCGTGGAGGTTACGTTACCCTAGGCCTCGAGCAGGCGGCAGTTTCCGCGGCGGGTCGTGATGCACGAGTAGTTGTCGGTGCGTTGGTGGATTGCAATGGTAGTCTTCTACTCAGACCAAATCCAGATACCAATAAGCTCCAGCTAGTTGCAAGTGGACTTGGCCAGCAGCGTGGTTCAATAAGTCGACTCAAAGCGATTCTCGATGAACTCCAAATTGGGGCTGTTATCAAGTCTCTGTATGCTGTTTTTGAGAACGAAGAAAAGGATCAGCATTTTATTTTTTATCGTGCTATCGCTGATCACGAAGACGCAGATAACAGTTTCTATGCTCCACATGAAATTCCCTGGGATCGACTTGAAGATGAAGCCATGATTACGATGCTAAGGAGATATCTTGATGAATCCCATGATCAGCGTTATGGCGTATATTTTGGTAATCAAGATAGCGGTATCATTCAGCACAATGAAGATAATGGTGATGATCATTAAGTGTGTGGATGACGTTTGAGATCACGTACTATGTGTCTTGCAGGGTGAGCGCAATGATATATCTTGCTTTGAACTGGCAAAGGTTCGTTACATATAATCGAGGCTAACAATTCTCCTCCTAAAGCTGCATTAGTCATCCCTCGAGAGCCATATGCAGCGGTCATGTAAAGGCCTGGATAATAATTTTCAGCTGTCAGATGCTCAGCATAGTGCCGGCGAAGCATCGGACGATAGTTGTTTCTCAGGTTACTCTCATCTGCGATCGCACCAACTATTGGCATTCGATTAGACGAAGTGATGCGGACAGCAGCATGCGCAGATGAGGTTTTGCCAAGTATTTCGGAGAATTCTGGAATGTTTTCCTTCTGCTTGCAAAAATTATGTAAATCCGAATCAGGACGAAAGTCGGGTTGATTGATGTTTCGATCGTAAGTCGCTCCCAGAAGATGGTATTCGTCATGCGCAGGCGTAATGTAGCCGTCATGCTGAAGTACGGTATTTAGGCGCCGGCTCGCGTTGGTTGCTTGGGCATACGTGGATTGGCCAAGAACTGGTGTATTGGGTATTGATGCGGTCTGATTGAACATGAGATGTCGTCCGCTAGCAATTACCAGAACATGAGCGTTTGCAACGCAGGTATTATGTCGATCATAAATATACCAACCCGTATGTTTTCGGGAAAACTGAACTGTATTCACATTATTTGACACGGTTATCCTGGGGTGCCGAAGTAATGCATCGATTAGTCTACGAGGACTAAGCCAGCCACCTGAAGGATAGAAAATCGCAGCATTGTTGAGAGATATACCAGCAATGTTACTCGCCTCTTTAGCTGACAAACATTGAAGAAAAGACGGATCGAACTGTCTTTCCGCAATCCGCTGCCATTGATCTAATTTTGCAGGAGAACAAGCAAGTTGCAACACGCCACAAGGTGACCAGGCATTGAGATTCAATTCAAGTTGGGTGAGCAGATTCTGCAAGTACTGGAAGCATTGCACTGAAAAGCTTTCCTCGATGGAGGCGTCAGCGGTAATCTTTGGTGAAATCACGGCCATTGGATTACCGGACGCTTCCATACCAACATTTTTATGACGTTCGAGCACATTTACCCGCCATCCGCGCTGCGCCAAATGCCAGGCTGCTTGAGCGCCTGCAATACCGCTGCCAATTACTACTGCTTCTCGAGAATGGTTGGTAAATACCGGAGCTTTAAACCACGGTTCTGATTCGCGGTAAGGCACTTTGCGTTCGAATTCGGCAACAATCATTTCTCTTTTTTTCCCGAATCCCGATATCTTTCTTATACTAAACCCGGCTTCAGTCAGTCTGCTTCGGACGGCACTGGCAGCAGTAAAAGTAGAGAGTGTTGTAGTTGAAGTACTTAGACGCGCTATCTGGCGAAACACTTCCTGGCTCCACATTTCTGGGTTTTTTGCGGGTGCAAATCCGTCTAGAAACCAACAGTTGATTCTTGCAGTTAGTTGTTTTAATGCGACTGCAACATCATCAAAGCAAAGAGTTAAACAGATGCGGTGCCGATCAAGCCAAATTCGGTGAAAGCCCGTAACCGGCATCGGATAGTGGTTATTCAGTTCGCGCGAGTATTGGGCAAGTTCAGGGAATTCTCGATGGCATGTTGTGAGATCGATTTTTTCCATAGGATGCTTTTCTATGGAAATATAATGGAGAATTCCGGGTCGATCTTTACTGTGCTTCCAAAGATCCCAGACAGCAAGAAAATTCAGGCCGCTCCCAAAGCCCGTTTCTGCAATGGTGAAGGTCTGGCGGTCGCGCCAGCGTTCAGGCAGGTCGTTTGCCTTAAGAAAAACATAGCGAGATTCTTCCAGACCATTTTGCTGAGAGTAATAAACATCTTGATACGAGTCGGAGTAGGGTGCTCCGTCAATAAATCTAATCTTTTGTGATGTCAGAGATGACATTATCTGGCGTTGCAACTCGATGTTGTCATTTGGAGGATCGAAGAATATGTTTGTATCAGGACCATACGCTGCTCAGCAGATATTTTGTTTGGAAATGGGCAAACAGGAAATATCGGACTGAGGGTTTGTCAGCAAGTTGAGATTGTGTCTGGTAGCGATACTTCCAGTATTTCGAGATCTTGACTACATTCTTGAATCGAGTACTGCATGCCAGCTGGTATCGTGACGGCGTCTCCAGATTGCATTGAATGCTCCTGTCGTTCACTTGATAACACTAGGTTGCCTTGTAATATGAACCAGAATACGAATTCATTACTATGAGATTGGAAGGGCGAACTGAGCTGGCCCTCCGGTCGAGCGACTCTGACACCTGCGAGACGATCAGTGGCAGATCCTATCCCGAGATCGCGGGCAACATATCCATCATAACGCCAAGGCTGCCAAACAGATTTACTTGCCTGATGGCGAACGAACTTCTGCCCGCTAAAAGATTTTTGTTTATCGATTTTGTCGTTGGGGAGTATCAGGTCATGGTCTACACAAGTGTAGTGTGCAGCTGGACATCCAATTTCAATGACTTCTAGATTCTCAGAGCTTTCCAATACTCGGTGGCGAATCATCGGCGGTTGGAGTACACAGTCTCCTGATTCCATCTTGAATGGCTGACCTTGGTCTTCATAGACTACTTTTACCCAACCTTTGTAGCAAAAGATCATCTGAAAACGAATTTTATGGAAGTGAACGTAATCCGGCACCGGCCCGCCACCAGGAATACGTATATGAGATGCAATGAACCGGCCACCCTGTCTCCCTGGTATCAGATCCCGATACTGCATACCTGCACGGCCGTCAATCCAGCTGCTGTCATCATTGTTATTCGACAGGACGAAGGTCGAGTCTAATGGGGGGATGGTGATGTCGTCGTTCTTCGAGTCCAGTTCGATAGTGGTGCCATTTGGAGCGGTAAGAGTGGATACTCCATTCGCAATCATTTCAGGCTCATTACAAAATAATCTTATCCGACTTTGATCTCTATGATCAGACTTCTGTAACTGAATCCGAATGCCGTAACCAGTCAACTCGACGACTGCCGGATCATCAGCGGGATAGATGGTGGATATTCTGAAACCCAGAAGATTCCTGAAAAAATCCAGGGTGGGAGTAAGTTCGGGGCAGGCCAAAACGAGTTCTGCTTGAGAGATATTATGCTCATTCATATCTAAAGCTTACCAAAATGAATGATGTATTTGACCGTATAGGGTCGATCAAGAGGGGCGTCAAAATCTTTCTAAGACATCTTCAGAGCCTACCCCCTGACTTACAGGCTAGCCTCAAAATCGAATGTTCAAATGCGCGACTAGCGAGAACAAAAAAACCGGGGTGATCGACTAACCACCCCGGCTTTGGCAATGAACTAGCTCAACTACTTGATCAATTCATTAGCCCAGGTACCATCATCAGCGACAGTGTTTACTCCGTAAATTCCGGCAACATCGCCGTTTTCATCAAAATCTACGTTTCCAGTTGCGCCTTCATAGTTGACATCTTTTCCTTCCGCCAATAATGCTTTGGCCTTTTCCCACTCGCCAGGCCGGACTATTTCTCCCGGGGCGTTTGCTACTTCTCTCAGCGCAGCGGCGATCTTGGAGCGGTCTGCAGCCCCAGCTTTCTCAATCGCTAAAGCAATCAGAAAAGTTGCATCATAGCCGTGTGCGGCATAGGGTGCTTTAGGGTCATTGCCGGTAGCTTTATAGAGTTCCGCCCAGGTTTGGTAAGACACATCGTCGTAGTCTGAGGCGGATTGGGTAATCTGGATATTGCCTTTAAGATTGTCAGCGCCAATTTGTTCTATAACAGATACATCGAACATTCCGTCTGCAGCGAAGAACTTATCAAACAGGGCATTTTCCAGACTATTTCGGATTATAGCGATCCCGCTGCTGCCATAGTATGCGAAAAGTGCAAGGCCGTCCGGTCCGCCGTTTGCCAGCGTTGAGAGCTCCGAGCGATAGGACGCCTTATTTGGCTCGTGCGCCTGATTGGCGGTTATTGTGCCGCCCATTTCAGTAAATGACTTTTCGAATACCTGAGCGATGCCTGCATTGTAATCGTCATTGGAATAGGTCATAGCCAGATTACGGGCACCGGAATCGTAGGCCAGCTTAGCCAGCGCGGCTCCTTGATAGGCATCAGACGGCGCCACTCTGAACACCAGGTCATTATCCTCAAGATCGGTAATGGACGGCGCAGTAGCGGAATCGGATATATTGACTACGCCGGCCGGAATAGTGACCGATTGGACCATGCCATTGGTGGCGCCTGAGCAGCTTGCGCCAACGACTGCCACTACTTGTTCGACATTGACAACTTTTCCACCAGCATCTACCCCCGCTTTCGGGTCGCAGGCTGAATCAGCCAGGACCATGTTGAGCGTATCGCCAGCGAGCAGGCCACCCTGACTATTCACGTGTTCTGCGGCGAGATTTCGGCCTGCAACGATGGGCGCGACAAGCTCCGCAATAGGGCCAGTTACACCGGCTACGGATCCGACATTAATGTCTCCGGCGAATACGCCTGCCGAGAGCGAAAGCGCCGCAGTTGCAGCGACTGGTACGGCTAAGAGTTTTTTCATTTCAATTACTCCTCAATGAGTTATGGTTAGTTTAATTTAACACGGGCCGAATTAGCTTGCACCCGGGCCTTGTAGCAGAAATCATTCATGTGACCCCGATGGCTTTGGACGTTTTTCGGGAAGTATGCCGGAAGGAAATTTCTGCAGCACGATCTGTAAAGCGAGACCGATCAGGAAGATTCGCACATACGCAGTACGAATAGCCATATCGTCCGGTAAGCGGCTAGTTAAGATTTCCGACGCTGACCATACGGTCCACATTAAAAACGCGCCTAAAATCGCGCCTTTATTGTTGGCGCTGCCACCGACAATCAGCATAACCCAAACCAGAAATGTAGTCGTGGTCAATTCAGTAGCGTTTGGGTCGATAAACTTAAGGTATTGTGCAGTAAACGCGCCGGCAAGCCCCATAATCATGCAGCCTATCACGAACGCCTCCATGCGAAATCTTTCAACGTTCTTGCCTGCTGCACGGGCGGCAGGTTCATTCTCCCTGATTGCGGTCATCACGCGTCCCCACGGCGATTTGCATGCCGCTTCAATAAGCAGATAAATTACTGCTACTGTGACCAGGACAAGTGCCAGAAACATTAACTGGTTGTAGGGCTCTGCTAGCGATTCAAAAGGTTTCGGCACCATTGAAACGCCGCGCGGTCCATTGGTAGCCCAGGTCTCGTTTTTGAGAATTAATCGGAATATTTCACCGATACCAATAGTCGCAATTGCCAGATAATCACTTCTCAGTCTGAGACAGACCTTACCTACGCCCCAGGCTATCAATGCAGTGACAATCATCGATGCGCTAAAACCAACGATATAAGGCAGTTCGAAACCACCCAGGTGCCGAGTCGTCTCCGGTGAGGTCAAGATGGCAGAGACATAAGCGCCAATCGCAAAGAATCCAGCGATGCCGACATTAAAGAGACCGGTAAACCCCCATTGAATATTCAATCCTAAAGTCAACATGGCGTACATGCCGCCCATGGTGGCCAGTGAGATTATATAAAGAAAAATACCGTAGCTCTGTTCCATTTTTTTCTTCCTAAAATACTCTGCCCCGGAAAAGCCCGCTGGGACGCCACAATAGCATGAGGACCATGATTGCAAAGGCAACACCTGCTTTATAGCCAGGGTTAAGCAGGGGTTCAGTGCCGATCCAGGGATAGCTCGAGAGTTCTTCAACTAGGCCGATGATCAGTCCGCCAGCAATGGCCCCATAAGGTTTTCCGACGCCGCCCAGGATCGCCGCAGCGAACATAGGTAACAGGAGTTTAAACCCCATCATGGTTTCTACGTGGGTATCGTATGCTAGAAAAACACCGGCGGCACAAGCCAGGCTGGCTCCTACTACCCATGTTGTCATCACGATTTTTTCAGTGCCAATTCCGGTTAGTCGCGCCAGTTCCGGAGAGTCCGACATGGCTCGCATTGCTTTTCCGATTTTGGTCCGGCTGAGCAGAAGGTGAATCAACAGTACCAAAACTACTGCCGAGGCGATGATTACCATGTGCTTCGGGGATATCCGCAATGTGTCAAACAGGACCATAGGCCGCTGAATACCCGGCACGAGGCCCTTCAGCTGAACACCCCAGACGAACTGAATGACTGAGCGCACCATCAGCATGATGCCAAAAGATGCCATCACTACCATGATAGTAGGAGAGGCCCGAAACGGTTTATAAAACAGGCGATCGATTCCCAGCACAACTAATACTGTCAATAACATCGAAGCCGGCAGGATGACCAGTGGGTGAAACGGTGTAATCTGCATTAGGGTCCAGGTGAAATAAACCCCCAAAGTCATGGTTTCGCCATGGGCGAAGTTGGCGAATCGCAAGATGCCGAACGTCAAGGTGATTCCAACGGCTCCGAGGGCGTAGATACTGCCCAATACTATGCCTGGTATCAGATAGAAATTAATAAATTCCATCAAAGCGATCATGAGGCCACCTTGTGTGAGCCACCGCCAAGGAACATTTCCGCCACTTCTGGATCGTCAAGCAAGGCCTGACCCGCGCCATCAAATTTATTCTTTCCGTCCACCAGCACATACCCTCGATCAGCAATCTTGAGTGCTTGCTTGGCATTCTGTTCGACCATCAGGATTGGAGTGCCGGCGTTGTTTACCGTTCGAATAATCGAGAAGATTTCTCCACGAAACTTTGGAGAGAGGCCGGCAGTTGGTTCGTCGAGCAATAGTATTTTCGGCTCCAGCATCATGGCCTTTCCCATTGCCACCATTTGGCGTTGTCCCCCCGAAAGCGTGCCTGCTGCATGCTTTCGTTTCTCAAGTAAAGGTGGAAACAGATCGTAGATCTCAGCCATTCTCGGGCGGAAATCGTCTTTACGAACGTAAGCGCCCATTTCGAGATTCTCTTCCACTGTCAGGCTTGGAAATATGTTAGCTGTTTGGGGGACATAGCAGACACCCTGACGAACCACCATCTCGGTTGGCATATTAGTGATCTCGTTATCATCGAGAAATACACGGCCACTGGACAAATTTAGTAATCCAAACACGGCCTTCATCGCCGTGGATTTGCCTGCGCCGTTAGGGCCAATAATAACCACGATTTCACCCTCGTCTACGTGCATAGATACACCGTGAAGTATCTGGGTGTCACCATAACCACCGACTACCTGATCGAGTGAAAGGACTGCCACTAGTCTTCGCCCCCTCCTAAGTATGCATCCAGCACTTCTGCATTACGCCGGATATCTACCATTTCGCCCTGGGTCAAAACCGTCCCCTCCGCCAGCACAATCACAGGACTGCACAAACTGGCGATTAGGTCCATGTCGTGTTCGATGACGCAAAATGTATAGCCGCGCTGTTCTCTAAGGCGGGCAATCATTTCGCGGATTTTTAGCAGAAGGGTTGGATTGACTCCGGCTCCAGGTTCATCGAGAAGTACCAATCTGGCATCAGTCATCATGGTGCGGCCGAGCTCCAGCAGTTTTTTCTGGCCGCCCGACAGGTTTTTAGCCTGTTCGTCTCGAAGGTGGGATATCGAAAGGAATTCCAGTGCCTCTTCAGCCCGCTGCATCACCTCTTTTTCCCTGCGCCGAACTTTTCCAATGGAAAACCAGGTATGGAGAAGATTTTCTCCAGGCTGCTCCGGGGGTACTACCATGAGGTTTTCTAGAACCGTCATGAGGCCGAATTCGTGCGGTATCTGGAAGGTTCTTACGATTCCGCGATGGAACATTTCATGCGTGGGCAGGCCAGCAATGTCTTCACCCTGATAAATGATCCGGCCCGATGAGGGGCGGAGCGCGCCGGCTATCATATTGAAAGTTGTGGTTTTTCCAGCGCCGTTGGGTCCAATCAGACCAGTAATGGTGCCTTTCTCGATCGTAAAATTGCAATCTCGCACGGCCTGTACACCGCCAAAATTAATATTAAGATCTTTTACCTCCAGCACTGCTGTCGTTTCCTCAATAAATTTGTGCCGCGAATAAGCTGGCTATAATGCTTTGACCGTTATCGTTCGGATGCAGTCCATCTGAAATATCAGAGATGCTGACCGAGCCGTTGATAGGGGCGATTCGGGCGCCGCCGATTCCCAGTATACCTCCGCTTATAGCGGAGGCCGCGGCATTCTCAGTGGCGTCTCGGCTGATCGGCGGCAAAGTACCGATCACCGGGATTACTCCCTCGCCACGCGCGACACTGGCAGCAAACTGCAGGCTGCTGATGGCACCGCTTATGCCTCCTGCGGCACCCGCAGCATTGTTGGTGCCCAGTAATATCACTAAATACATGGGACGGAATCGCTCAATCAGGCTAGGTGCTTTACTCGCCCCACCTTCGGCGCTGATACCGGGGGTACTGACATTGATAACACTAATTCCAGTGAGGCTTTGCAGGATCGCGGGAAAATTTGTACTCGCGCCGACACCGGCGCCGATGCTGTCACCAATTACCACGATTAATCTCTCGAGAGGGAGTGGTTCGTCTGCCTCTGGCGCGGCGCCTTCTTCAGTGGATGCAGCGCCCGCCTCTGCAGTGACTCCTGCTCCTGTCTCGGTATTGTTGTCTCCGCCTCCGCAAGCAGCCAGCGACAGCAACAGAACCAGGATAGATATTTTTCTTGTGATCACGGAATCCGACGGTGCGTTTTTCAGCGCTGAAGTATAACTCATCAATCTTTACAAACAGATACCTAAGCAAGTTAACCTGTGGTGTGGCTAATTCCCATTAGAAGATGTGGGGTCTGGCTGTTTTCCTTTAGAGAGCGATGCGATCAGCTGGTCGTGATTAATGGCTATGGTGTCGATAATTTCCCCAGTTTCCCGATCCAGAACTAAAGATAAAACACCATAGCGACAATATAATGGTAACGCCACAACGCGTTCTGAAGTTAACCCAGCTTTCCGGGAAAAATCACCCACTATATCGGCTAACTCATCACGTGATCTGGCAACCAAGCTGAGGTCATATCCCTGTTCAACAATTCTCAGGCGATTTTCAAGAGTGAGCGGCTCGTATAAATCACCGCGCTTGAATAATGGCTCTCCACCGAGGTTTTCCATCACCATCCTGGTCCGCTCGGCCGGGTCATCGGGAAGTGCTACATATGCCATGGGAGGTCTTTGATCCTGCAATGAGGAAAGTACCTGCTCTGTTACACCAGAGTCGGCAACCTGGGATGGGGACATCGAGACGAAGCGATTGTTGGCGAACGTGACCATGGCCGTTCTCTGACCGGCTACAATCCAGCTGCCCACAGCAAGACTGGAAAACTGGATGATTGCTATTATCAGTAGATCAAACTTCAGTTTGCGCATTCCTTTACGGGTGTTATACACCGCTAAAGTCAGCATGGGACCAAGCACTAAATCAACACCGGTTATCAAGCGTACACCCTGCCATCCTCCATCTATGGCAAAGAACGGCGGTGGGTACCAAATGAACACTACAACATAGAGAAGTGCAATTAGAATAAGCAAGCTGATACCAAGGTGAATCAGAAAAGCTTTTATACGGGGACTCATAATACAATCGAAATAGTGATCACCACCGGGAGTTAAAATTTGCCAATAACTTCTGTTTGTTTAATCTATTTAACTGTTTGATCTGGTGCTCACGCCGAGATGCAATAGATCTGTTCGCCGCAGTCTCGAAGTAAACGAGGGTGACAGGGCGACGACCGCGGGTATAGCGCGCGGCTGCGCAACCAGTATTGTGTTCTTCGAGTCGGCGTTCGAGATCGGTTGTTACCCCAGTATATAAACTCTGGTCGGCGCAGCGAAGGATGTAAACATACCAGTTGCTCAAAGGTTACTCGGTTGCTGGCGCTTAAGCGGTTGACCGCAGACACGACAAAGATATTGAATATGATATTTGACCATGCGGTTATGTCGAATGCTGCTAACCTGATGTTCGCTGCATTGGCAACGATAGTTATATCGTCGTAACCGGCGCACCGGAATACCGCGCAGGTCATAATCGCAAGTCGTTCTGGGCAAGCAACCAAAGGCCTGCATCACCTTTCGCCATTCTTTTCCGTGGGGCTTGACGCCATGCCTTCCAAACAGGCGGTAAACCACATAGTGGGCAACTTCATGAGGGACGGTTTGTGCCATATTTGATTCGAAAAATTGGGCGAAAATCCATGGGTTATAACGAATTTCCGGCTCCAGGTCTCGAACCCGGAACATGCCGGCGCTGCGGCCTCTGAGATCGAATCGCACCAGAATAGGGCGCAATGGTATCTCAAACATGGTGACAGCTTCTCCTACCAATTTATTGGTCCGGCCAATAACCTTGGTCTTCTGGGAACTGTCGATTGGAGCAACAGTAGGGGCGTTCATCTGGCTGAAAGCGATCAGATTTCGAATACAATACGCAGCCTCTAATTGTAACCCATAGGACTCTCTCGCCGAATGGCCGATTTCATCCCTGGACAGCGCTGGATTAATGACGCGCAGTTACAGATGGGATTGGGTACTGTTGTCAGTACCGATTTCCGGACTGTGACGATTATCTTTATGGCTGTGGGCGAATCATTCGTCTATGCCAAAGAATCGGTGCCGCTTACGCGGGTTCGATTTGCGCCTGGAGATCACATTTTGACTCAGGAAGAGAAAGTCCTTGAGGTGACGGATGTCAGGGAGCAGGACGCATTGCTGACATACGTCGCCCAGGACGATGCAGGAGTAGCCCATGAGGTGAAGGAAAGCGCGTTGAATAATTTTATCCAACTCAACCGACCCACAGAGCGCTTGTTTAATGGACAAATTGACAGGGATACATGGTTTGAGCTGCGGTATAAAACCCAGCTGCTAAAGTCGTTATCAGAGCAGGATCCGCTTCGCGGGCTTACCGGAAGCAGGATCGGATTGATACCCCACCAGTTGTATATCGCCAATGAGGTGGCTAATCGTTACGCCCCCAGGGTTTTACTGGCTGACGAGGTTGGCCTTGGCAAGACAATCGAAGCCGGCATGATTATTCACCATCAGCTGGTTACTGAGCGAGCGCAGCGGGTCTTGATCGTAGTGCCCGAATCTCTAGTGCACCAATGGTTAGTTGAGATGCTGCGGCGGTTCAATTTGCGGTTTCGAATTTTTGACGCCGATAGAATGGAAGCATTGACTGCGCAAGAGGAGGGGGATGAACCGGGCAGCACTGCACAAACAGAGGTAGTCAATCCGTTTCACACTGAACAACTGGTCCTTTGCAGTTTAGAATTTCTTTGTTCTCGCCCGGATTACTACAAGCTTTGCAGGGACGGCAGTTGGGATTTGCTGGTGGTAGACGAGGCCCATCACCTCGAATGGTCGGAGCAACAACCAGGGTTTGAATATCAGTTGATTGAACAACTGGCGTCAAAGATTAAGGGTATTTTACTTTTAACCGCGACACCCGAACAGCTAGGGAAATCAAGCCATTTCGCCCGGTTACGTCTTCTGGACCCAGAGCGGTTTCCTGATTTTCAAAGCTTCATGGAAGAGGAGGCGGAGTATGAGCCGGTGGCTAAAGCAGTGGAAGCACTACTCGATGACGCCACGCCAATTACCGATTCCAACCTTGAGGTGATCGGAGGCAAGCTCGGTGAGCAGTCTGCGTCATTGATCTCAGTTCTTAAAAACCCGAATGAAGCGCCGAGCGAGAAACAGGCCGCAGTCGATCGACTGGTGGATAGCCTTGTGGATAGGCATGGAACTGGCAGAGTTTTGTTTAGGAACACCCGTGCAGTGGTCAAAGGATTTCCCCAAAGGATCGTGCACGACTATCCGTTGCAATTGCCACAGCAGTATGCCCAGGCCTTTACAGAAATTGCAGGATCGCAGTTGTCTGAAATGCAACTATTGCTTTGTCCTGAATTACTCTACCAGGTTATTTCTGACGGGCCAGAATGGACCGCAGTGGATCCTCGGGTGCAAGCGCTGGCAGAAGTACTGCAATTAAATCGCAGACAAAAGATATTGGTGATTGCGGCTAGCGCCGATACTGCTTTAGATCTGGCGGAATGGTTCAGAGCCACAAAGGGAATAAACGCGGCCGTATTCCATGAAGGTATGTCGCTGATAGAAAGAGATCGTGCCGCAGCCTACTTTGCTGATCAAATTTCAGGTTCCCAGGTATTGATCTGTTCCGAAATTGGTAGTGAAGGGCGCAACTTTCAATTCTCTCATCATCTCGTACTTTTCGATCTGCCGCTCAATCCAGATCTGCTCGAGCAAAGGATCGGTCGCTTGGATCGGATTGGTCAAACAGAAACGATTCACGTTCATGTGCTATACATCCAAAACACTGCCCAGGAAATAATGTATCGATGGTACCAAGAAGGACTTAACGCGTTCTCAAGTACCTGCCCGGTAGGGCATGCGGTATTCGCCCGAGTTCAGGATGCAGTGACCGAAGCCTTACATTTTCCAGAACGAGATTATCGTTTACTGATTGAAGAAAGCGCTGAACACTACCGTGAATTGACGTATGCGCTGAGACAAGGGCGCGATCGATTGCTGGAGTACAACTCCTGCAGGCCGTTGATAGCGGAGCGGTTGCGTGCACTGGCTATGGAGCATGACCAGTCATCTACGCTGCAGAATTACATGGAGACTGTTTTTGATTGTTTTGGGATTGAACACGAGATCCATTCAGAAGGTTGTTATGCGATCAACGCTGGAGCCCATCTCGCAGTACCCTTTCCTCAACTTCCCGAGGATGGCCTGACTGTCACCTATTGCCGTGACATCGCGCTAAGTTATGAGGATGTCACTTATCTCAGTTGGGATCACCCGCTGGTAATCGGGGCTATGGATCTGGTGCAGGCGGGTGAGCTTGGCAATACTTCGGTGATTGCAGTTCCGATTGATGGGGTGACGCGAGGGACCATAATGCTTGAATCTGTCTTTATATTAGAATCCGCATCCACTGAGTCTTTACATAGTGGACGTTACCTGCCCCCAACTACAATTCGGGTATTCATAGATCAGACCGGGAAGCGGCTCGATCACCTGTCTAGTTACAGTACTATCGACAAACCTGCGGAAAAACTGCGACCGGACATGGCGCGCAAGATAGTTGCTGCTCGTGATGTGCTCTTACGTAAGATGGTGGCGGCCAGTGAGAAGCTCGCAAATCGATTGGCTCCAGAGATTCTCTCGGGAGCGGTTTCGAGATCGCGCGAAACACTTGAGGAAGAAATCCATCGTTTGGAGGCGCTTATCGACGTTAATCCCAATGTACGGGAGGAGGAAATAGAATTTCTGCGTGACCAGTTGCATGCCGTCACCTCACGACTGGAGCAATCAAAAGTAAGACTCGATGCTTTAAGAGTAATAATCGGCACTTGATATGCCGTTGAATGATCCGGTGCTGGCGTTTCAAAATCTCACGCCCGAACAAATGCTGGATGCGGTTGAACAGCATGGCATCGCGTGCGATGGTCGGTTCCTCGCTTTGAATAGCTATGAAAATAGGGTTTATCAAGTAGGTGTAGAGGATGGACCGCCGGTTGTGGTTAAGTTTTACCGGCCGCAACGATGGGCGGATGAAGCGATTCTTGAGGAGCATCAGTTTACTCAGCTTCTGGCTGAGAATGAGCTGCCGGTAGTGGCGCCGCTTACCGATCAATCAGGCGACACGCTTCATCGTGCTGATCCTTTTCGCTTTACTATTTATCCATGCCGAGGAGGTAGAGCGCCGGAGTTAGATAATCCGAAGCATCTTGAGATCATGGGTCGATTCATAGCTCGAATTCATGCGATGGGCGCTAGCGACAGCTATAACTACCGACCGGAAATAAATATCCATAACTTCGTTGACGAACCCAGTCGATTTGTACTTGATAACGGATTTATCCCGGCGCACCTTGTGGAGGCATGGTCAAGTCTGATTGAAATGCTGTCACAACAAATTGATTCATGTTATCGGCGAGCCGGGAGGGTCAGAGCTATACGACTGCATGGCGATCTGCATCAAGGCAATGTGCTTTGGACTGATGCAGGACCGCATATCGTAGATTTTGATGACGCACGTATGGGACCGCCTATTCAGGATCTATGGATGTTTCTCTCAGGTGATCGCACTTATATGACTGCGCGCTTGGAGAACCTTCTCACAGGATATACCCAGTTTTATGAGTTTGATCCGATTGAACTCCACCTGGTCGAGGCGCTGCGGACTTTAAGGATGATCCATCATGCCGGGTGGCTCGCGTCACGCTGGGAAGACCCGGCCTTTCCAATCGCGTTTCCCTGGTTTAATACGACAAAATACTGGGAGCAACAAATCCTCGACCTACGTGAACAATCCGCATTAATGGATGAGCACCCGCTGAAGTGGCCTTAAACCGGACCCGCGCGCATGACTATAAAAACACTGCCAAATATAACCGGCTGATCTGCGATAATGACCATTATGGTCGATGAACTCAGTTGTCTGAGATCTCCACAACTTCAACTTAAGCGATCCTAGCCCGATGCGTTGTTGACTGTCCGATCATAATCTAAGGACAAAAACGATAGAAGTAGAATTATTCTGATATGTTCAAGCTCAATAAATAACTGTAATGGGAGGATACATTAGAGGTAAGCGAATCCAATGACAAACGATGTCTATCAATTGTTGTACGTCAGCTCGGCGAGCAGAAACGTCGATGAAGCCGATTTGCTTGAGATCATGGATCAAGCAAGAATAAATAATAAGAAAAATGATATCACTGGCCTTTTACTGTTCGCAGATGGGAGTATTGTGCAGCTGCTCGAAGGTGACAAGGAACTCGTCGAGAGTACCTACGAATCCATTTCAAGAGACCCGCGTCATACAGGTATCATCAGATTAGTGAGCGAATATTCAGAATCGCGGGATTTCGCAGACTGGAGCATGGGTTTTCAACGTATCGAATCTAAGTCGTTAATGGATATTGAAGGTTTTAACGATCTTTTGGAAAACAAAGATCTCGGGCAAGATCGGCTCGACGCTATTTCACAGCGTATGCGAATTTTATTTGAAGCTTTTTGGAAAACCTCCCGAATATGAAGCTTTAAGTTGTTAAAAACTGCCGATACGGTTACTGTTGGCTTGTAAACCTATCAGTATCCATGATCATTCAAATGGCTCTAGAAAAAACGGAAAGTCCAGGAAACGCGAACTCAAGAGTTCTGATTGTGGACGATCATGCGACTAATCGTATGAAGCTGTCTATGGCGGTTTTCCAGTTGGGACATCAGGTTGAGCTCGCGGAGGATGGGATTCAAGCGCTCGAATTGCTTCGTTCGCAGGATATAGACCTTGTGCTGCTCGATATTCTGATGCCGCAAATGGACGGAACGACCGTTCTTTTGCACATGCAGAGCGATGTTGCGTTGCGTGATATTCCCGTTATAGTTATCTCCGCCGTAGATGAGATGGAAAGTGTGGTCTCTTGCATTGAAAGGGGCGCAGAGGATTACTTGCCTAAAGATTTTGATCCGGTGTTGCTGGAAGCCAGGGTCAATGCATCTCTGGAAAAGAAAAGACTGCGGGATTCAGTAGTCAGCCAACTTAATTTTATACAAGATATTTTTGGAAAATATGTACCCGAAAGTATAGTTAAAACCATCGTCGAAACTGGCGGACTGAAACCCACACGCACCGAAGCGACAATTCTTTTTACGGACATTGAGGGATTTACCGGTATCGTGGAAAATATATCCACAGAACAAGCATTTACAATGCTCAACGAATATTTTCCTGCGATCATAGAACCTATCAACCACTTTGGCGGCGTGATCAATCAGTTTCAGGGAGACGCGATGCTGGTCACTTTTAATGTTCCAGTGACCGATCAAAATCATGCGGATAATGCGGTGCAAGTGGCCCAGGAAATTTTACGGATTTGTCAGACCCAAACGTTTGCAGGCACGCGCCTTAGAACAAGGGTCGGGATCAATACTGGAGAAGTCATTGCCGGGAATATCGGGTCCGGTGCCCGTATCAATTACACGGTACATGGCGATGCAGTCAACGTTGCCGCACGCCTGGAACAATTGAACAAGGAGCATGGAACGTTGGGGCTGGTTTCCGGTACTACCGTCGAGCGCCTCAAAGGCAATTACAAATTTTCATCTCTTGGGGAGACGCAAATACGGGGTAAACGATCTGCCGTTCAGATCAATGAGCTGGTGGTGTAATTTGGTCTGGTCTGGTCTGGTCTGGTCTGGTCTGGGAAAAGAACTCGTAGAATCAATCACGCTAGTCCAGACCAGAGACAAACGATTCCAGTTCAATCCTGATCGAATCGAACTCCTGAGATATTCGGGATATCTGTCCAAGGGAGTCTACGGTATTGGAGGCTCTGCATTGCGCTTCAAGCGTTGAGCAGTATTCGCTAAGATCCAGAGCGCCAAAGTCCCGGGCGCTTGACTTCAGGGTGTGTGCTGCGCGGCGCATTGTATCCAGGTCGTTTTCTGCTTCGGCCTGTTCCAGTGTTGTCACTAGCGCGGGGCCTTCTGTCAAAAAGGAACCGATGAGTTCGGCGAGTGAAGCGTTGTCACCTCCAATCAATTCCAGTAGTTTCTGTAGCGATGCCTGGTCAATGTTTGTCATGGATTATTCAGAATCTTATTTGTCAGTGAGCGGGGCCATGCTCGGTAATTTGCTGGTACGCAGATTCGAGCCCGTTAATCAGGTCATCCAAGCGCAATGGCTTGCTGATGTAGCCATCCATCCCCGCCTGCAGGTATCGCTCGCGATCGCCTTGCATAGCGTTGGCCGTCATAGCAATGATATAGGTGCCAGCGGTACCGTTGTCCTGCTCTCGGATCTGGCGCGTGGCATCGATTCCGTCCATCTCAGGCATTTCAATATCCATCAGGATCAGGTCATATCCATTTCCTTTTTGCATATTCACTGCCTCCAGACCGTTTGACGCGATAGATGGTTGATAGCCTAGTCGTTTCAATACAATTTCAGCGAGTTTCTGGTTGGTCTTATTGTCATCCACTAGCAGAATGCTTAGTGGCAGTCTTTTGGCGGTCTGTTCGTCGTAATCGTTCTCTGTTTGCTGTGGTTTTCTTTCGTAATGTTGAGGATGATCGGCAAATATATCCATCAATACATCCAGAAGCGGTGACGGCTTAATCGGTTTAGTCAGCTTCACACTAAAAGCAATCTGATTTAACAGGTCCTTATCGACGTCGGCTAACGTTGAAAGCGAACTCAGTAAGACCAGGGGCAGTTTGCGTCCAGTTGGACAGGCCCTGATCCGGGATGCGAGCTCGATACCGTCCATATATGGCATACTGTAGTCCAGTATCGCGACGTCAAACTGTTTGCCAGACTCGATCCACTCCAGCGCCTCTAGAGGGGACTGAGTCGCCGCCGAATCCATAGACCATTCTTCTGCATGAGCCTGTAATATTCTGACATTTGTTTGGTTATCATCCACGACCAGTAGCTTCTTACCTTTCAGGTCCGGCTTAGCCTCATGTATTCTGACCTTGCGCCGTATTTTTGCCACGGGTACGAATATCGTGAAGTAAAAAGTCGTACCGACAGCTTCTTTGCTCTCAACCCATATTTCCCCATCCATCATCTCCACAAGGTTCTTGCTGATGGCAAGACCGAGCCCAGTACCCCCGTAAATCCTCGTTGTAGAAGCATCGACCTGGGTAAAAGATTGAAACAGACCCTGGATCTTATCTTCGGGGATACCGATACCAGTATCGGAAATTGAAAATTTCAATCCGGCGAGATCCTGATCTGACTGCGTTTCTGAGGCTGTTTCTTCAGGCACATTTATGGATCCGACCTTAAGCACGATTTCACCCTTTTCAGTGAATTTGACGGCATTGTTCAGCAGATTCAGGAGGACTTGGCGCAGGCGCGCGCTGTCGGCCAGGATACCTTCAGGTGTATCAGTTTCGATCAGGTAGGCCAGGTCGAGCTGCTTGGCATCTGCGCTGGCCGTGATGAGATCCAGAGACCCTTCAATACAAGCCCGCAAATCCATGGGATGGGGGTCAAGATCGAACTTGCCCGCTTCAATCTTAGAATAATCCAGCACGTCGTTAATAACCGTGAGAAGCGCCTCGGCACTGTCTGCAATGGTTTGGCCGTAGTCTCTCTGCTCTTTGTTCAGATCAGTATTCAGCAGCAGATTGCTCATGCCAATCACTCCGTTCATTGGAGTGCGGATTTCGTGACTCATTGTGGCGAGAAAAGTACTTTTTGCTTTTGTCGCACGCTCCGCATCGTCGCGAGCCTGACGTAATTTTTGTTCGGCGAGCTTGAGATCGGTAATGTCGGTATATACCGCCACCGTACCATGGTCGCCAGTCTTTCTTTCCTCGACACGAATCCAGCTGCCATCTCCGCGCTGGTGAATATGAGGATCACCCGGATGATTATGGCGATTGAGGCGTTGCTGCAGCCACTCATCTTCCTTGCCTACGGCATCTTTGACTAAACCGGCAGCAATTGCTTGGCGCATTATGGTCTCAAACCGCATGCCCGGTGCCACAGTGTCTTCCATGTCGGGGTACAGGACTTCCCGGTATCGGCGATTGCAGAGAAGTAGTTTGTCTTCGGAATC
>JAHEGU010000109.1 GCA_024644945.1 Gammaproteobacteria bacterium | reverse complement strand
TTCGGGATCGATAATATGCGTGGTCAGGCTTGGTGACTTGCTTGACAGCTTGATTCCAATGTCCCGGCTGATCTGGCCAACCCATACCTGCTGGTTACGGTAGGTAAACGGCGCCAGCCAGAAGCGCATGTGGTTACGCTGTGAGATATTCATGCGCGCCCGCTGCAGCGCGAAATCCTGTTTGCGGTCGAAGAGATAGAGGCTGCTGACCGGCGCTATCGGGTATGGCTCATTTCTAATGGCAGCCCCCACCATGCGGCTAACCGACTTCAGTGAGATCCGGTGGGTGAATGACCATCCACTCCGCGTCAGTGAGTTGAGCAGGTCATGCGCTTCACCCACAACGACGATGTTCAGTGGGTCTGCGTTTGCGTCGCCATCCTCGTTGGTCGCGCAGCAGGGAAGCTGCTCAAGCGTAAGCCTTAACTCCTCAAGATCGAGATCCGGCAATTCCCTATCTCTGTACGTGTTTAAGGTGTCTAAACGTTCGTAATCAAATTCTCCATCCGGAAGCGGAAGAGCAAATCCAAAGCGAGTTTCCCATATTTCAATTGCAGAAGGTTTGCCGGATGCCTTAATCTCGATCTTTCTCGCCTGTCCCACCTCGTAGGCATCACCGGTAAGGCGTATATCAACATAGCGCCCGCCCTCGACCCGAGGAAGAAACACAAAACCTTCTGTGACGGTACGTGGTTTTAATGCCACGCGCATGGATTCGTCACGAAAATACTGATGCAGATGCCCGAATTCATTTTTCGAAACGTGGCCCTCCATCATCAGAGCGGCCTCATTCGCCGTGTACAAGTCGGGATCCAGAGTGTTTTGAATGAACCACAACCTTCCGTTCCGGCCATTTTCCACCTTCATCCAAAGGGCCTGCAGGCCATTATCGCCAAGGTCAACGCCGAAGTGCTGCTGCGCTTGTTCATCGGTGAGGATGGCCACCGAAACCACGACATCCTCGATTTGCTTGGTTTGAACACCGGTGAGATGATCCGGCCGAATGAGCCGTTCGGGAACAAATGATGACCGGGTCGCGCAACCCGCCTGGACAATGGTTACCAAGACCAGCAGCACCAGACTTAACCATCGCGAACCTGTCCAAAGAGTCCGTTGCATATTTAAAGTTTTGGGGGCGTTCAGAGAATAAACCCTTCAGCAATAATTCGACAATTGCCGAAGAATCCTATCATAATAAATAGGGGTAAAACAGCGGTTGAGAGACGGGATTTGTGTGGCAGGTGGGACACCGGCTAATCTTTCTTCTCCTGGGAGACAGCCAGTTGGCGACCAACCCATGCGGGCCTTCCGACTCTCAATAAAACGGCGCCTCTGGCACAGGCCCGAAAGGAAGCTTAACCGCCGTAGATGGCCGCTTCGGGGATTTCACAGTGTTCATATCCGATGCGGACCTGATACGAATAATTCTTCTGTTCTGAACTTAGCGCGTCGGCTGAATTGGTCGCGACCGGTTCACCGTTTTGAAAAGTGTTTTGCCGTTTGTTGCCATCACCCGGCGCTATTCAGATACCGGCATTGCCTGGGCCTGCGCGCACAACGCCAAAAGGGCATGATTGCGAGGCCTGGCCCGCTGGAGTGGAGCATGGAATCGAGCCGGTAGCGTCGAATGGTGTGCCGTTACCGATGGGCACACCCTCCGGCACTCCGTGCGATCGCGGTGCTACAATTTCGGCACCCGTGATCGAATCTTTGATCACCTGCAGTTCTGCAACGCCAGCCTGGGCTAGTGGTTTGGTCTAGATATTATTCGCCAAAGCGATAGGCATCGTGGAAATGAAGAGTGCTGCTATGGCAAATCTGCAAATCTGTTTGTCAGTCGTCATTCGTTATACTCCAAGGCGTCAGCGGTGAGACCGCCGATTATTGCTCAAAAACCCCGGTTGAATTCAAGCGATCGATACCAGCAGCGCTCCAATACCGACCGCACTCTTAGCCGAATTTTTCCAGACTACAAACGAGATATTTTCTGCCGGAAAATAGACCACATCCGAGATATACCGGAGGGACTGATCGCCTTGCCCCCCCAAAGACCCGACTGCCACTCAATCAGTCCGATGCGGGTATAGGAAGATAGGGTGTTAATCTTCGCTATAACAACCTATACCTTCATGGCCAGAAACCTGCAACTCAGCCCAGACCTGTTCCGCGCCAAATGGGCGAAGGGCACCAAGACACCGCCCATGTAATTATGCGGTTTCGGTCCGAATCGTAAGCGTTAGGGCCGGGGCAGCAGAGGCGTCAGGGGAGAAATTTCAGGCTGCTTATGAACGCTGCTGCGTGACCGTCGTTGTCCGCGTGCGTTGTATCCACCTCGATGCTGATGCCCGACACAGAGGGTACGCTATTGAGACCAAAACTCTTTTTGAACTCCGCTCCCAGGTCGATTAACGACACTACAGATTCACCGGGTGCCGGATGGTCAGTACAAATGTAGCGCCCGGACTTTTTAAAGTGGTTGCCTTTGAAGGGCGTTTCCAGCGCGTCCGTCCCATTTGCGCAAAGATAAAAACCGATAAAATAGGGACTATCGGGTATCAACATCGAACCGCTGTCGAACGTCTCATGGCCAAAAAAAACATAAACCATCACGGCTTCGTCATCGACGCCGTGCTGGTATGAAGCGCCCTTTGGGTATTCTGACACCCCCCATTCCAGGCGCAATTTTCGTGCGCCGGCGATATCCTCTTCATGCACGATGATGCCAAAAGATTTCTTTTTGGTTTTAAAATGCATGGCGTCGTCTGCTTGCACCAGCTCTATCCGCTTGTCATCACGGAAATGGTGCTTCAACACGAAATCTTTATCCTCAAGCCACTCTCGCGGCGGTACCCCTGTCTTCCCGGTAAAATCAAGGTGTTTGAGCACCGCACCAGTACTGACTTCACTTGCCTGTGCCCACGGACCTGGGATCAGGGCAAACGCGACGGCTATTGCTACAAGGGAATTTACTGTCAGGGCGCTGCGGACACAGACTAAGCGCACAATGGCGCGGATTGATCGGCTTGCTGTCAGTATTTTAGAACTCCTGCGCCCTTACCGGCGTATTTTTGCGAAAGGACGCACGAGACTACTAAAGTATAGGAAGAATTAACACCCTATTTAGAACATGCCGAAGCCATTTGATGCGAAAGGTGTTCATCGTCATGTCCCGCAGGAAAATAGGTCAGGAGGGTTAGGGCATATAGAGTTCCGGTGACAACGGCAAGTCGTGACGACCAGAGTTACAGAGGAAACGTTATTTGAGGATTTCATTATTATTAGCCCAGGGTGATTCTCAGTTAACTTCTTTTGTTTATTGCCAGGTATTAAAAATCAAATTTGCACTGAGTAACCAAATTTAGCAATTTATTGATGAATTGGTTCGATAGTTACGCCTAGAAGTATTGCTATTCAGCACTATTTATCAATTTCATTGCTGTAAAAGGTTACTGAGTGGCAGAAAATGATAACCACATGAGGCTAGACGATATGTCGCCATTCAACTGGTTTTCCGCTGAGCACCGCGGTCGTGTGGGTCGGAAAAGGGTCGAACTCAGAAGCTCAAAATTGTTTGCTGAGTGTCAGCTTTCTCCAAAGGAGACGCTCAGTTAGCTTGGTCGGGAGGCAATCTTCGGCGGTGACCTCAACCGCTCTAATTTTGCGATAGAACTATTGTAAGCAATACAACTGATCTCTTTACCCCAACGAGGGCATGCTCCGTGTCACCGTTAAGAAAAACCAGTTGGCCTTTCTCTATCGATTTCGTTGCATCAGATGTTTTTAGCGTAATTTCTCCCTCGATACAGTGAATCACCACCGCTCCCTTCACGCTACAGTAGTCTGAGTGGTGCATATCGACGCCTGCATCGATCACCAGGCGCGCAAGTTCGATGCCCTTTGTTTTTGCTATAACCTTTGATTTCTCGACTTTTAAATCCTTCGCCCAGGTCTTGAGATTAACAACTTCCCCTGGCGCTGCGTGATGTGTTGCCATATATTTCACCGGTTTCTGACTTTGATAAATTTGCAGTTTACGCCATAGCTATGCAGTCCGGGTTTATCTTAATTGGAAGCGGAGCGTTATATGGCGACGTAACAGTCTATCGAATTTGTGCTTACCTGGCCTTGCTCGTAGTGTGATAGCGCAGCGGACATCTACGTGATAACCTCCACTCCGAGCCGATCATCCAACAGTCTGCCGAGAAAGTAGTTCGCTCAGAGTTTCGTCCATGTGCATCTTCTGTTGATGCTATTGTTGATGCAGTAGTCGAAGAATATTTACGTCAGCTAGGATCTCGAAATAGCGGCCAGGCAATTCCCGGTCAGCCCGAATCCCTCGTTTTTCGCTACAGGCCGTTAACCGGTACTCCAGGCTCGGGGCCGTTTCATCCCCGCTACCTTGCAAGTTTGCTTGACGTAACCATAGGGAAACAGCTCGAAAATTCTCGCCTTTCCCGACTTCTTGTCACAGCCGATGCGCTCGGCGAAATATCTGGCGACATGCCGGACATCCGGTGTAATCAGGTGCTCGGCAAAGTATTCACGCACAAACTTCAGGATTATCCAGTGTTCATCGGTTAAGGCTAATCCTTCCTCCGCTGCGAGCGTCAGTGCCAGCTCCGGCGTCCAGTCATCGGGATCAATCAGATAACCTTCTTCGTCTCGTGACACGGTAATTTTTTCAGCAGACATGGGATTTACCTCCTGTCGGGAACCGGGCAAAGAATCGAAGCATCGCCATCCTCCCGTTCAACCCGCTCGTCCATCAACCCGGGGACTGCACAGGATGGGTGCGTAGACCACAATGAATAGAAAAAAAGCAAGGCTCCAGAGTGATCCGCTCGCAATCATCCAGAATCGCCACGCCTCAGCAAGCAGCATTGGCCCGAACACCCTCAGCAAAGCTGCAACCCCAATCGTATAGTACGCGATCACAATAAGGCCTGGAGCGACTAACGCGCGCCCGGTATGTCCCAATGCAGCGCGACTCATAACCGCAAGAATCATGGTCGAAAATGCGCCTGCGGTCAGCGCATGTAACCAGCTTGTGTCTGGAATTGGAGCTCCGAACAACCAGGCTGCCTTGAGTGCAAGACCGATGGGCAGCCAGGCGTAGGCCACGTGCAGCACCCATATAATCGGATCGTGCAGTGCACGGTGCCCGTGCCAGC
>JAHEGU010000021.1 GCA_024644945.1 Gammaproteobacteria bacterium | reverse complement strand
TCTTCAGAAGATTTAATCATCCGTGAACGCATGATCGGAGCATGCAGGTCGACCACTTCCGCGTCGGGCAGGAAAGCCGACAATGTATCCCTTGACGCAAGTGTCAAGTGGTCTCCTTCGATTCCAATCCGCCTAATCGAACCGGTAATGCTTCGAATAGCGCGCCAGAAATTATTCTGTTGCCAGTCGGTATAAACGACGTTCTCACCTACTGACCTTCTGCCCGGTTGCCCATAATCAATATTTGCTGAGACCGTTACACAGCGCTCCGCGGTCACTACGCAAGCATAAGGCCGTCCAAAACTGCAGTAGAGAAAGCCCGAATAATATGCCACGTTGTGCATAGAGGTTAACAGCATAGCCTCGACATCAGACCGATCGATTAAATTTTGCAGCGATACTATTCTGCGTTCATATTCAGTATGGCTGAAGGGTAGTGTAGCTTTTGCTCCATTATGGATGGAGAGCTGTGACGGGCGTGGAGAATATACCTGATTCATCAAAATCACCTCATTTCAATCCGGGCGATTTTGCTCTGTCAAAAAACCCCGGTGTGATTCATCCGGGCGTACAGGATGCTAATAAAACGCGACCAATCAATAAATCGAGATGGATCGCACTCTCATTTGCGTAGCGGAAGCAACGCCATCACTCCCGATGGCGGGACTATACTCCTGAATCACACGTCAGTGCAATATTGACGAAACAACTTCCCTTGATGCTCGCTTTATTTATGAAAACTCTGGATCACTCTATTAGTAACTGCTTTGAATTGATCGAGTTCTCGCGGTCGTACCGCCAACAGCCTCTAGCTAAAATCCAGATACTTCACTAACCTGGCTCTGTTTATTGGTTTTCAAGCCAAGTTCTTTACAAATTTCGAGAGTTAAGCGAGCACTATTCAGAGTATAAAAATGCAAATTCCGCACCCCAAAAGCGATAAGCTGTTTGCATTGTTCAACGGCAATCGAAGTTGACACTGTAACATGTAGTTCGGGATTTTGCTCCAGATCCGCATACATCACATGGTACCAGTCTGGAATCCTGGTGCCGCACTTTTCGGCAAAGCGAACCGCTTTCTTGAAATTCTCTATCGGAAGTATGCCCGGTATCACCGGCACACCAATACCAGCCTTTCTTATCCTCTCGAGAAAGCGCAGAAAAACCTCCGTATCAAAGAAAAACTGAGTGATTATTTGGTCAGCACCGGCATCAACTTTTTTTCTTAAGTACCTGATTTCTTCATCAACGCTTGAAGCTTCCGGATGACCTTCCGGATAGGCCGCAACCGATATTGTAAAGTCCCCAAAAGACCTGATTCCCCTAACAAGCTCAAGCGCGGAGCCATATCCCTTTTCAATTTCAAGCTGTTTACCGACCGGAGAATCACCTCTTAACGCGACGATATGCGTGACACCTTGATCAAGATATTCCACCACTTCCTGATCTACTTGCTTTTTGGATTTTGCAATGCATGTCAAGTGCGCCGCAATTGGCACCGATACGATTCGTTGAACGTGCGAAACAGTATCCAGGGTTGCCCGGTTTGCAGAACCCCCTGCTCCACAGGTAATAGAGATGAATTCTGGTTTCAACACAGTCAGCTTCATCAGGGCATCGTCAAAGGATTTAACAGCCAGCTCGTTTTCAGGCGGGAACATTTCCAGTGATATCCGAAGATCAGGATTTAAAACCGGTCGATCCTGATAAGCGGTGGTGTTTGCGTTCCAATAGCTGGTCATATTGCTGCCTCTCGATTAACAGTGCATCGCGACATATATATCTTTTTATTTATTTCAATATAAGATGAATGCTTAAGGTAAATAAACTAATTCTCGCTATCATAAATGTTCCTGAGCTTAAGCAATAATCATCCAATTATCCTCTCAACGAACCAAAATCCTCCCACAATCGCTATCAGTAATGATGCCGGTATCGTGATTAACTTGCGGTACCAATTTCTGCGACGGAACCAGAATCCGACCAACATAAAGCAGCCAAAGACGACAGTAATCTGACCAATTTCCACACCTATATTGAAAGCCACTAATGCCAGAATAAAATAATCGTTTGATATTCCCACTTCGGACAATATCCCGGCAAACCCAAGACCGTGAAGAAGCCCAAACCCAAACACTAGGAAGGGCCTCCATAGCTTTAACCTCTCAGTAGTAAGGTTTTCAATAGCCACATAAATGATAGAAGCTGCAATCAGTGGTTCGACTATTGCAGCAGACACATGCAGCAACCCGGAAGCGGCCAGAGCAAGACTCATTGTGTGCGCAATGGTAAAACATGAAACCTGAATTAATAATGGTTTAAAGAACGGGCTCAATAGAAACAGCCCCACCACAAACAGAATATGGTCCAATCCTCTGGGCAGAATATGAACAAATCCAGTAACAAGATAGTTCCGAGCCACATCGAAAATATTAAGGCTGATGTCTCCCGACAAGGGAATCTCGACACTTCGCTCACCCCCTTCAATAAAGGCGCTATACGCATCCTGCTGTTGTTGAAGGTCATGGTGACTGATTCGAATAACACTGGATCCATATCCTTTTAACCAGCTCCAGGTAATCCCTTCGATTGAGCCGCTAAACTGGGGAGATAATCTAATCGTACTGTCCCTGGCTAAAGCAGTATCCCCCACTTCGGGTATATCGATGCTCTCTACTCGATGAGGAATTCTGTTTTGAAGCGTATCATTTATCAGAATCGCACTAAGGAACTCCGATTGTCGAATATTGAATTCCTGGCGCAAATCTCTAGACGAAAGAGCTCTTAGTCGGTTGTACAACGAAGAGTTTGCCGAATCATTTGTATCCGTGTGCTGTGCGCCAATGCCAGCCAATAAGGCCTCAAGGTTCAAATTGATTTCGAGCTCATAACCTCCAGGTTTCAAATAGAGATTAACAATCGCTGGTCGCACTTCATGGGCCAGTGTGATGACGCAGTAACCGCCGATAATTGCACCAAACAACACTAACCATCGGCAACGGAACATATTAGAAAAATTTCGATTTAAACAATATTGGCGGCGACGTCTCTTCACTTGATTTCACAATATGCATGCCATATGTGCTACTTTTAAGGGATCTAAAGAGGAATATCAAATCTCATGATACCCTACTACGGATTAAGATTTAACCTGACGCCGTGCGCGTATTATCGATACAACATAAATCACTGAGCCGTCCTTTACTATGGCTGCTGATGCTGCTGCCTTTGGTCTCTCATGGTCACGAAGCGTGGCTTCAACCTTACGAGTATTTATTAAAGGACAGTCCCACACTTCGAGCCGATATTAGGGTTGGTCAAATGTTTAAAGGGAGCTCGCAGATATACAACGCAGACAAATTTGTCATCCTGGATATTGCGCAAAAAGACTACCGCGAAACAATAAAAGGCAGACTTGGAGACCTGCCAGCAATCACGCATACGCTGCAAAAGCCAGGTTTGTATACACTTGGATATCAATCGTCAGGGAGCATAATTTCCTATGGAAACTGGGAAAAGTTCGAAACTTTTGCGACCAATCAAGGCTTATCATGGGTGTTGGATGAGCACCGAAAGCTTAACTTTCCGGAGCGGGATTTTGATGAGACTTTCTTTAGATATGCTAAGTCGCTAGTTAGCTGGCGTTCTAGTCACGGACAGGACACCAGACTTAATTTACCTTTTGAGATAGTAGCGCTGAATAATCCTTTCATTGGCAGGGCTGTTTCAATTGAAATAGAGTTAGTCTGGAACAGCAAACCTTATGCTAACGGACAAATCACAGTATTTAGAAAACCTAAGGCAGGTGACGCGGTAACGCTTAGCTTCAATACTGATTCCCTCGGGCGTGCCACCGTTCCGATTGAAGCTGGGCACCAGTATCTGTTGAATGCCGTCCATATGGTGGCAACGCCTGAGAATAAAGATGCTTCAATTTGGCAAAGTCACTGGGCATCATTGACGTTCGAGGTTCCACAATAAAACGTTTCAAGGTTTCGACCCAGAATCATCAGCCTAGGGTCTGCTGCAACGCCCAGATCAATACGATATAGCGACCAATCTTTCCTAACGCAATCATTAGCACACTGGGCCAGAATCGAAGTCGAAGGTACCCCGCCGCCAGGCAAATCGGGTCTCCAATAATCGGTAGCCATGAAAGCAGTAACGCAGGGGTTCCCCATTTCTGCACGCGCTCCAATGATTTCGGTTTTAGTTTAAACCAACGGTCTAGTCTCTGCTGCCAGCCGGCCTCAGCGACACCAACGTGCAACAGGTACCCTACCCAGAAAGTGATGATCCCACCTAGAGTATTTCCGATACTTGCCGTACTCAGTAAGGATATAAAAGAATGATCTCCTTCCTGGACCATGAAATACAGCAGCCCTTCTACTCCCCCGGGCACCAGAGTCGACGCCAGTAACGAACCAAAAAACAAAGACAAAAGCCCACCACTCATCACCAGATTCTCCGTCCGCCCTACTGGCTGGCGCCGGATTGCTTCATGGCGTCATCCAGCTTTTGCTGATATTGATCTACGCTAAGATCCAGTTCCTTCTTTACCTGATCTGATCGTTTGACGGCCCGCTGAGTTTCTTTTTTTCGCGGCTGTTGGAGCGCACCAGTAAAATGAATAATCAGTAGCAACACACCCACTACCAGCAACAGCCTCAGCAACATTGACACTGCGATCAGATCGGTAAAGCCGGAATATGCATACCGACCATATGACGCATCACCCTCACCACCTGGACCGAATAGCCATATTCATTGTCATACCAAACATAAACGACACAGCTGTTATCCTGAACAATCGTCGCTACTGAATCAAAGATGGCGGGTTCTGGGGTGCCTACAAAATCCGTTGAAACCACTTCTGAAGAAGCTGAGTAGGCAATCTGTTCACTCAATGGCGAATCGTAGGCTACATCGCGTATATGAGTGTTGAGTTCATCCCGCGTTGGGGCATGGGCCAGGTTAAGGTTCATTACCGCCATCGATACATTAGGTGTCGGTACCCGAATTGCATTCCCAGTCAACTTACCCGCCAGTTCGGGTAATGCCTTTGACACCGCCTGAGCCGCACCAGTCGAGGTTAAAACCATGTTCAGAGGCGCACTGCGGCCGCGACGCTCAGCTGAATGATAATTGTCGATCAGGTTCTGGTCATTGGTGTAGGAATGCACAGTTTCAACATGTCCATTAACGATCTCGTAGCGGTCATTGATCGCCTTGAGCACGGGAGTTATTGCATTAGTAGTACAGGATGCCGCGCAGACAATCTTGTCATCAGCAATCATGTCCTGGTTTACACCAAATACGATATTTTTTACATTTCCCCCTGCTGGTGCGGTCAGGAGCACTTTACTGGCCCCATTTGGAACCAGATGGCGTGATAACGCAGCTTCGTCTTTAAACTTGCCGGTGTTATCGACAATTAATGCATTATCTATATCAAATTCTTTATAATCAATATCTTCAGGCTGATTTGCATAGATCACTTTAATATAGTTTCCGTTTGCGATGATGGCATTGTTTTCAGAATCAACAGTAATCGAGCCATTAAACGGGCCATGTATTGAATCTCGCCGCAGCAGGCTAGCGCGTTTTTCCAGGTCTCCATCCCGTCCGCCGCGGACCACGATTGCTCGCAGTCTGAGTTTATTGCTGGCCGTGGTGCGCTCGATGAGAAGTCGCGCCAAAATACGGCCAATTCGGCCGAATCCATACAGTACAACGTCCTGAGGATGGGGTAATAAATTTCGGTCCCCTGTATTAACTGACGAAAGTTCCTGCGCCAGATAACCTTCAATAGTCCCCTTGCCTGCACTGGAATAACCATAAGCGAGTTTGCCGATATCAATTCGAGAGGCGCCGAGATTCATTTGTTTCATTGCTTCCAGCACCGCACTGGTATCTTCGAGTGTAGGTTGCTGCCCCACCATATTACGACCAAAGCGGTGTGCTTTTATGATATCAATCACTGAAGCGTTCATCAGTTTTCTACCAAACACCGTAACAATGACCCCCTGCTCCCGATAAAGCTGCCCCACTGACGGAATCATTAGCTCAGCCAGATACTGATCTCTTATATAGGCCTCCAGATAGGCCTTACTGTGTTCACTTGTCACGTGCGTAGTTCAAAATAAGAATAGAAAATATTTGGCCGTATTATCACCCAATTCTCGGCGCTTTACATTGCGGCGCGCATTTGAGCAGTTTGAGCACTTGAAAGTAGCACCAGGATTGTTAGGATAGGAATTTTTCGGTCGATGCGGTATTGGTCATTAATTCTGAGCAAAATTTTAACGAGGAAATTCTACATTCGGCTTGATCTAGTGCCACTGGAAGCGGCGAAACTCTCCCGGTAGTATTTAATCCGCCGTCGACCAGACTTAAAGACTTATTAGTGGCCGCACCGGAGGCGTTCATTTAACCTGGTATGTTTTTTAGAATATGAATACTGAAGCTGTTATCAATCACATTGTCGACTGGCTCGGAGCCTACTCCCAGAAATCTGCAACTAATGGATTTATTGTCGGAATTTCTGGCGGAATCGATTCAGCGGTAACCTCTAGCCTGGTGGCCCGCACAGGGTTCCCCGTACTATGTGTTGAAATGCCGATCCATCAGGCTGAATCACAAGTCTCAAGAGCCCGCAAACACATTTCCATGCTGGAAGCTCAATTCAACAACGTCACTTCCACATGGACGGAACTGACGCCTTTTTTTGATTCTTTTGTTGCGGCGATGCCTGCGGTAGAGGATGAAGGGAAGCGGTTCCTCGCTTTAGCCAATACGCGGGCACGTATGAGAATGACTACTTTATATTACTTTGCCAGTTTGCATAACTATCTGGTCGCCGGGACCGGCAATAAGGTGGAGGACTTTGGCGTAGGCTTCTACACAAAATACGGTGATGGCGGGGTCGATTTAAGCCCAATTGCAGACTTGATGAAATCGGAAGTCTATGAACTTGCGCAGGCTTTGGATGTAGTTGCCGAGATTCAGAACGCGGTCCCCACTGATGGATTGTGGGGTGATGACCGGAGTGACGAAGACCAAATCGGCGCGAGTTATCCGGAGCTTGAATGGGCGATGGAGTATCGACCCGATGAATTTGAGGGAGAATTGAATAGCAGGCAGAAACAGGTACTCGATATCTATCAAAAGTTAAATAGAGCGAACCAGCATAAGATGCAACCCATTCCAGTCTGCGAGATTCCGCAAAGCATAAAAAAATCCTGAATGATTTATTCTGGCGTTTCAGCGATTATCGGTATTGTTTCGCGCTCATAACCGTCCAGGTTTAACCCCGTCATCGAAACTCTGGATCGAACTTGAATCACAACCTGTTAGTCTTATTTCGTTTTCATAAGAATTTCAGAAACAATTAGTAACCCTGCCGCTGAACCCCAGATCTGAGATGTTAGACCGGGGTCAATTCCAGACCCGCCTGGAATTCAGGCGTTGGCACCTCCACCGCTTCTTGTGTAAAGTCCAATGAACTTAACCGCATAAGTTATACATGCCAGTTATTTCGCGATTACTCTGTCACCATGCTCGTTATCGAGGTGAATATCCTGCTCTCGACTTCGAGGGTCGATCATGGAACTTCAGACAGTTTAATGATGAGGCCAATCGGCTTGCAAACGCGCTCCTGAGTTGCGGCTTACGTAAAGGAGACCGATTTGCAACGGTGTTGCCAAACAGCTTGGAACTCATGGTTGCATATTGGGCCGCCGCAGTGAGCGGTCTCGTGATTGTTCCATGCAGCAATTTACTGCAAAAGAATGGACTTGCTACATTATTAAAAGATTCGGGTGCAAAACTGGTCATTGCAGGAGAAGATCAGCTCGCATTGATCGAAATGACACTCGACAGCCTGGATAATATCGATCCAGACCGGGTCATTATTACTTCAGATAAACCTCATCCAGCATTCAGAACATTCTCCGACTTCACCGGTGGCAATGACGCGACTGAACCCCAGGTAGAAGTGCATGAAGATGATGTTTATAACATCATGTATTCAAGCGGAACCACCGGGCTTCCAAAGGGCATAATTCACACACACCAAATACGAAGTATGTATTGTGCGCTGTTTGCCAACGCCTGGCGCATGACACCCGAAAGCGTGGTACTGCATGCAGGAGCCATTGTATTTAATGGCGCAATGCTGGATCTGATGCCATGGATGTATCTGGGTTGTCGCTATATCATGCATGCCGGTTTCAACGCTGAATCTGTGATCGCCGACGTTGAAAAACATAAGGTAACCCATATGGTCATGGTCCCGGCTCAGATTATCGCCATTCTCAATAGCCCTGATTTCACGCCCGAAAGACTGTTGTCGCTTGAAATGCTGCACAATGTCGGAGCACCGCTGCATCTTAACTATAAGCAGATCATTAATGACAAATTACCGGGTAGATTCTACGAACTATACGGAGTGACAGAAGGATTCATGACCATTCTGGACAAAACGGAGGCAGTGAAAAAACAGGGTTCAGTTGGCAAGCCTGCAGCATTTAATGAGATTCAGATCATGGACCAACAAGGCGCTTCATGCGCGAGTGGTGAGATTGGTGAAATTTGTGGCAGGGGACCAATGGTTATGCCGGGATATCACAATAGACCGGATCTTACCGAGAAAGCGTTTTACGGCCCGTGGCTTCGATCGGGAGATCTAGGTTACCTCGATGAGGATGGCTACCTGTTTCTAGTGGACCGGGCGAAAGACATGATAATCAGTGGCGGCGTCAATGTTTACCCTAAAGATATCGAAGAAATAGTCACCCAGCATTCTGCTGTAGAGGAGGTCGCCGTATTTGGCGTTGCAGATGACAAGTGGGGAGAGGTGCCCATTGCGGCTATTAGGATTAATAATCCGGTAAGTTCAGAAGACATGATTCAATGGGTAAACGCTCGGGTCGACGCAAAATTTCAGAGGATTTCCGATGTCATTGTGCTTGAAGAGTTTCCCCGCAACGTGGCGGGAAAGATTCTCAAGCGAGAACTTAAGGCACACTTTTCCAGAAAAGGTAAATAAACGCCTGCTGAGGAAAGTCATAGTCGTAATTTGAATTGGGCTATTAAAGTAACTCGGCATTGGCAAAATTAACGGACGCAGTAACACCGAAGACAATCAAATTCACTTAAGGCAACTGAATTGCTTCGTGTTTCAAAACCGGGACCACTTGAGGAGGTTAGACTGTGAGCATTACATTTTCGGCAGTGGTAACCCTTTCTTGTTGGCCATACGAGTCACCGCTGGTCGCGCAAGGTTACGGTCTGCGTAGCTCAGCAGGTTCTGATGTCTGATTTCAAATTTAGCCACCCTGGCCCAACCGAGAGTGTGAGTAATCATGATATCCGCCATCGTAAACCGATCGCCTAGAATAAACTCGTTTTGTCCCAACCCTTGGGAAAGTAATTCCGCAGCGCGGTCAAATTCCCATTCCGCGGTTGGATTGATGCCCTCAATTCTCTGCGCTTTAGGTAGCGCAAATTTATGTTTTGCTTTAGTCCACATCGGTTGCTCGAGTTCTGACTGAACAAAAAACATCCACTGATCATATTTAGCTCGATCGGCAGTGCCTGCAGGTGGGGTCAATCCAGAATCTGAAAATTTATCACCTAGATAATTACATATTGCGCCCGATTCGCAGATTACCAGATCACCATCCTGCAACACCGGTATTTTTCCCCCGGGATTCAACTGAAGGAAAAAGGTACTGCGAGAATCTCCGGCGGCAAAATCTAATTGATAAAACTCATATGGCACTTCAAGTTCTTCCAATGCCCAGTGTGCCCGATTAGATCGGGTCGGAAATCTGCCGTATAGCTTTAACATCATTAATTTGCAGTAATTGATTTACTCTTCATAAGGTTCGAGCGATCGCACCGCTTCAAGAATCGTTGAATCAAGAGGCGAACTCTTGAATTGAGATAGCTCAGCCACTGCATCCAAGGCGGAAAGAACATCTTTCTCGAGAATACCGATTGTATTCTCAGGATCATAGCCCTGCCTTGCCCACGCAATGTCATCGAACCGATCGCCAAACCAGGTAGCCCCGGAACTGGCGGCCATCACTTCTCGTAGCTGGTCAATATCAACATTCAATTGTCTGGCCATATCAAACGCCCTGCGGACTGAAACCACCGAAGCCGCTGCAACATAGTTATTGATTACTTTATGAGTCATCCCGGCACCGCTATCACCGAGATAGAAAATCTGTTCTCCAAGGGATTCGAATATAGGCATTAAGCCATCCACAACTTCTTTTTTACCACCGAGCATAAATGACAATGCGCCCTGCTCAGCAGCTATAGGTGCACCAGACATCGGCGCATCGATCAGCCGCACGTCGTGGGGCAGGCTGGTGGCGAGATCTTTGATAAAGCGTGGTGAAAGTGTTGAACTCACCACTAGAGCCCGTGGATATTTATCTCTACGAAATACACCCTGATCATCAAAACATAAATCCAGAGTTTGACGCTCAGTTCTGACTACACTCAACAGAATATCAGATCCGGCAATCCTGGCAGGATCGCTTAACATATTCTTAGCAAACTCCGCGAATTCACATAGTGGTCTGATATCGTAGCCGAATACTTTGAATCCCGACAGATGCAGGCGATTCGCCATCGGAAGTCCCATATTTCCGCATCCAGCCAAAGTTATCACATCTGATTGAATCCCCATTTTTATATCACGTACACTACCAAGCAGCAGACTAACTTTGAATCCTGGAGATTACAACAACAAGACCCAGATCACGGACGCAACTAGAAGAAACGCAAATATGCGGTTTAATATTTTTCCTTTGCGCGGATCGGCTACTAATCTAGACAAACGATCCCCGAGTAATGTCCAGGCCAGATTTCCCAACACGATTATCACGCACAGAATAATAAACCGCATCATCATTTCCGTTGACAGCACGCTGTGCATCGAGCCCATACTTGAGAACAAGGCGGCCATCACAGCCCAGCCCTTCGGATTTGACAGTGACACGAGCACCCCGGCGAAGAAACCTGGCGATTTACCTTTATCATAAGTTGCGATATTGGACGTCTCTCGCGCAATCTTAAAAGCGAGGTAGAGAATGTAACTGACCCCAATGATGCTAACAATCAACACCGTTCCTGGGAGCAGGTCAATCAGATGCGCCAAGCCAAACGCAGCAACAACCATCACTAAAATTAGTCCAGTTGCGCAGCCTGTCAAATAAGGGATACCTCTGGCAAACCCAAAGGCATTTCCAACGGCAGCCATACTCAGTGTAGCTGGACCGGGGCTCATGATCAGGGCAATGCCAGCCAGGGAGAATCCAAACAGGGAGTCCAGGTTACCTCAAGATAATTGGAGTAAATGAAGATGATAGAGTTTACTAGCCGACCCTACAAAGCGCACCACTAGTCATAACCGAACTGTGTCTCATTTGCACACATATTTTTATGCCGCTAATTTATAGTTAAAAGCGCTGTTTTTTGCCGCAAAGTCGACAATGATCAAATAGTAAGAAAGGGTAACCAGTTACCCCATCCCGCCCCACAGATAGAGATACTTTCTGGGACATACGGATCTATCTGTTTCGGGCAAAGACCACAATTTACTCAAATAGGCAGTAATTTGTTATAATATTCCGATAATTTGCCCGAATACGGGCATAATTATTGTATTTATTAAATAATAATCTATGATTCCGTGATGAAGCAGGTGACAAACGATCTGGAACTCGTTCAATATCTGTCCCAGACAAGAGGATTACCCATAGATGAGGTAACCCGTTTACTCGATGAAATGCTCGGATTTTTCGATGAAACCTGTGAACAATTTGTACAACGCAGACACAAGGAGCTGCAACAAACCGGCCAGTCCAATCCCGCGATCTACGGCCAGATACAAAAAGAGTTGAGACAACGAAGATTTGTAGCCCCCGGCCTCAGTGAGCGCCAGATCAGACGAATAATATACGGCTAGACGCCCCCAACTGAATATGTGTGGAATCATCGCTTACACCGGAAATCAAAATGCCGCGCCCATACTGGTCGCCGGATTACATCGCCTTGAATATCGCGGATACGACTCTGCGGGTATTGCTCTCCACTCACGGGGCAAACTGCATGTTCACCGTGCAGCCGGGAAGATTGCGCAGTTGGAAAACAAGTTACCGGCAAAGCTATCCGGAAAGTCTGGAATGGGCCATACGCGCTGGGCAACACATGGTGAGGCTACCGACGCAAATGCCCACCCTCACACCAGCCAGGACGGATCAATTGCTATCATTCACAACGGTATCATTGAAAATGCAGGTATGTTACGAACACGCCTTGAAGCAGAGGGAACAATATTTAATTCAGATACCGACAGCGAAGTTCTAGCACATCTTATATCCAAGCAGTCTGCAGATACTCTTATTCAATCGGTACAGCATGTGCTTACCCTGATTCAGGGCACATACGGATTAGTGGTTATGGATGCAAACCGGCCCGGAGAAATTATCGCAGCTCGAAATGGTAGCCCGGTAATTATTGGTTTGGGGAACAAGGAAATGTTTGTGACCTCTGACGCAAACGCCATACTCAACCATACTAGGGAAGTGGTACATCTCGACGATGGTGAGCTCGCTGAAATAAACCCCAAAGGATTCTCTATTCGCACACTGGATGCAACCGAAATGGTTCGGTCTCCGATCACTATCAGCAGCGAGTTTGAAAGCCAGGATAAAGGTAAGTTTCCGCACTTCATGCTTAAAGAAATTCATGAACAGCCCGAAGCCGTAGAGCGGACCATTAAAGGACGCCTAGACCACCGATTTGATACCGCCCATCTCGGAGGCCTTAACTTGTCCGCTAGAGAATTATTAGACATTCGCCGTGTCAAAATACTCGGTTGTGGATCCGCTTACTATGCTGGAATTAGTGGAGCAAATATGATCGAGCAGCTGGCCCGACTCCCGTCAAGCGCTGAACCGGCCGCAGAGTTTCGTTATCGAAATCCATTGATAGAATCCGATACGCTTTATATCGTAGTCAGTCAGTCGGGAGAAACGTTTGATACACTGGCCGCGTTGAGGGAAATAACGCGTAAAGGAGGCCGAGTACTTGGCATCAACAACGTCGTAGGAAGCACCATCGCCAGAGAGGTAGATGGAGGCATCTATATGCACGCTGGTGCAGAAATATCGGTTGCTTCCACTAAAGCCTTTTCCTGCATGCTTGCATGTTTCATGCTGCTGGCTTTGCAATTGGGGCGCGTACGAGACCTATCTCCACAGCAGGGTAAAGAACTTATGCAGGCAATCGAACAATTACCATCTCTGATCGAAGAAGCGCTTACCCAAGAAAATGATATTAGGAGCCTTGCTGCAGAATACTGCACCGCCAAGAGCGCTTTTTTCATTGGACGAACCAATGCCTATCCCGTTGCGTTAGAGGGCGCACAAAAGCTTAAAGAAGTGTCTTATATTCATGCCGAAGCTTATCCCGCATCTGAACTCAAACATGGGCCGCTAGCCCTGATTGATCCGGACACGCCTACGGTGGTGGTTCTACCAGACGACAACCTACTCGATAAATCCTTGTCTTCATTGCAGGAAATTCGTGCCAGAAAGGGGCCAGTCATTTCGATCACAAATGCAAATGACCCCGAGATAAAGCGCCTTTCGAATGCAGTAATCAAGACCCCTAGATGCCACCCACTTCTGTTTCCTTTGGTGATGGGAGTCAGCCTGCAATTATTTGCCTACTATTGCGCAATCGCCATGGGAAGAGATGTTGACCAGCCTCGTAATCTCGCAAAGAGCGTAACCGTAGAGTAGACGTTTCCGGAGCGCGAACTAAGTACCACGCCGCAATCACCACAATTTCGACAGTGAATTCTGTCGAAGCCAAGAAGGATTCAATACAGGTGCGACAAGGCACCGCGCCTGGACTTACCCACAGGTCCCAAACCGTGTTTATTTCCTTAAAGTCATCCATGCTGGCCAGACAAATGAATGTCGGTCATAATATTGGTCCTATAGAGCGCCAGCGAAGAACGGCGATCTGCATCCAACAAGATGCCCAAATTCCAATACTTGAACACTAAGAGGTAAATCTAACAATGTCCACTCATACTCAACGTCCTGCAAGACGAAAATTTCTAAAAAAGGCTGCCGCAGGGACTGTCGCTGCGACCACCGCCAGCGTTTTTCCAAACATCGTGTTGTCAGCCAATAAAACACTGACCGTTGGCATGAACATTCCGATGACGGGTGACTACGCACCCTGGGGTCTTCCTGGCCTGTATGGATGCGAGATCATCGCCAACAATATAAACAAAGAAGGTGGTGTGAATATTGGAGGGGAAACTTACGATATCAAGGTTGCATCCTATGACCATGGATATGATACGGAGAAAGCCCTTCAGGGATTTAAAAAACTGGTATTGGAAGATGATGCCAGCATGGTAATGATGTTGGGCGGATCAACTGTGGCAGCGGTACTTCCCTGGGCGACGCGCAAGAAAGTTCTCACTACCACTCTCCTTCCAAGCGACATTACCCCTGACTCAGATTATCTAGTTGCTACCTGTGAATCACATCCGCTCTACAACGTAACGGGAGTCGAATGGCTGGCAAAAAATTTTCCCGATGTAAAGTCCGCTGCAATTGTCACTAACAATGATGCTGAATACGGCCTGCAGTCCGCCGCTACTTATCAAGCAGCGTTTGAAGTTGCAGGAATAGAGGTAGTCGACACTCATCTGCACGGTTTCGATGTCACAGATTTCGCACCGATTGTAAGCTCGGTATTAGCTAAGAATCCGGATGTATTTTGTATGGCTACCAGCTTCTATGTCACGCCGATAATGGAACAGCTCTATCATCAGGGATACAAAGGTAAAATCATTTCCTGCACCCTGGACTATTATGATGAAATCATCGCCAAAACAAGTAAGGAGTTTGTCAACGGTACCATTTTTCAGTTTCCCGATTTCGATGATCCCAAGCTGCAGGAATCAGGTGTGAATTTTCCAGACCCAGCGGGATTCGATGCTGCTTTCCGTAAAGATCATCCCAATGACTGGTCCGCAGTTGCCTGGGAATATCCAGCAATTCTGCTCAACTGGTTGGATGCGGCTAAGGCTGCTGGCAGCGCTGACTCTGAATCCGTCGCAACCACCCTTAAAGCCAACAAGCAGGAATTTATTTTTGGCGGCGGCGACTGGTGGGGAAGCCAGCTTTGGGGACTCGATAATGCGTTGGTTGGGCGTTGGCCAATAGTGGTCATTGAAGATGGCAAAGCTCGCATCCAGGAATATGGCGACGTCGCCGGTTGGTTATCCAGCAATAAGGATGTACTGGTCAAACATATGAAAGAACTCGGCCTGAGAACAGTTTAAGTGTAGATATTGAAGTCCCAGAGGGGAGAAGATTGATTCTCCCCTCTTTTTTTGCCGATTCCTTCTACGAGACGATATTAGCGTTGGAACTTTTCCTACAATCTATTGTTAACGGCACTATTCAGAGCGGCTTCTTTGCCCTAGCGGCCGTTGGCCTGGTGCTGATATTTGGAGTCATGGGTGTCGTTAATTTTGCCCACGGCGAATTAGTAATGGTTGGCGCCTACACGGTGTGGTTTTTGCATGCACAACACAGCACGCCATTCCTTATCACCATAGTGATTGCCATCTTAGTGGTCACAGTGATCGGGATACTAATGGAGAAGTTTTTATTTCGGCCAATGCGAGACGACCCTCTCGGAGGATTGATTTGTTCAATTGGGGTTCTTTTTATACTCCAGGTTTTAGCTACACTGGTTGGAGGTGACGGTCCTTCAAAACAGGTTCCGCCACCTTTCGAAGGCACCATGGTACTTTTTGAGTTTTTACGAATTCCTTACCAGCGCCTGTTCAGCATTGCAGTGTCCGTCGCTGCACTTGGATTATTGTGGCACTTCCTTACCCACACAAAATTAGGATGGGCACTTAGAGCGGTTTCTCAGGATCGTGAGGCAGCTTCTCTGCAGGGAATAAACAGTAACCGTATCTCGATGATCGCAATTGCAGTGGGCGCAGCAATGGCCGGGTTGGCCGGTGCGTTGATGGCACCTTTAACAAACATTAATCCTCACATGGGACACAATGTCATCATCACGGCGTTCATTGTCACAATCGTAGGAGGAGTAGGCAGCCTGTCAGGGGCTGTCATCGCTTCCGTTCTCTACGCCCTTTTCCATACTTTTGTCACCACTTACTTCAACGGGACAGTTGCGACAATATCGGGTCTCCTGATTATGGTGCTGGTACTAATTGTTAGGCCTACAGGGATAATGGGACACAGGGTCAGTGAATAAAATGTCTGGCATAGTGATTCGCAACGCTGTCGCGCTCAGCATTCTGCTCATTGCGCTGGCGATCCTGCCTCACTATTTGAAGTATCACCACCAGGATTTTTTGATTTTCCTGGTTGTAAACGTTCTTGTTGTAGTCAGCTATCGTCTGGTGACGCTCACGGGTGAGTGGTCCTTGATACACGCTGTAATGATGGGAGTCGGCGCCTATGCCAGTGCGTTATTGAGTAAGCATCTAGGCCTTTCGTTCTGGATCAGTTTCCCCCTGGCTGGAGTAACTGCCGCAATTGTTGCCGCACTACTTTGTTTTCCTTTATTTCGGATGACCCAGTTTTATTTTTTGATCGGCTCGTTTGCTGCCGGTGAAGCTATCCGACTTTCATGGATTCACTTCATTAAACCTTTTGGAGGCACAAGTGGGATCAGTGCAATCCCCTCACCTGAATTACTTGATATCGATTTTCTCGAACCGATCCCCTACTTCTATCTCGTACTGATTATCGTCACCATCTGCCTTTTCTTACTTTTTAGAATTGAGAAATCCCGTATCGGGCTGACCTTACACGCAGTTCACTGGAAAGCCCCGTTGGCGGAGTCTATAGGAGTAAACACATGGAACTACCGCTCCCTGGCATTCATTACCGGATCATTCTTTGTAGGTCTGGCCGGCGCCTTAAAGGTGCACTACATTGGTACCGTGACCCCAAAACAGTTCGACATAGGCTTTATGGTGTTTATTTTAATCTGGGTGATCGTCGGCGGTTACCGCACATTTTACGGCGCTATCCTAGGTGCAGTCGTATTGTCCGTACTCGATGAAATGTTTCGTGAGTTCGACGAACTGCGTCCCGCAATTTATGGCGCCATATTGATATTTTCAATCTTATATCTTCCAGCTGGACTAGAAAGTCTCCCTCAACGACTAAAAGGTGTATTTAGCAGAAAAAGCGGTCAAATGGAGCAAACTTAGTGGCCATCTTGGAAGTTCAAAACCTGACTAAAAATTTTGGGGGTCTTACCGCGCTCAACGACGTCAGTTTTAAAGTCGGTGAGGGGCAGATACATGGATTAATCGGCCCCAACGGTGCCGGCAAGAGTACGATGTTTAAAAATATCGCCGGATTCTATACCCCCACCCGAGGTGATATTCTGTTTGAAGGCAAAAGCATAAAAGGCCAGACACCCTCAAGGATCTCCATGAGTGGGATCGTGCGTACATTTCAGGAGACCACGCTGTTTCACGAAATGACAGTTTTTGAAAATGTCCTGGTTGGCACCCACAACCGCTCAAGAACCAACATTTTCTCCGCTATCATTGGCCTGGACCGGTTGATTCAGCAGCAGGCGAGAACCTCTGCGATGAAGGTTCTTGAATTTATGGGGCTGGGAGACAGAAAACATCAACTCGCAAGTGAACTTCCATTAGGATCCCAGCGTGCGTTGGCAATCGCTATCGCCCTGGTATCCGAACCCAAATTAATGTTGATGGACGAGCCATTTGCGGGCATGAATCCAGAAGAAACTCGCGGCATGATGCAGCTGACCCGTAAAGTCCGAGAATCTGGAGTGACCATCGTGCTCGTCGAACACGACATGAAGGCAGTGATGGGATTATGCGACCAGCTTACCGTACTCAATTTCGGCACGCTGCTGGCTGGTGGCAGTCCTGAGCAGGTGCGAAACAATCCTGATGTGATCAACGCGTACCTCGGGGGAAGTCATCACGTATGAAGCTATCTGTTCAGGATCTCGAGGTTAACTACAATAATGTCGCCGCCCTTAAACAAATTAGTCTAGAGGTTTCAGATGGTGCGTTTGTTACCTTGATAGGCTCGAATGGTGCGGGCAAGAGCACCACACTCAGGACTATATCCGGCTTGGTAAAACCAAGTGGAGGAAGAATATGTCTTGATGACCAGCGTATTGACATGCTGAGTGCTGACAAAATATTGCGGCTTGGGATTGCACATGTTCCTGAAGGACGACGGATTTTTAAAGATTTAAGCGTAGCGGAAAATCTCTATCTAGGTGCTTATATTCATCAGGATAAGGCGCAGATCGACTTGGATCTGGATAAAGTATATTCACGATTTCCCCGACTTGAAGAACGTAAGGGTCAACACGCCCGAACCCTCAGCGGGGGAGAGCAACAGATGCTTTCAATTGGCCGCTCGCTAATGTCACGACCACGAATTTTATTGCTGGATGAACCTTCACTAGGACTGGCCCCCATCATCGTTCAAGAAATTGGTCACATTTTGCGAGAGATCAATCAGCAGGGAGTGACGGTTATTTTAGTAGAGCAAAATGCGGATTTGGCGTTACAGCTAGCTGACTATGGCTATGTACTCGAAACCGGCCGCATCGCCATGCAAGACAAAGCCGAGCTACTTGCAGATAACGAACATGTGAAGAAGGCTTATCTCGGGATTTAATCGCGGCCATTATTCCCAGATATAATGCAAACGAAAGTTAACAATACTCAAATCCATGTAATATTTAAATACGGTGCTTGAAAACTCACAGGCATCACCACTGAATAATGAAAAGCCTCACAATTATCAGGAACGAACATCGCAGCCTCGGCGCTGTACTCTTTTGTTTAAAGCACCTTGTATCAGAGATAAACCAAGGCAAACATCCAGATTTCAGAGTGTTCCATGGTTTGCTGATGTACATCGACCGATTTCTCGACCGGTACCATCATCCAAAAGAAAGCAATTATCTGTTTCCCGCAGTATTAGAAAGTAATCCAGAACTGGCACCAGTTATCGAAGAACTCGGGCGGCAGCACCGAGAGGGTGAACAATTATTTATAAGAGTTCTGAAAGCATTGTCAGCCTTCGAGTACTGCGGCCCTAGTCAATTTTCAGAGTTTCAGCAGGCGGTGACCGATTACACAACGTTTGAGTATGAGCATGCCCACAAGGAAGAAACCGAAGTATTACCGGTCGCCGAAAAGTCGCTTTCAATAGAAACATGGGAAAAAATCGATACTGCATTTTTAAACCACCAGGACCCTCTATTTGGCGACAAACCATCGGGGGAGTTTAATAAGCTTTATAAAGAAATCGTATCAATTGTGCCAGCCCCGCTTGGGCTCGGTGACGCCTGGGAATCCTAAGCGTGAGTTGAGAACAGTTGGTTATACGACTGCTAATCTAAACGACAACATAACGAAATATGGGCGAAACTGACAAGCTAGCTGTTTTGATAGATGCCGACAACACCCAGGCAAGCATCGTTGCGGCGTTGCTGGCGGAAATTGCCGACTACGGCACCGCCAGCGTGAAACGTATTTATGGGGACTGGACCAGTCCGAGCCTGAAAAGCTGGAAAGAAGTTCTACTCGATCACTCTATACAGCCTATTCAACAATTTGCCTATACTAGAGGGAAGAACGCTACGGATAGTGCCATGATCATTGACGCAATGGATCTCTTATATACTGGCACCTTTGATGGATTCTGCATTGTATCTAGTGACAGCGACTTTACAAAGTTGGCATCTAGAATAAGAGATTCCGGTCTGTTCGTTTACGGATTCGGAGAACGTAAAACTCCGTCGGCCTTTGTCTCCGCCTGTGATAAGTTTGTCTACCTCGATTTAATCAGTGCCAAAACAGATGAAGAGCAAGCGATCAGGCAGAAAACGACTAATGAGCTTAAACAGGATACAAAGCTAGTCAGCCTTTTGCGCAATGCTGTTGAAACTTCTTCCGATGACAGTGGTTGGGCAAATCTGGGCCCAGTGGGAAGCAATATTGCTAAACACTCTCCAGACTTCGATCCCAGGGACTATGGATATAGCAAACTGGGAGAGCTGATTGTTGCAACCAAGCTATTTGACGTCGAACAGCGCCAGCTCGGATCGACAAATTCCAGAGTTCTATACGTTCACGCCAAGAAAAAATCGAAGTGAAGCGCAAGCAAGTCGGAATCGGGAACTGGCGTTTACATCCACAAAGCCAGTGGGCGTTTCAACATGTTCGCGAGCTGATGCCCACTGCGGCCATAGAGAGAACAACCTCGACAACCAAACCATTATCAACGAAATTAGCTGATCTCGTAAACATAAATGTTGAGTCGCCGGCTGGCGATCGGTCGCTCAAGAAACTGCTTACTGAAAGTCACACTGATAGCCTGATTGTGTTGCATCATGGCACTGTTGTAACCGAGTGGCATGCTCCCAACTCTAACCCGAACAACCCTCATATTTTATTTTCAATCAGTAAGTCTATAACCGCAATTCTCGCAGGAATACTTGAGGAAAAAGGGTATATAGACAGTGACAATCTGGTGGCGGACTACCTTCCACTGGTGAAAGGAAGTGTCTACGGTAACTGCACGGTGCGGCATTTACTTGACATGTCAGTTGCATTGGATTTCGAGGAAAACTACACCGACGAGAACAGCGAATATGTGCAGTATCGAATCGCTACCGGGTGGAATCCAATCGATCAGGCTGCTCCCGGTCCCGGCCTTGAGGCATTTCTATATGGTTTAAAACAGACCGACGAAGTCCATGGACATAGATTCTTGTACCGTTCACCTAACACTGATCTGCTGGGTCTTGTGCTGGAGCGCGCTGCAGTAGCGCCACTGCCGGAACTTCTCTCCCGCCATCTCTGGAAGCCGATGGGTGCCGAAACAGAGGCATATATCACTCTAGACCATTTCGGCACCTCACGTGCAGCCGGGGGTATCTGCGTTACTCTCCACGACCTTGCACGAACAGGTCAGCTCTTTCTCGAGAATGGTCAGGTCGATGGCCATCAAGTCATACCATCGACCTGGATAGAGGACACCTGCAACAATGGCGACCAGGCGGCATGGGACAGGGGTAACTACAAGCATAAACTGCCAAATGGAAAATATCGCAATCAGTGGTACCAGACTGGCGATTGCGACAAGTCAATAAGCGCCAGGGGAATTCATGGGCAGTTACTCTATATCAATCCATCTCGCTCAGTGGTGATCGCTAAACTGGCTTGCCAGCCTGAACCACTAAATGATGCCATGACAGCTTCTTTTATGAGCGCATTTGAGCAGATCGCTAAACAGCTAGATTGATCACTCAAGCTGATTTCACACAACTACTAACCAATATTAAATTTATTGTATAGAAAGTAGTGCGTCAGTATACGGTCGTGCTGCGTGTCGGTCAGGACAAACTCGAACACCAGTATTTATGTTTCACTGGCACATACGGGAAAGGTACCTGGTAAATTGCCACAAATTGCGTTCGACTGGATGGTAGGTGCCTGGAGGCAATATTGGGGACTGTGTACCTCGGAATAGTGCTTCTACCAGTTCTTTGTCCTCGGCATTAGCTACATCCATGTAGGTCTTTAATTGATCCAACCAGTCGTCGTAAATGTTAGATGACATCTCATCCAACACTTCAGGCGGTGCTGCGACGCCCCAGGTCGCCTGCATTTGATCCGTTCCCATTGGTTGAACAGAGATATACCAAAGATAATCGGGCATCAATGTCACCAGGTGACTTGGGAATACACAAAAATCGACCATCATCCTGCGCCATTCTCCTGTCAGCCTCCTATTGTTTTCATGCGCCGCACCGGGTCCTGATTCTTCAGGCTGGGCGGCGCGATGATAGCAATAGTAATCGCTGTCTTCTCCGCAGATATAGTCTTTCAACGGCTTATTGTGTAGAGCAAATGTTTTACCGTGCACCATTGGCACATGATAACTTTCGGTGAAATTTTCAACTAGATTCTTCCAGTTTGCATTCCAGACCATACTTTCCCGCATCACCGTGCGATAACACCCCATGTGATACTGACCAACAACATTTTTACGAAGGGGTTCCAGCACTTTAGCAAGACATGATGCGGGTTGTTCAGTAAGGGAGACAAAGATAAACCCTTCCCAGATTTCCGAACTTAAATTTCGCAAGTGGTGTTGAGTCCGGTCGAAGTCCAACTTCATTTCCATATATGGCGCTCGTATTAATTCGCCTCTACAATCATAGGTCCAGGCATGATATCGACAGGTGAACCTTCTTGCAGATCCTTTTTTCTTAGGCATCAGACAAGCAAACCGATGGGCACATGCATTAACAAATGCTCTGATATCACCATCTTCTTGACGCACCACCAGGACCGGCACTCCTGAAATGTCATGGGTTAAGTAATCCCCGTATCTGGGAATTTCATCATCTCGTCCTATACAGATCCATTCCTGCATAAATATATTCTGCTGTTCGCGCCCAAGAAACTCCTGTGAATGATTAACCGATGCGGGTATCGGCCGTGCCTTATCGAACGGGCGCGCTGCCGCTTCTGCCAATTGTTCTAGCACCGTCAATAAAGCAGCAGCTGTATTGGGGCTACTTTTCAAATTAACGAAACGGGAAGATAAATATACTTTATATACAGTAATTTATAGAATTTATTTACAGTAGTATGTAATCTACAATATCTGCCTGTAGAGTGTTTGTCATCGCTTTTTATACTGTATTGTAAGTGATTCAAATGATATCCAGTACGGTTCGAAATGGTGCAGAACTCCCTCAATCCTGAAACATACCAAGAATCAATCACGACACTGAGATCTCGGGCGTCTCAAATGGCAGCTAGATTAATTTATTCTCACGCATAACCCCAGACAACTTAGACAAACGCTTTTGGCATGACATCTCTAACAACGCCTGGCGGCTTTCCATTGAAAGGGGCAGAAGCTCTGCAAGCCTGCAGCTCAGCCAGTCCGCGTTCTCCCAGTCTGGATCAATGGTGCGTGTCCAGTCGCGCAATTCTTCACGAGCACAAAGATCTCTCACGAACTCGCGCATAGGTGAAAATTCTTCAGGCAGTCCCTGAATTTCATTATCTTTCAGAATATCAATCTGGGCGCTAATGAGCTGATCGTCCTGTAAGTGATGCTCAATCACAGAGAAACGTTGATTACCGCGACAGGTAATACCAAGGTTTCCATCATCAAGTTGATCGAAATCCTCAATACGGGCCAGCGTTCCAATCTGATGGAATTTTGCTGGCTTTCCTGATTCTCGCTCTTTAGTAATGAGCACCACACCAAACTCCGAACCTTTACGCATGCAATCACCGACCATGGTTAAATAACGTGGCTCGAAGATTCGAAGCGGCAGCACGCCCTGTGGAAACAAGACAGTACTCAATGGAAACAAGGGGACTTGCATAAAACTCATTAATCAGTTCAAAATTTTTCTGGGCTCCGTATCACCATCACCCTGCCGTTTATACCTTCTCGATTGATATAGCGTGACTTGTGAATTTTTTCGATACAGAATCCGTGCTGCACCGCCTCATAGCGAACAGCATCTTCAAGCTCTAGTTCACACCAGGCTGCGCCGTTAACTGTGATCACGCAGTAGCCCAGCGGCCTGACAGCGTGAATAACGTGAATAATGTCGGTTATTTTAGGCTCGTGAAATGCAAACAATCCAACGCATATTAATGCATCATATTGGGCTTTACGATCTAACGGCTGGGTAAAATCATGTTGGTATACATCTTGATAGATGTCGCGATCCAGGGAAATCTTTAACATTTCGGAAGAAAAATCTGTTCCGTCAATCTGGTTAAAGCCCAGTTTTTCCAGTTCTACACCAACCAATCCCGTACCACAGGCGACGTCTAGAATCCGGGCGTTTTTGTCCGTGACAACCTGATTGAAAATTTGTGCAGCATCGATATGGGCAACATAATCCATATCTTTAACAAGATCAGCTTCATAGTCCTTGGCCCATCGGTCATATGTTTCCTGCTTATCGTCATCAGAAGTATAGAGACTTGATAGTCTTGGATCGAGGTTACGCATGCTGAATTTTTCAGTTGTCATGAGAGATTTGTATTGGAAAATGATTGTCGCGCGGTTTAATTATGGTCCCAACCACAGTTGCTTCTTCATACCCGTTGGCGTGAAGTTGATCCAGGCAATTCTGTACATTCTTCCCCGGAACCGCTGCTATTAGCCCACCGCTGGTTTGAGGATCAAAAAGTAGCGGGTAAGCCGAGGCTTGCTGAACTGATTCAGATTGACTAACAAATTCTGTAAATCTGAGATTAGCATTATATAGGGAACTCCTGAATCCCATATCCGAAAGATCCTGCGCGCCCTCTAACAGTGGCACCCGTTCCAGTATCAATTCGCTACCAACACCTGCACGTTGCAAAAAACCATGGAGGTGTCCAATTAAGCCAAACCCCGTGATGTCGGTCATGGAGTCCGCATTATTCTGCCGCAGTATTTTACTGGCGAGCGCATTACTCGCCAACATTGATCGTATCGCTCTCTGCACGATCTGTCCTTTACACCGCGCACGCATGTCAGCCGCCATGATCACACCGACTCCCACAGCTTTAGTAACGATAATTTTATGACTACGATCAACTTCTCTGGTTACATCGCTTCCAACTTGATTCATGTAACCGTTCACCACCATGCCTAGGGACAGCTCAGTGGCTTCACTAGTATGGCCACCAGATAACTCACAACCAGCCTGATTTAACTCATACACAACCCCGGCTAGTATCTGCTCAAGATCACGACTTGTCACCGTGCTATGCATATGCGGTAAGCTTGCCAGTAACATTGCCGACTGTGGCGCAGCTGCGGCAGCATAGAGATCGCTCAAGGCGTGAAGGGTAGCAATTCTGGAAAAAATCCAGGGATCTTCCAGAAAACCTCGGATTTGATCCACCGATTGTGCAATCACTGTAGCTTCTGGTTTAATCAGAGCCACATCATCACAGTCGCTAACGCCTGTAATTTGATCCGGATGATGAAAAATCTCCTGCCGGGATAATATTTTTGATACTAAATCCCAAGGTATTTTTGCTCCACAACCTCCGCAGCGCATTAAATCTGCATTTGAATCTCCGTGCAACTCCAAAGCGAACTCCCGCGATAACCCATCCTGCTTAAGATTGGGCATTTGTGGCAGTCTATTGAAGCGATCCATAAAACGCAGATCGATCCAGTCTTTCCACTTCCAAACCCACTGACCCGCTACTGACAATGACCCTTTGTTACCGATTGCAGCTTTCCCGCCCATGGAAAGTAAGGTCAAGAATCTTTTCTGTGGGCGGTAGGTTCGCAGGCGGCGATTACACACCGCACGCTGCAGATTATTAAATAGCGCCGGCCCCTGGCGTACTGCAAATACACCCGCTCTCGGTCTTGGATGATTCACTTGAAGTGCTACATCCCCAGCAGCAAAGACATTGCAATGGGAAAGTGATTGCAGGCTATCATTTACTTCGATGAATCCATTTTTGTCGCACTGCAGACCAGACCTGGCAGGCCATTTTGGCGCCATTGCCTCTGTGCACCATAAAACTTCGTCGAGTTGGAGAACCTCATCATTAACGCCACGTATCTGATCTGCCTCGACTTTAATCACATTGAAACCATAGTGACATCTAACGTTGCGCTGCTCACACTCTTCGAGAGCTATATCTTTAACTTGATCCGGATATCCAGACAAGACCTGGTCTCTGATGATCCAGTGAAACTTGTGGAGCTGAGATTTACCATCGGATATGTTGCCGGCTAGTCTATGTTGTATAGCAAGCAAAATTTCAAATCCGCCGGCACCTGCGCCCACAACCCCGATATCTAAACCTCGTTCGCTTGCAGTGGCATTGGATTCAATTTGCAACCAGTGCTCGTAAAACCGATGTACAGGTTTAACAGGGACACTATGTTCCGCCGCGCCTTCTACATTATCCAGTCGCGGCGCCCCGCCGGTATCAATTGAAAGGATATCGTAGCCAATAGGGGGGCGTTGCTTAAACTGAATCTTATTTTTATCTGGTTCAATACCGCTTGCTTCGTCTTCGATAAATCGTACTCCGGCCCAGCGGCATAATCGGCTAAGATCGATGTGGCTTTGTTCCACGGTATAGTGACCAGCCACCAACCCAGGTAACATACCGGAGTATGGTGTCAAAGTATCTCGAGAAACCAGGGTAAGCCGCGCCCCCGCAATCGGATTCATTGCCCACTTTCGAATCACGATTACGTGTGTATGGCCACCACCAAGTAGCACCACATCGCGCACCACCGGATTTTGTAATATCATGAGAGCATTTCCACACCCTCATGCTCCAACCAGGCAATCAAATCCGATTGATCTCCTCGACGCAGCACCTTCGAGGTACGTTGAGAAAGCTGATAGTCATACATTGGATCATAGTATTTCTCTAATAAAAATCGGATGAATGGTTGATACCCTTCCGTCAGGTGAGATTCTTGGTGCGCAACGATTGCCTCCTCGAGCAAATTACAAGCTTCAACATAACGTTCCTCACCCAGTCGCTTACGGATATTATGTAGGCTGGTGCGATGACGATCGGTAAACAGTTTAAGCCCGGCATCTCCGGGAACATGCTTCTGGATTCTCGCAAGAAGATCTACCACATAATCCTGCATGCCAATCTCGACTCTTCGCTCGATGCCGGATTCCAACACAAGAGTTGGAGATTCACACATTCTTTGCCACAGTGATTGTGGCAAACTCAGGCTACCAACTTGCCGCCCTTCTCCTTCCACAAATACCCGCTCGCCTGTTTTGTTGCTGCTATGCTTTAGCATTCTTACCGCCAGACAGTTTTCAAAACTAATTGGAGTCGGCTGTGGGGTTTCCATGGGGCCAAAACTGGAACCACGATGATTGGCCATCCCTTCTAGATCAAGGGAACGTTTGATACGGTTGAGCAATAGCGTTTTTCCGGTCCCCGTGCGTCCGCTGATGAGAACAAATCCAGTTTTCGCAACATCGTTTGTAAAACGGTCAATGAGAAACCGTCGCATGGCCTTATATCCACCCTTAATATAGGGATACTGTACACCAGCATCAGCCATCCAATCCTGGGTAATGCGAGATCGTAATCCACCTCTAAAGCAATAGAGGTAGCCCCCCGGATTTTTACGGGCAAAGGACACCCATGCTTCAGTCCGCTGCTTCTGAAGGTCAGAATCAACCAGTTCCCTTCCCAGTTCAATTGCAGCATCCTGCCCGGCTTCTTTATAGCGAATTCCGACCAGGTGACGTTCCTGATCGCTCATTAACGGCAGATTAACCGCGTTATTGAAAGCCCCCTTTTCATACTCTACCGGCGCCCGAGTATCGATCAAAGGAACATCGGTAAGAAAAATCTGCTGGTAGTTCTCGGTATAAGTTCGCTGCATAGTATCTGCACTCAATTATATTGCAGCCCACCCACGGGACGTCTGGCGATCATACAGGCCCGAACAGGAGCCTGGTAACCCTCGACGGTCTTGTCAGAATTCTCTGGGTCGAGGAAATCGATGAGAGAATCAAATGTCATCCAATTCGTTGTTCGTTGTTCCTGCAGTGTGGTTTTACATTTGCTCACCAGTTTAATATTCTCAAATCCACTTTCGCGGAGCATGTTTCGAAGTCGTGTTATCGTGGGTAAGCTCCAGACGTTACGCATTTGAGCATAGCGACCTTGGGGAACTAATTCCCTGTCCTCCTGACCTCCAACTATCAATGTTTCCAGAACCAGCTCTCCTCCAGGTCGCAACATTATAAAGAGCTCCCTGAGATGGACTATAGGTTCGCGACGATGATAGTAAATACCCATCGAAAATACAGTGTCAAATCCCGATTGCTCGACTAACATACCAGGTACTGCAAGGTCCTCGCTCTTCATAGGAAGAATAAATGCATTGGGCACATTGACATATCTGGCGATGGCCTCGAACTGCGCCAAAAACAACTGAGTGGGATCGATACCCATCGCCATCCGGGCTCCAGCGCCGAGCATTCGCCACAGGTAATAACCGTTGCCACACCCCACATCCAGAACTAAGCGTCCGTCGAGAGGCGAGATGCTATCCTTGATCCGGTTCCACTTCATGTCGGAACGCCACTCACTATCAATCGCGAGTCCAAACAGATCAAATGGGCCCTTGCGCCACGGATGGAGAGACACCAAATTCTGTTTCAACTGAGCAAGCACATCACGATCGACCTTAGCATCACTTCGAGCCGTAATATGGCTGCTATCAAGATCAACTCTATTGATCTGGATATCTGGAAGAGCTCGGATCGCAGCCAACCACTTGTCCCAGTCACCGTGTGGCCTCTGCACAAGTATTTGATTAGAGCGATCGATCCAAATATCTGCTAAAGAGTGCAGACAAGTACCACAAAGCGATGTTCTGATTCTTTTGTTATCGATCATAAATTTTTGAGTGCACTTTGGTTTTCGGCCTGTTTAGATGCTGTCAACCCTTCAAACTAGCACCGACCTTGGCATATTCAACGCCTCTATCGCCTTTTCAAGAAGCAGGCTCTCAGTGCAATGAATACGACCCCTAGTCGAGTCAAGTCAAGTCAAGTCAAGCCGAGAGGGTATTATTAACTCCCCGCAATACTCTCTATCGGTCCCCCTGCTCCGCCGTAAAAGTGAAATAAAGCTGAAACAGTAAAAATACCCGGTAGAACGTGAAAAGCCTGCTCGCTTTAACCTGGCACTGAATGGCGGATCATGACCGGAAATACTGCTACCACCGCTTCATCAAAACGCAAAATCTAAAATGTATACTTAATTCGGGACTAAAGGTCGTCTTCACCGGCCAATAGAATATCCAAACCGGAGTAGTCAGATCTGCTCAAGCTCGATTAACGCACCAAGTGCATCCTTGGGATGTAAAAACAATACCGGTTTTCCGTGCGCCCCTATTTTTGGTTTGCCGTCTCCAAGAATTCGCATACCACCGCCTTTAAGTTTTTCTGCAGCGAGTCCAATATCTACAACCTCGTAACAAAGGTGGTGAATACCTCCAGCCGGATTCCTCTCGAGAAACTTTGAAATGGGGGACTGATCTCCGAGAGGCAATAGAAGCTCAATTTTTGTATTTGGTAGATTTACAAATACCGTGGTCACACCATGCTCGGGCAAATCAACAGGATCCGATACGGATGCGCCAAAGATGCCTCGATATTGAGTACTGGCGATCTCCAGGTCGGGCACCACAATTGCTACGTGATTTAGTTTTCCAATCATAATTTTCAGGAAGACTTGCGAGATTCTAGAAACTGTTGGGCTAGATATCGAGCAGCTACTGAAGGCGCTATTTTTTCATCTCTGACTCGCTGTCGCAAATCGTCAAGTAAGAAAATGAGCCCTTCATCCCTGGACAGTTGACCGAGCAGAATATCACCTGTTTCCCGCCACATCCAGTCAACTGATTGCTGTTTGCGTCTGGACTGCAATACCCCGTTGCCCACGATCAACTCCTGGTAAGCCATGACGGCCATCCAGACCTCCTCTATTCCTTGATTGTGGAGAGCCGAAGCTGGCAACACTGGAACCTGCCAATTTGCCAATCGAGGTTTCAAAAGATTGAGTGCATGCTTTACATCTGCGATAGAAACTTTTGCTGTGCGCTCCATATCACTATCCGCTTTGTTTACCACCACCAGGTCAGCAAGTTCCATAATGCCACGTTTGATGCCCTGCAGTTCGTCTCCTCCACCCGGCAACAGAAGCAATAAAAAAATGTCGGTCATTTCTGCAACCAGGGTTTCAGACTGTCCGACGCCCACTGTTTCAACAATCACTAAATCATACCCGGCAGCTTCGCAGACTAAAATAGCTTCCCGGGTGCGTCGAGCCACACCACCGAGAGTGGTTCCAGAGGGAGATGGGCGAATATACGCGCAATCATGGGTAGACAGGAATGACATCCTGGTTTTGTCCCCGAGAATCGAACCACCACTCACGCTCGAACTCGGATCGACAGTCAGTACTGCAAGCCGGTGTCCTTGTTCAATTAGGTAGCGACCCAGGGAGTCGATAAAGGTTGATTTGCCCACTCCGGGAACGCCGGTAATCCCAATTCGAAGGGCATTACCGGTATATGGCATGATCTGATCGAGAAGCAATTCCGCCTCTTTACGATGATCTTCGCGACTGGATTCGAGCAATGTAATTGCTCGTCCAAGACTGCGACGGTCCGCCTGCCTGAGCTTATCTATATCAATCAAAGTATGATCTAAAGCGGGACTTTAAAGGCTAGTTACCAGGCTCAAACTCCAGTATAGGCTGATCGACTTCCAGAGTGTCACCGGGCTTCACCAGCACCTTGGCAACGACTACTTCTCTTTCTGCGCGCATTGAATTCTCCATTTTCATAGCTTCAATGACCGCTAGAACTTCCCCTGACTTTACACTCTGCCCGGATTCCACCTCTATGGACACCAGCAGGCCTGGCATAGGCGATAGTAAAAAACCGGACATGTCTGGAGCCTCCTTAATCGGCATGAGCCTGTACAAATCTGCATTATGTGGCGTCAAAATCAGAGCTGAAATGTGTTTACCCCTGTAGACAATGTGGTAACCATTTCCCTGTTTTTCGATCTGGATATTCACCGGCACGCCGTTTACAGAGCCCATAAATACCGCTTCGGTTAACTGCCACTGATCCTCGACAACATATTTCTGTTCTCCATAGTCGACCACCCACCTTCCTGCCTCGCCCGACACTGCGACCCGATGCGCTTCTCGGTCCAACATCACGACCCATTCAGGACTTATCAACCGACCGTATCCAGGTATCTGACCGGTTATAGTCCCCGCCCGCGAGGCTCGTCTCTGATGAATAGAGGCAAGTGCCGCGATCAATACATCAGTGTCCGCACTGGGCAATGCAGCGGTGGAAAATCCGTCAGGATACTCTTCGGCAATAAAATTGGTGGTGAGGTCACCACGCTGAAAACGTGGATGCGCCATGATCGCTGAAACAAACGGCTGATTGGTCTCGACACCGCGTATGTAGTACTGGTCAAGGGCATGCTGCATGCTTGTAATCGCCTCTTCTCGAGTATTACCCCACGTCACTAGTTTCGCAATCATCGGATCGTAGAACATCGAAACATCTGACCCTTCAGTAACGCCGGTATCCACTCTGACCAATTCGTTCTCCTCGGGTGGTTGATATTTAACCAAACGACCGGTAGATGGCAGGAAATTCCGAAACGGACTTTCCGCGTAGATTCTTGATTCGATTGACCAGCCATTGATTCCCACATCCTCCTGGCTAATCGGTAATTTTTCTCCCGCCGCCACACGGATCATCAACTCAACCAAATCAAATCCTGTAATCATTTCAGTTACTGGATGTTCGACCTGGAGTCGGGTATTCATCTCTAGAAAATAGAAATTACGTTGGGCATCTACAATAAGTTCAACTGTTCCTGCTGACCGGTAATCCACGGCTTTAGCCAGCGCCTTTGCCTGCTTGCTCATGGCTGCGCGGGTGACTTCATCAATGAATGGTGATGGTGCTTCCTCAACCACCTTCTGGTGCCTGCGTTGAATCGAACACTCCCTCTCGTTCAGAGTCACCACGTTGCCGTGCGCGTCGGCGATTATCTGAATCTCGATATGCCGCGGCTGCTCAACAAATTTCTCGATGAAGATTCGACCATCGCCGAAACTTGATATAGCTTCATTTGTCGCTCGCTCAAATCCGTCTCCACATTCGTCATCGTTCCATGCAACCCGCATGCCCTTGCCTCCCCCTCCGGCACTGGCTTTAATCATTACTGGATACCCAATGGTGTCGGCAATTTCAATCGCTTCGTTGGCATCCTTAACAACTTCAGTATGCCCGGGAATCACGTTCACACCGGCACGTTGAGCCAATAACTTTGAAGTGATCTTATCGCCCATCGCCTCGATAGCCCGAGTTCCGGGACCAATAAATACGATTCCCGCCTGCTCCAAAGCTTCTGAGAACGCGGAATTCTCTGACAAAAAACCATATCCTGGATGCACAGCCTCTGCACCTGTTTGTTGACAAGCCTGAACAATTTTCTCTTTTAAGAGGTAGCTCTCCGTGGCTGGCGCCGCGCCAATGCGTACCGCCTCATCGGCCTGCTCCACATGACAAGCGTTATTATCCGGATCGGAGTAAACCGCCACGGTAGAGATACCCATCTTACGTGCTGACTGAATTACCCTGCAGGCGATCTCTCCTCGATTGGCGATCAGAATTTTTTTGAACATTTTATTCTTATCTCTCTACAGATCGTGGATCAATATATCAAAGCGGTATGTTGCCGTGTTTCTTCCACGGATTAATTAAATCTTTTTCCGCCAACATCGCCAGCGAACGACAGATTCTCTGTCGCGTATCGCGCGGCGAAATAACATCGTCAATATAACCACGTCGACTTGCAACAAAGGGATTAGCGAATTTGGTGCGATACTCTTCTGTACGCTGCTCAAGTTTTTCTGGATCTTTAGCTTCTTCCCTAAATATAATTTCTACCGCTCCCTTTGGTCCCATCACAGCGATTTCAGCACTGGGCCAGGCAAGATTCACATCACCCCGCAGGTGCTTTGAGGCCATCACATCATAAGCACCCCCATAAGCTTTCCTGGTAATTACCGTGATCTTGGGCACCGTGCACTCAGCATACGCATATAGTAGCTTAGCGCCATGACGAATAATCCCTCCATACTCCTGAGCGGTGCCGGGCATAAATCCAGGCACATCGACTAATGTAACGATTGGTATATTAAATGCGTCACAAAACCTAACAAAACGGCCACCTTTAATCGATGAATTAATATCCAGACAGCCCGCTAATACCATCGGCTGATTGGCTACTATCCCTACCGTTTTTCCTTCCATACGCGCAAATCCGGTGATGATATTTTTTGCGTAATCGGGTTGCAGTTCAAAGAAGTCTTCTTCATCCACCAGCTTGGTTATGAGTTCTTTCATGTCATAAGGCTGATTTGGATTATCCGGCACCAGCGTATCCAGGGACGATTCAGCTCGAGCCTGTGCGTCGGCTGTATGGCGACGAGGAGGCCCTTCCTTGTTATTCGATGGCAAAAAATTAAAAAATCGCCGAGTCATCATCAATGCTTCAATATCATTCTCGAAGGCTAGATCGGCTACGCCCGATCTGGACGTATGAGTAGCTGCCCCACCAAGATCTTCAGCGGTGACAGATTCATGAGTAACCGTTTTGACCACCTCTGGCCCGGTCACGAACATGTAAGAGCTGTCCTCTACCATAAAGATAAAATCAGTAATCGCTGGTGAATAAACTGCGCCACCGGCACAAGGCCCCATAATTAAAGAAATTTGCGGCACCACACCCGACGCCATCACATTTCTCTGAAACACTTCGGCATAACCACCCAGGGACGCTACGCCTTCTTGAATCCGCGCGCCGCCGGAATCGGAAATTCCGATCACCGGAGCGCCCACCTTCATGGCGTGATCCATGACTTTGCAGATTTTCTCGGCATGGGCCTCAGATAATGATCCGCCAAACACCGTGAAATCCTGACTATAGACGAAGACAAGCCGACCATTAATAGTTCCATAACCTATCACCACCCCATCTCCAGGAATGGTTTTCTGTTCCATTCCAAAATCGTTGCACCGGTGTTCGACAAAAATATCCCACTCCTCAAAGCTGTTTTCATCCAGCAGCACTTCGATTCTCTCTCGGGCGGTCAGCTTTCCTTTAGCATGCTGGGCCTCGATACGTTTCTCCCCGCCGCCAAGCTTGGCCAGATCTCTTTTCTTCTCTAGTTGGTGGATAATTTCTTGCATAACACTATCGATTGGTGAGTGGAACGATGCGCTGTAAATAATTTTAATCCGACCAGTACATCTTTCGATGTATTAGGTTGAAAACAATTACAATCCGCTATTGCCGTCGGAAGCTTAGAATAAAATCCAGCCTCCAGGTACAAATCATATGGAGCGGCGTTTCAGGGCGTCGGCTTTATCTTGGGGTTGCTCAAGTATATCAATGATTTTCGAAGCCGCTTCCGGAATATTAGTCCCGGGACCGAATATGGCTGCAACGCCTTTATCCAGCAACATCTGATAGTCATCCGGTGGAATCACGCCCCCACAAATCACCTTAATTTCTTGAGCCTGTTCGACATCAAGTGCCGCCATTACCTGGGGTACCAGTGTGCGGTGGCCTGCGGCCTGGGAAGATATACCAATTATGTGTACGTCATTTTCAATCGCCTGCCGAACCGCCTCTTGCGGTGTTTGAAACAATGGTCCAATGTCAACATCGAATCCCATATCAGCAAATGCTGTAGCGATAATTTTGGCGCCGCGATCATGTCCGTCCTGTCCCAGCTTGACCACTAGTATGCGCGGTCTGCGACCGCGACTCACGGCAAAATCTTCTATTTTCTGCTGCAGCGCCTGGAACGCTTTATCGCCCTCATACATCGCACTATAAACTCCACCGATAGATCGAATTACCGCCTGATGACGACCGAAGACCTGCTCCAGACAACTTGATATTTCACCAACGGTCGCTCGGGCTCGGGTCGCTTCTACGGCCGCTTCAAGCAAGTTTCCTTGACCGCTCTTTGCTACGTCAGAGAGATGATCGAGGGCGGACTGCCAGGCACCTCGATTTCTTTGCTGTCTCACTTTATCGAGTCGTTCGATCTGATTTTCTCGAACCACCTTGTTATCCACGATCAGGATCTCAACCTTGTCTTCTTGATCACGTTGAAACTGGTTTACGCCGACAATAACTTCTTCTCCACGATCGATCCGGGCCTGTTTTCGCGCCGCCGCTTCTTCGATACGAAGCTTTGGGACCCCTGCCTCCACAGCGCGTGTCATTCCACCGAGCTGGTCTACCTCTTGTATCACCTTGCGCGCTTCATTCACCAGGCTATTAGTAAGGCTTTCAACATAGTAGGAGCCGGCCATAGGGTCTATAACCTTAGTCAGTTCCGCTTCGTGTTGAAGAATTAACTGGGTATTTCGAGCGATTCTGGCCGAATTCTCAGTCGGCAGCGCGAGCGCTTCATCAAAAGAGTTTGTATGCAGCGACTGGGTTCCCCCTAGAACCGCCGCCATAGCTTCGACAGTGGTACGCACAACATTGTTATAGGGATCCAAACTTGTCAGGCTGACTCCCGAAGTCTGGCAGTGAGTGCGCAACATCAACGATCTTTCATCTTTTGGCGCGAATCTATCCTTCATCAGCTCCGCCCATAACTTGCGTGCGGCGCGCAGTTTAGCCACCTCCATAAAGAAGTTCATTCCGATGGCGAAGAAGAACGACAATCTGGGCGCAAACTGATCTACCTCGAGACCGGCTTCAATAGCGGCCCGAACATACTCGATGCCGTCTGCAAGTGTATAAGCCAGCTCCTGCACAATGGTCGCACCCGCCTCTTGCATATGATATCCAGATATAGATATCGGGTTGAAACGAGGCAAATGCTCAGCAGTGTATCCAATAATGTTCGAAACGATCCGCATCGAGGGTTCGGGAGGATAAATATAGGTATTACGAACCATAAATTCCTTCAGGATATCGTTCTGCAAAGTGCCGGACAGCTTCTCCTGTTTAATGCCCTGCTCTTGCGCGGCGACAATGTACATTGCCATCACTGGCAACACAGCACCATTCATGGTCATCGATACCGACATTTGGTCCAGAGGTATCTGGTCGAACAAGACTTTCATGTCTTCAACGGAATCAATTGCGACTCCTGCTTTGCCAACATCTCCCTCAACACGCGGATGATCGGAGTCATAACCCCGGTGTGTTGCCAGATCAAACGCTACAGATAATCCAGCCTGCCCGGCAGCCAGATTCTTGCGATAAAAAGCGTTTGATTCCTCTGCGGTAGAAAACCCGGCATACTGCCGAATTGTCCAAGGTCTGCCAGCGTACATGGTGGCGCGGGGTCCTCGCGTATAGGGAGGAAACCCCGGCATCGAGTCGAGATCGGCGATTTGGTCCAGATCCTCTGGGGTATAAAGCGGCTTTATCGGAATTCCTTCCGCTGTTTGCCAGATCAACTCATCCGGGGCTCGGTCCTGCAACTCAGATCGCGCACGCTGCTCCCATTGAGTGATGTTCTCCTTAGCTTTTCCCATTACTTCATGGATGACTATAGACGCAGACATAGTACCCGAATCATAAATATTTGGATAGAACAACACTCCTCAAGGCCACTGTTTGCCGCTATCAGACATTAGTCGCAAAACCCATACTCCAACCTATCTGAACCTTTTTCTGGGCGATCGGTCATAAATCTCGAGAGGGCTCCGCGCCTGCTTCCACCCAACCAACGACATTAAAGATACCGCTATGAAATCGATGATCAGAATATCCTTTGTATTAATCAGCGCGATCTGGATCAGCAGTGCGCAAGCGGCCTGCAAGGCTGAGAAACCGGCAGCCGAATTAACAATCGAAGATCTGCAGGGATTATATGAATGTCTGCGACCCGACATGGTCAAGGGATACCAGAAAAAAGACCACGAGATCGCCGCCGCTTATACCGACTGGAAGGCGGCCTCTATAGCGCCTCAGGCTCCCGGCATGCATAGCGGCCAGTACTTGATGACCTATATCAATCCAACTGGTTACGACCAGTATATCCAGTTCAATACCGACAGCACCGCCATGCCTGCAGGCACGGTAATCGCCAAAGAGGCATTTTCCATCTCGAGTCGCGGCAAAGTCAAAATAGGACCCCTATTATTCATGGAGAAAGTAGGTATGGACGCCGCACCGGAAACCGGTGGCTGGCAATACAGCGGCATAAAGAAAAACGGTAAAAATTTAAAAGTGGATGCCAAGGGATTTTGCCACGCCTGCCATCAAGCCTGGCCAGGGCAGGACTCTCTCGGTTATCCAGTACCTGCGGTTCGCGCCACAAGCGGTTAAACCGCAGCGCTTCACGCTCAGAATAAATACTTAAATACGAGCCTGCGGGTGGCGACTGTATCGCTACCCGACTTGTACTCTTCCGTCGGCGACATTCGATCGCTCTCACTCATGGCTGGTTCCGAGCCGGCCTCAGTTAGATTGGTTTTACTAATAACTTTCCGCATGATTTGATTTTACGCATTAGGTCCGATCCCGAGACCATATTTTCAAAGGAACGAAGGCTCAAATTTGACGTATCGAGACACTTGCCGTATCAGCTTATACACTGACTTGTCCCTGAAATGTTAGACTTGTCATCGGATTGTCTAATGGTTTTATTGCCAATGCTGATCCAAAATCTCAGATTAACCGACCTATCGAAGAAAAACTCCCGATGAACTACAAACATATCAAAATCCCGCAAAGCGGCAAAAAAATTACGATTGAAAATGGCAAGCTGAAAGTATCGGACCAACCGATTCTAGGATTTGTCGAAGGTGATGGGATTGGCCCTGATATTACTGCTGCTTCGATGCGTATCTGGGATACCGCTGTCGATAAAGCCTATGCCGGAAAACGAAAGGTAAGCTGGTGTGAGCTTTTTATGGGCGAAAAGGCGGCCGGTCTGTATGAAGGAGACTACTTTCCGGCTGAGACTCTGGATGCGATCCGCGAACTGGGAGTGGCGATTAAGGGTCCTCTGACAACCCCCATCGGGGGTGGATTTCGTTCTCTCAATGTTTCATTGCGCCAGGAAATGGATCTTTACGCATGTGTGCGCCCTGTTCGATATTACGACGGCGTGCCCTCACCATTAAAAAAACCCGAGGAAGTAGATATTGTAATCTTTCGGGAAAACACAGAAGACGTCTACGCAGGAATAGAGTACGACAGTGGCACACCGGAAAACGAGAAACTGGCAAAGTTTTTACGCGAAGAATTGGGAGCCGAATTTTTTGAAGGCGCTAGTCTCGGCGTCAAGCCGGTGAGCCCGTTTGGCTCAAAGAGACTTGTGCGCAAAGCAATTCAATACGCAATCGACCATAATAAACCGAGCGTTACTCTTGTGCATAAGGGAAATATCATGAAGTTCACCGAAGGTGGATTTCGAAACTGGGGCTACGAGTTAGCGAAGGAAGAGTTCAGAGACCAGATTATTACCGAAGAAGAGTTGTGGGATGAGCACGACGGTGAAATGCCAGAAGGTAAAATTCTGATCAAGGATCGAATCGCCGATATTATGTTTCAGTTGCTGCAACTTCGACCAGCTGAATTTGATGTGATCGCTACAATGAATCTTAATGGCGACTACCTTTCTGATGCGGTAGCAGCCGAGGTGGGTGGTATTGGAATCGCTCCCGGAGCAAACATTTCTGACGAAGTGGCCGTTTTTGAAGCGACCCATGGTACTGCCCCTAAATACGCTAACCAAAATAAAGTGAACCCATCATCCCTGATGTTTTCTGGTGTCATGATGTTGGAGTATATCGGCTGGCAGGAAGCAGCGGATCTCATAAATGAAGCATTCGTAAAGGTTATAGCGGATAAAACTGTAACCTACGACTTTGCACGACTCATGGACGGCGCAACTACCGTTTCCACCAGTGGATTTGCCGACGCACTCATCAACAAAATGAAGTAGATTAATTCTCATACAAAGAATCCATCTATGCGGGGGTGACCTGACCATTCGAAACAGATTGACCTGAAACTTTTTTCGACAAAGGGAGTCCGATCACTCAACCTATATAAAAAAGTTACAATCCCCCTCACTTTTTTAAGGGAATCCGCTTTGTCGAAGACTAAACTTATCGTTCTGGCCATTGTTGGCTTGATAGTTGGCGGCATTATTATATTCGGGCCTAAGCATTACTTAAGCCTAGAGTTCATGCAGTCTCAGCTTGATTCGATCTCTGCGTACCGAGAAGCAAATCCACTACAGTCAGTCCTATTCTATGCCGCGATATATATCGTGGCTACTGCTGCCTCCATACCTGGGGCACTAGTGCTTACGCTTGTTGGCGGCGCTATTTTTGGGTTTTATCTTGGTTCACTGGTGGTTTTAATATCGGCCACTATTGGCGCCACCATCGCTTTCCTGCTTGCTCGATATTTGTTTGACGATCTTGTTAAAAACAAAATGGGCGACCGCCTCGCTAGAATTCGGGATAATTTTCGGAAAGAAGGCGCACTGTATTTGTTTTCAATGCGCCTGGTCCCGGTGTTTCCATTTTTTGCAATCAATCTGTTAATGGGACTCACGTCGATTAAGACTTCCACATATGCTTTCGCTTCTCTGATCGGCATGGCACCTGGCACCATGGTCTTCGTTAATGCCGGCACTCAGCTTGCCAAGCTTGAGTCGCTGAAAGGATTATTATCCCCAGCCATCATCGCATCGTTCGTTTTACTTGCAGTGTTTCCATATATTGCCAAGTTTGCGCTTAGGATCATTCGCGGCCGTCGCGGTGCTTCAGAAGAGTCACTTCCATGAGTACATACGATGCCAATCTCGTGGTCATCGGCGCCGGCAGCGCTGGATTGGTCAGCGCTTATATCGGCGCAGCGATAAAGGCCAAGGTCATCCTGATCGAGCGAGGTAAGATGGGGGGCGATTGCCTCAACACCGGATGTGTGCCATCAAAATCATTAATCGCTTCCGCCAAGCTTGTGCACCAGATCAAACATTCAAACAGGTGGGGTATTCACACCGCATCGGCGACCTTTGACTTTAACGACATTATGGAAAGGGTGCAGTCTGTAATCAAAACAATTGAACCCCATGATTCAGTCGAACGCTATACCAGTCTTGGGGTTGAAGTTATTCAGGGACAAGCAACCATCAAGTCACCGACCAAGGTTGAGGTCAACGGCCGAATAATCAGCACTAAAAATATCATCATTGCAACCGGGGCTAAACCGTTTGTACCTCCGATTGAGGATCTCGACAAGGTGCAATATCTAACCTCAGACAATATATGGGAGTTAAAAGAATTACCGAAGAAACTCGTAGTTCTCGGTGGCGGACCCATAGGCTGTGAATTGGCTCAATGCTTTGCCCGTTTGGGATCAAAAGTGTCTATTGTCGAAATGTTGCCGCAGATCATGATTCGCGAAGATGAAGAAATCGCGGCATTTATGGCGAATCGGTTCGAAGAAGAAGGTATCAATATTCTGACCAATCACAGAGCGATAAAAGTTGAGGTGGATGGTGACCACAAGATTCTTCATTGCGACTATAACGGGTCTCCAGTCCGGGTCGAATTTGACCAGATTCTGGTTGCAGTGGGTCGCGCCGCGCGCTCAGAGGGTTACGGCCTGGAGCAGGTCGAGATTCCTATCAGCAAGCGCCGAACAATCGAAACCGATGAATATCTGCAGGCTGGATATCCCTCGATCTTTGCTTGCGGCGACATTGTAGGTCCCTATCAATTTACACATGTTGCTGCACACCAGGCCTGGTACGCAGCAATCAATGCACTGTTTCGCCCTTTTAAAAAATTTAGAGTCGACTACAGTGTGATTCCTTGGGCGACTTACACTGATCCAGAAGTCGCCAGGGTAGGCTTGAACGAATTTGATGCAAAAGAGAAAAATATACCTTACGAAGTCACCCGATATGACCTGGGGGGACTTGATCGGGCCCTAGCAGACGGGCATGCAGAAGGAGTAGTAAAAGTTTTAACCATTCCCGGAAAAGACAAAATTCTAGGCGCGACAATCCTTGGTAGCCACGCCGGAGAACTCATTGCCGAATTTGTCCTGGCAATGAAGCATGGTTTGGGAATGAATAAAATCCTCGGCACGATTCATTCTTATCCAACCTGGATGGAGGCTAACAAATACGCGGCGGGAAACTGGAAGAAAGCACACGCACCGGAATGGGCACTGAACCTTCTAGAGAAATTTCATCGCTGGCGGCGATAAAGGGTATAACCCATCACCTCCCTATCCTCACCAGCGTCCGGCCAAAATTCGAACCATCAAGATAACTATCAAACGTCTCTGGCAACTGCTCGAATTTTACTTCTCTAGTAACCACTTTATCGAGATGGCGCGGTTTTAAATCGCTCCCAAGGCGACGCCAGATTTCATTACGCATTTCGTTTGGCATTTCAATTGAATTGATACCAAGCAGCGACACCCCCCGCAATATGAATGGCATTACTGTTGTATTCAGTTTGAAATCATCCACCAGTCCTATGCTTGCGATATTCCCCCAGGGTTTCACTGTGCGAGTCAACCATGCCAGGGTCTCGCCCCCTGCATTATCTACCGCCCCACCCCAGGTTGCGGCTTCCAGTGGGCGTGTGCCTTTTTCGATGCTGTTACGATCTATAAATTCACTGGCACCTAGACTGCGTAAGTAATCGTGTTGATCCGTTTTACCCGTGAACGCGACTACTTCAAACCCTTTAGAGGCCAGAATATCGATCGCAATACTGCCTACTCCACCGGTTGCACCTGTTACTACTATTTTGCCGTGATCGGGAGTTTGACCATTTTGTTCCATCCGCATAACTGCCATCGCTGCGGTAAAACCGGCCGTTCCAAGAGCCATAGAGTCTCTGAGAGTGATGCCATCAGGTAGCGGCACCACGCAGTCTGCGCAGACTCTTGCCATTTCGGCGTAGCCACCATCTGTGGTTTCAGATAAACCACAACCACATACCAACACATGATCGCCTTGTTTAAACCGGTCATCCTTAGAACTCACCACCAAGCCAGATAAATCAATTCCACCATTTAACGGATATTGCCGCAGAATCTTTCCCTTCCCTGTCGCTGCCAGCACATCCTTAAAATTAATATCTGACCATTCAACCTTGACTACCACTTCACCGTCCGTTAGGTCATCGATTGTTAAATCCTGAAAGCTGGCGATAATCTTTTTATCTTCTGATTGATCTATACGATAAGCTTTAAACGTAGACATATGTGCCACTCATTAATAGTTTGTTAATTGAGGCAGTCCGGGCTACCTCAGAAAGGTTCAATTAGACAGAAAAAACCCAGCCGGATTCCAGGTATTCAATATCCACAGGGCGAAACCAGCCAATAGGCCAGCTAAAATATCATCCAGCATAATACCGACTCCCCCACCGACCTGGCGGTCTGCCCATTTGATTGGCCAGGGTTTTATGATGTCAAAAAATCGGAACAGGATAAATCCACAAACCACGTTTGTAAATGTGGCATCTACCGGAACCATGGTCACTAGAAAGCCAGCAATTTCATCCCACACAATTGCCGGATGGTCATGACTTTCGAGTACCTTTGCGGATTGACCACATATCCACACACCGCTTGCCACAATCGCGAAAAGTCCACCTAAATAAATCGCCGGTCCACCATATGACAGCAGCAAAAAAACCGGCACCGCCGCCAGGGTACCAAAGGTTCCCGGTGCAAATGGCATTAATCCTGATCCGAAACCGAGTCCCAAAAATGGAGCCAGGCCCGAACCCAGATCTGCTGCAGTGGCTCGCCTAGGTTTCACGAACTTCTCGGGCAACCTTGTCGAGCACCCCGTTGACATATCTATAACCCTGCTCCGAGCCGAACGTTTTTGCTAAATCAATTGCTTCATCGATCACTACATTAGTGGGTATCGATTTGTCATACCGTAGCTCGTAGGCTCCTAGTCGTAAAATGGCCTGCTCTATCAGATCCACTTTCTCCTGGTCGCGATCAAGATGAGGAGCGATCAGTGCGTCAATCTGATCGACATGATTTGGAATAAAATTTATCAGACTCAGAAAATAGTCCTGATGCTTACCATTCAGATTTTCGTTTTCAATAAATGTTTCGATTATCTGTTCCTTGTCCTGACCAGTCATCTGCCACTGGTACAACGCCTGCACTGCGCAACGACGGGCCAAATGTCGACCGCTTCTGGCCAAGTCTAGTCTCCAATCTGCCTGGCAATGCTGACCATCTCCAACGCAGTCATCGCAGCATCAGCACCCTTGTTACCGGCCTTTGAACCGGCACGTTCAATCGCCTGCTCGATGGTATCGGTAGTCAGAACGCCAAACACAATTGGTATATCACTTTCCACATTCAGGCGAGCAATACCACTGGCGCATTCGCCCGCGACATAATCAAAATGCGGTGTAGCACCTCGAATTACTGCGCCAAGAGTAATCACTGAATCATATTTTCCGGATCGAATTAATTTACCCACCGCAAACGGTATTTCAAATGCTCCTGGGACCCACACAAGGTCTATATCGCTATCACTAATTCCATGTCGGGAAAACACATCCAAAGCTCCTTCGATCAGCTTATCAGTAATGAAATGATTAAAGCGGCCTGCAACAATCGCGTAGCGCCCCTCACACTCTATGAAGTTACCGACTATTTCATTCATGTTCTTTTTCCCAATTTTTCAAAGATTTCTGATCTTCAATATATTCTACTACCTCAAGACCAAACCCAGATAAACCGAAGGTGCGTTTCTCCGTACCCAATGCAAGCAATTGTTGTACTCCGAGATCCGCCAGAATCTGACCACCAGCGCCAAGCATTCTCAGGTTGGCGGGACTTTGTGGACTAGCTAAATGATCATCATTGCGATCAGCTCGGCGGCGCGGATTATTGCGCAAGTCTATGCGAGACGCCAGCTCTTCTGCCGATTCATGATATGCGAGAAGCACTAGTACGCCAGAGCCGTGCTCGACAATGGATTTTAGAGCGGTATCGATGTTCCAGCTTTCGGGCAAATTTGAGTGAAGAACAATATCCAACAGCCCTCGATGAACATGCACCCTCACCGCCACCGGTTCCGAGACGTCAATCTCCCCGTATACCAGGGCCATATGCACACCGCCCTCGACTTCATCCAGGTAAACCATGGATTTAAACTCTCCATGTTCCATGCGCAGAAGGTGTTCCGCGATACGTTTAACCGTAGGGTCATTGTCTAATCGAAAGCTGATTAGATCGGCAATGGTACCTATCTTGATCTCGTGATTTTTCCCGAACTCCAACAGGTCAGGAAGGCGCGCCATGGTGCCATCTTCATTGAGAATTTCACATATAACGCTCGCCGGCTCGTAGCCACAAAGTCTCGCCATATCGACACCGGCTTCAGTATGACCGGCTCGGGTCAGAACACCACCTGGTTGGGACTTGATCGGAAAGATATGTCCGGGCGTGACGATGTCCTCAGGAACTGCATTGCGCTTCACAGCAGTTCGAACTGTTATGGCTCGGTCCTGAGCAGAAATACCCGTGGTTACACCTTGGGCGGCCTCAATAGATACCGTAAAATTTGTCGAGAAACGAGCGCTGTTACGACTTACCATTAAAGGCAAGTCCAGTTGTTGACAGCGTTCCTCAGTCAAGGTCAGACAGATCAAACCCCGACCCTGGGAAGCCATAAAGTTAATGTGATCATCAGTGACACATTCTGCAGAGACCAGCAAATCACCCTCGTTTTCTCGCCCCTCGTCATCCACCAGGATGACCATTTTTCCCTGACGATAGTCCGTCAGCACTTCTTCGATAGGACTCACCTGGCCGATTTTAAATGGCTGGTTCATGTCGATAGCCGCTGATAAGACTGACTCATTCGCTCCAGATACCTCGCCACAAGATCTATTTCAAGATGGACACGGTCGCCTTCAAGCAAATTGCTTAAAGTTGTCATCGCCAGCGTATGGGGGACAAGAGTAATCTCAAATCTCGTGTTTTCATCTAGGTCTTTTACCGTATTCGAGGTCAAGCTTATTCCGTCTATGGTTATTGAACCCTTTACCGCTATGTAGCGACCAATCGCTCTTGGGGCTTCAAATTGCATCCAGGTCGAATCGGATCCATCGCGACGCTCAATCAACCGACCTGTGCCGTCAACATGGCCGGATACAAGATGGCCGCCCAACGGTTTTTGCAGCGTGAGCGCTCGCTCCAGATTCACCTTGTCGCCGATTTTCCATACACCTATCAGACACTTTGACAGAGTCTCCGGTGAAACATCAAACCTGACGGAATTGTCTTCGAACCGGGTCGCAGTCAGACATGCTCCATTAACTGCAATACTGTCGCCTATCGCCAGAGCAGATGCATCAAGTTCGCCAAGGTCTATTTGCAATACCACGCTTCCCGCTGCTTCTTGCTTGGAAACAATGGTGCCAAGAGACTCTATAATGCCGGTAAACATGTTGTCGTTAGCAAGAAGTCGGGCAACTAAGCCTTCGCCGCTCTGAGCGTCAATTTCAAATCCCGACCGACCTGGCGAACATCATGGAACCCAAACTGATACTTGTCTTCGATTGATTCAAGCCCGGGAATTTGAAACATGCCCCGTGCGCTGCTACCGAGCAGATCAGGGGCCATATAGATGATCAATTCGTCAACCAGATCCTGCTGTAACATCGCCCCACTGAGCCGGGCGCCAGCTTCCAACATTAGATTATTAATCTCCCTGCTTCCAAGCTCCAGAAGCACCTGTTTAAGATCGATGGAGCCGCTTACCATTCCACAACTAATCACCTCAACGTTCTTTTGCGAGTATATCTCCGCATCCCCTGTTTCGGACGGCGAGGTAACGATGAGCACATCTCCCGGCGCCTCCAGAATTGCAGCACTAGCAGGCGTACTCAGCCGACTATCAAGAATAATCCTTAGAGGCTGTCGCTCGACCTCAGGTATGCGCGCAGTCAATCTTGGATTGTCCCTGAGTACCGTACCGATTCCGGTCAGGATCGCGGCATTCTCAGCGCGAACGCGATGTGCGTCTTGCCGAGCCGGCTCAGAAGTTATCCATTGGCTTTCACCATTTTCCATCGCGGTTTTGCCATCAAGGCTGATTGCGATCTTCAGTGTCACCCACGGTACTCCCTCAGTGATTCGACGCACAAAACCTCGGTTAAGCCATCCAGCACGTTCACGATTGATACCAGTTTCGACCACGATCCCAGTTTTTTGCAAAGCTGAAATGCCGGCTCGATTAATTTGCGGATTTGGGTCTTCCATAGCGATCACTACTCGGCTAACGCCAGCTTTAATAATCGCATCGGTACACGGGGGAGTGCGGCCGTGGTGACAGCATGGTTCAAGGTTGACATACATGGTACCCCCTTCGGCGTACCGACCTGCATGTTTGAGCGCATTCACCTCTGCATGGGGTTCACCGGCGTATCTGTGATAGCCCTCACCAACAATTACCCCATTCCGCACAATGACACAGCCCACGCGAGGATTGGGATGCGTTGTGTTCTTACCTCTCCCAGCCAGTTTTAAGGCTTTCGCCATAAATTTATGATCATCCCCAGGCTGGTTCTCATATTCCTCGGGGATATCGATCTGCCGCGACGATTGCGACGTAATCGATTCCTTTAGCTCCTTGATACCAGAAAAAATAGTCATGGAGAGCGCTCAGTCTTTACCGTTTGCGAACAAGGAGAGTTGAACTTTGCCGCTTCGGTCACTCAACGTTTCGCGCAGTTTTTCGACCTCCTCGCTAAACGCCTCCAGATCCTGAAAACTCCGGTAAACCGACGCGAAGCGCACATATGCGACCTCGTCTAGCTCGCGTAACTCTTCCATCACCGCCTCACCAATTTGCTTGGCTTCGATTTCCCGATCTCCTTTATGCGTAAACCGCCGCATGATCCGATTCATTGCGCCTTCAATAGCTTCGGCATCAACGGGTCTCTTCTCAAGCGCCCGAGCAAGCCCACGACGCAGTTTCTCATCATCAAACCTTTCTCTGCGTTGATCCGATTTTATGACCTGTGGCATTTGCAGAACGATATGTTCAAAAGTGGTGAAACGTTCATTGCAACTTTGACACTCCCTACGACGTCGCACGCTCTCTCCTCCATCTCCCAGACGAGAGTCAATTACTCTGGTGTCATCATTGGCGCAGTATGGGCAACGCATCGGAATTCCTCGTTAAGACCCTGTTTAGGGTAGAGATTCCGTTTCCGCACCTTCCTTGACGACCGGCATCATATCTTCCCGAGTAATTCCTAAACTCAGGACCGCCGGGCTTGCCACGAATATAGAAGAGTATGTACCCACTAATACGCCTACGAATAGAGCAATGGAGAATCCTCGGATAACCTCCCCACCAAAAATTAACAGCGTTAGAACAACTATCATCGTGGTCAGAGAGGTTAGCACTGTCCTTGGGAGTGTTTGATTGATGGAAGTATTCATGATTTTCATCGCATCGCTCTTTCGCATCTTGCGAAAGTTTTCGCGAATTCTGTCGTATACAACGATAGTGTCATTAAGTGAGTAGCCGATCACCGCGAGTACGGCAGCCAGAACCGGCAGCGAAAATTCGAATTGAAACAATGCGAAAACACCTATAGTGATAATCACATCGTGAACCAATGCAATAACCGACCCGATAGCAAACCGCCATTCAAATCGGAAGGTCACATAGATCAAAATCCCAATTAAAGCATATAACATTGCCAACCCGCCTTGGTTGGTCAATTCATCCCCAACCTGTGGACCGACAAATTCAACGCGCCGCATTTGCAGCGAGCAGACACCAGTACTGCCATCGCGACTGCACTGCTGCATTTCGCTGCCCGGAACCTCAACTATCACCTCTCCCATTGCTCCACGCAAAGCTTGCATAACGCCACTACTGATTTCTGCGGCTTTAGCCGATTGAGACGATCTGCCAGCCGGCAGCCGAATCAAAACATCACTGGAGGTGCCGAAGTATTGGACCACGGCATCACTGAACCCACTTTCGGTTAGCGCCGCACGTACCGACTCCACATCTACTGTCTCTTCGTAGCCGACTTCAACCAGCGTACCCCCGGTAAAATCGATACCGAAATTCAAACCTCGTGAAACTATTGCGCCAATGC
>JAHEGU010000108.1 GCA_024644945.1 Gammaproteobacteria bacterium | reverse complement strand
CAGCACCACAAGCACCAACTTCACCACCGTTTACAAATCGGATTTGCAGTGGCCGGCAAAGGGTTCGATTACAGTTGAACCGTGTAGTGCGCGCGCTTGCGTCGAAGCCTAATGGCTCTGACCGATCCGTATTGCGGGCTGGTCAGCTTGATCTCAATTGCGGTGATTTGAACTGGGTTTGGCGTGCAAACGGGGTGAGATTAGACAGATGGAGGGCATTCCAAATTTTCATTCTCAAAAAAACCGGGCGACTACTACTACTCGCAATAATCGCTATGACAGCTGTTGTCAGTGCCGCTTTGGCAGAAACTTCTGTTCAGAATGAGGAAGTGGACTCAGCGTCTTCACCCAAAGTCCAGCAACTTTTGCAATTGCTTGGGGACGATGACGTGCAGAAGTGGTTACGTTCATCAAATAGGCCGCTGCCAAAGCCCTTAGGCCAGACAACACAGTTCGAGCCAAGCCTTGTACTGGCCAAACGGCTTGAAGAAATACATGCACACTTGCAGCAAATAATGAAAGCCCTGCCAAATGTACCTGGCGAGTTGAAGAGGGCTGCATCCGATGTTTGGCGCACAAGTGAAAGCTATGGACCAGTCTGGATTTTGACACTTGCTGCGAGCTTTTTTGGAATTGGTTTGACGATGGATTGGTTATTTCGCCGTGCCACTCAAAATTTCAGGCCACCTGTAAAGTCAGACAAAACAGCAACGCCTAAGAATCGGCTAATGTTGCTGTCTGGTCAACTCTTGCTCAGTGTAGGCGGCATCGTTGCATTTGGAGTTGGTAGTGTAGGCAGTTTTTTGATCTTTGACTGGCCTGACCTTGTGCGTTCGGTGATCATCACGTTTTTGTTTTCATCTTTGATTGGAATGGCGTCGTGGAGTGCCTTGCACATTGCGTTTGCACCGGAGGTGCAAGCGAACCGTACTGATATCGCTCATTTTCGCTTGGTTCCGATGAGTGATGATACCGCAAGTTTCCTTACCAAGACACTCGGTTTCGCAATTGGATGGTATGCACTCGGTCATGCTGTGGTCCGGAGCACCGAAATTGTCGGTATCGACGAGAATGTCAGCCAATTGTTGGCCTATATTCTCGGATTTGTTCTATTGCTAATCGGCCTTGCAACGGTTTGGCTTCGACCCATCGATGAAAGTGGCATAGACCAATCGCAAAACACCATTGACTCCAAGCGCTTATTGAAGAACTGGCTCTATTCTGTGGGTTTCATTGCCTTATGGCTATTGTGGACGGCAAGCGCGTTGCGCCTGTTTGGGTTGTTGGCGGTGGGCCTTACATTGCCCTTGGTACTTAGGTATACGCGCCTCGCTGTTTATGAGATTTATGGTACTGAAAATAGCCAAGAAGCCCCTACAGAACCAGTTAGCGTTGCGCCAACTTTAGCAATATACGGTCTGCGGACACTCTTGATCCTGGGCTCAATTGCGCTGCTTTGCTGGAATTGGGGTGTCAGTCTCACTGATTTCGTTTCTCAAACAGATCCAATGACTAAGCTCTCTCAAAATATTCTGATCGTATTGATCATCTTGCTGGTAGCTGACTTACTCTGGCAGCTTACGAAAGCGATAATTGGAGAACTGCTCCGTGAGTCGTCTGATGTAGGAGAAGTCGAGGCAAACGAGGCGATTAGGCGCGCAAAGCTACAAACCTTACTTCCAATTTTACGCACGATGATCATGGTGTTTCTGGCAACTCTCGCAGTGCTCATGTCGTTATCAGCGCTTGGTGTAGCGATTGGGCCTTTAATTGCTAGTGCAGGTGTTGTTGGTCTTGCGGTCGGATTTGGAGCTCAGACCTTAGTTAAGGATGTTATCAGCGGCATGTTTTATCTTTTAGATGATGCATTCCGCGTCGGTGAATACATTATTGCGGCAAAATATAAAGGTACGGTGGAGTCTTTCAGTTTACGATCAGTTAGGTTGCGTCATCATCGCGGTCCAATATACACGATCCCATTCGGCGAGCTTGGCGCAGTGCAGAATATGAGTCGAGACTACGTCATTGATAAATTGACCCTGAATGTTGCATACGACACTGATCTCGAGAAAACTCGCAAGTTGATTAAAAAAGTTGGCTTGGAAATAGCCGAAGATCCAGAGATAGGGCCGAACATTATCGCACCTCTGAAAATGCAGCGGGTAGAGGCCTTCGGTGACTATGGGATAGAGATCAAGTTAAAAATGACCACCGTGCCGGGTGGGCAATATGAAGTGCGTCAGAAGTTCTTTCCGTTGATTAAGAAGCGATTTGAAGAGAACGGCATAAAGTTTGCAGTTCCCACGATGACCGTTTCTGACACGAGCACCCACAATTCAGCAACGGCTGCGACAGTGGCAACAAGGCATCACAGGTCGCAAGCATCAACAGCGAAATGAGCCAGATACTTGCTTAAATTAAGCTGCAATCTGTTCTAAAAACCCCGACGACGGACAGCTTGCTCTGTGAATTAGCCCGTGAACTTCAAAACATTTTCAGCTCTTCCCAAATGACTTATCCGCTGACATGGCAGAAGAAGTGATGAGAGAACCAAGGCGTTGTGCGTACCAGCATTTGCGATTGTCATCGTGGCAAATGTTTTTACATTGGTCCTAGAAAGCGGCACCACAGTAAGGTGAACAGCCAAATGGATGTACCGGCGTTCGACCTCAAAACTTCCTATGAAATTTTAGGCATCTCTGCCGAGCCGATTAGCTTTCGCAAACCTAGTCCCCATTCACCAATGCAGTTCGCTGCATCTAGGCTGGTTCCGTCGATGCGTGTTATGCGGGAGCGATCCACAATGTGAACGGAGCCGGTCATCACGAGTGGTGTTGAAGGAGTAAAAACTGTGACGTAAGTGCTATCGTCGTCTTCAATGATAAATCCGATCACCGCTACGCCCGGATCGGAAAGTGTAATCAAAGCAGGCGGGTAGGGGATTTCCTTTTTTACAATGCCGCGAGCCAAGTTCGCAAAAATTTCGTAACCAGGAATCCAACTACGAGCAACGCTTTCGACTTTGGTATGTGACAGTTCGCCAAGTTTTGTGTTCACGATGGCGCCGATCAGAAAACAGGCCACGAGCAGAACTAGGATCGCAATCACGCCGGTGAATGCGACATCCAAAAAGCTTGAAGTGCCCAGAAATGGCAACACCGGCCCCAGTACCTGTGCAAGAGTTTCATATATTGAAACAATGATGAAAATCAGAGCTGCGACCGGCAATAGGGCAAGAGCCCCATAGATCAAATTGGCACGAATTCGAGATCCGATCGTATTCATTGCTCTGGGCTCCTACATGGACGACTATTGCATGCGAAAAGGGCGACAAATGGCTGTCACATGACGTGAACGTCATAAGACACCATCTCCCACTATATTGTAATATCTGCAATACCATCAACCTCGCGCATGAATGAACGTTGGGTCAATGTTCGACAGCTAGTTTGGATTGCCATGGGTTGCCGGCGTGTATCACACATCACCCCTGTCGGCGTCATACCGGCAACAAATACGCTGGCAATCACAACACCAACACGTAACGGGCACCGCACGTTCCACCGCTGTAAATGATGCCCGTGCAGACGTGTGTTTTGTTGTTACCCAAAGGCAGTGCTTGTCGATTTGTTGGGATGCGACCCGATCGTCAACTGACGATACTTAATAAAGTGTTCGAAGCATCAAAATAGCGTGCGCAGTCGTAATCCGAAAACCGTAACTGGATCCTTGCTCGTGGGGTTAGAGGCAGGGTTGAATATCACTTGAACATTGGCCGTGACCGCAAGCTCGTTTAAGAGTTGCAGCCGGTAGAAGGCTTCTATGCCTGTCTGGTTATCGAGGCTTCGGTCCGTTGGTCTACCCCAGCTAAAGCCCAGCCCCAGGACATCGCTCTTTCGGTCAAACATTTCCTCGAAGACAACGCCTGTTGCAATCATGTCAGTCAGGCTTGCCGCACCTCCTTCCGAGTGGCCGTACTTAAAGAAGGGCAACACGCGTCCGAATTGTTGCTCGGCGAATAATGTATAGCCCCAACCGCCTGGAACCATGGCGAGCTCTCTTTGGTCTACATGCCAAAAAGTCATCTGATAGCTGCCCTTACCCCACTGCAAAACTGGCTCGTACCCCACTTCAACCGCAGTGAAAAACTCCGAACGCTCAAAAAACGACTCTAAATCGAAACGGCGACCATCTCCATTGGCGTCGTGAATACCTGCAAGCAGATAGAATGTTCCGTCGGTCAGACCAAGCATGGCGCCAGGCCCTTCGCCGGGATAGGCAATGGTGTTATTGAGAGCAAATGGATCACTTAGAAATCCCTCGCGCGGGTTCTTATATTTGAAGTAGTCATAAACTCCACCGGCATCGACTTTACCGAAGCGGACGATTACACGGTCCTTGATAAGATTCTGCTCCCACCAGAGCTCGGACGGTATAAAGTCGAACTCTTCGTACGCGAGTGCTGTTTGCCAGAGCGAACCAAATTCAGTGTTCAATTCACTGGGCGACAGACGGGTGCCATAGCGATGCCGATCGGCAAACACGAAGCCAAGTGCACCTGGTTGTTGTGTATTACGACCGAGCAAGGTCCAGCTGCCGCCGATCTCTAGGACGCCCGAAGCTGCATCATTCTCTCCGGTGAAGGTGTTGGATGCTGTTTGGTACAGGCTCGTATAGCTGATCCCAAATTGGAGGCCGTGCTCCACATCGAGCATCCTCTTATACTCGTACCACGGATATAGGGCAGCCTCGAGCGCTGGAAGTTGCAGTAAGGGATCATTGTCAACCCCATTGCCTGTCGGCGGTTGCAGAGCTATATTTCCCACAGGAAATTTAAAGGGGGTTTTCGCGGGGCTTTGCCCATCAGTGGTGCTTGCAGGTTGAAATTGTGACGGCTCCGATGCTGCGGTTTGCGCCATTGCAAGTAGACTTATCAAGACGAGGACAGCGGACTTCCCAATTCTGCGTGTTTGAACTTCTGTCACGTCACCCTCTTTTCCGGCAATTATGCCTGTTACTCTGCCGATCCAATAAATGCAAAAACCCGCAAGCCAATCAACTAAAGCTGTCTAGGCAGCTACTTCTGGAGTTAAATGCTGGCACACATGTGGCTTTTGTTAAAGCGGGGAAATGGCATTGGCGGCTAGAGATCAGTATCTATCGCACTTATTTTGTTTGAT
>JAHEGU010000020.1 GCA_024644945.1 Gammaproteobacteria bacterium | reverse complement strand
AAAAACCAGGGCGTGGTGGTTCCCGTCTCTTTGTATGAGAAATTAAAATCCCTCGGGCAGCCGGCAAACTGACTCGATAAGCGCTGCACCAACATATTTTCATCAACTTAAACTCGACATTGCTGATACAGAGTCTGCGCAAAAACCCTTTTCGTGCATCGTAGCCAAAAACATTTTCTATTTTTAAATGTAGGTCACTTTCTCGACCACTTATTCATGCTGATCTTCGCCTCGGTGGCAGCACTCAGGCTCAGCAGTGAGTGGAACATGAGCTATGCAGATCTGATCCCATACGCAACCCCGGGCTTTGTTGCCTTCGGTGTTGGTGCCATTGTCGCGGGATGGATCGCCGACAAATGGAGCCGCGAAGGTATGATCGTGATCTTCTTTATCGGCATCGGAATCAGCTCGATACTCGCAAGTTTATCCAGCACCCCTCTGCAGATTGCCGCGAGTCTGACTCTCATAGGTGTGTTCGCCGCCATCTATCATCCCGTCGGTCTTTCCCTGGTTATTCAAGGGCGCAGTAAAACCGGTTTGCCTTTGGCAATCAATGGTGTATTTGGCAACATGGGGGTCGCCAGCGCCGCCCTGCTAACTGGGTTTTTCATCGACAGCACAGGCTGGAAAGCGGCATTCATTGTGCCTGGTTTGGTGTCAATTATTATCGGCGTGCTGTATCTTTTTTTCATACACGATAAGCAGACCAATGAGATCCACTCAAGCACAATTTCAGCGACTAAAAACAGATCCACGCCCAGATCTGTCTCTCGCGACACACTGATACGCGTCTTTGCTGTTATCTTTTTCACCACCGCGATCGGTGGATTAATTTTTCAAAGCACCACCTTCGCGCTCCCTAAAATTTTTGACGAACGACTCGGAAATCTGGCCGGAACTGCGACCATGGTAGGATGGTATGCGTTCCTGGCGTTCTCGCTGGCAGCGTTGGCGCAACTAGTCGTGGGCTACCTGATCGACAATCATTCGGTGCGAATCATTTTTGCCGTAGTTGCGCTCCTGCAGGCGATATTTTTCTTTGTCATGATAAAAATGAGCGGCGTCGCAGCTCTCATTGTTTCCATTGCTTTTATGTTCGTGGTCTTCGGCCAGATCCCCATTAACGACGTCCTGGTTGGCCGCATGGCACACAGCGAATGGCGCAGCCGCGCCTTTGCCCTGCGCTATATAATTACTTTCTCGGTCATGGCTTCCGCTGTACCGCTGATCGGGTGGATACACGGTCAATGGGGATTTAACAGGCTATTCACAATCCTCGGCATCGCCGCGCTATTTATTTTCAGCGCCACGCTACTGCTGCCAAAATACGACGCGGTAACGTCTGCTTCGTAACAGTAGGGCCTTCACCGTTCCAGGTTATGTCTAAACAATCAATTGTCACCCCTCTACGAATTTACGGCTTTCTTGCCTCGGCTGCCTCGGTAAATCCTTCACCTAGACCTTTCAGCATATTGTAAGACACCAGCTGAGCCAGTTCTTCCGTCTCGATATTCTTCAACCTCTCATTAATTTCAGCAATTGCTGCGGTGGTTTGTTCGAGCTTTTCCTGCCCACCCTGAACTCTTTGAGATAACTCCATTAATGGACTGCCTAGATCGGACTCCTGAAGCGCGGTGCTGACAGATACTTTGATCTTTTCCGTGGCGTCGCTCATCACTCTGTCCATCGCTGCATCCACATCCAGCTGTTGCAAACGTTCCCTTATCTCAACCATCGCCAGCTCGGCTGTATCGAGATCTTCTTTTAATTTATTAATAATCGTGGCTGATTGCCAGAGCACGTAGCCCGACCCGAAAAATATAACCGCGAGCATAGCGAAATTCAGACAGACCAGAACAAACATCCGGTCGTTTTTCTGTTTAAGTTGTTCGATTTCCATTTTTAATTGACCTCAGCAAATTGCAGTGATTGAACTTGAGCATTACTTTTCTTATTTTAAAGGATTCGTCATACAACAACCCATTCAGATAATCGACATCAGAATGAGCATACGCTAGAGTATGCATGTTGATTTTTATTTAAACTCGAGTCGTCAAAGGCTCTACTATTGTTTACGATGGCTATCTGCGTTGCTCACCTAGGTCCAAGTTGGTGACGGTGAATCCAGCCTTTTGGACGCGCCTCGTGCGTCGTCTGATTGTGAGTGGATTAATCCTCGGGGTCCTGCTGTTAATCATCAACTGGCCATTATTCGAGGACAACGGCACTTCCGCAACTGAAGTTAAAATCGACCAGGCCTCGGATCCTGGCAGCGAAGCCGAAACTGAAACTATCGCAGTGTCCGAGACTCAGGCGGATGCAGAGCCCGATCGATTCAACGGCATAGAACTCAACCAGCCATGGACCGGAGATTTTGACGGCATGGTGGAACGGGGTTTTGTTCGGATACTGGTGGTTTACAACAAAATCATGTTCTTTTTCGATCGGGGGCGACAGCTGGGGACCACACCATTCCTTGCTGCAGAGCTGGCAAAGCTGATCAACGAAAAGCTGAAGCGGAAAACACAAAAAATAAAAGTGATCCTGATCCCTGTTCGCAGAGACCAGCTTCTTCCTGGATTAATCGAAGGGCGCGGAGATATTGCGGTTGCGAATCTCACGATTACGCCGGAACGCCAGAAACTTGTCGATTTTGCGGACCCTGTTGTGTCGAACGTCAAGGAGACACTCGTAACAGGACCTGCTGCGCCAAAAATAGATTCAATTGATGACCTCTCCGGCAAAACCCTGACGGTGCGTGAGTCAAGCAGTTATTACGAATCCCTGCTAAAGCTTAATCAACGTTTCGAATCCGAGGACAAAGATCCCGTAAGAATAGAATTTGCTCAAGAATACCTCGAGGATTCTGATCTGCTGGAAATGGTCAGCGCGGGGTTACTGGAAATGGCAATAGTCGACAGCCATAAAGCCGAGTTCTGGGTCACAGTGTTCGATGATTTGACCCACAGGCCGGATATTTATATCCGTGAAGGCGGCGAAATTGCCGCTGCATTTCGAAAGAACAGCCCCAAGCTTGAAAAAATTTATAACGAACTTGTCGAAAAAACGCGCAAGGGTACTTTACTCGGAAACATCGCGATCAAACGATATTTGAAAGACAATAAATGGACGCGTAATGCGCTGAGCGAAAGGGAGCTAAAAAAAGTCAAGTCAGTGGTTGGATTTTTTCAGAAATATGCTGATCAGTATGAATTTGATCACTTAATGATTATTGCTCTGGCTTACCAGGAATCACAGCTCGATCATAGCAAACGTAGCGGCGCTGGCGCCATCGGCATCATGCAAGTACTGAAGAGTACGGCCAGCGACCCAAATATCGATATCAATGGAATCGATAAACTGGAAACCAATATTCATGCGGGTACAAAGTATCTGCACTTTGTGCACGATCGATACTTCAGTGACCCCGCTATCGACCCACTCAACCAGATGTTATTCAGTTTTGCAGCCTACAACGCTGGCCCCGCGCGAATTACAAAACTGCGCACCGAAGCCGCAAGCGATGGTTTCGATCCTAACCTGTGGTTTAACAATGTAGAAGTGCTTGCAGCGCGACAAATCGGCCGCGAGACTGTGCAGTATGTTTCCAATATCTATAAATATTATATTGCATATAGCTCGATCCGGAATCGAAAGGGAGCATTGAAGTAATCGTAATTCGATCATTCGATCGATGGAATATAACTTTCAGATCAGCCGGAATTCTTACAGCAGCGGGCTCATCAATCGCATGGTATTTTCAAGAAACTTTACGGCAAATGAACGCTTAGACCATTTTTCATTCTCAAGAGCTTCCGAATTAGCGATATAAGAATTCTGGAGTTCAGAAAGGTTGAGTGCAAATTCCTTGTCGTAGACAAACAATGAAACTTCGTGATTCAGCCACAGGCTCCGCATATCCAGATTCACTGTTCCGAACATAGAAATCTCGCCGTCAACGGTAATGGATTTAGTATGCAGCAATCCTTCATGATAAAGATAGATCTCCATACCGTTATCCAGCATATCATCTAAATATGAATTGCTTGCGTGCCGAGTCATAAAAGAATCGACTTTCTTCGGCACGACAATCCGCACCCGAACCCCCTTTCCCACGGCACCACGCAGCGCCCACAATAACGATTCATCTGGAACAAGATAGGGCGTCGTGATGATCACCTCCTGCTTGGCGCTGTGTATCATTGCATGCATCAGCTTGAGCAACGCATTCCTTCTTGTTCCAGGCCCAGAGGATATCACCTGTATATCCGCGGAACCTTTTGGTTCAGGGAGCGTTATACCAGCTGCCGTGGCAATCTGCGTCGCATCCGACCCGGTCTCGATCACCCAATCGCCAACCATCACAGCAGCCAGAGGCAGTACCGCGGCGCCCTGCACTCGCACCATAGCATCCACCCATTCACCGAACCCGCCGTCCTGTTTAAAGAATCGGGGATCCACTAGATTCATACTACCAGTCCAAGCCGTCTCGCCGTCGATGACCACAATTTTTCGATGAAGGCGAAGGTCTGTTCGTCCCACAAATGAACGAATCGGCCCTACTGGAAACGCCGCCTCAACTAAAACCCCAGATTCACGCAGCCGTGCTGGTTGATTTCCACTCCACCAGGTACTGCCCCCGATTGCGTCGACCAGCACGAGGCAATAGACGCCTCTTTCCGACGCAGCAACCAGGGCATCGACAACCGTATCCGCGGTTCCCCCTTCGTGCCAGATATAGAACTCCATTAACGCACTGGTTTGTGCGTGACTGATATCGGTCGCAATACCCGAAAGTATTTCCTGGGTATCGGAGACAAGTTCCATTTCGCTTCCCGCGAATACATGCGCCTGCGCAGTATTGAAACCCAGCACCCCCATACTTCTGGCTGCCGCCGAGTGTCGATCCCAGTCGACTTTATTCAAACCTTTCTTAACGATCATTTGAGAAAGAAGCTTGTAGTCAGTGGTTAACTGACCGAGACGCCCCATTCGGCGTGGGCTGATTCTTCTCTCACCAATCATGAAGTAAGCGACAGCACCAATATAAGGGATTGCTGCAACGATCGTCAGCCAGGCCAACGCGACCCCCGTCGCTGGCCGATTCATAATGACTCGAATGGAAATTCCTATCACCAGCAACAAATGCGCTTCTGCGAGTAAGACTGCAGGATTAACGTCAAGTGCCATGGATCGCAACCATAAAAATTCAACGAAAGCAGTATACCCATATCTTGATGTTTCTTCCGACTAATTGAAATAGGTATACTCTGTCCGTGAAACCGACCATGTTTATTCTAAAGCCGCTCAAATATCTAGGGATCGGCATCGCAATCATTGCCAGTATTCTTGTGTTCATGTCGATCACCGGGATCGCGCTTCCACTCAATTTCCTGAAGACCACGATTCAGGATAATGCACGCAATATTCTCGGTCGTGAACTGGTGATTGAAGGGAGGATCGGATTGATTCCCGGGTTTTCACCCGAAGTTTTTATACAGGGCGCTAACCTCGCAAATAATGGAGGCTGGAAGCAGCGGGAGTTCGCTTCGGTAGATCATCTGTCCGCAGAATTACATCTATTGCCACTCCTGGATGCAAAGATACATGTGGGTGATGTGGTCTTGAGCGGTGTGAATGTCGATCTGGTTAAACCCCAACAGGGAAAAGCCAACTGGGTTTTCGATCTGCCCGCTTCAAGTGATTCGAGCACCAAGCCTGAGCCCAATGATGGTTCTAATGAGGGCATGCAACTGTCCGCTGTTGACAGCATTCATCTTAGAAATATTGTTCTGTCATATACTGATGAAGGCCGATCGACCCATTATGATGTTGAACTAATAAATGGCCTGATGCGGGCACCCGAAGGGGAGTCAGCCAGTATGGATATCGAAGGCATGCTTAATACCCTGCCCCTCACTCTGCAACTGACATCAGATCCGCTTCAAAAGCTTTATAAACAGAAGTTTCCGATTCATCTCAGTATCAAAGCCGGTATCGGGTCCGCTGACCTCTCCGCGGATGTAGACGTTCTGGAAACTGAGGCTGTGCTTGCAGCAGAACTACAAGGTGACGCACTGAACCAACTGAATGAAAAGCTCGGTATTCAGCTTCCGCCAATTCAAAACTACCAGGCTTCGGCTTTAATCAGCTATGCTGAAAATGCACTCAAAGTGGATTCACTCCAGGCCATTTTTGATGACAATGTCATCAATGCTGCCTTAGAAATAGATCATGGAGCCAAACCGATCGCACTGTCCGGCATCGTTGATATCGTTTCACTGGACCTGGACCCATTTATCGGATCGCTTGATGATACAGAACAATCGCGAGCTGGCAACGCATCTGAGCAGATCACATCAGATGAAAACAGCCGATCCGATGATTTATCGGATCTGGTGCATCAGCTTTCGCACTATGCGGCGGATCTTCAGGTCAATATCGGCCAGTTGACCGCTGGAAATATTGTTGTTTCAGACAGCAGGCTTCAACTCACTTTAACAGATGGAAAACTCAATGCACCACTGAGCGTTGTTCTCAATGGCATACCCATGGAAGGGAATCTTTCTTTACTGGGTGAAGAGACAACACTGAGTGCCAACGCATTTCTTTCGGTTGAAAACAATGACATCGGTGACCTTGAGCAGTGGTTCAAACTCGATGGCATTGATGGATCGTTAGGCAAATTCAGTTTGAGCGCGGAGACGGGAGGCCACGACCTGCAGTCACTATTAGAACAACTCTCTACAGGCCTGGTTATCGAAGGCGCCGAGCTCAGATATGGGGGCAGCGAAAATACAGAGGGCGTTCCCTTTGTTCTCGAGCGCCTGTCCGCAAACGTAGCAGCACGGAGTCCACTTAAGCTAGAGATTAACGGCGCGCTGCTTGATGAAACATTCAATCTGAGTATTGCTGGCGGAGAGCTTCGCCAGTTGGTCAAAGGCAAGGAATGGCCACTAAATATCACCGGTTCGGGAGCTGGTGCTAAAATTAGTGCACAAGGCATAGTCAGAAAGCCTGGCGAGCAAACCGGTTCAGAGCTTGAACTGAACCTGACTGGATCAACCCTTGGAGACTTACACGCCTGGCTCGGTGTCGCTCAGGACGCTGATGCCGAGTACAAAATAACTGCTTCCGTTAATACTCACAGTGCCGGTTGGGAGGTGACTTCTTATGAGGTCGCCCTTGGAAGCTCCAACCTTAAGGGTAAAGTGACGGCCGCTGAAAAACCGGATGGCGTGCTATTCGATGCAGAGATTTCAAGTGATCTGATCAACGTTCCTGAGCTGACCTCTTTTTTTCCTCAACCGGAAAACCCGCCTCTTGACTCATCGCCCCCCCCGGAGAATCAGCCTTCGGAAACAATCGAAGCACATCAACTAACTGACTCGGCGCTGCGCATCCCAATTCTTCCCGAAGGAGTTTCCCTGCCCGACATGGATATTAACGTTTCAATCAGTGAACTCCGCCCTGACGGCCCAAGTTTCACAGATATCGGGTTTAGCGGTTCGATTCGGGATGGGGTTTTGAACTCATCACCGTTCTCTATGCAGTTGGATCAGGCCGTATTCACAGGGGAAATTGCATTTGACTCCCTGTCCACGCCTCCCAGCATGACACTGTTAGTAGAGACCAGAGAAATCGACATTGGCGATCTGCTGGATGAATTTGCTGTGGCCAACGGGATCGACTTGTCCGCTGGCCTGCTTAGACTGCGGTTAGATTTAAGGGGGCATACATTGGGAAACATCCTGAACCTTTCTAGCGTTGCCGCGGAAATTAGAGAGGGCGAATGGGCGTTGACTGATCCTGGCAGTGGCACCAAACTTCCGCTTGAACTCGAATTAGGAACGCTCAACATCGAACCGAACAGCCCGATCAGTTTGGTACTTGAGCCGCGATTCAATGGAGAACCAGTTAACGTATCGGTCACCATGGATCGAATGAAAGACAGGGAAGCCGGGGAAGACGTGAGTCTCGACATTAGTGTGAAGTATGATGACAATGCACTTTCTCTCAAAGGGACGTCGCCGATGCCGATCAACATTGAGAACACTGTCCTGTCCATGAATCTGGACGGCACCAATACTGGTTCTTTGAGCACAATCACAGGCTTGGAGATACCAGCGCTCGGCCCTTATAAACTTGTGGGCAGGTTTACGATGAATCAGCAGGGATACTACCTTGAAAAGCTGCAGGCACAGATTGGAGAAAGCGTCCTCGAGGGCACTGCAACGCTGAAAACAAACCTGGCAGTGCCTGATTTTAACGTCCAGCTCGTCTCTGAGCGCGTCCAGATTAACGACTTTACGGCCCCACCAGAGCCCGACATACCAGACCAATCCGCAGCAGAAGCTTCTGACGAAATAAAGTCCGAGCCTGCTACCGAGAGCGCAGAAACCGCGACAGACGATGGTGGACACAGCCAAGGCTTCAATGGAAAGCTTCTAGCAATGGCCAATGGTTCGTTTAACCTCAAGGCCAAAGAGGTACTGTCAGGACAAGACTGGCTTGGCGAGGGAGAGGTCAACTTCAACTTGCGCGACAGCAATCTGGATATTGACCCGGTGCGAGTCAATCTACCTGGCGGAAGATTCGACGCCAGTATGTCAATCTATCCAACGGATGACCTCCTGGATGTTCGTCTTAATGCAATGATAGACCAGTTTGACTACGGCATTCTGGCGCGCCGCATAAAACCGGAGACGGAAATGTCGGGGCTGATTGATCTGGATATAAGCTTGGAATCAGCGATACCGCATCTGGACGAACTCCTCGCCAATGCCAACGGAAGTATCGACTTCGTCCTGCTACCGGAACATTTTGAGGCAGGCGTCCTCGATCTGTGGGCGACCGGCCTGATAGTCGCACTATTACCCAAGATGGGCTCAAACGTTTCACTGATTAACTGTGTGATTGCCCGCTTCGATATTGAGGATGGACTGATGAAAGAAAAGGAGCTTTACCTGGATACTTCGAAATTACGGGCAGCTGGAAAAGGACAGATAAATTTTAAAGATCAGACGATTTCATACTTACTCAAGCCTCAGGCTAAAAATGCCGCACTTTTCGAGGTTCAGGCGCCGATAAAAATTGAAGGAAGCTTCGAGGACCTGGGTTTTGGTGTTCAAGGCGGTATTATTGGCACTTCCTTGCGCATGGTAGCCAGCACTGCTACCGTACCAATTCGCATTCTGATGGGTAAAGATGTGCCGCGAGATGGAAGCGATATTTGCATTCCACTGGCTGCACGCGAAAACAAAAAATAGTTTCGGTGAGAAATCCAATAAACGAGGTGTTTAAATGAGCACTAAAGAAATCCCAAGCGGCAGAGGGTAAAAAAAATCGTTTTCATTTCAATTGCACTGGTGGTAATAATTAAAGCCCATTGTTAGATCATTTCAACGAAATACTTCTCTTTACCCAGTCTCCATACCACCACAAAGAATGCTGTCAGAGGAATGGCCAGGATCATCCCAAGAATTCCGTCCAGTGCGGCCCCCCAGAAAAAAATCCCTACTATGATCAGCAAAGGGCTCAGCCCGGTTGCGTCTCCCATAATTTTCGGCGTCAGAAAATAACCTTCAATCATCTGCACCAGGGAAAACACCGCAAGCACAAGCACTAGTATGGTTGGCCCGCCTCCATCCTGGAACCAAGCCGTAGGAAGGCAAATACTCAGCCCCACCATGCTCCCTAGATACGGTACAACATTAAGCATTCCCAACAAGAACCCTATCACAGCCCCATATTTAAGTCCTACCAGACTAAAACCTATCGCAAACAAAATACCCTGAAGCAGGGCGATGACTATCTGACCGCGGAAAAATACCACAACCAGATTAAAGAATTCCCGAATCAGATAGATAACGTCACCGGCTGTTTCAGCCTTTAAAAACGGTAAGTGCTGCTCGGTAAGAGAACTTGGTCTTAGTCGGGGCATCAGTAAAAAGAAGGCAAGATAAACGGGGACGATTACCCATCCTAAAAGCGATACCACCCAATCCACCACGCTCGAGCCCGCTGAAGCCACACCGGCATACATATACTTAACCAATGCCATGATGGGGTCACCCGATTCAGTAAAAGCGTCTTTGAGCTTAGAACCCACATCCGAGGCATTCATTATACGTTCCAGTTCAGGTCTTCGTTCACGAAACCAGTCACCGACTGCTGCCCAAATAGTAGGTAGCTGATCGAGAAGCTCCGCGAGCTGATCTGCAATCAACGCACCAAATACTATAAAGATAACGCCCAACGGGATGACTACTGATAAGAACACCGCTATAAGAGCGACCACACTTGGAACGCGCTGATTAAGCCAGCGGTACCAGGGATCTAGAACCATCGCCAGCACCGCGGCCACCGCCAACGGCAGAAAGACGTGGCTGAAATTTTTAAAGAACTTTGCCGAGTACAACAACACAGCAACAGTTACGATGATAACAATTGCAGCAGACAGGGCTGTTAAACCCGCTGAGACAATCTTACGCTGTTTAGGCGTCAGTTCCAGGTTCATTATCTATGCTTACCTATCTGGATTTAGTCCTGGTTATGGACATTTTGGAATAATGCATTTGCGATTGTATATAGTACAAACCTAATTGTCAGACAATTTGCTGCAGTTAAACCAACGGCACCATGAGAAACGGACGATACCAGTCGTAACTAAAGACTCAAATCAAGGTTAGACAACCCGGATAGTGTCGATATACAGATATCTTAAAGTTTTGCCAAATACTGGCTCTCTGAGCGCGTAGTCAACTCTCCAAAAAAGAAGTTGAGGCAGTGTAAAGAGAAGCGCCGATACTTAGAAATCCTTGAGTATATGAACTGTTGTGCATCAGCAGAAAGAGTTGGCGTCTCATTTTGCGAGCTACGTTTTAGAGTTCAACTAATTCTGACACTGGAAAAGCTGACGTTCACCAAAACCGCCCGATCGACTCAAGATGCTCTATTCTGTTGAAAAACTCGGTTTCTGTCAGGGTCGAGAAAACATTAGCCGTTAGAACGAATTAAATTATATTAGATTCGCTGGGCCGTTAGATAAACCTGCAAATTAAATGTGTAGTCTCTGGTTCAGCGACAGGCAAGAATTCAGTCGACCTTTTGATGAAGTTCAGTTTTAGCAAAAATTCTGCTTCCTCATATTTTGGAGTTTTTCAACAGCATAAGTTGCGAGCCGCCTATCGCCTCATCTTTATGAAAGTCCGCTGTTGAGAAAATAAACAATCTACGAAAGCTGACCTTTATTAAAAGTGCACAAAGGCCAAGAAAATGTTTCTGAGCCGACCTTCATGGAATGGCCAATTAACTATTCGAAAATAGACATTTTGAGATTTTTATCTACGCCCATTTGTTTTCTTAAATTAAGCCAATGAGTAATATGTTACGGTGTTAAATCCGCCTCCATATAAATAATGGTTTTCTAAATTTAGGTAAACTTATGAAAATCGATGAAAGCTGCCACTGCGAGAATATCCCTTATGAAGCCGATGTAAACCTGGATAATATGTATAGATTACAACATTAAAGACTCAACTAAGCTGAAATTTGGTTCATCAACCTAAGACATAGATATGTCATTTGATCCAGTCGCCTATAAGCAAGCAGTGACGGAAGACTGGGGGCGTGCCGCTCAAGGTTGGCACAAATAGATTCCTGAAATCAACGCATGGCTGAATCTCGCGACCGAAACCATGTTGGATCAAGCAGGCGTAAAGCAAGGTAGTCGCGTTATAGATATTGCAGCAGGAGATGGTGGCCAGTCTATTGCGGCGGCCCAGCGCGCAGGTTCTTCGGGTGAAGTCTTAGCCACTGATATCGCCCCTGAGTTTGTTGAGCTTGCCAACGCAGTTGCTTCTAAAATGAGATTGCCGCAGCTTAGGGCCGAGACGATGGACGCGGAATCACTAGCGATTCCAGATAATGTCTACGAAGCAGCAATTTGCCGGTTGGGCTCATGTATCTTCCCAATCTGCAGAAGCGACTTTCGGAAATTAAAAGAGTACTTCGCTCGGGAGGGCGAATCTCGGCAATCGTTTTTACTACTGGAGAAAAGACGCCCTTCTTTTAAATCCCTATCAATCTGATCCGAGCGCGACGAAGCTTACCGTCAACGGAGCCTGGGCAACCCGGCCCTTTTAGTCTTGGCGCTTCCGGATTTCTTGCCCAGAACTTAGAAATTGCAGGGTTTGGAGACGTGCAGGAACAGATCATTGAAGCTCCACTACGATTTTCGTCTGCGGAAGAATGTGTACGGTGGCGCCGCGAAGCTTCGGGAACAATGCAACAGATGCTGAGCGAACTGGATGAGGAAGCTAAAGAGAATATCTGGCAAGAAGTAGTGGAAGCAATGCGGAAATTTGAAAAGGTGGATGGTTTTGAACCGCCCTGCGAGGTGTTGATCTGTTCCGCCACAGAATAGTAGGGTGCGCCCCGCAAAGACCAAATCGTTTTATTTTGTACTGTTCTGACTTATGGGGATCATTTCAACCGGCATTGCTATTCTACAACGGGTGGTCGTCAAGCTACCGGGCTTTCATCGTGGTCCACTTTTCAGTGACTGAACCGTTTTCCTATTGATATCGGGGGGTAGCCCGCTTGAATTCACTGATTGCCTTAATCCACGTAACATCTCATGATATATTCCTCGTTTCAGAATTTCAGTGGTTGCTCATGCGCATTATTTTCGGCCTTTTTTCCGCTTTGCTGTTGCTGTCATCCTCGCTTTGGGCAGCAGATGCATTACCAACGCTGCAACAAATCGAAGAATCCGGGAAAATCCGGATCGGGTACCGGCAAACGCTTCCACCGATGTCGTTCCACGACGACCAGGGCGTGCCCACTGGATATTCCATCGACCTTTGCAATCGCATCGCCACCCTTGTTAAAACGACACTGAACAAGTCGGATATTGAAGTGGAACATGTGCCGGTTAACGCTGAAAACCGTTTCTCTGCACTGACGGAAAACAAGATCGATATCCTTTGCGGTGCTACGACGAAAACGCTCTCCCGCGGTCAACTGGTGGACTTCACTCAGCTGACGTTCGTTACCGGTGCCGGATTCTTGAGCCTGAAACAAGCCCCGATCAATACCGTCCCGGGTTTGCAGGGCAAAAAAATTGCGGTGGTCGCCAATACCACAACAGAGGAATCCCTAAGGAGCGTCCTGAAACAAACGTTGACCGATACAGAAGTGGTACCGGTAGAGTCCGCGGCCCAGGGCATGGAGCTACTCAATTCGGGCGAAGTGGCTGCTTATACCGCAGACCAGATCGTATTGATCGGTATGCTGATGACGGCGGATCAACCGAATCGATTTCTGGTAGGTGGCTACCTGTATTCATTCGAGCCCCTTGCCCTTGCAGTGAGGAGAAACGATGCGGATTTCCGGCTAATTGCGGACCGCGTCTTATCACAACTGTACCGAAGTGGCGAGATCGTCCCCATCTATAAAAAGTGGTTCGGCCAGATTTCAGACAATGTGCCGAGCGCCATTGCAGCAACATACGAAATTAACGCAACACCCGAGTAGGGAACGTCAATAGTTCCCGGTGTGACGACGCCAGGAAACCACTACGCAAATGACGCGATACCGCTGGCACAGCATCGCCAGCATAATGCACTACCTGTCCGCGATCAGATTCAATGGTCTGAGCAATCAGGTCCAGACATTCGCTGAGCGCCTTATGAGTAGGATCTTCATCGTCTCCGGTTAAGCGACTGTATTCAGCTACATCTGCATACAGGTGCGGCTAGTTTGAACGGGGAAGACGATCGTTCATCTAAGTGGGCATTAAGATTTGATATCTTCGTCAAATACTAGCGCGAAACACTATCGGAGACCGATGCACAAGAAACCTGGGCGTCGGCTTGTGGCTGCATATTCAGCCAAACGATGCAACACGCGCAGTGAAACCCTCAGCTGGCGTGTCATAGTCTATTGTTGAGAAAACAATTACCCTGACAGCATTAAAGTCGAACATCGAAAAATATCACCTGTTATGCAATACGGCGAGTTTGATAGTGATCAACTGTTTATGTGAGATGCGCAGGAGTTTCGAAAGCTTGTTCATCAAATAACGCTCATGACTGTCCATCTTCCCGTCAACGTATACGACCTCCCACAGGCGCTCGATTAGTTTCAATTTTCTCTCATTACTGAATGTTTCGTTAATGACTCGGGCAAACTGCCAAAGATCAACGCTATGCTCCAGTTCATGATCTGCTTCTTGTATCAATACGTCGGCAAGCTCCCTGGAAAGATCAAATTTCTCAATAATTACTGTCAGTACGTGTTCCAGTTCCTGGTCTGAGAAAGGGCGATCGATGCGACCCATTTCAAGGAATAAGGCACAAACTGCCACAATCGTCTCCTGGTCCTGATCTATAGCCGATTGTTGAGTGCCTTCATTTGAATTGAAGAATCGTTTGAGCAGGTCAATCATTTTTTTCGACGAACGGCGCAGCAGCCAGTAATACCGGGTGGAACTGGGTTGGCTATGGATGGCTTGCATCTCATCTTTAGAAACGTCGATATAGTAGATAGTACCAGCGGCAGAGCGATTCCATTAGTAATCTGGGTTTGCGTTGGGGCGCTAGCCATAAGCTGGCAGTTCATGAATCTTGCCAAACGGGCGAAAAATACAGGCTAGGAAATACGAAAGTTTTAGTCGGCCCGGATGTATGATTTATCGGCACACTTTTTTTCTTTCAACATCCGATCAGAGTAAGCCAGGACTCACGCTACTTCAGACCCTACCTGGTGCATGTATACATCTCGCTGCGGATAGGGTATTGATATACCGTTTTGATCAAAAGTCTGCTTGATCTTCTCTGTCATTGAAAAATACACGCCAAAATAATCTGCACTCTTACACCATGGACGAACCACAAAATTAACGCTGCTGTCAGCCAGTTCATTTACGGCAACTACTGCGGCTGGCTCCTTGAGAATACGATCGTCCGCCGCGATCAGTTCCTCGATCAATGCCTTGGCCTGCGCCATATCATCCTCGTAGCTGATACCAAATACCATATCAACGCGGCGAGTTTCTTCGGCGGAATAATTCACGATGGTGTCGTTATATACCAATCTGTTAGGTACCACAACGCGACGGTTATCGGGTGTCAAAAGGGTGGTATTAAACATGCCTACCTCCTGCACCGAACCCGAGGTTCCAGCCGCTTCAATGTAATGACCAAGCCTGAATGGTTGAAAAAACGCAATCATTACGCCTGAAGCAAAATTTGACAATGAGTCTTTAACGGCAAGGCCAACGGCTAAGCCTGCGGCACCAAATACGGCCAGAGCGGAAGTCGTGTCTATGCCTATCTGCTCCAATGCAGCAAGGATGATCAGAGCAATCAGCGAAAAGTATGCAGTTTTGCTGGCAAGCTTTACCAGCATATCGTCGAGCCCGTGCTTTTTAAGTTGCGTGCTCAGAATTCCGCAAACCCATCTGGCCACAATACGCCCTGCGAGAAATATCGCTAGAGCTAGCGCAACCCGAATTAGTCCAGTTACAGCATGATCAGTAAAAACAGATAATGACTCTGATTCCATAACGTTCTTCCGTTAATAATCGACAGGCGATTAAACTAGAAAATTGTATTAAAGTAAATTAGGGGACTGGGAAAAGATGCGCTTCAGGCATTACCCTTCATTGCTTGATCATCTGCACCTTATGAGTCGTCTATTCCAGAGCCTCAATCAGGACACCTTTCGCCGCCTCTCGTTCATTGAATTGAGAGAGCACCAGTTGGTAGGCGATGTAGTACTTGTAGATATTACTGACGTATTGCACAGTTTCACGGCCTATCTTTTTGGCTACTACATGCTCTACGTTACCGAACCAAATTTTCGGATCGAGACCACTCTCCGCAGTTTCTTTTCTGATTTTAGTTATCTTAGCAGGACCCGCATTGTAAGAGGCAAAGGTAAAAAGCGTCTGGTTCAACTCATCACCCCCTGAGTCAGAAATATACCGGTCCCGCAAGAAACGCAGGTATTTCGCGCCAGCATGGATATTGTTTTCCAAAGACTCAATGTCCGGGATGTTGACGTTTGGATCGGCGGCTGTAGTGGGCAGCAGTTGCATCACGCCTATGGCTCCAGCGGGGCTTTTCACACTATGATCGAGGCCGGACTCCTGGAAACCCAGCGCAGCCAACATCAACCAGTCAAAATCATACTCTCCCGCATATTTCTTGAATGCATCTATCGTTTGCTCAAGGCGTTCCATTTCTTTCTCGCCGAGAGAGTTTCGAACCCACTTGTTGTCGCGAAGGTATCGATTAAGGATCATATTTCCATGCAAAGTGCCCTTCTTGTTCTGCGAAACAAACTGGTTTATCACACTCTCAAGGGTCGGGCTGCTCTTGCGAAATGCCCATCCTAAGGCCCCCTCATTGCTGAATGCGATATCATCCCGAACCACAAGATTGTCAAATACATCGGCCCAGAAAACAGCCTTGTGACTGTCTACCACCGCAAACGGTAGCAAGCTCGCATTGACCATTTCCAACAGGTCACCATCCTCCAAATATTCGTCCAATTGAATCAACCGAGCAGGTTCAAGCCCTTCAGACTCAAACTGCTTGTTCATGCTCTCAAGGCTCTTGAAATAGCTGCTCGAAGTACGAACGTGGATTTCCATTCCAGCCAGGTCATTTAGTGTACTGATTTCAGGTGCCGCCGGACCAGTCACCAGCACCTCACGGACACCTGTCATAACAGGCGAGGAAAAATCAACCTGCCCCTGGCGCTCAGGTGTAATAGTCAGATTAGCCGCGGCCACGTCTCCCGTACCGTTTAACAGCAATGGGATCAATTGATCACGATTCACCGGGATATAAACGATGTTGAACTCTCGTGACTTAAGTTTATATTTCTCATTGACAAACTTTCGGAACCCCTCGAGCGCGTCATGAGACGCACCGCGCTGTTTGGGTCCGTCGAGAAAATATAACAGCTTGTTGTAGACAACCAGCGCGCGTAATTGTCTGCGCTCAAGCATTTCATCAAAATCACCGGTCCAGATATCTAAAGTACCATTTAAAATCTGCTCATTCGTTTGGGCTGGTGCTTGGCCTAGTGCCTGCCAGCACAGAGTCACAACCATGCTGATGAGGACGATAGCCCGCTTTCTTGGTTTAAACATATTCTGTATTGCGATTTTCAAGCTCTGATCATTGTTTAATATAACGTATCGAAGGAAGTTAGGTCACCTGTTTGGGTAGGGTGTCAGCCACCGGGAAGCCTGCGATCAATCCGGTTCAAACTTTGGTTATTCAGGATGAATATGACAATAGATCATCCGCATACGTATCTCGGGCGCTCCTTCGGTAATCGAGCGAGAAATTGCATGTTAGTATGTTCGCAACTGAATAGTTAGCGAACCTCGCGTGACGACCCTATAACTCCCTGGTGTAAATAAATAATGGCTGTTGACTTAGTTGAGGTCTGGCGAGCTATTCTAGTTCGACTTCGATTGATCTGGCGACCCGTGCTTGGCGTCAATCTGGCCTTTACCGCACTTGGTTTCGTCCTGCTCACACCCCTCACGGGAATGATCGTCAGTCTACTGATTCGGCTATCGGGCCAATCAGCGCTTGCCGATCTCGAGATTGCACGTGCTTTATTGTCGCCACTTGGGATACTGTCTCTGATCGTCGTCTTAACTGTCGTCCTTACCATTGGAATACTTGGACAGGCTTCACTAATGTTTCTTGGAGTCAGGGCGAATAGTGACCGCGGATCGACAATCCGTGCACTCGGCTTTGCCGGTTCAAATATCGTATCCCTGTTCTCGTTTTCGCTTCAACTGGTAGCGCGGCTACTTCTCATCATTCTTCCCTTCCTGGCTGCCGGCCTTGGGATCGCCTGGGCACTGATCACTAAATACGATATCAATTATTACCTCAATGAAAGGCCGCCAGAATTCTTGGTCGCCGCGGCTGCGATTGCTTGTATAGCACTAGCGATGTGTACCCTGTTACTACGCAAATTACTCGCCTGGACGGCAACCCTACCGCTGCTCCTGTTTGCTAGGGTTTCCGCTGCTGACTGCTTCGGTCAAAGCAAACGGTACACCCAGAACAGGCAGGGTAAGATACTGGTCATCCTGACGGTATGGGCATTACTCGCACTTTTATTAGGTGCGCTTCCACTTATTATCGTTAACTACCTGGGCGGTTGGATTGTTCCTAAATTTGTCGAGAATCTCAACGCTCTGGTTATATTGCTCGGTGGACTGGCGATGTTATGGGCATTATTAGGTTTCGTCGGCGCCACCTTCAGCGCCGCGACATCGGCTCTTGCTCTAACGGAGGTGTCCAAAAGACTGGGCGTACCGCTACACAGCGTCGACAACCCGGCAACTGATTTACCAGAATCCATTCCAGTCAGAAATTTAACGATTACTCGACTTCTAATTATTTCTTCAATCGGTGTAGTGGCTGCAGCCTTATACGGTGCATGGTTTATCAACAATTTTAAATTGAATGACAATATTACTATCGCTGCCCATCGTGGCGCCGCGGGAACAGCACCGGAAAACACCCTCGCCGCAGTGAATCAGGCGATTGAGGACGGTGCCGACTGGATAGAAATCGATGTGCAGGAAACCGCTGATGGTGAAGTTGTGGTCATCCATGATAGCGACTTCATGAAACTGGCTGGTATCGGTTTAAAAGTGTGGGACGGAACATTTGAGGAAATCCGTAATATTGATGTCGGCAGCTGGTTCGATCCTAGATTTAGTGACCAACGCGTGCCAACGCTGGCAGAAGTTCTTGAGGCGTCAACGGGCAAGGCCAGAGTACTCATTGAGCTTAAGTATTACGGCCATGCGCAGCAGCTAGAGCAGCGAGTTATCGATATCGTCGACGCTATGGAGATGACCCCGAATGTTGCAATCATGTCGCTGGAGTATTCAGGTATTTCCAAAATCAGGGCCTTGCGCCCCACCTGGACAGTTGGATTACTGTCAGCTACCGCTATTGGTGACTTAACCCGGTTCGATACAGATTTTCTTGCTGCAAGCAAAGGCATGGTGACCCCTCGTTTTGTGCGCGGGGCTCATGGGGCAGGAAAGAAAGTTTTTGTCTGGACCATCAACGATCCTGTTTCTCTGTTGCGCATGCTCATTTACGGAGTAGACGGTGTGATCACAGATGAACCAAAAATGATCCGTCGGATCATGACAGAATTATCAACACTGAGTACCGTAGAACAATTTTTAGTATTCACCTCAATATATTTTAGAAAAGAGATCCCCGAGAGGATATATCGAGACAATTCCCCCTGATTTTTACGCTTTACTCTCGCCTGAAATCACTACCAGGTTTGGGAATTTGCATGCTACGTGACAACTGACAATCCCAATGCTACATAATCTTAGTATCACCTAACAGTTTGCTCGAGCCCACACCCCATTCCGCAACGCAATTCACAAAATCCAAAGTGGATGCGTCTAAATATGTGACGCGATTCCGCTCCAGAACGTATACGGTCCCAATCGTAATTGCGGGCGCAGTTGGAACAAATACTGTAAATGTATCATTGTCGTTTTCTTCGATTACCACACCCAACACAGCGGTGCCTGACTCCGAAAGTCGTGCGAGCACGGGTGTGTAAGAACTTTGATCATCAGCAAAGCCCTTTAATGCATTGCTGACAATTCTGTACCCCGGCACATGTTTTAACACTCGTCGCTCTAAACTGCCAAAGGACATGCTACCAACTCGGGTTTTTACCGCCACGCCGGCACCATAACAAACAGCAATCATAACCAGAATTGCCAATGCTATTGCCAAACCACCACCGATATCCGATTCTAATCCCAGCGCCTGTGCGACGGATTTAAGGATATCCAGCAATTCCACAATCAGCACCAAAAATATTACGATTGGAACTACAACTAATGCCCCATAGAAGAAATTGGACTTGAAATTAATTGATTTCATCGTTTAGCACTCCAAATATGTTCAAACATGCGCCAAGAGAACGCATTGATAACTTCTCTTGTCGAGGTAAATAGAATTCGCGGTTTCGCAATTATAGTCACAACAGGATCGCTGCGTAGTTCATTCCAACGTGACGAGCTTTTTTACTAAGTGCTTCTGGATTTTTCCAACAGACGTTTTTGGAAGTGTTTTTTCAAAGACCACTTGCTGCGGCACCTTGAACGAAGCGAGCTTGTGCTTACAAAATTCAATGATTTCACCTTCTGTTGCCTGTGCATTGTGATCCAAGACCACAACTGCAACGATCTTTTCATCCCGCAACGCATCAGGCATGCCAATCACCGCACATTCAAACACGGCGGAGTGTTGCAGAATCACCGATTCAACCTCTCCGGCCGAAACATTTTCACCAGATCGCTTGATCATGTCTTTGATCCGATCGACAAAGCGGAAATACCCCTGTTTATCCTGGACGGCCCTATCGCCCGTATATAGCCAGTTCTTCCTGATCGTTTCTCGGGTGGCTTGATCATTCTTATAATACCCCGCCATGATAGTTTTTCCTGGAACCCCTTTCACCACGATCTCCCCTTCCACACCTGTATCAACCGGCTCACCGGTATGGTTAACCAGACGCACGTCATAATCGCCTGAGGGTAGTCCCACGGTCCAGTTGCGTCGTTCTCCTTCTAACGGATTCATCAACGGCGGGCCCATGGTTTCAGTCATGCCCCACAGCTGGCACAGCGGCGCATCAAATCTGCGTTGCCAGTTCTGCATCTGTTCGGGGGTCAGATTCTGCGCATAGATCACCAGGCGAAGTTGATTGTCTTTGTGTTTCTCATTTTCCGTCTGCGCCAGGATCATTCTCATCGGCGCAGCAAACAGGCTTGCCACGGTGCACTGGTACTCGATGCATTTGTCGAAATACTGACTGGCGCTGAACCGATCCATCAGAGCAATGCTGGCCCCTGTTAGCAGCGCACTCATGGTTGAGTAATACTGGGCGTTACCATGAAACAGCGGCAGCACCACAAACTGACGGTCTTCCCTGGTGAGTCCGGTGGCATCGGCCACAGTCTGACCAGCTTTAATATAGTTGGCGTGCGTCACCATCACCCCTTTGGGCCTGGAGGTCGTGCCTGAGGTATACATGATCGCCGCCAGATCCCGGGGCTGTGCAGGGCATAGATATGCCTCCTGGGAAAAATCGCTCAACTGACATTCGAATGCGTGCGCATCGGGAGAGTGCGTATATGGATCACAGCAAACCACCCGCCGCAGACTTTCCAACTCGTCTGCGCACTGACTGAGCATGTCTTGATATGGTGCGGTGGTGAATGAGATCACAGAACCGGAGTGCTCCAGCAGATACAGCATCTCACCCTTGGACCCCAGTACATTGGTGGGCATCACCACCGCGCCCAGGCGAATCCCGGCAAACCACAAAATCATAAATGCAGGGCAGTTGGGCAGATGCAGGTTGTAGACATCGCCCTGCTTGAGGCCCAGGCTTTCTAGATAGTGACAGGCCCGATTGACCTGGTCGTTAAAAGCCCGGTAACTCAGGGACAGACGAAATGCTCCCTGAACACCCTGGTTTTCCTCCCCAAATTGAGGCTGGCACTCAAATTCGAGGAAATTGCGCTCGCCGAAAAGGTGCGCCTGATCCGCCAGGACTGCGGACAACGATTGTTCAACGAATTTCTGCATTTCTTTGGTTTACAATGTCGCGCGATCTGGCGCAACCATAGGGTGCCTTCTGGTACTACACCCGCATCGACTAAGCCCCTATTTTGCGCCCTCCCACTCAGGCTCGGCTAGACCGAACCAGGCACACAATGCCAGGCCCGGAAGTCCAGTTATTCACTCAGTCACATTGAGGAAACAATCATGCTAGTAGGCGTACCTAAAGAGATCAAGAACCATGAATACCGGGTCGGAATGACCCCGACCAGCGTGCGCGAGATGATCAAGAACGGTCACAGCGTCATCGTCGAGACCAATGCAGGCATCGGTATCAGCGCGTCAGACGATATCTATCGCGCTGCCGGTGCGGAAATTCTCGACACCGCTGACGAAATATTTGCCAAGGCCGATATGATCGTTAAAGTCAAAGAGCCCCAGGCCGCAGAGCGCGCGATGCTGCGCGAAGGGCAGATTCTGTACACTTACCTGCACCTTGCGCCGGATCCTGAACAGACCAAGGACCTGGTCAACAGCGGCGCCACCTGCGTGGCCTACGAAACCGTCACTTCTCGTTTCGGTGGATTGCCTCTGCTGGCACCGATGTCCAAAGTCGCCGGACGCATGGCAGTTCAAGCGGGCGCATATTGCCTCGAACACCCGCACGGTGGCCTCGGCATACTGCTTGGTGGCGTGCCCGGTGTCGATCCCGCTAAAGTTGTCGTGCTTGGCGCCGGCGTGGTGGGCACTCACTCTACCCACATCGCCGTAGGCATGGGTGCTGACGTCTGGGTGCTCGACAACAATGCAGACGCCCTCGACCGCCACTGGCAACACTTCGGCCGCGGAACTAATACCGTTTTCAGCACTGCCGACGCCTTGGAGAAACACGTTTTAGAAGCAGACCTGGTTATCGGTGGTGTGCTGGTTCCCGGTGCGGAGGCTCCTAAACTGGTGACTAAAGAAATGGTCAATCAGATGAAACCTGGGGCGGTAATTGTAGATGTCGCCATCGACCAGGGGGGATGCTGCGAGACTTCCCATGCGACCACCCATGCGGAGCCCACCTATACAGTTAACGATGTTGTGCACTATTGTGTCGCTAATATGCCGGGCGGCGTGCCGCGCACCTCCACATATGCACTGAATAACGTTACCCTTCCGTTCGCTATACAGCTCGCCAACAAAGGTGCCAAGCAGGCATTAATGGATGACGAACATCTGCGAAACGGGCTTAATGTGCATGCCGGTAAAGTAACTTACCGTCCAGTGGCTGAGGAGCTGGGTTACGATTACGTATCCGCAGAGGATGCCTTTAACGGATAATTTTATTGTTATTTCCTGTCAGGACTGACCAGAAAATAATGACAAGACAACTATATATTTATATTTAACTGACTAAAAGTTTAAGAGGAACTAAAATGGCTAGAATGACGCCTAGCGAGGCATTTGTTGAAACACTGGTCGCCAATGGCGTAACGGACATCTTTGGCATCATGGGCTCAGCCTTTATGGACGCTATGGATATTTTTGCACCGGCAGGCATTCGCCTGATTCCGGTGGTCCACGAGCAAGGCGGTGCGCACATGGCCGACGGGTATGCTCGAGTCAGCGGTCGTCACGGTGTTGTGATTGGTCAGAACGGCCCCGGTATCAGCAACTGCGTGACCGCTATCGCCGCCGCTTACTGGGCGCATTCACCGGTAGTCATGATTACGCCTGAAACCGGCACCATGGGCATGGGGCTTGGCGGTTTCCAGGAAGCTAATCAGCTGCCGATGTTTGAGGAATTCACTAAGTATCAAGGTCACGTCGTCAATCCAAACAGAATGGCGGAGTTTACAGCGCGCTGTTTTGATCGTGCGATGTCAGAGATGGGCCCGACCCAGCTCAATATCCCGCGCGATTACTTCTATGGCGATATCGACGTAGAAATTCCCCAGCCGATGCGAATCGATCGTGGCCCCGGTGGAGAGAAAACCCTGAATGAAGCCGCTGACCTTCTTGCTAAGGCTAAATTCCCGGTGCTCTTGTCCGGAGGTGGTGTAGTGATGGGCGATGCCATCGAAGAATGCACGGCCCTGGCCGAGCGTCTCGGCTGCCCGGTTGCCAACAGCTACTTGCACAACGACTCCTTCCCGGCGAGTCACCCGCTGTGGACCGGCCCACTCGGCTACCAAGGTTCCAAGGCCGCAATGTCTCTTATGAGTAAGGCAGATGTGGTGATTGCACTCGGCACCCGCCTCGGCCCTTTTGGCACCCTTCCCCAGTACGGTATCGACTACTGGCCGAAAGATGCCAAGATCATCCAGATCGACGCCGATCATAAAATGCTCGGCCTGGTGAAAAAAATCTCTGTAGGTATCTGTGGCGACGCGGGTGCAGCGGCTAAGGCACTTCTCGATCGAATTCAGGACAAGACACTGGCTTGCGACGCTAGCCGCGAAGAGCGAGCTGCGACCATCGCCGCGGAAAAGGAATCCTGGGAAAAAGAACTAAGCGATTGGGTTCACGAAAACGACGATTACAGCCTCGATATGATCGAAGAACAGAATTCCGAGGAAGGTAACTGGCTGCACCCACGCCAGGTACTGCGCGAGCTTGAAAACGCCATGCCTAAAGACGTTATGGTCTCCACCGACATCGGTAACATCAACGCCGTATCGAACAGCTATCTGCGATTCGAGCGTGGTCGCAGTTTCTTTGCGCCGATGAGCTTCGGCAACTGCGGCTATTCACTACCCACCATGATTGGCGCCAAGTGTGCTGCCATGGATCGCCCGGCCGTGGCTTATTCCGGAGACGGCGCCTGGTCGATGAGTATGGTCGAAGTGATGACCGCAGTGCGCCATAACATTCCTGTCACCGCGGTGGTATTTCATAACCGGCAATGGGGTGCGGAAAAGAAAAACCAGGTGGATTTCTATGGCCGTCGATTCGTCGCCGACGAACTCACCAGCCAGGACTTCAACGCCATCGCCAAGGCCATGGGCGCGGAAGCCATCACTGTCGACCAGCTTGACCAGGTCGGCCCTGCCCTCAAGCAAGCGATCGATGCACAGATGAACGAAGGAAAAACCACGGTGATCGAGATCATGTGCACCCGTGAACTCGGTGATCCGTTCCGACGCGATGCTCTGTCAAAGCCGGTACGTCATCTGGCGAAGTACAAAGACTACGTTTAATCGTAAAATCTTGGTAAATAAGGCCGCGTCCGGATTCGGACGCGGCTTTTTTTAGTTTTAAGATACTGTTTGTGCGGCAGGATACCGAATTCTGATTCCCGGTATGCAACATGTGCCAGGAGACAGTCCCGCGGATAGTTTGAACTTTCAGCAGATTTTGGGGCCAGCTTCTTCATGATCGGAATTTCAGTCTTGTCGAATAAATAGTGAAACCCGCCAATTCCGCGGCACCAGACAAATACAGCAGGAACCTGACGCAGCTATGCCTGACTGTAATTGAGCACAGGGTCGTCTTGTGGATACTACTGGCGTTACCGGCCTTGCCGCTGATAATGGATTTCTACTTCGATCAGCGCTACTACCCAGAAATGATGTATGACTCTGGAGTCGTATCGGTTCAGCTGTTAGTTACCACCCTGGCAATAACACCCCTGATGTTGATCTTCCGGAGCAGCCGAAAGATGGTGTCGATCCTGAGGTGGTTTCAAAGACGAAGGCGCTACCTCGGGTTGGCGTGCTTTGGGTATGCGTTGATACACCTCATGATCTATCTACGAAGAAATTCCGAATTTGCTGATGTTCTGTGGCATATGGAAGATCCAAAAATCGCAATCGGTTGGATTGCATTACTGATACTGTTATTGCTCGCAATCACTTCAAATGATAAATCAGTAGATACTCTTGGTTCGCGATGGAAGAAGCTGCATCGCTGGGTCTACTTCTCAACAGTGCTGATCTTTCTTCATTGGGCTTTATTCGGTTTCTTCCTCAGTGAAATGCTGATTTGGTTAGTGCCGATTACAGTTCTGCAAGCCTGGCGGCTCGGGTTGCGGCATCGGTAACACCTGGCGTCTGAGAACACCTGCTCGATCGCAACAAGCCCCGAATTAATCTAATTTATGCCGCGAATTAGTTCGCTGGAGTGGCATAATCCGTGGCTCTGTTTTTAGACCGTTTTTTCTCCAGAACTAATCGAACGATCTAGATAATCTGCCAATGATGAATAGACTATCCAAAATTATCGAAACGGCCAAGTCTCGAACCAGGCGAGTCGTGTTGCCAGAAGGTACCGATCGGAGAGTAATAGAAGCTGCGTCCATTATAGGTGAGCAAAGAATCGCAGAAGTAACATTGATCGGCAATCCGAACGAAATCGATGCTATTGCCAAAGAGGGCTCTTTCGACATAAGTGGGATAGCGGTACTCAATCCAGCTGATTCAGATCGGCAGCAAAAAATGGCGCCGATTCTGTATGAGGCCCGTAAACACAAAGGTATTTCAGAAGCTAGAGCACTGACCATGATTTCCAATCCATTGCTGATGGGAGCAAGTTTGGTGCGCGCTGGTATGACAGATGGAATGGTGGCAGGTGCCACCCATCCGACAGCGGATGTGGTGCGAAGCGCGCTGCAACTGGTTGGAAAGAAACCCGACAGTAAAATTGTATCGAGTTTCTTCCTCATGCAGCACGAACTGCCTCACCAGGCTATTCAAGGCACAGCTCTATATGCCGACTGTGGAATGGTAATCGAACCGAACCCGGAAGAATTGGCATGCATCGCCATAGATTCCGCTGACAGCGCCGCCGATCTGGCTGGGATCGACCCCAAGGTCGCACTGCTCAGCTTCTCTACTGCCGGCAGTGCGGAACATGCAAATGTGGCGCGCGTGCGGGAAGCCGGGGACATAGTTTCTCGACTGCGACCGGACATCAAGCTGATGACAGAAGTCCAGTTCGACGCCGCGATTGTCCCGGAGATCCTCGAGAAGAAAGCGCCCCAGATAAAGATTACCGCTCCAGCGAATGTGTTTATATTTCCCGACCTGCAATCCGGCAATATCGGGTATAAAATCGCCCAGCGAATCGGTGGGGTCCAGGCAATTGGACCTGTCCTGCAAGGGCTCAATAAGCCTATTAATGATCTATCGAGAGGCTGCAGCGTTACCGATATTGTTAATCTCGTTGCGGTTACTGCCGTACAGGCATCGGACTAAGTTAAATCATGCAAGTCGATTTCAAAACCATTCACCTTAAAAAGCGCTTTCCGCTCGCGATCAGTCGCGGTGTGCACAGTGGCTCGGATAATCTTTTCGTGTCAGTCACCATGCAGGACATTACCGGTCTCGGTGAGATGTCTCCCGGGAAAACTGAAGGAGCAGATACACCTGAGGCAGCACAGACTTCATTGCAAACGTTTCTTGAAAATGATCTCGACGACCTGTCGGTGGAAGCGATATACAACCTTGCACGAGAACAGGATGTACCGGCTTGCGCCTCGGCAGCACTCGACATCGCGCTATGGGACTGGCTCGGCAAGAAAACTGGCCAACCACTTTATCGGTTGCTCGGGGCGGGTAAACCGACCGTGCCGACCTCGGTCACGATCGGCATTAATCCTCCAGAAGTTGTAAAGGAGCGAGTGCCCCTTCTACTCGGAGGCACTGGCGTCAAGTCACTTAAAATCAAACTCGGCTCACCGGAAGGTATTGACGCCGACATGGCAATGTACAACCAGGTGATTGAAAGCACCAGACCTTATGATGTTCAACTCCGGGTAGATGCCAATGGCGGATGGGATGTCAAAGAAGCGCTGCACATGATGAAGTGGATTGCTGAGCGCGGCGCAGATTACATTGAGCAGCCGCTAAAACAAGGTGCGGAAGATGGATTAGCCGAATTGTTTAAGAATCGCCCCCTTCCTATCTACATCGATGAGTCATGCCGGTATTCAGAAGACGTTGGTAAATGGGCGCACTGCATAGATGGCGTAAACATGAAGTTGATGAAATGCGGCGGCATCACTGAAGCCCTGCGTATCGTGGCTGCGGCGAAGGAACATAATCTTCAAACCATGATCGGCTGTATGGGAGAATCCTCCATGTCAATTGCCGCGGGCGCCGCGATTACAGGTTTCATTGATCATATCGATCTTGATTCACATTTAAATCTGGATCCGGACCCGTGCACCGGAGCAGAAATGATAGACGGTATTATTATGCCCAATGACTTACCGGGTCATGGCGCCGCATTTAAACCTGGATTCGCTTGATCGAACTAATATTTAAATCACAAAATGCTGAATAAAAATCAAAAAATTGCTGTTTATATGGAGGCCAATCTCGATAGCGACTACGGCAAGATGGGATATGGCGTAATGCGTTACATTAAAAACCCGGTAGTGTGTGTGGTGGATTCCACCAATGCCGGTAAAAGAGTGAATGATGCCTGCTCGCTGCCCTATGACTATCCAGTGGTTGGTTCCATTGTTGAAGCCCACGACCTGGGCGCGGAAGTTCTAGTGCTAGGTACCGCGCCTTCAGGGGGCCGCGTTCCCGATGACTGGTATCCACAACTGGAACAGGCATTGAAATTTGGAATGAGCATCGTTAACGGCCTGCACGACAGGCTCAATGAACAGATTGGCGACAAAATTTCGAACCCTGATAATCAATGGATCTGGGATGTCCGGCAGCCTGCTTTCACGCCCGCCATTGCATCGGCGCGTGCTGCCGAACTCAATAATAAACGTGTGTTGATGGTTGGCACGGATATGGCGGTGGGGAAAATGACCGTAGGCCTCGAGGTCTATAAGTGGGTCACAGAAAAGAACCCGAGCAGCACCTTTGTCGCAACCGGACAGATCGGGATTACGGTTACCGGCCAGGGCATCCCACTCGATGCGTTTAAACTCGACCATGCCTGCGGTGCGGTAGAAACCGCGGTAATGGGTGTCGCCAACAGCGATATTATTTTTATTGAAGGACAAGGCTCATTGCTCCATCCTGGCAGTAGCGCCACGCTGTCTCTGTTACGCGGCAGTTGCGCCAACCGCCTGATAATGTGTCACCGGGCGGGCATGACTAGACTGCGCAAGCCAGAAGCGGTCAAAGTCCCCCCAATTAAGGCGTTCATCCAGTTGAACGAGGAGCTGGCGCGGGTTTGCGGATCGCTGACCACCGCCAATACCATCGGCGTCGCGCTCAACACCTCTAAACTTGATCAGGAAACAGCGCAGCATGAGATCGCAAAACTGGAGGATGAAACCGGATTACCGGTCGATGATGTCGTGCGATTTGGTGCGGGCAAGCTTGGTCAGGCCGTGCTTGACTCCTGATACATTGTCTACCGAAGACCTCGTCGGCTGATTCTACCGACTGTCAGAATATACATACCTGACCCGACAATCAGGGCGATCCCGGCAAAAGTCAGATTAGAGGGCCACTGCTGCCACACCACATAACCCCAGAACACGGCCACAATAATACCGGTATAAGAAAAAGGGGCAATAAACGACAACTCACCTTTGCGCACGGCAGTGATCTGACACAAGAATCCTGTTCCCAGCAACAGCGCGCTCAGGGTCAACCATCCCGCGCGGGTCAGACTCACCGGGCGCCAATCGAATAACGCCATCAGGAATCCTGCCACCGTCACTACGGTCAAAGTGGTGAGTACAATGTATAGCGAATCGACACTCGCCTCGATGCGCCGTGTCATCAAATCACGTGCTGTCACAAATATCGCCGCCAACAAAGGCAGCAGCATCGCCGGAGAAAAAGATTCTCCAAATGGATTAGTGACAAGCAAGACCCCGGCGAAACCACTGAACACCGCGAGCCAGCGTCCAGGGGAAACGGTTTCTTTGAGCACGATTGCCGCTGCCAGAGTCAACAGCATAGGTGTCGTCCACACTAAGGTTGATGCAATTGCGATAGGCAGCAAGGTCAATCCTGTAATAAAACAAATCGTGGCACAACACTCGCACAGCGCACGCAAACCGTTCCAACGACTAAACAGACGTCGGGGCAATAACGGCTTTCCGCTCAATTTAATAAAAACGGAAAACAGAATCACAGCCAGACTGCCCCTAACAAACAGTAACTGCCCAACACCAAGCTCAGCACTCGAGAGTTTCATCAACGCATCGTTGGAGGAGATCATCGCCATTCCGAGCATGACTAAAAGTGCCGCAGTGAGGTTTTGTTTGTGCAGATGGTGTTCCTGGTGTTCGGAGGGAGTCATAAAAGGGAAACTGAAAAGGGCCGGTGCAATGTATCAAAACCGCTGTAAAGTTTAAATCGAAAAATCATTCATCGCCTGGACCCTGCCCTTCAATCAACAACCGCAGACCTGGCTTAGCATGCACGGGCCATTCCAAGGACAATTCAAATTTCTTAGCGGTCGTTATTCTTGATACACTTCGGCCTAATCTCTGGAGCACGCCAGGCAAGGCCGCTCACCACAAATCAAACCAGGAATAAACGTGTCATCCCAGGCCGAGACCATTCTCAAGGAAGTATTTGGTTACGACGGTTTTCGTCACTCTCAGCAACAGATCATCGACAGTCTGCTAGACGGCAAAGACTGTCTGGTGCTGATGCCAACCGGTGGCGGTAAATCACTCTGCTACCAGATCCCCGCGCTGATTAGAGATGGTGTCACCATCGTCGTCTCTCCGCTGATCGCACTGATGCAGGATCAAGTGGAAGCCTTAAAGCAGCTTGGCGTCAACGCTGGATTCCTGAACTCCTCCCAGGATCAGGAACAGCGCTGGACCACAAAAAACGCGCTCAGCTCCGGCGAACTCAAGCTGCTCTATCTTTCACCTGAAAGACTGCTAATGCCGGACACGCTCAACTTTTTAGATCAGTTAGAGATAGGCCTGTTCGCCATCGACGAGGCCCATTGCGTGTCGCAATGGGGCCACGATTTCCGCAAGGAGTACAAACAGCTTGTATGTCTGCCCACACGCTTCCCTAAGGTTCCCCGAATCGCGCTCACCGCCACCGCCGATAAACGCGTGAGAAAAGAAATCGTTGAGCAGCTCCATCTGGAACAAGCGGCGCAGTTCGTCCACAGTTTTGACCGGCCCAACATCTACTATCAAGTGGTCGATGCTAACAATTCTCGACAGCAACTCTGGCAGTTCCTGCAGGCGAATCATCCAGAAGATTCCGGAATCGTATATTGCCTGAGCCGCAAGCGCACCGAATCGGTCGCAGAGTGGTTGAATCAACAGGGACGAACCGCGCTGGTTTACCACGCCGGCATGGACGATCAAGACCGTGCCCACAATCAAAGACGTTTCCTGCTCGAAGAAGGCATCATCATGGTGGCGACCATTGCCTTCGGCATGGGCATCGACAAGCCCGATGTGCGCTTCGTTGCCCATCTGAACCTGCCGAAAAATCTCGAGGCTTATTATCAGGAGACCGGACGCGCCGGACGCGATGGCTTGCCGGCGAGCGCTTGGATGGCCTACAGCCTCAAAGACGTGATGACACTCAGCAGCTTTGTCGAAGACTCAGACGCCGCCGACGCACACAAACAACTGATGCAACACAAACTGCGCACTATGCTCGGCTGGTGTGAAATCACAACTTGCCGCCGCCGCGCCCTGCTTCAGTATTTTGACGAGACCATGCATGAAGACTGCGGCAATTGCGATAACTGCCTGTTCCCGCCGGAAGTCTTCGATAATTCTGAAAATGCACAGCGCGCATTATCTTGTGTGTACCGAACCGGGCAGAGATTTGGGGTTAACTATCTGATTGAAGTTCTACAGGGCAGCACCAAAGATCCACGGGTAAAGCAGAACGGACACGACCAACTTACTCTGTTTGGCACTGGCACAGCAATGAGTGCGCGAGATTGGCGTGACCTGTTTCGTCAGTTGATTGCAGCGGGCTATATCACCATGGACGATGAGGGCCACGGCAGCCTGGTGCTCGACTCAAGTTGCAGGCCGGTGCTTCGGGGTGAAGTCCAGGTGATGCAAAGGCATCAGACGAAATCGGCGAAGGCAACTAAGAAGTCCGCCGGTGCTGAGCTTGATGCGGAGGACGAATCCTTGTTTGAAGCCATGCGTGCACTGAGAGCGGAACTTGCAAAAGAGCATGGTATTCCACCTTATCTGGTGTTTCATGATTCGACTTTGGCTGCGATGGCGACGCATAAACCTCAAGAATACGATGAACTAATGAACATCAACGGAATTGGACGCTCAAAACAGGAACGCTATGGTGAGGAATTTCTCGCGCTGATCAGAGAATTAACCGATTAATTCTTTACCCTCACACTTTATCAACCACAACGAATAGACAGCTTACCTGATTCAACCTGCCACATATCGCTCGCCTTCCAAACTAGCATCACTCATTTTGGCGTCACGTGCAAAGAATTGTTAACAAAATTCGTGATCAGAGCATTAATTTTCAGCTTCTAGGGCAGAGATAATTTAACACTAATGCTTCGACCTCAAAATCGACTCCAAAATCCAAAAATCCTCCGGACGCATAAAGCATAATCGATTATGACGATGCTGAGATATATTTTGGAGCGGCTGGATGAGACTGAAATTGAAAAAACCCGGTATTTCCAGCGCGCTTCTAGGAACGTATTCTTTGTAGATATCAAGCTCAATTTAAATACACACATATAATTTTTTTGTATATGTAAATACAATACAAAAGACTCAGAAAATAATTGCACTTGAAACATACTAAGCCGCCCATGGACGCAAACTATTTCATAAGAAGAATATGCGTTTATTGTGTCTTCTTTTTATTGAGTCAAAGCGCATTCGCAGCCAATCACATTATTCACATTAGTGTCGACGGATTATATGCGGATGCTTTAAACATATTGAGTGAAACAGAATTACCAAATTTTTCTCGTCTCAAAAATGAAGGCTCAACTACGCTCAAAGCGCGTACGGACCCTGATTGGACGACCACCTTACCCAATCAAACGTCACAATTCAGTGGACGCCGGGTCGATGATAACGAGCAGGAACATGGCTGGGAAATAAACTTTGATCCCGGCACAATAACTTTGCATAGCAATGCAGGTAGATATATTGCAGGTATATTCGACGTCGTACATGATGCTGGACTATCAACCATTCTTTTTGCGGGCAAACAAAAATTTGCACTTTTCGAACGCAGCTGGAACGCCATTAATGGGGCCGATGATCACATTGGCATTGATGATGGAAAAAACAAGATTGACAAATTTATATTTGATCAATCTACCGAAAGTTTAGTTTCCAAATTCATTGACGATCTCGAAAACCAAACCAGGCATTATGCTTTTTTACACATAAAGGACCCCGATACGGCAGGACATAACTATGGCTGGAGCATTTTACCCGGGAGTGAATACCTGAATGCAATTAAGACTACTGATAACTATCTTGGGCAGATATTAACTTTTCTCGACACCAACAATGAATATGATGCAACTGTTATCATTTTAACCAGCGATCATGGCGGGATTGTGGGCAGAACCAAACATACTGCAAATAACTACCAAAGCCACACTATTCCTTTTTATGTTTGGGGGAAAAATGTTGAAAATGCCGATCTGTACGCTTTAAATAAATGTACAGCAATACAACCTTCTGCCACCGAAATCCCACCTTACAGTTCAACACTACAACCTATACGTAATAGTGATGCCGCAAACCTGGCTGCATTACTTCTGGGTTTGCCTCAGATACCCGGTTCTCATATACACACAGTAAAACAGATCAAATCTAAAAATCTTAAGTCCTGTTAGAATTAAGTATAAGTATAGGAATAGGTCCAGGTTAACAAACTATAGGCGCCAGAGCATTAATGTTCAGCTTTTAGGGTAAAGATAAGTTAACATTAATGCTCTGACCTCAAACTCCACAGGATAAAAAACGTGGCACTTACTCCACTATTGGCCGATCTGGAAAGAGCATTTGATCTTTTGAAGCAGTCGGATGAAAGCAGCCTGGACTTCGCGCCTGACCCGCATGTCTCTCCTGACATTCGCGAGCTAACGGGCTTGGAGACGTATCCAATAGATTCCCACCGGGCGAACTTGCAGGCGAGAATCGAGGCCGTTGTCAAAGCGGGGGACAGGCTGGAGTCACGCGAACCCTCCGACTATGTGTCGAAGCTCATCGTCGCGTGCGTAAGGCTTGCCCCACCGAGTGACGATTGAGCTGAAATGTGTGGACATGAAATTTAGGGTCAGAGTAAGGCGTACTGAATAAAACGGGCACTTTATTTGCAACGACCAAAGATGCAACGCTCAACTGCACTGCCCACTTGAGGCTTCCGAGGTAGACGAGGTCGGCGAACTGGCCCGGACCGTTTGGCGGCAGCACCACGCGACAATCTTGTCGAGTGTGCAGATCGAGTACATGCTTCGCGATAAGTACACCGAATCCGACCTAACGCGCTATTCCAGTGCGACAGATCGACGGTTTGACGTCCTACTTGTGGATGATGTGCTCAGCGGATTCCTGAGAACATTCCGAATAAGCAACAAACGCTTTAAGCTAGAGGAGATTTACCTCACCCAGGCCATGCGCGGCCAAGGCTATGGCAGAATATTGCTCGAACGAGCCGAGTCGTTGGCACGCGAGCATGGATACCAGCTAGTATTCCTGAACGTTAATCGCGCCAACGCTGCCTCCATCGTGATGTATCAAAGAAATGGGTACGTGATAACCAAGAGCAAAGTCTTCGATATTGGCAATGGCTTTGTTATGGATGACCACCTCATGGAGAAGTCGATAGTAAGCTAAGGGTATTGAAAGATTACCGAAGCTGTGTACGGCAGGCGAGCTTTTATATAACCTTCATTGAGGCAAAAAAAAGTAAAAAGAAGCCGAATGCTTGTCATTGGTTATTTCTGCTATCGCCTAACAAGGTAGTGTTATCTGCGGTAATTGTGCTGTATTTCCCGATTATTTCTTGTCCAGGAGATCGCTTAGCGCGCGAAACAGATCGGTTTCGGTGAGCATACCTTCCAGATGATTGTTCTTGTCCAATACCGGCAGGCAACCGATGCGCTGTTCCATCATAAGTTGCGCAGCACTGGATAAAGAAACGTCGGACGGTGTTGTCAGCACGGGCGTATGCATAATTTCTGATACTTCTACTGGGGATTCACGATAGAACCGGGCGGCGAGCTGCAAGTCTCGACGAGCAAGTATGCCGACCACCTCGCTGTTGGAATTCACCACCGGCAAGTGATGCATTTCGGTGTCTTCCAGCTTCCGGAAGGCGTCGTGATAGATAACGTCTTCTCGAACGGAAACGGGGGATTTGCTCATATAGTCATTCACTAACATTAATTTCTACCTATGTGTCACTTAATACTAATCACTTGTCGTGGCTATTGGGATTAGAGTAAAAGCTAAAGACACCTTTTACTCTCAGATACCGTAGTTTCGCTTCATCCAAAAGCGATTCTTTGTTCTATCAGTGTCTTGACCTCCTACTCTTTCTTTTGCAACTCCACCAGCTCGCGTAACAATGTCTCTATTTTTTCCAGTCGCTGCTCCATTTGCTCCATGTGTTCCTTCATCATTTTTTGGCGTTGCTGCATATGCTCTTTTTGCATTCCACCGTGTTCATGACCCATCTTCCCTCCTTGCTGCATCATACTATGGCGACCCATCATCGGCATCATTCCGGGTTGGATCATGATTGTTACCGGTGATACGTTAGACTTCATCTTGTGGTGATCCATCAATCCATGCTCCATCATGCCCCCACCATGCATTCCACCCATCATCCCTGATTTATCTCCATGCATTCCCATTGTTGATGAGGAGTCAATCGATTCGTCCTCCTCCGTACTGGCTGCATATCCAGCAGATAGGAATATGAGAGTAAAAGTGAATATGATTAGCGCGCATATCTTTTTCATAACGATTTCTCCATCTTGATACTCAATAACAAGTTGTAAGTTAAATTTTAATTGGCTAGCCAACACTGCACACTAACCCGAATTACATCGTATGCTTTGTCTAGTTTCCTTGATTTAGGTCAGCTCTGAACGAGAATTAAGAAAGAAGGATTTTGGAATCAGTGTGGTAATTATCGAAAAGTGTTGAATGGATTGAGGAAGATTACGACACTGACCGCAAAACCAAAAAATGGTGACAGAGGAACTAAAAATCAGGCAAAATAGATTGGAAAAACTATTCTGCGCCCTTCGTTACATCAACTGTAATATGGCAAATCAAATTAAGAATAACTCTAAAAATAACAATGTTGTTCTGACCCGCTCGAAGCGGTTCGAGCAGTCTCCTTACCTCTCCTGTTATGACAGGTCTGGCATAGTGAGCGGAGTATATGCCGGACGTTTCTTTCCGCTTTATTACGGCGATGATCCTGCGGCAAAATACTGGGTGCTGCGGCGCAAAGCGCATTATATGACTTCCCGGGGCAACCCGTTGAGGTTTCCGGCTCTGATGTTGTTGCCTTTCTGGAGAAGATTTTCGCTCGCAAGGTTTCTACGTTAAAAGAAGGTCGCGGCCTCTACGACATTGCTTGTACATCACAATGAGGCGTGTTCATGGGCGGAGATCTGTTCAAAATGGGCGTGGACCGAGTTTACGGAAGAGCTCGGCTACGAAATTTATAGCTTGGGCAACGACTTAAACTATCAACAACTTTGAGGCCACTTGATGGCAGCAGTCGAACCGCACGGCATGGAATCTTCCGGCCTGGGTTCCATGAAAGTTCGTCGTCTTGAGGCAGGCATTCTCGACAATGGCACTGTTATGGATATGTCTATGACACCCTTTGAGGCGGGTCTTGAACCATTATCGATGCCTGCATTCGAGACCTGGACGGCAACAAGATTTGCGTTTAATGCGACAGGGTATAAAGCAGCACCTTACTAAAGAAGAAATATAATCACCAATGACTTCAGTGCGAAAAAATCAGATCCGCACCTTACTCAGAGGCATCGAAACCGGTGACGCGGCATCGGTGGCCGTTGTCAATCCAGACAAGTATATTCAGCACAACCCCCAGACACACGAGGGGGGTGAGGGCCTGGCAGCGCTGTTTAAGCGACTGTCCAAAAGCAATCCCCGAGTCAATATCGTGCGTATTTTCTCGGATGGCGACTACGTATTTGCCCATACAGAGTATGAGTTCAGCAGCTCAAGAGTTGGCTTCGAAGTCTTCCGGTTCGAGGGCGATCAGACGGTTGAGCACTGGGACAACATCCAGTCGAGAAAAGGCCCCAATCCCTCGGGCCATACCATGGTTGACGGGCCTACCGAAGCAACTGATTTAGGCAGAACTGAATCCAATCGAGAACTTGTGCGATCCTTCATTGACGAGGTTCTGATCAGTGGCCAACTCAATAAACTGGTACATTATATCGATGACGAGTTCTACACCGAGCACAATCCACGTAGCGGTGACGGTCTGTCAGCGCTGCGCTTGGCACTATCGAACCCCACGTATAACGACGGTAGCACCATACAATACGAAAGAGGCCATCGTTTTCTAGCTGAGGGGAATTTTGTACTTTCTGTCAGTGAAGGCTTTCTAAATGGAGTCCACTCCTCGTTCTATGACCTTTTCCGTGTTGCCGATGACAAAGTTGTGGAGCACTGGGATACAACCGAAGCGATCCCTCCTCAGACAGAATGGAAGAATGACAATGGCAAATTCTGATGTTGGTTTCAAATTAGTGGTCCAGCGTTCGTAAAGTTAGGGATCAAGTTCGGGGCTGGTGCATTAATGTTCAGAAAGAAAATCGAGAAATTTAATAAATCTGTCCAGGTTTTTTCTTCGCCAAGTCAAATATATTGCCAGACACTGTACAGCCCAGGGTCGTCGAGAATATCGCGCAGCGCTTCGTGCAATATCGTCGCCCAGCGCTCGGCGCCGTCCTCGGTATTGACCAGATCCTGCCGAATTTCAATCGAAACATGCGGTATGCCAGCTGCCTCGGCGTGATGGTCGATGGTGTAATCCGCCGGGTGTTTGCCGGAATAAGGCTCGTTATCGCCGATATTGAATCCGTCGGGGTGGGCCCGCAGATGTTGAATCAAAGGTACCGGAATCCTAGGATCCTTATCCCACAGAATACCGGCGTGCCACGGACGCGAGAAGCCCGCCATCTCGGGCGTAAAACTGTGTATGGCGATGAGGGCAGGTACCACGCCGCGCTCGCGGAAGCCATGCAGCACCGTATCGATGGCTTTGCGATAAGGCGTGTAAAAATCGTGGATGCGCTGACTTCGATGTGCCGCGGACATATTTTGGTTGTCTGGAATGAGTATTTCATCGCTGACCTCAGGCATGACGCTTGAGTCCTCGAGGCTGCGATTGAGATCCACCACCAGGCGTGAGTAGCCCGCCAGCACAGCCGGCGCATCGAGGTGTTTGGATAGATGATGAACCAGCTTGCGGGTGCCGATGTCGTAAGCGATATGCTGCTCAAGCGCTTCCGGATCGAGACCGAGATTCTTTAATGACGCAGGAATATTATTACTCACGTGGTCGCCAACCAGTAAAACCTGGGCTTGGCCCTGATCGTTGATGATTTGATAAGCTTGCGGGTCGCCGGGTCCGATCAATGATTCCATCTGTTCAGTGAGTCTGCAAAGTTGCTGGGGTTCTCGAAAAGGTAAGTGACGAAGGGATTATTTTGCAAGCAGCGGTATAGTGCCTAATTAATAAGCCGTCCGCCACCTTTTAAGCATAATTTTAACGATCCGCTAACCCGTATACTGAACCAGTATTTGGGTCAATGTTCAGATCGTTTCACCCCGCCACCGGTCGGTGGAAATCACTGTCCGCAACGGTTATGCTAGGCGTGAAATATAATATTATTTTAGGAGAAATCTATATGTCTATATCCGGAATTTGGGCCATCGAAGTTGCTGGTATTTATGGTTGGGAGAACAGAGGCATCATGATATTTAATGAAGAAAATAAAAACGTAATAGAAGGCGGCAGGAATCACTATTCAGTGGGTTCTTACACCAGATCCAAAAAAAAATCAGGATAAAGCTTAAAGTCCATTTTCACGGCAAGGCGGAGACGATGTTTGGGGCCAAAGAAAAAGAGGTCTCGATGATTATTGAAGGAACGCGCAAAGGTGACAAAATTACCGGGGCGGTTAAAAACCCCAAAAATTCCAAACACAGTATCCCTGTACGTCTCACCAGACGGGCAGATTTGCCATAAGATTAAAGTCAACACAGAGATTAAAAACTAGGCAATACAAGTGGTTACTTAAATTTTAATTCCTCAATCTCGGTCCAGTAACATTTTAATGGTCGGAAAATAAGAACAGGAGACGCAGCACAATTTGCATCATGAATACCGTGCTACGTCCCCAATAATAACTACGCGGTTTATTTGAATTTTTTAATCTCTCCGCTTTGGATACGGGCGAAATAAGACTCCATTTCTCTTTTGACCACCGGTGCAAGAAAGTACAAGCCCAGGATGTTGGGGACACAAATGAGAAACACCAGAGCGTCAGAAATATCCAAGATTGGCCCAAGCTGTACCACGCAACCCAAAGCCACGAATGCACAAAACAGCAGTTTGTATATGTTTTGTCCATTTACGCCTTCTCCGAATAGATAGGTCCAGCCCTTGAGTCCATAGTATGACCATGACACCATGGTTGAAAAGGCGAAAAGCACTGCTGCGAATGCAAGCGGAATCGGGAACCAGGTAAACTCTCGTTCAAAGGCGGCAGAAGTCATGGCCACGCCCACAGCATCGCCGGCAAAGCTCGGATCGGCGACTTGGGCTGTACCGATGACCAGAGCTGTAATGGTGCAGATGACGATGGTATCGATAAAGGGTTCGAGCAGGGATACGATTCCTTCCGTGACCGGTTCATTGGTTCGAACTGCCGAGTGGGCAATTGAAGCAGACCCGATACCTGCTTCATTGGAGAATACGGCGCGTTGAAATCCGATGATCATTGCTCCCAGTGCGCCGCCAGCAACCCCTTCCCCTGTAAATGCGCCGGAAAAGATATTGGCGATCGCCTGGGGTATGGTATTCGCATTCATGAGAATCACGATAATCGCAAACAGGCAATAGAAAACGGCCATGAAAGGCACGATCTTTTCAGTAACCCGCGCAATGGACTTGATGCCGCCAATGATTACCATGAAGACAACCGCCGCCATGATCAACCCCACCAGCCAGCCGAGGCCGTCAAGCGCGCCACCGGAGACGTTGTTTAACTGCACATAAGCCTGGTTCGACTGGAACATGTTACCGATACCAAGGGCTCCAATGAATATGCCTACAGCGTAAAACGTGCCCATGAATTTGCCGAACCCCTCCATATTGCGTTCGGCGAAACCCCGGCGCAAGTAGTACATTGGTCCGCCGGAAACATGGCCATCCTCGAATTCGTTCCGGTATTTGACGCCGAGTGTGCATTCGACGAATTTGGTGGACATTCCGAGAAAACCGGCGACGATCAACCAGAATGTCGCGCCGGCTCCTCCAACTGTAACCGCAACTGCAACTCCACCAATATTACCGATACCGACGGTGCCTGATACCGCAGTCGCCAATGCCTGAAAATGCGAAACCTCGCCATTGCTATTTGGGTCGGCGTAATCTCCCCTGACCAGCTCGATAGCATGTTTGAATCCGCGAAGGTTAATAAAGCCCATATAAACGGTAAAAAACACGGCTCCAATCACCAGCCAGAGCACGACCACCGGTAGATCACTACCGAAGAATGGTATCTTGAAGAAAACGACTCTGCCAATAAATTCGGCAATCGGTGCGGTGGCGGCATTGATTGCCGCATCAATCCCGGTTTGCTGCTCTATTGGGACGGATTCGGGCGGAACGATTCCGTGTATCCAGGACCGGTAACCAAGATTGGGGTTTTCTATACCCTCTATCCAGGCCTGTGTAGGTGACAGTGACTCCTGTTGGCTGGTGTCCTGGGCAAAAACTGTTGGTGCGCTAAAAACAACGATACTGAACGCTCCGATAAGTATACGAGATAGTTTTGCGTACATAAGCTGAATCTCCCTTAACTGAAAAGAGTGGGGTTTATGTGCCTGACAATCCCTATGCCGCGGATGGTCATGTTACTCAGGTCGTAATGCGGTTACGGTACAACCGTTACCGGCACCTTGGAGTTTTGCAGCAATGCGGAAGTCACGCTGCCGAAAACCATTGAATGTAAACGTGATTCACCCAGCCTGCCCAGGTATATCTGGGAAACATTGAATTCGCTGGCAATATCGACCAACGTGTCAGCAATTTTGCCGTGACGGACTACAGTCTGGATCGACAACCCGGAACCCTTGAGCGCACGCGATTCGGGCTCAAGTACGGATTCATTCGCTCGTTGAATTTCTGATTCGCGTCGTTGATGACGCTCTTCCAGTTCTTCAGGTGTGTGAAAACTGTAAGGGGTCCAGTCGATGATATAACTGAGGATTAATTCTGAATCCGTTAACTTGGCGTGTTTGACAGCGGCTTCCAGAGCGCGTTTACCGCCCGCACTTCCATCCAGAGCAACCAGGATTTTTTGTGACATGATTCACCTCATCAGTAGAAGTAAATAATCGGAACCGTCATCTTACACAGATAAATGACTCGATGAAAAGCCTATTGGCAGACGAATGAAATTCATAGGACCAACCAACCTGCATTCCCTAGACCAACAAGCATCTTATTGAAATAGCGACAAAAATGTCGAGTACAGGCAGTGAATTTTCCGGTTGAAAAAATGGCAAATCACAAAAATCGGGGAGATTTATTCTACTAATTAGAAAAAGCGGGAAAATAAAACTGTTATCTTTATTTTTAAATCAAATAATTAATGCGAAATTAACGAGCCATGCCGAACAGAATATTCACCACGATCGCTAAGCGGGAATTCCTGCTGTTAAACTGTTGCGTTGATGAATTGAAGGGGGTTTGAGCAAAGCGACTATAAGCATTTTGGTGGTAGCTAGCGATTCCATCTTTTACTAGTAATCGTGCCAATCATGAACACCCTTCGTGTGTCCATCTCAGTAAAGAGCAAGTCAATCTGGTGTGCATTTCTCGTGCTACTTCCGTTTATTGGTGTCGCTTTTTTTCATTTTCGTTTTAAACCCAGTTTGTATCAAGGCAAGACTTATGAACCTACCTCACAGGATTTAGACGGACCTCAATCTGGTTTTACACGGCATGATAAAGAATGAGGCAGTAGTTCTTCGCAATAGTTAAGACTGAAGTGTACTGACCTTCGTAACCTTTTAATCACCTGTTACTCTATCGATGCGCGTCAAGATATTCTCGTACTTTTTTCAACGTTGGCAGGGTTTGTGAAACGGCATCGCTGCCGAATTCTTTTTCAATATCTTCAAGCATTGGGGCGATAGCCTGCACGCACGCTTCCCGCATATTTCGGCCTGCTTGAGTCAGCGTCACGATCTTTGCTCGGCCATCTGTGGGATTTGTTCTTATTTTCACCAGCTCACGCGCTTCAAGTCTTTGAAGGGTGTTAGTCATCGCGCCCTTGGTCACCTGGAATGCCCTGGCCAGACGTAAAGGACTCCAGTGACCATCCAGGCGAACAAGGTGGTTCAGCACGATGAACTGTGAAAATTTGATCCCATCCGGCATCCGGTTTTCCAGTTTTGTGCGCGCCAACTGTTCGATAATGCCGATCTCATTGAAAAACTGAAAAAGAATCGAGTCCTGCGAATTGTTATTCATCAGTCACTAAACTTGTTTAATTCTGGTAGAGAGCGCCCATCGGGGTGCGGGATTCACCGCGTCAGCATACCCCAGCCTGGCCAGCATCTGAATCCTTTCATTCGGTTGGCTTCCGAGCATTTCGTGAACACGCTGATAATAGGATTCCATGGCAGCGTATTCCTGTAACGCCTGACTCATCGGTTGCATCTCCAGCCCTTGCCGTGCGACCTCGAGTGCGACACGCATATAGCTGTGCCCTGCGACAATCTGGTCTCGGCGGGTATTTGCGGTGGTGCTGATCCAGACAAATCCCATTGCACTCATCGCCGACGTATCCGCCATATCCAACCCGATCTGGAAGGATTTTGATGCAGGGTCCGCCAGTTCTTCCCTGTTAAGTACACCGGCGATACTCAATGCTTCGAGAAATGGACCGCCCAGTGAAATGCCGTCCGGGTTTGTTTCGATCTCACTCCTGCCAATTCGCATTAAATCGACGCTCTCCTGAAACGCAGCGGGATCCATTATTTCCTCACGGAGCGCGTTTCGGGTAAGTGCACGCAACTCCTCCAGCGTCTCCCCACTTCCCGTTGTCCCTGCAATTACGCCAGGCTGCGCCGAAGTCTCTACCCGTTCGAGTATGCTCTGATCGATTTCACGACTCACATCATAACCATTGCGATTGGTATGGCGATTCAACGCCAGGTCAAACAGATCGTTCTTTACTAGTTGATTGTCTTCGACCAGCTTTAAATGTGCTATGGGTCGAGTGTCCAGGTGATTCTGGTCTTCGCCCTCTGGAAACAGGGCGATTTCTGATCGATAACCATTGTCTGAGGCAGCCAGGGTAAATAGTTCGAGAAAACATCCCAAGCCGATCACGATCTGTCGGCTGAACGGATCTGTTTCCGGCAGTAACCGATCAAGATCGCACGTCAATACCGCTTCGGTGCCGCTTTTCAGATCGATGACCCATGGCTGGCGATTGTGGGGATTGGGCGCAAGAATGGCATAAGATAGAGCGCGGCGCATTGGATCCCGATAGGCTGATTGGTCAAGGTTCCAGGGGGCCAGCGCTTTATGCGGGGTGCGTGTAAAGGCAAACCCGCCTGCGCCAGCCGCGACGATGACGCTTGTGGTTCCGGCGATTTTGAGAAATTTCCTTCTGTTCATAGCGGTCAATTCTAACTAGTTTAACGTTAAACTAGTATATAGTTTAACGTTAAACTATGTCAATACCTTTTTGCTGTCATAAGAGCAGAGGTAGCAGATGGATGGATCAAAGGGAACGACAGTTAGCCTCGTATAGTTCAAGCCACCACCGTTGAATCATCAAACTGATCGGTGGAGAATCGAGCACTGACCACATTTAATTACGAGAGTGACAATGAACATGAAATGTCCAAAATGTAATTCAGAATTCGAGCATGTGAATACACCCTTTGGTGATGTTGAAAGGTGTTTTTCTTGTAAAGGCTTATGGTTGGATATGAGAGAGCATGAAGACCTCAAAGAAATTGCCGAGGGTGTGGATACTGGCGATCCAGAAGTAGGTAAGAAATATAATGAAATTGGCGATATATATTGTGCAGTGTGCCCTAATAGCAAAATGATACGGATGGTTGATGCGGAACAATCGCACATATGGTTTGAGAGTTGCCCAACTTGCTACGGTCGCTTTTACGACGCGGGAGAATTAATAGATTTTTCCGAACATACGATTGGTGACTTTATTAAAAAGTTCACAGTCAAAGAACGAAAATAGAACGCTGCATGTACCGCTTATCGGTTTAAGGCAAGGACATCTTTCAATGCATCAGTAAAAATGTCAATTTCCTGGGTGGTATTGAAGTAATGCACGGATGATCGAATCACTCGTTCGATACCCCGCTGTTGAAATGAAACCAGTGTCCCCGACCCATCGGAGACACTGACATTGATTTTTCGTTTATGTAATTCAGACTTGACCCGGTACGCGTCTGCCCGATCGACCTCGAATGTCACGATGCCGCATTTTACCTGGCCCTGGTCTGTGAGCTCGACCCCGTCAATTTCTCTAAGTCGAGCACGTAGTGTTTCCGCCAGGGAAAATACGCGGTCGCGAATAGAGGCGAGACCCCAATCCATAGCATAGTCAATCGCTACGCCCAATGCCGCCTTGCCCGCAAAATACTGTTCCCAGTTTTCAAATCGCCTGGCATCTTCCAGCATGCGGTACTCTCCAGGGGAAATAAGATCAGCGGCGTGCTGGTCGAGAAAAGGTGGAATCAACTTGTCCATCATTGTTGATCGTACGTAAAGGAATCCTGTTCCGCGCGGCCCACGCAAGAATTTACGACCCGTTGCGCTCAGCATATCACACCCGATTGCTTCGACGTCGAGAGGCAGTTGCCCCACCGCCTGGCACGCATCCAGCAAGTAGGGAATCCCTGCATCTCGAGCCACCTTTCCGACCCCAACTGCGGGATTCACCAGCCCGCCACCGGTGGGAATCATGCTGATGGAAATCAGCTTTACCCGATCATCCACCATCCTTTGCAACGCTTCTACATCGATCTGGCCATATTGATCGTCAGGTACAAACACCACTTCCACGCCGTATCGCTCTGCCTGCTGGTTATAGGCAATAACATTGCTTCCATATTCCGACATAGTGGTGAGAATGCGATCTCCAGGATTAAAGGATAAGCCATAAAAGGCCATATCCCAGGCGCGGGTGGCGTTTTCGGCATAGGCGATCTCGCTTGTATTACAGTTAATCAGTCTCGCAGTAGCATTGTAGAAATTATCTAGTGCGGCGGCTTCCTGTTCCACCGACTCGTAGCCACCAACAGATTCTTCCAACTTAATGAATTCACATAAGTAATCCACCACTGGGGCCGACGTCAAAGACGAGCCGGCGTTATTGAAATGGATTATATTTTCACAAGCCCGAGTTTCCGCGCGCGCGCGTTCAATGTCGAATGTCCTGGTCATGATCTTGATCTCGAACTGGTGATGTGGATTAGAGAGTATTCTATTCTTTTTGAATACGAAAAAAACCGGAGCGGCATTATTTGACTAATGCAGAACAGAGCGAAAAATAAATCTGTCTTTTTTACCGATTCCCCTGTATTTATGAATGCTATGATTCAATAAGCCACTTGGCCTTATACTCACGACTCAAAATTGTTTATCGGACATTTCGCTATAGCGTTGGGGGCGAAAAAATATGCTCCTCAGATCTCACTCGGTATATTGTTTCTTACTTGCCAACTCGCAGACATTATCTGGCCAAACCTCGTACTTTTAGGTATTGAAATATTTGAGGTGGAGCCGGGTAACACCGCTATGACGCCATTAAGTTTTATCTATTACCCGTATTCCCATAGTTTAGTTGCGCTATTAATTTGGAGTGTATTGCTTGCGGTCATATATACGTTATTACGGCACAGTGGACTTCGTGTGGCGATAGTTATTGCAGTGATTGTGTTCAGTCATTGGGTTCTAGACGTCATTACTCACGGGCCAGATATGCCAATTGCTCTAACTGGCTCGAACCGATATGGATTCGAGCTATGGAATCATCCCTATATAGCGGGGCCATTTGAGCTATCGTTATTTATGATTGGATTCTGGCTCTATGCTCACAATACACATGCACTAAATAAAAAAGGCAGCGTGGGCATGTGGGGGCTGGCAGTATTTCTGGTGGTAATATATCTTGCGAACATATTTGGTCCGTCGCCACCCTCAGTGTCAGCGGTCGCTTGGTCTGCTCAAGCTATATGGTTGATAGTGGCGTGGGGTTTTTGGGTTGACAGGCATCGAGGATCAATTGCATCCGGCTCAACTAAAACGATGACTGCCCCGGCATTGGACCCGGGCATTTGACTTGTGGTTCACTCATGCAGGGCATTTACATTCAGTGTAAAACATGACTGGCGAGAGTGACCTGGGAAAATTGCTGGCATACATGTCTCCAGTACTGATTGATGGAGAGTATATATTTTGTTCTTTTGAGAATATCCGTCACGGAGACTATACAAACTTGGAGCCTATAGCCACTGTTAAAGAAACTGAAGGCCTCACACTTGTCATCCCAAAATCAAAAGCAGACGAGCACGAAATAAACTATGAGTCAGTCTTTAGGTGTATCACATTAAATGTTCACTCCAGCCTGGATGCGGTTGGTTTAACAGCAGCGTTCTCAAGTAAACTTGCTGAGAGTGGAATAAGCACAAATGTGATGGCAGGTTATTTTCATGACCATATATTTGTGCAGAGCGGACACGCAGAAAAAGCAATTGCAGCAATTCGTGAACTCACTCGCTGACAAGCGGGTTGCCGCTGTACCGAGCGCCATGCGTTTTAAAAGACCGGAGTAAGCGTGAAAGTATTTCTTAAAATAATCTTGGTTATTTTAGTATTTTTAGCAGTTTCATCAGGCATTACGAAAATCATGCTTATGCAGCAGGATGTTGTGTTGTTTGGAGAATACGGGTTTACCAATCCCATTTTAATTACCTACGGTGTTATTCAGCTAATCGGAGGGATACTGTTAGTTCTTCCGAAAACCAGGGTTATTGGGGCCCTTTTGGTCGCGATCACATTCTTAATATCGTTAGTTGTGCTGGTCATGGCAGGAAAAATTCCAGTTGCTATCGTCACTTTAATTTGCATTGCACTATTGTGTTTGATTATTAAACAAACTTTTGATAAAAAAAATGACGGGGAAATTAAGAATTAGGCGATATCCATGGGTGCTCAAACATAGTTACTCCGCCCACCTATTGTTGTAATCTTTTTACCCTAAAAACCCTTATGGCCTATAGCCTTTATTTGGCAATCAAATACGACGCAAATATTTAATAATAAATTGAACGCACCTTTTAAAAACCGGCAATAAAAATCGGGACACTAAACCAATGATTGAAACCGCGGGACTAGCGCTGGCGACATTCTTTGCCACGATTGGCCCACTAGATATTGCAGCCATGTTTGCAGCGTTGACAGCAAACCAAACCGCTCAACAGAAACGATCGATAGCTATCCGCGGCTCACTGATTGGCATGGTCATTTTGGTGACTTTCGCGGTAATTGGAGAGTTTCTATTGGCTGGCCTCGGCATATCTCTTGCCGCCCTGAGAGCCGCCGGGGGTATTCTTTTATTGCTGATTGGCATTGAGATGGTATTCGCGCGCTCGTCAGGCGGCACATCGACAACTGACGAGGAGGAGCAGGAAGCAATTTCCAGAACAGATATTTCAGTTTTCCCATTGGCCACCCCCCTTATTGCAGGACCGGGCTCAATGGGTGCAGCAATTTTGCTTATGGCCAACCAGGAAGGAGACGTCACGGGTCAAGCAATTATCATTGCCTCGTTGTTGGCGGTTTTATTGCTTACCTTCGTTTCGCTGCTACTTGCCGGTAAAATTCAAAATTTGCTTGGCGTAACAGGGATGCATGTCATTACGCGGGTCATGGGCGTCTTATTGTCTGCACTGGCAGTTCAATTCATATTCGATGGTATCAAGCAAAGTGGCCTGGTTGGTCCTTGATAAGTATCTAAAGAACACCCTTGAATAAGCCCATACAGCCGGGAACAACAAATCGCCATGCGCTATATGGGCGCCAGATGCAGAGCGTTTTGCGACAAACACAATTTAGAATCATGAGTAGAGTGCACAATTTTATTTTAGCTGTATTAGTTTCAAGCCTGTCCAGCAATTCTGTAGCGTCCGATGACACGAGGGAGCACGTAGAATTACCCGAAATGATGCAACAACATATGTTAGCCAATATGCGTGATCATCTAAGCGCTATAAACGAAATTCTTGTTTTTCTAAGTGCCGACGAACTAGAAAAAGCAGCAGAG
>JAHEGU010000107.1 GCA_024644945.1 Gammaproteobacteria bacterium | reverse complement strand
TGACACAGGTGCACTATCAAACCGCACCAGAAGATCGCATTCCATTAGGACAAAAGATTGCCTTCGGGATGGGGATGCTGGGAAATCAAATGTTTCCGGCAGCTCTATCGATTTTCATGGTGGTCCTGGTAAAAGGTTTGGGTATGGATCCCTTGTTGTGGGGAATTCTCTTTTTCGTACCCCGCCTGGTGGATGCTGTCACGGATCCGGTCATGGGTTTTATCTCCGATAACACCAGGTCCCGATGGGGGCGCAGAAGGCCTTATATATTCATCGGCTCGATTGTCACAGGTTTGAGTTATATCGCGATGTGGCAAGTCTACCCGGAAAATTCAGAGCTTTACAATTTCACTTATTTTCTGCTGGTTTCTATCGTGTTTTATGTGGGGCTGACCGTGTTTGCCACGCCGTATGTCGCTATGGGTTATGAAACCAGTAATGATTACCATGAACGTACTCGACTGATGGCGGTGGCGCAGTGGATCGGGCAGTGGGCCTGGGTGATCGTGCCCTGGTTCTGGGTGATTCTTTATGATCCGGAAATCTTTGCCACCCCGGATGCTGGTGCACGTGAGCTATCCGTATGGGTGGGGTTAGCCTGTCTTACCTTGACCATGATCCCCGCATTGTTTTGTAAAACACAGCCGGTTCGGGAAGAAGACCTGAGCGAATTATCGCGCGAAAAGCTGGCCGAAAATATCAAGGGCATCAAAGATGGATTTGTCGATGCATTTCAATGTGTTCCCTTTCGACAACTTTGCATTGCTACCTTTTTTGTTTTTAATGCATTCAATACAGTTGCCGGATTCTCATTCTTTATTATCGTGTATTACATATTCAATGGTGACGCGGCTGTGGCCGGCACCTGGCCAGCCTGGTTTGGTTCTCTGGGAGCCTTGTCGACCAGTTTCATGGTGATCCCGATCATTACTTTTCTTTCACAAAGACTGGGCAAGAAAAATACTTTCCTGCTGTCGCAATCGATTTCCCTGCTGGGTTATATCTCCTTCTGGTGGTGTTTCAATCCGGATAATCCGTATTTGATGCTGTTGCCATTACCCTTGTTTGCATTCGGAATCGGTTCACTGTTTACGATGATGATGTCAATGACAGCGGATGTGTGCGATCTGAATGAGCTCAATACCGGTATACGCAGAGAAGGGGTGTTCGGGGCGATCTACTGGTGGATGGTCAAATTCGGTTTTGCGATTGCGGGGCTGCTGAGTGGACTGATCCTCACCCTGGTTGGTTTTGATCAGGATACTATGGCACAGTCGCCTGAAACACTGGAAAGACTTAAACTGGCTTACATCATCGTACCCATGTCGGGTACCCTGATCGCCATAGCCATTATGTCGAAATATGATTTATCTGAACAAAAAGCGCATGAAATTCGACAGCAACTGGAAGCCCGTCGTGGTGCCCGGGAAGTTGCGTCCTAGATTGAAAAACCGGGCCAGAAAAACTGGGACAGAGAACAATTGATTCTAATGTTAGATAAAATCTTTCTCTGACTCTGCTTATGTATGCGATAACAATTATTGCATTGACGCGCAATATCGTTTTTGCATTTAGAGGGAATAAGAATGAGCAAGAATTCCGGGGACAGTATACTTAATCCCTGACAAGAAATTGGAAAAATGAGGGCGGATTTGTTATTCCGTCTCGTGCGTATGCGTCAAGTAAATCAAACTATCACCTTTATATTAGGATTACGTAAATGGCTCAACATGAAACGGACAAGCTCATAATATGGGAAAAAGAGCCATTGATGCGATTGCTGGCTGCAAAATTTACACCGGTCAGCCTTGGGATCTGGATTTTTGCATGGAAAATAGGGGTCAGAGAACAATTAACTCTAATATCAGAAGCAATTATTCTCTGACCCGGGTTATTTATTCAGCCCTCCATCACTCAATATAATTCCAGTGTGATTTATGAGAAAGACTATCGCTCTAGGATCGATTGCCATTCTTTTGCTCGCAGAGTTTAGCCTGTTCTATGATTTTTTTTATCCGTTTCGAATTCTGTGGAACCAGGGCAAGATAATCGAGTTATTGCTGTCATTGATTTTGTTCCTCTGGTGTCTCCTGGGCGCGTTCTTAATATTCTATAGTAGCCGCAGTCTTTTGCGAAAAATAACGCTACCGTTTTTTCTGTTCTTTTTTCTCTTTAATATCGGCACCTACAATATTGCAAACTCGCCTATTGATTTCCAGCAGACCGCCATGATTGTAGAGAATTTTCAATGGTGGTTCTGGGAGGTGGTTGAGAATTATGGCCTGGCTGCGCTACCTTTTCTAATACTCCTGATTCCAGCTATTATTTTCGTCGAAAGGCTGCCGCAGCTCTTAAGATTAAATATATCAAAAAATTTCTATTTCATTCCAATAAGCGCAGCCATACTTGCCGTTTTAGGTCTGCATTACAGTAATGGCTTTTTTGATCGATATCCTTCGTTTTTCAGAGTGCCGGCAATGCTGGTGTTTGCCGGCCAAAGTCACCTTTACGATGGTGTAAGATCAGAGGTCAATTATTCGGGTACATTTGATTCCCGGGTTGAAAAAATTGTTCTGATTGTGGATGAGAGTATCCGTGCAGATATTCTCGGAATCAATGGGTACAAACAAGACACGACACCCTATCTCAGCGCTCTAGACAGTGGAATAGTGAATTATGGCCTGGCTGCTGCATCTTCAAACTGCAGTGATTATTCCAATCTCATATTGAGAACGGGCCTGAAAAAAGAGGAAATTCCAGACCTCAGTCAAATGAGTCTGAAGAAACCCTCGATTTGGCAATTTATGAGGAAGGCGGGGTATTATAATGTTTACCTCGATGCCCAGAGTGCTGAGGAGTGGGAGAACTACCAGAATTTCATGAATGAAAATGAGGCATCTTTCGTGGATGAACTTGTTCGTGTTCGTCAGCGAGTCGCCTACGAAAGCGACAGAGAGGCTCGCAAAAGGTTAATGGATTTTCTCAAGCGTCCTGGCAAGACCTTTTTCATGCTGAACAAATACGGAATTCATTTTCCTTATTTCAGAAGTTATCCGGAAACGCACAATATTTTCACTCCTGCCCTGGAGCTGGGTGAGCCAATGGATGATAGAGAAAAAGCGTTAAATTCTTATATGAATGGTATTCGTTGGGGCGTTGATGACTGGTTTAAAGACCTGTTGTCCGAAAGTGCTGAATTCAAGCCTTTCGTCATTATATATAGCAGTGATCATGGGCAAAATATCGTCGATGACGGGACTTTGGCTACTCACTGCAGGCCAAGAGCAAATCGTTTCGAAGGCATTGTGCCGATGATGGTGTTCTCCAGCGAAGCGGAAATTCTGAAAAGCTACGAGGCGGTTCAGGATACCGCTTATAACAAGACCAGCCATTTTCAGATATTTCCGACGCTACTTGGGCTTGCCGGTTACCAGGAGTCGTGGGTCAGACGTGATTATGGAACATCTCTAAGTGAGCCTCCGAGCACATCGCCAGAATTCTTTGTAGGCGATCTCCATGGCCGTGGATCGGTTAGACAATGGGACACTATATTTCCCACGACTAAAAAGGGGCGGTGACAAGCGAGAAGCGGGAAAATATCGGAATTCAGGGAACAGTATACCTATTTCTATTCAAGAGATTATGTTCTGATTAATTAAAAAATAGGGCTCAGAACTCAATTTTCACTGTCCAGGCTGATTTTCGAACTGTTCATGAGCCTCGCGAGTCAGGATTTCAACAGCTTGCTCGCGCCTGATCTTAAAGGCGTTGGCGTAATCACTTGCCAGTTCGTTGACGTTGGCGCCTAGCGCGAGCTTGAGAAATACCAGGCGTCTGACGAACTCGGCAGACTGTGCCACGTTCAATGAGTCCAGTTCGTTGATTATTTGCTGCGCGGCTGTCTTCGATCCTACCAGATTGTAGTATTCCGCCAACGTTAGTTGATCTGATGGGTTCGTGTTATTGAGAAGTTCCTTATTGTCTTCGAGTATCTCAACGGCAAGGTCATATTCCCTTAATACCAGCGCCAGAGAGAATAATTCGGACAGCTGCGTGTTGTCGAGATCATTGACCGAACGTAGCTCATCCAGGCGATAACGCAATATTTTACGCTCGACGTCTCCAATACGCTGTGTCCCGAACGCGCCCGATTGAATTGCGGATGATACCTCGGCTACAAACAATTGCGCCGCTTCAATCTGCGCGGTCTTGTCTTCCAGTTCGGACTCCAGTGAATCTGCGCGGTACTGCTGTGTTGTCGAGTTGATCGTCTGTACGCCTGCGGCTATTGTCATGCTGAACAGGCCGATTACGCCTATCGTTGACAGGTACTTCTCGTACCATGGGGACATCGATTTGCGAAGTTCTGTCAGCGAAGCAATCGCCTTGAGTTTCTCTGTGGCGGATTGTTCGTGCTCAACGAGTTTGATGCAGTCCGTGAAAAGTTTAGATGTACCGTCGTCTTTCCTGAAATACTCGTATAGGAAAAATCCTGTCAAAAGAGCTGCATAAATACCGAGAATTAAGGTCATTGGTCTATTCTGCGTGCAAATATAATAATTGGGTTGTCTGTCGGACTGTTCATGATTTTATTTCGAATGGTACGGTATTCGATCGGTATCGAACACTCATCCAACCGCCAGCCACACTCGGCTCTTGTTTGGTCGAGTGCCTCGCGAGCGGCGTCAAGTTCAGGGACTAGTATGCGCACCGCACTGGCAGCATCCTGGAAGGCAAACATCAGGTCCACAACCAGTACGGCATTCTCAATCGACTGAACGCCCAAATCATAATCCCGCAACCACTTCGAATAAAGAATCGGATCGAGCGGCGAGACGGCAAGCGTTTGCGGCGAATCGAGCGCGCGCACCAACGCTTCGAGCTGATCAATGTACGGGGAAATGTCCGCATCGATGAATGTCCTTGATCTGTACTCGTCAATAACTGACTGTGTTCCTTCCAGGTCGCCGTCCAGAAAATGCTCGTAAGCGAGTCGATAGTATGCATCATCCGTTGCAGGAAACCATGGAAATTCGTCGAGGTAGGCTCGCCAGTCGCTGACCCCGACGTCACTATAGGATTGTTCGCCGAAATATGGCGGGAAACGTTTGCCTACATTGTCGTAGGCATGACCGGATAAGGCCTCATAGCGCTGGAATGCGATGCTTTCCCTATATTCAAGGTTTTCTCTAAAAAGCACCAGTCTCGGGGCGGCGCCGCGAAAGGCGTCATCGATGTTGTAACGACGCTTAATTTCTCCATGTCGTGCGAGCA
>JAHEGU010000005.1 GCA_024644945.1 Gammaproteobacteria bacterium | reverse complement strand
TTGGCCGGCCTCGCCGGCCTCGAACAGCCTCTAGACGACCAGCAAGCTGTTCGACAGCTTGAGATCCAGGCCAGATATGACGGTTACATTGAGCGCCAGATCGATGAAATAGCGCGCTTAAAGAAACAGGAAAACACTTCTATTCCTGTAGATCTGAATTATCAGCTGGTTAGAGGGTTGTCCACCGAGGTAATGCAGAAGCTTGAGGCAACTCGCCCGGAGACGATCGGTCAAGCATCTCGAATTTCGGGCGTTACCCCGGCGGCAATCTCCTTGCTTCTAGTCCATCTGAAACGCCACCAGCGAGCTGCCTGAGCCGTCAATCCAGGTGGTTAGCGCCTAGGATGTTAGCCCGGGGCTGGAGTTACTAGCGGAGAGTGACGAGTTCTTCAGCCGCTGTGGGGTGAATTGCCACGGTATCATCAAAATCCTGCTTGGTCGCCCCCATTTTGATCGCTACCGCAAATCCTTGTGTCATCTCATCAGCACCATCACCGATGATATGGCATCCCACCACTTTCTCGTCCGGCCCCTGTACGATTAATTTTACCAGTGTTGGTGGTTTGTGCTCAGAAACTGCGTAGCGCATATTGATAAATCGGCTTTGGTATATCCTGATATCGTCGTCGAAATGCTGTCGCGCTTCCAGTTCGGTAAGACCAACTGTGCCAATTGGCGGGTGGCTGAAAATAACTGTAGGAATATTGCTGTAATCCAGCCGGGATTCGGGTTTATTGTTGAACAGTCGCTCTGAGAGACGCCTGCCAGCAGCAATTGCAACCGGCGTCAGTTGCGCTCTGGGGGTAACGTCTCCTACGGCATAGACGCCCTCAGCACTGGTATTTTGATACTGGTCAGTTGTGACAAAACCCTGGTCATTGGTTTTTATGTCGGTATTTTTTAGTCTCAGTGATTCAATATTAGTCTCCCGACCAATTGCCCAGATTATGCAATCGAAGCCGGCAACCTGTTCCCCATTATTCCGCTCGAACCCTAGAGTGCCATTATGATCCTTGATCAATCCATTCATATTGGTGTTGGTAAGGAAATTTATGCCACTATTAAGCATCTGTTCCATGACCAGGTCATGCAATGTATGGTCGAAAGACCTCAGCAGTTTTTCATATCGTATAGCCATTGTGACGCGGCTTCCAAGCGCGTGCAGTACTCCGGCCAGCTCTGTCGCAATATACCCCGCACCAATTACTAGCGCATTTTGAGGGCGCGATTCGAGCTGAAAGAAGCCGTCACTGGTGATGCCAAGATCAGCCCCAGGGAGAGCCGGCACCGTTGGCCTGCCGCCCGTTGCGATAAGAACATGAGGCGCAGTATATTCATTTCTGTCTACCTGAATAGCGTGGTTATCAATAAATTGACCAGTGCCCTGAACTACATCCACATTTGATTTCTCTAAATTGAGTTTGTATATATCGTTCAGTCGCTTTACGTAAGCGTCTCGCGCTTGCTTTATTCGAGACCATTCAAAGCCTTGCCTGCTGAGATTGAATCCATAATCGTGGGCCAGATCGATGGCTTCACCGATTTGAGCGGCGTTCCACATCACTTTTTTCGGCACACACCCTACGTTCACGCAAGTGCCGCCCATTCGGCTGTTCTCAATCACAAGCGTTCTGGCCCCGTACTCGGCGGCCCGCCTGGCGGCCGCAATTCCGCCACTACCGCCACCAATTACGATGAAATCGTATTCGTTCGACATTATATTAAGCTTAATAAATCAATCTTCTTAGGTTCGTAATGAAACAAAACCCCCTTCTGGATCTTAGCGGTCTGCCAAAATTCGACCTCATTCTACCAGAGCATATTGAGCCTGCTGTTGATCATATTCTAGCGCGCAACCGACAGCAGATAGGCCGACTGGTCAGGGATATAAAGAGTCCCAGCTGGAATAATTTCATGGCTGTTGTTGAGCAGTTGGAAGACGATCTTGAGCGAGTGTGGGCGCCGGTATCGCATTTAAACAGCGTCCGGGATACCCCTGAACTGCGACAGGCATACCAGGTATGCCTGCCGAAGCTAACTGATTATGCTACGGAAATGGGGCAGAACAAGGCTCTGTTCAAAAAAGTTATAGAAATTCGCGATAGTGATGAATTTCATAGGTTGGATCAGTCGAAAAGAAAGGTAATAGACAATGCAATCAGGGATTTTCGCCTTTCAGGTATTGATCTGGCGCCAGACAAGCAGATTCGGTACCGGGAGGTTTCAAGTGAATTATCCAGTCTCGGTAATCAGTTTTCGCAGAATCTTTTGGATGCAACCGATGCCTGGCATGTTGACGTCGATGATGAGCAAGGCGTCAGTGGTATCCCGCAGAATGCTCTTGATTTGGCTAGAAAGGCGGCCGAGGAAGCGGGCGCTACAGGTTGGCGCTTTAGTCTGCAGGCCCCATCATATCTGGCTGTAATCACCTATGCGGATGATCGCATGCTGCGCGAGAAAATGTATCGTGCCTATGTTACCCGGGCTAGCGAGGTTGGGCCGGACGGTGGCAAGTGGGATAACTCAGAGATCATTGATCAAATTCTTAGGCTTCGACGAGAACAGGCGGCATTACTAGGATATGAAAATTTCGCCGCACTTTCGTTAGAGACAAAAATGGCAGGTTCTAGTTTAGAAGTTTTTGCGTTTCTTGACCAATTGTCGAAGAAATCAAAAAAATTAGGCGAGAAGGAGGTCACTGAACTCGAGAATTTCGCCGCGGAAAACCTTGGGTTTGATGCCCTTGCGCCATGGGATTACGCTTATGTGAGCGAGAAACTACGCCAGTATCTCTATGACTTTTCACAAGAAGCTTTAAGGCCGTATTTCCCTCTACCTAAAGTGTTACAGGGTATGTTCGAGATTGTGGGTAAACTGTTCGAAATCCGCGTAGAAGCCTCCAAACCACCGCAGCTTTGGAACCCAGATGTGAAATTCTTCAAAGTATTGGATTTTGAAGAAACTATTCGAGGTTATTTTTATGTCGATCTCTACTCTCGTAAGCACAAACGCGGCGGTGCCTGGATGGCGGACTGTATGGGGCGTCGGTTGACTTCTGAGGGGCTGCAATTGCCAGTTGCATTTCTTACCTGCAATTTTTCGGCACCCGTGGAGGGACAACCATCATTGTTGACCCACGAAGAAGTCATAACCCTGTTTCACGAGTTTGGTCATGGCCTGCATCACATGTTGACCAAGATTGAGGTTTCTGGCGTTGCCGGGATACAGGGAGTGCCCTGGGACGCAGTCGAGCTTCCAAGCCAGTTCCTGGAGAACTGGTGCTGGGAGCGTCAAGCGCTGGATCTTATTTCCGGGCACGTGGAAACCGGCGAATCATTGCCTCAATCGCTCTTAATCAAGATGCGCAAGGCGAAGAATTTTCAGTCAGCAATGCAAATGTGTCGCCAGATCGAATTCAGTTTGTTCGACATGCGATTGCATACAAGTTATGACCCCGATGGTGAAAGCACGGTCCAGGAGCAACTTAACCAGGTTCGAAGCCAGGTGGCAGTGGTTAAGGCTCCAGCCTTTAACCGTTTTCAGCATTCTTTTGGGCATATTTTTGCCGGGGGCTACGCAGCGGGCTACTACAGCTATAAATGGGCAGAAGTGTTATCAGCCGACGCGTATAGTCTGTTTGAGGAAAAAGGAATATTTGACCCCTTCACAGGACGCAGTTTTTTGGAAAATATCCTAGAAAAGGGAGGTTCGGAGGAACCTATGGTTCTTTTTGAGGCTTTTAGAGGCAGAAAACCCAATGTCGATGCTCTGTTGCGCCATTCAGGATTGAGTCCACTAGAGGAAGCGGCGTAAAATTGTAGTATGCATAAAATAACTTTACTAAGCGTTCTGGTCGTGTTCATCTCATGGACCAGCTGCGCATATAGCGCCACCCTTTATAAGTGGGTGGATGAAGACGGCAATGTGACCTACCAGGACACCCCACCGCCGGGAGATGTGGAGTTTGAATCCAGTAATGTAGATGGTCCCCCGCCTCCACTTCCAGACGAAGCGGGGCAGCAGATAGAGGATGCGGCGCTAGCCAGTCCCGTCTCGCTTTATACCGTTCCCCAATGCGCCAGTTGTGATCTTGTGCGGCTTTATCTTGAGAGGAACTCGATTCCGTTTGCTGAAAAGGATGTCAGAAGTAATCTGGACACCCAAAATGAGCTGGAATCGATCGCAGGTGATCTCCGCGTCCCCACGCTGGTAATCGGGGATCAAGTGCTGGATGGATACAGTGAAAATGCAATAAAAGCCGCATTGACTGGGGCTGGTTTCCCTATCGAGAGTTTGGAAAATGCCCAGGAAGACAGTGAGGAAGGGGATTCGGAGGTCGAAGCCAGCGATGGGGAGCCGTTGCCCGATCTCAATAGTGGTGATGAGGCCGAGTCTTAGCTTGCCCTGTAGAACCAAGCATGCCCCAGATATCCAGACGGTTAACGGGAATCGATTTGGATTTTTTATTCGAATAAAGAAGCAACAAGATCTTCTGGAATGCGAGGGCGATGCCGTCATTTCCGGTATACTGGAAGCCGATGCCCTGTCGGGTAACGTGACTGGTTCTTTAGATTACGAGTTGATCGCAGCAGACACCAGTATTGACGTTGGCGGTTCGCTGATAGCGGCCAGGGTAGATTAAATAAAAAATGACTGCTTGGTGGATTGCTGAAGATTAAGAAAGCAGCGTGAAGGGGACGAGTACAAAACCGGTATTAAAAACTCCAATCTCAAAATGGGCAGTAGTCTGCCTGTTTAACAAGAGGGCTTAGGCATGAAAAAGGTACTTGTTGTAAACCCCAAAGGTGGGTGTGGTAAGACTACTCTGACCACAAATCTGGCCAGTTACTACGCGCTTTGGGATGTTCCGGTCGCGCTTATCGATCTCGATTCCCAGAAATCCAGCCTTGAATGGCTGGCACAGCGCAGCGACAGGCTGAATCCAATTATCGGAATTGATGGTAGTCACGGTCGTATGAGTGTGCCAGATGGTATTCAAAGGGTAGTAATCGACGCACCAGCCAGGACCACCACCGCACAGTTAAGGCGCATGTTTGAGCAGGCTGACGAAGTACTGATACCGGTGCTACCTTCTCCCATCGACATACGTGCCGCAGGCCACTTTATCGGCGAACTCCTACTCGACAAAATGCTGCGAAAGTCCCGAATTGGTTTAGTGGCAAACAGGGTTCGGGAAAATACGTTGATTTACAATAATCTGGAAACATTTCTGAATAAACTTAAGATTCCACTGGTGACCCACCTGAGGGATACCCAGAACTATATTAAGGCAGCGGAAGGGGGTTACGGAGTTTTTGAAATGGCGCCTTACTTGGTTGACAAGGACATGGATACATGGAGACCGTTGATCCGGTGGATTGAAAAAGACCATAAACTGTAAACCAAACATAAATATCTTGTTGGAGAGAATACTTTGGAAACACTTGCGGCAGTAGCCTATCAGGCCGGTAAACCTCTAGAGATCGAGACCGTGCAGCTGGATGGTCCGAAGGAAGGGGAAGTGCTGGTAGAAATCAAAGCGACGGGTATCTGTCATACAGATGAATTTACCCGGTCAGGTGCAGACCCTGAGGGCCTTTTTCCCGCGATACTGGGTCATGAAGGTGCAGGGGTAGTGGTGGATGTTGGTCAGGGCGTTACCAGTTTGAAGAAGGGGGATCACGTTATTCCCTTATATACACCTGAGTGTCGTCAGTGTGAATACTGCACGAGCGGCAAAACCAACTTGTGTCAGGCGATTCGCACCACTCAGGGGCAGGGAGTGATGCCAGACGGCAGTAGTCGATTTTCAATCGGTACTGATCGCATTTTTCATTACATGGGCACATCTACTTTCGCTAATTACACAGTAATTCCAGAGATTGCTGTGGCAAAGGTTCGTGAAGATGCACCCTTCGATAAGATTTGCTATATCGGTTGTGGAGTGACTACTGGGATTGGTGCGGTGATCAATACTGCCAAGGTAAAACCGGGTGATAATGTTGTGGTGTTCGGACTCGGTGGAATCGGTCTCAACGTGATTCAGGGTGCAAGACTGGCGGGCGCCGACATGATTGTCGGCGTGGATATCAATCCTGCGCGCAAGGCGCTGGGAGAGAAGTTCGGCATGACCCATTTCGCCAATCCGACCGAAATCGAAGGTGATCTGGTTCCTTATTTGGTGGATTTGACCGGAGGGGGAGCCGATTATAGTTTTGAATGTGTGGGTAACGTGGATCTGATGCGTCAGGCTTTGGAATGCTGCCACAAAGGTTGGGGTGAAAGCGTGATTATCGGTGTCGCGGGTGCTGGGCAGGAAATCAGTACACGTCCATTTCAATTGGTCACAGGAAGGGTATGGCGTGGCACTGCATTTGGCGGCGCAAAAGGCCGAACAGACGTACCGAAGATCGTGGACTGGTACATGGACGGAAAGATAAATATTGACGACCTGATTACTCATACCATGCCCCTTTCGGAAATAAATAACGCGTTTGACCTCATGCACTCGGGTGAATCGATCCGCAGTGTCGTGTTATACGACTCCTAGAGCAAGTGGAAAAGCTGTCGGAACAGCGCTGCTTTGGCGGTGTGCAAGGGATATATCGACACCAGTCTCAAGAAACCGGGACGCCAATGCAATTCTCGGTATATACGCCGCCTCAAGCCAAGCAAGGAAAAGTGCCCGTACTATGGTATTTGTCCGGTCTGACCTGTACAGAAGAAAACTTTACAGTCAAAGCGGGTGCGCAACGTTATGCGGCTGAGCACGGCATCATTTTAGTGGTGCCGGATACCAGCCCACGCGGTGCGGAAATTGACGGTGAAGATGACGACTATGATTTTGGGAGCGGCGCCGGCTTTTATGTTGACGCCTTGGTCGAACCCTGGAGCAAACATTATCGAATGTATAGTTATATCATCCGTGAGTTACCGGAAATTGTGTTTGAGCGCTTCAGTGCTGACCAGGCGAGGCAAGGCATCACTGGCCACTCCATGGGTGGTCATGGCGCATTAACCATTGGTCTAAAACATCCTGATACCTTTAGATCGATATCCGCGTTCTCTCCGATTTGTGCACCTATGGCGTGTCCCTGGGGACAGAAAGCACTGATGGGTTATCTCGGCGATGATCGAGATAACTGGAAATACTATGACGCTTGCGAACTAGTTTCCAGCGGCCATAAGAGTGGAGAAATCCTGATCGACCAAGGTCAGGCCGACGATTTTCTTGAAGTGCAGCTAATGCCGCAAAGACTGCAGAGGGCTTGCGAGGACGCGGGGCAGCCTCTAACGCTAAGACTGCATGAAGGCTACGACCATAGCTACTACTTTATATCCAGCTTTATTGGTGAACACCTGTCGTTTCATGCAGAACGTCTTCAGAGCTAGCAGAATTATCTGGCATTACGACAAAATCTCCAGATGCTTTTTGTATCTATCTTGGGTTATTACTGCGCACTGGGGCTGATTTTTGCCGTGCTTTTTGTGCTCACGGGTTATCGCATGATACTTCCCGATGCGGAAGGTTCGGGTATTTTAGTGCGCTAGGTCTGGTGCGGCGGGGCCATTGCACCGTGGCCATTGCACTGTAACCATTTCTTCTGATGAGGTGGGCCATATCCTCTGCATAACTGAGCAAATTCAGAGAAACTCGGATTATGCAATGCAGTTTTTCAACCGCGCCTTTTCACGTGCGCTGATGTTCTGATATTTTCTCGAGCTGGCTGTTATTGAGCAAAATTGCGAATATTAATACTTTGGTTTCTGTCATGGACTTAATCTGCCAAATTTAATTCACCTACACCGCCGTAACGAATCCCCGTGAGATACGCCATATCACGATCAAAGCTGGTCAGGTCATTGATGTTAAATCCCTGCAGACTGTTATGGCCACAGGCGCGTGCCAGGATAGCCATAAGTTCCACCGATGCATTTAAGAATCGCTGCAAACGTTCCGCTGCCTGCTCGACAATTAATCTCGCACGCAAATCTTTACGCTGGGTTGCAATCCCGACTGGGCAGTTGTTGGTATGGCAGGCGCGCATTCCAAGACACCCTATGGCTTGAAGCGCTGAATTGGATATCGCAATGCCATCTGCGCCCAGTGCCATTGCTTTGGCGAAATCTGCTGGTGTGCGCAATCCACCAGTCGCGATCAGGGTCACATGTGCACACCCGGAACGGTCGAGATGTCGTCTTGCCCTCGCAAGGGCGGGAATAGTTGGAACGGAAATATTATCGCGAAAGATTAATGGTGCTGCGCCGGTGCCGCCGCCTCGACCGTCAAGGATGATGTAGTCGACACCTACCTCCAGTGCAGCGTCGATATCATGCTCTATGTGCTGTGCAGAGAGTTTGTAGCCAACGGGAATGCCACCGGTATGCTCACGCACTTGTTCGGCAAAGTCCTTGATCTGGTCAAGGGTATCCCAATCCGGGAAGCGTGCAGGTGATATGGCATCTTCACCTGGTTTCAGGTCGCGTACCTCGGCAATTTTCCCCTGAACCTTGTGACCGGGCAGATGGCCACCTGTGCCAGTTTTAGCGCCCTGACCACCCTTAAAATGAAATGCCTGGCATTTCTCCACCTTTTCCCAGCTAAACCCAAATCGAGCCGAAGCCATCTCATAAAAATAACGACTGTTCGCTTGCTGCTCTTCCGGCAACATGCCGCCTTCTCCTGAACAAATTCCGGTTCCCGCACTTTCTGCCCCCATTGACAGCGCAATCTTCGCCTCTTCGGAAAGAGCGCCGTAGCTCATGTCGGACACAAACAACGGAATCTTGAGCTTCAATGGCTTTTTGGCGCCGGGTCCGATCAGCAGCTCGCTTTTTACTTCCGCTTCGTCCAGCAAAGGCAGGGTCGCAAGCTGTGCGACGACAAATTGAATTTGATCCCACCCTGGCAGGTCGCCTTTAGGTACTCCCATCGCTGAAACAGGACCATGATGGCCAGTCTTCGATAATCCTTCGCCTGCTAGCTTTCGAATAAATTTGACGTGAGGTTCGTCAGAGGTCCCAACAGGGTCCTGAAAAGATCCCTGGTACGCGTCACGCACATAAGGTTGTGGATGTTCACGCTCCCAAGCGAGTATTTCATCCTGATCTACCCAAACCTTATCTTGCTCTATCCAGCTTGAAAATTTGTCTAGAGTTTCGCTATTGTTGTATTCGCTGACACCGGTATCAATTCTGTAGTCCCAACCGTGCACACCACAGATTATATTGTCACCACTAATATGACCGTCCGCCATTAGCGCACCACGGTGAGCGCAGCGACCATAGAGCACTGAGACATTGCCGTCATAGCGCACAATTACCAGGTCTACGTTAGAAACTCTGGCTGCATAGGGTTGTTTATCTTTCAGCTGGTGCCAATCGGCGATTTCAATCTTTTTCATATTTTATTCTCGATTCGTTGAGTCTGGAATGGTAACTCTGTTGTTGTTTAATCGGCGCTTTTGAAGAGGGATGCATAGCGGCTGTTACCATAGCTTAAGGCCAACGGAGCGGCGCTAAGTCCATGGACAAATACACTGATCATGACTGCAATAAACACAATATCAGTGACAATCTCCGGATGAGGTAAGAGGGTTTCTCCCAACACCAGCAGCACGAATAAAATTGACGCCAGTCCACGTGGGCCGAACCATCCAAGAAAGAGTGAGGTGGGGAAATTCAGATTGTTTGGTTTGAGTGCAATATAGACGGGCACCATACGCATAAGGGTGAGACTGAAAACAGCGAATACCCAGTGCCAGATATTGAAGCTTGTAAGCGCCATCGGAAGTAGCAAAGCACCAAAGATAAAAAACGTTCCGAGGGTGAATATCTGGCCTTCTGTCTCGACAAACTCGAATAAGTACTTGCAGCGATTTTTCTGGTAATTTCCAAACACAAGCCCGCCAGCGAATGCAGCAATAAACCCGTTTCCGTGCAGCGATTCCGCGACGATGAAACACATCCCTGCAATGCACAGGGCAATGATTCCTTCTCCACTTTCGGAAACCCAGTTGCGATTATTCGCACGCCGAATCAGCCATCCCCCGCAATACCCTATCGCAATGCCGGACAACGGGCCGAAGGTCAGCTGCAACAGAGCAAAAGTAAACCAATGTTGGCTATCACTAGTGGCAAGGGCGCTGGCAATACTGGCTAGAACCAGGATTACCGGCAACGCAATACCATCATTCAGCCCGCTTTCCACGTTGAGACCAAGTTTCAGTGGTTCTGGCACGCGGTCGCTGGATATCACAACCTGACCTAGTGCCGCGTCGGTGGGTGTGAGAATAGCCGCGACCAGTGCCGCTTCGCAGAAAGTAATACCAAGTGGGAGACTGTAGGCAAATGCAGTGCCGATAACAATGGTTAAAGGCATTCCTATCAACAGCATCCGGAGCGGGATAGAATGCTCATTGCGCAAACGTTTGAGGTCGATTCTCGCAGCATCGCTAAACAGAACCAGCACCAGAGTGGTTTCAAGTAGAAGTTTGAGCAGATGCTGATCGGGCTCGAAATGAACCAATCCTAGAGCCGGACCGCTCATGATAAAGCCTGTTGTAACGAACACCATTGGCGGCGTAATGATGGCGGAGCTCAACTTTTTAGAGACTAGTCCAAACCCTAGAAACACAAGAGCGACCGCGATTAAGGATATATGTTCCATAAACCGTAGTATTGTCAAACGCCTTTCAGGTTGATGCTAATGCTGTGCGAGGCAGCGCTACAAGCGCAATTCGAGCATAACCTATTGCTAATCGGCTCCGGTAGCGGATTGTCTACAATAAATCAGTAAGAATGCTGTCAAGAAACAGATAGCCTTTATCGGTGCACCGTATATTGTCACCGAAGCTCACCAATAGTTCCCCGTCCAGATGTTTACCTAGCACTCGACGAATTGAAAGCGGGCTGTGTCCGGTTCTTTTCGAGGCTGTATCGAGATTAATGCCATGCTTCAGGCGCAGTCCATTCATCATATACTCGAAAAGTACTTCGTCAAACGGAACCTGTTTGGATTCGGCGATCGCCGCCTCACCTCCCGCAACAGCGATGTATGTAGCTGGATGTTTTTTTCGTGCCCTGCGGATGATTGTTTGGTCGATGGTCAATTTACCGTGGGCACCTGCGCCAATTCCGATGTAATCACCAAATTGCCAATAGTTGAGATTGTGCCTGCATTGTTTTTCCTTCAGCGCGTATGCGGAAACTTCATATTGCCAATAACCTGCGGACTTCAATTTCGCTTGCAAGGCAGCTTGAATCTCAATGACCAGGTCCTGATCAGGGAGCTGCGGGGGATACCGATAGAACACAGTGTTGGGTTCCAGGGTCAACTGGTAAAGTGACAGATGTTCCGGTTTTAGTTCCAATGCTCGGTCAAGATCTGTTAATGCCTGGTCGACAGATTGCTGAGGAAGGCCAAACATCAGGTCAATGTTGATATTTTTAAAGCCACCCTGTCTAGCTTTCTGCATCGCTCTGCCTGGATCGTCTGGAGAGTGAATGCGACCCAGCGTTTTCAGTTGTAATGGATCGAACGTTTGCACCCCAATGGACAGCCTGTTGATTCCGGCTCGCTGGTAACTAGCGAAATCATGATGCTCAGTGGTCCCTGGGTTAGCTTCCATTGTGATCTCGATATCATCGGCAAAGTCCAGGTGTTTCTCGACCGTTGTCAGCAGCCAACGCAGTGACTTAGCTTCAAACAGGCTTGGAGTTCCTCCGCCTAAATATATACTGCTGAGCGGAACGTCTGGAGTAAATTTAGTCAGCTCATGAGCCAGGTCGTGGATCAGTGCACGTATGTACTGTTCCTGATCCAGAGCCTGATGCAGTGGGTGAGAATTGAAATCGCAGTAAGGGCATTTCCTTACACACCAAGGGAAATGGATATAGAGCGATAACGGTGGGGGATGGATCAAATCACCACGTTTTGAGGAGAACCATCGCGCCAGCTCTTAAGATTCGCTGCCATTTGCGCGACCAGTCTCTGTCGACTCTCCCGTGTGCCCCAGGCATTATGCGGGGTCACAATTAAATTGGGGATATCGTCGACCAGCAACGGATGGTCCGGCCTAGGTGGTTCTTGATCAAGGACGTCTATTCCCGCTCCCCCAATTGCTCCTTGTCTGAGTGCCGCCGCAAGAGAATCAGACTCTACAATTGCACCGCGGGCAGTGTTAATCAGGATCGCGTCTGACTTCATTTTTGCAAAGGTTTGCTGGTTCAGGAGGTGGTGAGTATCCGGGGTTAGCGGGCAGTGAATACTGACTACGTCTGAAGCCCCAAGTAAATCGCTTAACGGCATTCTTCCCGGTACCGGCTTGGAATTCGGTCGTTGGCATATTTCAACTCTCATGCCAAATGACAGGGCCACATTAGCTACCGCTTTGCCAAGATTTCCATACCCGATAATTCCAAGCGTTCTACCCTCCATCTCACGAATCGGATAGTTTAATAGACAGAAAATATCGCTTCTGCTCCAGTTTCCAGTCGTAACATCCTCATGGTATCGGATAACGTTTGTCATCAGACAAAGCATCAAAGTAAAAGTATGCTGCACAACAGCCGGATTGGAATATTGACGGGCATTGCACACGACGATGCCCCGTTCTCTGCAGGCATTGAGGTCGACATTGTCTGTGCCCGTCGCTGCTAGCAAAACAAGGCGCAATTTTTCTGCACCCTCGATAGTTTCTCGCGTCAGCTGAACTTTATTAGTTATCACCACTTCACAATCAGCAATTTTCCCAGCCACCTCGTCATCGGTGGTGCTTTCAAAGTGTTGCCAATGTTCGAGTTGCTCGGTTAGACCGGTTAACTTAATATCGCCTCGGTCAAACGAGCGCTTGTCCAGAATGCAGCCTTTCATCAGATTCTATGACCAGACACACCGCTTACTCGAATTTAGGCTGTAGCGTTTTGGCGCGCAGCATCTTTTGGCGATCCCGCTTTCCAGGTCGTTTGTGATCGAATTGGAGTCCGGCTCTCTGATCTCTCATCAGTTGTTGCTTAATTTCCCGTTTGCTGCGACTCAGTTCGGTTTCCTGATAAAGTTTGGAAGCCATCGGTGCACCAAGTCGTTTGAGGGAAAGCCCGGTTATGATCACGGTAAACTCCCCTGAGCTTCTCTTAATCCGCAGTTCGTCATTTATCTTGACTGTTTTCGAAGGTTTGCTTCGTTTATTGTTCACCCAAACGTGGCCACCGGTCACGGCATCGGTAGCGATTTTTCTGCTTTTATAAAAACGACTTGCCCATAGCCAGATATCCAGGCGCTGACCCCTGGAGTCTTCTATAGCCTGTTGGCTGTGGTCTGATTTCATAAATTAATTTTACACGATAGAATGCGGTGGTCGATCAAGGTCGAAAAAATGAAACTTGTTCGAGCCGTTGTAATTTCAGTTGTCTTTCTTATTGTTGGAGAGTCCTCAATTTGAGCCCTTGGACCAGTTGATGGGGAATTAATCGTATCGTCCTGGGATAACAACTTTGAATCAGAATCAGATGGCTTTCTAATCGTTGCGGGTATTCATTGGTAAACGACAATTTTATAAACAATTTCTAAACGGGTTACTTTTATGAAGCAAGAAAGAGATGCGCTGAGCGGCACGAGTTCTGTGTTGTTAAATAGTTTGGCTATGTCGGAGCGAGACGCGATTCTGGATCAATGTGTTCGCCGGCGATTCCCCAAGGAATCCCAGGTAGTCCGGCAGCTGGATCAGGACAACAATATCTACTTTATCGAAAGCGGGATTCTTGGGGTTGCCCAGTTTTCTGCCAGCGGAAGGGAGGTGAGTTATAACCAGCTGTATTCAGGCGATAATTTTGGTGAATTATCCGCAATTGACGGACGACCACGTTCCGCTAGTGTTACTGCGCTGACTGACAGTGAGGTCACGGTCATGCCGTTTGAGGTTTTTAGCTCGTTATTTAGCTCGGGCGGAGAACTTAGCATTGCCCTGATGAAGCAGCTTACTAGTATGATTAGACGGCTCAGTGAGCGAATTTATGAGTTTTCAACATTAAGTGTTAGTAATCGGATACACGCAGAGTTGCTCCGATTGGCGAGAGAGCATACGGATTTGGACGGAGTCGCAAGAATTTCCGCACCGCCGACACATGCTCAGTTGGCAAGTCGGGTAAGCTGCAATAGGGAGGCGGTTAGTCGCGAACTGAAGAAGTTGGAAAAACTGGGATTAATCAAGAAATCAGGCCGGCGTTGGATTATTGAAGACCCCGATGCTCTGCAGAAGATGGTGGATGAAATCCACAGGTTTTAATGATCTTGGTGGGATTGTCGAGGCACTGGCCGAGTATCATCCAGTGCTCATCGATCAGCATGATATAAGACATGCCTCAGTGGCATTGATCTTGAGAACATATCATATTGAGCCTGAAATACTCTTTATTGAGAGAGCGGCGTCTAAGAAGGATCCGTGGTCGGGTCAGATTGCGTTCCCGGGCGGGGGCAAAGAGGTATTGGACGCCGATCTCAAGCAAACCGCGATTCGTGAAACCCTTGAAGAGATTGGTTTAGCTCTCGATGAGCATATGATTATCGGTCGGCTTGATGATCAACAGGGCAGTAACCGAAATCGCGCACTTAATCTTGCAATTAGCTGTTTTATATTTCGGCTGGAGCATGATCCGAGATTGGTGCTCAACTATGAGGTGGCGGAAGCGTTCTGGACTCCCCTTAAGTCTCTCACAAATCCTGTAAATCACTTTTTCTACCAGACCAAACACCGACTCGAGCCGTTTCCAGCCATTCGCTTGGGGCATGACAGTAATGGGCAGGATCGGGTGCTATGGGGTTTGACCTATCGGTTCGTGGAGAGGCTGCTCGAGATAGTGCAGATGAATACTTAGCTAGGTTTTTTCCACATCATTCTGTTACCGGCCTGTTATCGGCAAGAGATCAGACCGATTGGCTTGCCGTTATCCCCTGCGGTTTACTCTTTTAGCTGGATGATAAGCTTGCCTTCGCTGACCTCTACATTTTCAACGCCATCCGCAAAGGATTTCCAGAAACCCTCACCGCCACCAAACTCCTGTACCAGGTCGACATTTTTCATATTGCCGAGCCAGGCATTGGGAAGTGGAACACCCATGATGCTCACTCCTTTCAAAACCACAATTGGTCTTTCGTTGCGAAAAGCCAGCTCCATGCCAGCGCTGATTTTAAGTGTATTTCCTCCCATGATTGGAAAATCGGGGTCCAGAGGTACCAGAAGTTTGCCGCTGGCCAGGTTTTCAGAAAGGTCTATCACTAATCGTTCGGCCAGTTCTGTATTGTTGGCCAGCATTCCGTTTAATTCGCGTTCGGTGAGCTCAATGCGTCGATCGGCGCCCTCTTCGCTATATTTTTCTGGCTCGAGATTGGCTACCGGTGAATTCTGTGGGGATGTGGATGAGTTGCCAAAACCTTCAAACACACGCAACTTTCGATTCAGAGTCTGTTGTTCGGTGGCACTCAATTCCACCGGGTCAAATGGTTCTGGAAAAATATACTGAGTGAAAATCCAAACAGTGGCGGCCACCGAAATCACGATGGTCACTAACATAATGCTGCCGATAAACAGACACCCGTGCTTTTTCTCGGATTGCTGATCCATATAAATTTAAGATGTCAGGCCGGGGTTGTTGATTAGGCAGGAATTATAACGATCTGTCAGCATCAGAGGCTGTTTAAGCCTGCTGGAGTTACATAAATCATACTTACAATTTTATTGTTATTAAATAACTAGTTATTAGGTAAAACTAGAAATAACTTTAATATTGGATTTAAATATCGCACATTTTCCTTAAAAATCAATAACATTTCACGCCCTTATTCCTGCAATTTATCTTGACACCCTGTATCGGCGCCAATATAGTGCAGCTAAGTGGGAAATTGTGGGAATTTCTCCGTAATTGGGGTCAGCATTTCATGTTCCGCGGCGCTAACGCACTAAATCTCGATACCAAAGGTCGACTCGCTATACCGGTTTCATACCGCAATGAACTGGCCGATCGCTGTGCGGGCAAACTTGTTGTCACCGTAAATAACACCCATGAAAACTGTCTCTGGCTGTATCCATTCGATGCGTGGGAGGTAGTTGAAGAAAAAGTAGTCAATTTACCAAGTTTCGACCCAAATCATCAGAAACTCAAGCGATTCCTAATCGGTTATGCAAGTGATGTGGAAATGGATAAAAGCGGGAGGATTCTATTACCAGGTCCGTTACGTGATTTCGCCATGTTGAATAAGTCGGTGTATTTGGTTGGTCAGGGCAACAAGTTTGAGATTTGGAACGATGAATTATGGAGCACGAAGTGCAGTCAATGGATGCAGGAAGATATTGATACGGACAACATGTCCGTTGAAATGGAACAGCTTTCCCTGTAAGCATAATGACAGGACTATCAGATGACAGGGTCGCGCACGTTCCGGTTCTGAAGGATGAAGTTCTGGCGGCGCTGAACCTTCATGATGACAGTCTGGTTGTTGATGCGACTTACGGTCGCGGCGGTCATACCCGCGCAATTATGTCTAGGCTCGGTAACGGTGGCAGAATATTAGTCATAGACCGTGATCCCACCGCAATCAATCAAGCTAGACAAGAGTGGTCTGAAGATGCGCGAGTAGAAATAGTGCATGCGCAATTTTCAGAACTCAGCAAGCTCTTGGAGCAACGTCACGTAAACGGTCGGGTTACAGGAATGTTGTTTGACTTTGGGGTGTCTTCTCCGCAACTGGATGATTCTGAGCGCGGTTTCAGTTTTTCACACGATGGACCGCTCGATATGCGAATGAATCCCGATCAGGGACTGAGCGCTGCAGAGTGGCTCGAACAGATTAGCGAGGCGGAGCTCACAAATGTTCTGCGAAAATTCGGGGAAGAGCGATTTGCAAGAAGAATTGCTAGAGCAATCAAGCAACATGGTGCTGTTGCTTCTACAGGAGAACTGGCCAGGCTGATATCCCAAGCAGCACCTGCCACAGAAAAAGGTAAGCACCCTGCAACCCGCACCTTCCAGGCTATTCGAATCGCGGTGAACGAGGAGCTCGACCAGATTAAACTGGTTCTACCTCAAGCATCGAAAGCTTTGGCAACGGGTGGTCGCCTGGTAATTATAAGTTTCCACTCTCTGGAGGATAGATTGGTCAAACGCTTCCTGCGAGACCAAAGTAAGGGTGATCCATTTCCGCCTGATTTACCAGTCACACATGACATGTTGAAACCGCAGTTAAAACTAATAGGCAAAGCAATCCGAGCGGGGGCAGAAGAAATTGAAAAGAATCGACGTGCCCGCAGCGCTGTATTACGGGTTGCGGAAAAGATTTCGTGACGCCATGTCCAGACTTAGCATTTTCCTTCTGATCTTGGTTCTTTTAAGCGCAACAGCAGTGGTTACTGTGAGACACCAAAATCGACTTAAATTTGTCGCGCTGCAATTACAGGAATATCGCTATGATGAATTGCAGGCAGAGTGGGGGAGGTTAATGTTGGAAAAAGCAACCTGGACACGCCAGCATAACGTTGCAGACGACGCCAAGAAGCGTCTTGCAATGTCCGCCCCGAGTGCGGACAAGATTGTTACTCTTGAGCTAAACAAAAACCATTCGGATCTTGAGTGACGAAAAATGTTAACTCGTAGATCTCAACCCCAACAAAGAAAAGCCTTCTGAATAATGCGAAAACGGATCACCAGACCACCAGTCTGGCGTCAATACCTGGTGATGGGAATGTTATTCACCGGGCTTGGCGTAATTGCCTTGCGCGTGGTGCAGATTCAGACAGTAGAACAAAGCCACTTGCAGGCTCAGGGAGATGCAAGATATCTGCGTGAAATTAAAGTGTTGCCCGAGCGAGGAAAGATTCTAGACCGCCACGGTCAGGTGTTAGCAGTGAGTACGCCAGTTGATTCGCTATGGGCTGACCCAAGAGTGTTCTGTGCAACAAGGGAGCAATGGAAGCCGATGCTGAAAGCTCTCGATATTAAGTCCAGAGAACTGCTGGTGTCATGCGAACGCCGTGCCGAGGCGAGCTTTATGTATATCAAAAGACGTTTGCCACCAGCCCTGGCACAACAGGTTGTGAAGTTGAATGTTCCGGGAGTTGAAATTCAACGCGAGTATCGACGTTACTACCCGGGAGGCCCGGTTGGCGCACATCTACTTGGATTTACGGATGTGGATGATGTGGGGCAGGAAGGACTGGAACGTTACTTTAATAAGCAATTAAGCGGCACTCACGGTCGAAAAAGAGTGCTAAAAGATCTGGCCGGCCATTACGTGGAAAGCGTAGAAAGCATTCAACAGGTTAAGCATGGGAATGACTTGCAGATAAGCATAGACCAAAGAATCCAATCATTGGCAAGTGCTTACCTGGAGAAGGCGGTCAAAAAACATAGTGCTGCGGGCGGCAGCGTAGTTGTGTTAGCGATCCCGAGTGGTGAAATTATCGCTATGGTTAACTCCCCACAGTTTAATCCTAATGACCGAAACACATTGAAAAAGGGGGTGTTTCGAAACCGTGCAGTAACCGACACCCTTGAACCTGGGTCAACAACAAAACCGTTTACTGTTGCGATGGCGCTTGAAAGCGGACAAGTGGGTGCCAATACAATGGTCGATACGTCGCCAGGATACTACCGGGTGGGCGGTCATACGATTCACGACGTGCACAATTACGGTGAGATCTCGATCTTCGATGTGATTGTACATTCCAGCAACATCGGCTCCGCCAAGCTGGCGATGGCGTTTCCATTCGAATCGCTGTTCGAGACACTTCAGTCTGTCGGATTTGGTGAAAAAACCTCTAATCTGCCGGGTGAGGTGAGTGGGACACTGATGAGGCGTTCAAGGCCAATCGAACATGCGACGATTTCATATGGATACGGATTTTCATCAACGCCTCTTCAGCTGGCACGAGCGTATACCGCTCTAGCAACTGACGGTGAACTATTGTCGGTTACGTTGGAGCCAAAGCCGAGCGACTTCCGTGCCCAGGGTCGACGTGTTTTCAGTAAAAGTACAGTAAAGCAGATGCGTGCGATGTTGGAGAAGGTCGCGACTCCTGAAGGTACGGCGCGTAAAGCGCGTATAGCGCGCTATCGGGTAGGTGGCAAGACTGGCACCTCCCATAAACTGTTGGAGGGTAACTATAATAACAAGCGCTATATGTCACTTTTCGCCGGGATGGCGCCCATTTCTGACCCTCGGTTCGTAATGGTGGTCGCAATAGATGATCCACGTGGCAAACGCTATTACGGCGGTGACGTCGCAGCCCCGGTTTTTGCTGACCTGATGAAAGATTTAATGCGACTCTACAATGTCACGCCTGACGATATAGATGAACCTCAAATTACCGGTGTAGGCCAGGACGGTAAATCGGCATGACGGCAATCGATTTTCCATCACAAAGCGGTCGCAGGGATATGTCCTCTCTGCTTTCAGGCTTAGTAAGCAATGAACTTGTAGATCGCGTTGATGGTGATGAACCGATTGCTGGGATAACTTTGGATAGTCGGCGATTAAAAAGGGGAGAACTGTTTATAGCCGTGCCCGGTGCCCAGGCAGACGGCCGTCAGTATGTTGAAAAAGCAATGGATTCTGGTGCCAGAGCGATTCTGTTCGAAAATAATCATGCTCCAGAGGAGTGTATTGCATTAGCAAAGCGGCGAAAGGCAATCGGTGTTAAAGATCTTCGTAATCAGCTAAGTCTTATAGCAGCGCGGTTTTTTGGATTTCCTGCTCGCCAAATGACGGTAGTAGGTATTACCGGAACAAATGGAAAAACCACTTGTGTCTATCTGCTTACCCAAGCTTTAGATCTTATGGGGGAGCGTGCAGCCATGATGGGTACCATTGGAAACGGCCCGCTTAATGATCTCGCTGAAGCTGACCTTACGACTGGGGATGCGGTTGAAACTCAGCGCACATTGCGTAATTTTCTTGATCAAGGAGCGACATCCGTTTGTATGGAAGTTTCATCCCATGGCTTAGAACAGTCAAGAGTGAGTGCAGTTGATTTCGATGTTGCAGTCCTGACAAATCTCACCCAGGATCATCTCGATTATCACGGAACGATGGCGCAGTATGCGGCCGCGAAACGAAAGCTGTTTGACTTCGAGTGCTTGGACGCAATTGTGATCAACCATGATGATGCGATGGGTAGGAAAATTCTTGGAGATGCCCATGAATGCGAAGTTATAAGCTACGGTAAACCGCCTGCGAATGTGACCGCTGCGGATATCGTTGTGAACGATCAGGGTATTAATTTTACTCTGATGTGGCAACAGCAGAAACACGTGATCCACTCGCCTCTCCTGGGGGAGATTAATTTACCAAACCTTATGGCGACAATTTCGACATTGCTTGCACTAGGGTATCCGCTTAATAAAATTGCTGCAGTGGTGCCTAAACTGCAATCGCCCCCTGGCCGCATGGAGCTTTTCGCTAACGGTGATGAGAAGCCAAGCGTTGTAGTTGACTATTCGCATACCCCGGATGCTTTGGAACAGGCCCTATTGTCCTTACGTCCTTTGGTTCACGGAAAACTTTTGGTTGTGTTTGGGTGTGGAGGCGATAGGGACAAGTCAAAACGTGCCGTAATGGGAGAGGTGGCGGCCCGGTTGGCTGACTATGTGATCGTCACCAGCGACAATCCGAGGTCAGAGGACCCGGGCGCCATTGCTGCACAGGTGGTTGAAGGAATAGTTGAACAAGACGCAGTGGGGCGACATGAAGTTATCCCCGAAAGGGAGCAAGCCATAAAGCAGGCAATCTATGCCGCTAAGGCAGGAGATTTGGTGTTGGTGGCAGGGAAGGGCCATGAAACAGTCCAGACTGTCGGCCAGATAAACTTACCTTTTAGTGACCGTGTAGTGGTGAAGGAAATTCTCGGAGGCAGTCGGTGATGGACTTATCTTCTGCCGCAGAAATTACTAGTGGGGTATTAGTCGGTGCTGATCACAGGTTTACAGGTGTCAGCACGGACTCTAGAGAGCTGGCTCCAGGAGACCTATTTGTCGCTATACCGGGAGAACACTTTGACGGGCATGATTACCTGAAGTCGGCGCTAACAGGCGGCGCGGTAGGTGCAGTTGTTGATCACGTCAACGATGCGGAAATTAGTCAGCTCATGGTTGAGGACACGACCATTGCCCTTGGCAAATTAGCGCAAAGCTGGCGCGCCAGGTTCGAGATTCCGGTGCTTGGAGTAACTGGCAGCAATGGTAAGACCAGTGTTACTGGATTAATTAGGAATATCCTCTCTGTTTCTCACAACCCCCTTTCGCCAAAGGAGAGTTTTAACAACCAGTGGGGGGTGCCGCTTACCTTACTCAAACTTAGGCCCGAGCATACTCACGCCGTTATTGAAATGGGTATGAACCACGCCGGAGAGATTGACTACCTGAGTCGTATTGCTGCTCCAAGCATAGCGCTGATCAACAATGCCGCGGCCGCACATCTTGAGGGACTGGGGAGCGTGCGCCAGGTTGCATTAGCGAAGGCGGAAATTATTAGTGGTGTTAGATCCGAGGGAGTAGTGGTATTAAATGCTGACGACAGCTACTTTGACCTTTGGAAACAGAGCGCGGGGAATCGAAAAGTTATCAGCTTTGGTCTCAACAACATGGCGCAGGTTACAGCATTAGATGTGCAGATCAATCCTGCTTGTAGCGAATTTGATTTGCAGATAGATGGATTATCCTTGCGGATCAGTCTGCCCCTTGCGGGCAAGCACAATATTATGAATGCACTTGCGGCTGCTGCAACTTGCGTCGCGGCAGGAATTGATCCGAAGGAGATTGTTTCTGGTCTCGAAAGTGCCAAAGGTAAAGCAGGGCGGCTACTTGCATTAGAAACTGAGTCAGGTGCTGTACTGATCGACGATAGTTTTAACGCCAACCCATCTTCTTCGAAAGCCGCTATCGAGGTACTCGCAAACTACTCGGGCAAGCGCATCCTTGTGCTCGGGGCGATGGCTGAACTTGGCCTTGAGGGCGAGGCTCTGCATGCAGAGGTTGGCAAAGCTGCGGCAACGGCAGGTATCGATAGGTTAATTGTCCTCGCTGATTCAGGTAACTCGGACATCAAGGGACTGCTCCGCGGTTATGGAGAAAAGGCAGAATGCTTCGATGATATTGATGCATTGCTTGAGTCAGTAAAAGTGGACGACAAGCCAGGAGTCACTTTGCTTGTGAAAGGGTCGAAATCTTCACGAATGGGAAGAGTTGTAGAGCTACTGGTCGGAAGTCAAAACGATAAAAAAAGTTCGGAGGCCTTATGCTGACATGGTTATTTGAACATTTATCTCAACACTACAGTTTCTTCAACGTATTTCGATATCTGACTCTACGCGGTATCTGTGGTGTTCTGACGTCCATTACAATTTTTTTCATATTCGGCCCCGCCATGATCCGCAAATTAAGCGAGTATCAGATCGGTCAGACTGTTAGAGAAGATGGGCCACCAACACATTTCGACAAAGTCGGCACGCCTACCATGGGTGGACTGCTAATTTTAATGTCAGTGGTGGTTGCAACACTACTGTGGGCTGATCTACGGAACCGATTTATATGGGTAACGCTTTTTACAACGGTGTCCTTTGGCATTATTGGTTGGATAGATGACTACCGTAAGCTAATCTCCAAAAATCCCCGAGGAATGGGTGCTTTAAATAAGTTCATGTGCCAGTCCTTGGCGGGCCTGATTGCTTCTGTGTTTCTTTTTTATACCGCAGAGTCCCCTGCGGAAACCGAATTGCTGGTTCCATTATTTAAGGATATTGCGGTCCCTCTGGGTCTTGGATTTATTGCTGTGACCTGGTTCGTCATTGTGGGGACAAGTAACGCTGTTAACCTAACTGATGGTTTGGACGGCTTGGCTATTATGCCGACAGTCATGGTGGCGGGTGCACTGGGTATTTTTGCCTACGTAACTGGAAACTCTATCTATTCCGAATACCTCGCAATCCCGTATGTCTCTGGAGCAGGTGAGGTTCTTATCTTTTGCGCTGCATTAGTCGGGGCTGGCCTTGGGTTTCTCTGGTTCAACACCTATCCCGCGCAAGTATTCATGGGAGATATCGGTGCGCTATCACTGGGTGCTGCCATCGGAGTTGTCGCTGTAATAGTGCGTCAGGAAATCGTGCTGATAGTCATGGGGGGCATTTTCGTAGTGGAAACCGTGTCGGTGATTCTGCAGGTCGCATCATATAAATTGGTGGGAAGACGAATCTTTCGCATGGCCCCGCTTCATCACCATTTCGAGCTCAAAGGCTGGCCTGAACCCAGGGTGATTGTTCGGTTCTGGATAATCAGCTTAATTCTGGTTCTAGTAGGTCTTGCAACATTGAAAATCAGATGATGGCCGCGGCAACAAACACTCAAAACTCACATAAGCCAGTGTTGGTGGTGGGCTTAGGTTTGACCGGATGGTCGGTGATTCGCTATCTGTATGCCAGAGGGGAAGCCATGGTCGTTACCGATACCCGGGATAATCCACCCTTTCTGAATCAATTGCATGCATCCTATCCTGAGGTGCCATTTGTTGCGAATCTGCCCAACAATAATTTCGAGGGATATCGAGAGATAGTTGCAAGTCCGGGACTGGTAGTGGCTGCGGATCACGCGATTGGAGATATTGAGCTCTTTGCCCGAGAGGCGAAGGCTCCAATCATTGGTGTTACAGGATCCAATGGAAAATCTACAGTCACCACACTGGTCGGCAAAATGCTGAATAACGCCGGATACACCGCCCTAGTAGGCGGCAATATTGGTACGCCGGCCCTTGATTTATTGGAGTTGCCGGTCCCAGATTTTTACGTGCTTGAACTATCAAGCTTTCAGCTTGAAACGACTGTGAGTCTGTCACCTTGCGCTGCTGTGGTTCTGAATGTCAGCGAAGATCATATGGATCGCTATTCGAACCTCCAGCAGTATGCGTCGACCAAATTTCGCGTATACACGCATGCGAGCTGCAGTGTTATTAATCGTGATGATGCGCTGGTGAGAGAGTATAAAAAGACCAATGGAGGGATCAGTTTTGGACTTGACCAGGGTGCAAGCGGCCAGTTCGGTATTGTTGAAGACGAAGGTGAAGAATATTTTGCAGTAGGACAGAAGAAGCTGGCGCCAACCACCGATTTGTCCCTTCAGGGAAAGCAAAATATTTCCAATGTGCTGGCCGCGATGGCACTTATTGATTGCGCGGGATTGGAACTGTCCACTGCGATGATAGAAGCTGCGATGCAGTATCAGGGATTACCTCATCGTTGCGAACTTGTTGGGAGTTGGGATGGTGTCAAATGGGTTAACGACTCAAAAGGGACCAATGTCGGCGCCACACTGGCGGCAATTAATGGTGCAGAAAAGCCGGTTATTCTTATCGCCGGTGGTCAAGGCAAGGGCGCTGACTTTCTTCCCCTGAAACACGCGGTGGCGAAATCAGTCAAAGCGGTCGTTTTGCTCGGTGAGGATGCACTGAAAATTTCCGGAGCGATTGAGGTGGGCGAAAAGGCAAGAATTGCAGAATCTTTGCGGCAGGCAATTGAATTAGCTGCTGATCAATCTGAAGCGGGAGACACAGTCTTATTTTCCCCAGCTTGTGCCAGCTTTGACATGTTTAAGAGCTACGAACATCGTGGCGAAGAATTCCGAAGATTGGTTAAGGAGAGGCACGATGCAGAGTAAAGGGCATCAGTATAGCGCATCCCAGGCCGGTCGATTTCAGGTCGCTGAGGGGTTTGATGTGGCCCTGGTGCTGGCAATCGTTTCGTTGCTTTCAATTGGTTTGATAATGGTGTTCTCGGCTACTATTGCCGCCGACAGCACTACCCTCGCGTTCAATACTCAACATCTTACTAAGCATCTGGTTCATATCGGGCTTGGTTTTCTGCTCTTGCTCGGAGCCATGAGAATCCCCCTGGACTGGCTTCAGATTTCCAGCAAAGTAATTCTGCTTGTTAGCCTTGTAATGCTAATCCTGTTGTTTATTCCAGGGCTCGGTGTCGAAGTTAATGGCAGTCTGCGCTGGTACAACATCGGGGGCTTTCGTATGCAGCCTTCCGAGGTGATGAAAATTGCCGCACTAGTCTATTTCGCAGATTACCTTGCACGTAAGAAAGAAGATTTGCACCTGTTCAAGGTGGGAATCATAAACGTTGGGCTGGTCGTAGGTGTGATTGGTTTGTTACTGCTCATGCAACCGGATTTCGGAGCCACTGCAGTGTTGATTACCACTGTCGCTGGCATGATGTTCCTGGCAGGCGTGCGATTTTGGCACTTTCTGGTTAGCATAAGCGTTGCTGCCGGGTTGATGACTGTATTGATGTGGATGGAACCCTATCGCGTGGCGCGTTTGCTCAGTTATCGTGACCCTTGGGCGGATCCTTTTGGTTCTGGATTTCAGCTAGCACAAGCGCTGATTGCAATAGGCCGTGGTGAGTGGTTTGGTATTGGTTTAGGTAGCAGCATTCAGAAACTGTTTTATCTACCCCACGCTGGTAATGATTTTTTGATTGCGGTTGTTGGAGAAGAGCTTGGTGCAACCGGTATTTTCAGCGTTCTTATTCTATTTGGTGTTTTACTATGGCGGTCGTTTGCGATTGCGAGTAGAGCACTGGATCAGGGGCATCGTTTCGCAGGATTTCTTGCGCAGGGTATTGGGTTGCTTCTATGTCTCCAGGCAATCATACATATTTCAGTTAACACCGGCCTGCTACCTACTAAAGGATTGACTCTTCCCTTGATGAGCTATGGTGGTAGCAGTATGTTAACAAGCATGCTCGCCATTGGTATGTTGCTAGGTATAGATAGACAATGTCGCCCTATGCCGAGGGAGGTCCGATGAGCCGGTTAATGGTGATGGCAGGCGGAACAGGAGGGCATGTGATGCCAGCGTTAGCTGTGGCAAGTAAGCTGCGCGAGCGCGGTGTTGAAATTAGCTGGATGGGGAACGCCGAAGGGCTTGAGGCCAGGTTGGTTCCCGCTGCTGGCTTTGATCTGGAGTTCATCCAGATCAAAGGGCTGCGTAAATCTGGATGGCGGCGTAAGCTGGTGATGCCATATATGCTGTTGCATGCATGTATCCAGGCAATTGGGATAATTCGTCGCCAGAAACCCGACGCATTGCTCGGTATGGGAGGATTTGTTTCAGGTCCCGGTGGTCTGGTCGCGGGATTGCTCGGAAAGCCGCTCGTTCTGCACGAACAAAACGCAGTTGCAGGGTTAACCAATCGATGGTTGTCTCGAATTGCCAGTCAGGTTCTCAGCGGCTTTCCGAAATCTATCGGAATAAAAAAAGTACGCTGGGTAGGTAATCCAGTGCGTGAAGAAATTGCTCAAATCGTCATTCCTCAGGAACGACTGGCGGGTAGAAATAGTCCGCTTCAACTATTAGTTGTAGGTGGTAGCCAGGGTGCCAGAGTGTTTAACCAAGAACTGCCCAAACTATTGACTGATCCCAGATTGCCTGAACTAAAAGTGTGGCACCAGAGTGGAGAGAATGACTGTGAGACGGTAAATGCCGCTTATCAGCAAAACAAAATCCCGGCCCAAGTCGACTCATTTATCAAAGATATGGCCGCCGCTTACAGTTGGTCAGATATTGTGATTTGTCGTGCGGGAGCTATGACCGTTGCTGAGATATGTGCAGCGGGTGTGGTGGCGATTTTTGTGCCGTATCCGTACGCGGTTAATGATCACCAAGCACACAATGCGGCCTATCTGGTGAGTGCTGGAGCCGCTTTTGCTTGCGATCAAGCTCAGTTCGTAAATGGTGAATGGATCGAACAGATTGTTAAGTTGAGTGCTGAGCGGGAAGATCTAATTCAAATGGCCAATAAAGCGAGAGCCCTGGGGCGGCCAAATGCGGCAAACGACGTTGCCGATATTTGTGAGGGGTTCATTCATGCGTGAATTCGTCAAGCATATTCATTTCGTCGGCATAGGTGGAATCGGAATGAGCGGCATTGCAGAGGTGTTACTGGAGCAAGGTTTCACCGTTTCTGGTTCTGACCTTGTGCGAAACCCAATTGTGGAAAGATTAGAAAAAGCAGGGGCAAAAGTCTTTATCGGTCATCAAGCCGAGAATATTTCCGGTGCAGAAGCAGTGGTGACCTCAAGTGCGGTTAACGCTGACAATGTAGAAATTATTGAAGCGTATGCACACAAGATCCCGGTTGTGCAGCGGGCTGAAATGCTTGGGGAATTAATGCGATTTCGACGCGGTATTGCTATCGCCGGCACGCATGGCAAAACCACTACTACTAGCCTTGTTGCCGCTGTTCTTGCCGCTGCCGGATGGGATCCGACATTCGTAGTAGGTGGGGTAGTCAATAGTGCGAGAAGTAATGCACGACTTGGAAGCGGTGAGTACCTGGTCGCGGAAGCCGACGAAAGCGACGCCTCGTTTCTTCATCTTCAGCCTCAATTGGCAGTAGTCACCAATATAGACGCTGACCATATGGAAACCTATGGTGGTGATTTCGAGCAACTTCGAAAGACCTACCTGGCTTTTTTACACAACCTACCATTCTATGGTCTTGCAATATTGTGTTTTGATGATCCAGAGGTTCGATTGGTAAGTGAGGACCTAGCTCGGCCATTTCTTAGTTACGGGATAAGTGAAGGGGTAGAGTTTCGTGCTGTGGATATTCGTTACCGTGATAGAAACAGCTATTTTGAGGTCGAACAAATGGGTGCTAGCCTGGGCGAGTTCCAACTTGCCATGCCGGGAGAGCACAATGTTCAGAATGCTTTGGCGGCGATTGCCATTGCAAGCAAACTGGAAATTGATCTCGGAGCGGTGAAACAAGCGTTGGCAGAATTTGAGGGTATCGGTCGTCGTTTTCAAACCCTCGGTATATTGAAGATCGCTGGGGGTGAAGTAGAGATGATTGATGACTACGCACACCATCCACGAGAGCTAAGGGCCACTCTTAAAGCTGCTTACGGCTGCTGGCCGCAGCGGCGCATTGTTTCAATTTTTCAACCTCATCGATACAGCCGGACTCGAGATCTATTCGATGACTTTGCCCAGGTCCTGTCTGAGATTGAAAACTTGATTGTCACTGAAGTTTACTCGGCCGGAGAGCCAGCCATTGCAGGCGCTGATGGTAGAGCTTTGTGCAAGGCTGTTCGTAAACGCGGTAATGATCCAGTATTTGTGGAAACCCTGGATGAACTGGAAAGACTTCTACCAGGTTACCTGAAACCCGGCGATATTCTATTAACACTGGGCGCGGGCGACATTGGTCGATTTGCCAATAGTTTGTGTGTCAATGGTCTGAGTCCTGAGGCGGCAGCATGATGGCAGCAACGTGCATATCCAGCATGCCTTTTAATACAGAGGGATTGCGAGGAACCCTTAGTCTTGACGAATCCATGGCAAAGCACACGAGTTGGCGCGTCGGTGGGCCCGCACAATTTTTCTATGTGCCAGCGGACCGGCAGGATGTAGTGGAATTGATCCAGCGAGTACCTAAGAAGATGCCGATCGTATGGGTGGGCCTTGGCAGTAATTTGCTGGTTCGTGACGCTGGAATTGCAGGCCTGGTGATAAAAACATCTAAGGCTCTGTCTAAACTGGAGTTGCGCAATAAAAATCAGCTGTATGCCGAGGCGGGTGTGTCATGTGCCAAAATCGCGCGCACCGCAGCTGCGCATGATTTGACTGGAGCTGAGTTTATGGCAGGAGTTCCGGGATCTTTCGGCGGCGCTCTGGCAATGAATGCCGGTGCATTTGGGGGAGAAACCTGGCCGCTGGTCCAAAGCATAGAGTGTGTAGATCGGGATGGATGCTGCCATGAATTAAGACAAAGCCAGATTGACTACAGCTACAGGCAAGTATCTTTACCAGAAGGCTATTCATTGCTCGCAGGGGTGCTTCGTCTCTCGTGTTCCAAATCAGACGGTAATGGAAAAGCGCGTATCAAATCGCTACTCGACAAAAGAAGCGCGAGTCAACCTATTCAAACAGCAAACGCTGGCTCGGTTTTTAAAAATCCAGAAGGCTATTTTGCAGCCAGGATTATTGAACAACTTGGGCTTAAAGGCCACTCCATAGGAGGTGCTCGATTCTCCGAAGTCCATGCGAATTTTATTGTGAACGATGGCAGAGCCAGCGCGGAAGATATTGAAAATCTTATCGATCTGGCACGCGATCAGGCTTTGACACGTATTGGTGTCAACCTCGAACCTGAAGTCAGGATACTGGGGGCGCGGTTATGAGTAGAGACTCAACTCAAAACATCCTAAGGATGGAAGCGGGAACTGAAAACCCTTCTGACTACCGATCAGGTTGGGTGGCTGCAACGGCTTTTGCCGTATTGCTAGGGATCATAATTTTATTTGTTGTCGACCGACTGTATCACCCACAAAAATTTCGGATTGATGAAGTCGAGGTGCATGGTCAATTTAATCATGTCGATGGCGATCAGGTAAAACAAGTAGTGGAGAAGTCGTTAAACGGGAATTACTTCTCTGCCAGCCTGGACGGTATAGAACAAAGTGTCCGGGACATGCCCTGGGTGTTCGATGCATCCGTGCGCAGGCAATGGCCATCTACGCTTATCGTAGAGATAGTCGAAATTCAACCTATAGCAGAATGGGGTGATGATGAGTGGTTGAACTCCAACGGCGATCTAGTTTCGCGTGAGCCTTGGGACGGAAATCTACCTATTTTAGCGGGCCCAGAATCGATGCAAGAGATGGTGTGGGCCGCGTTTCAGGAATGGCACGGCATGTTCGCCGCGCATGGTCTGTCTCTTGATCGTCTCGAATTCGACCAGCGAGAACTTTGGTATCTAACACTTACTCTCACAGCACTCGCGTTGGACCGAAATGCTATAGCGCTTGATGAGACATCAAACGAATCGACACATGCGGCCGAAGTCACCATGATTGTGGACAATAGTGATGCAACTGCCAGAATCGAACGCTTGATCAACGCATTGAATACACAATTAATTGCTGAGTTTCCTGGGATGAAATCCATCGATTTACGATATCCCAACGGCTTTGCCATTAATTGGATTAAACAATCCCCGGAAACAAAGAAACTTACAGAGTCCGAATAACAAGATGTCAAAGAAAACAAACAGCAACCTGATTGTTGGAATCGATATCGGCACATCAAAGGTGCTGGCGATTGTGGGAGAAATCAGCGTTGATGGAGAAATTGAAGTGATCGGGGTCGGTCACCATCCGGCAAGAGGCCTGCGTAAAGGGGTGGTGGCGAATATTGAATCTACGGTGCAGTCGATTCAGCGGGCAGTAGAGGAAGCCGAGCTAATGGCGGGGTGTCAGATCTATTCAGTATTTGCGGGCATTGCTGGTGCACATATCAACAGCTTTAACTCGCATGGAGTAGTAGCGATCAAGGACGAAGAAGTTACCAGAAACGATATCGAGCGGGTTATCGAAGCAGCGAAAGCGATGGCGATTCCTAATGATCAGCGCATTCTTCATGTAATGCCTCAGGATTTCATAATTGATGGACAGGACGGTATACGGGAACCAGTCGGAATGTGCGGAGTCAGGATGGAAGCCAAGGTGCATATGATCACCGGTGCAGTAAGTGCCGCGCAGAACATTGTTAAATGTATCCGGCGATGCGGACTCGAAGTCGACGACATAATACTGGAACAAATTGCTTCCAGTGAATCTGTGCTCACAGAGGATGAAAGGGAGCTTGGAGTCTGCATGATCGACATCGGTGGTGGTACGACTGACATTGCCATTTTCAGCGATGGTGCTATTCGCCATACTGCGGTTATTCCTATCGCTGGTGACCAGGTTACTAACGACATCGCGGTAGCTTTTCACACTCCGACCCCGGCCGCTGAGGAACTCAAGAAGAAGTATGGCTGCACACTAGTGCAGCTGGTAGACGAAGCACAAATGATCGAAACCCCTAGTATGGGTGGTCGGCCACCACGCACTTTGTCACGCCAAAATCTGGCCGAAATTATTGAGCCAAGAATCGAGGAGCTGCTGATATTGGTACAGGCGGAACTGCGACGCAGTGGATTTGAGGAACTGATCGGTTCAGGTGTCGTCATGACTGGTGGTAGCTCCCGCTTGGAAGGGATGATGGAGCTGGCCGAAGAGGTGTTTCATCTGCCAGTTCGATTGGGAATCCCCAACTACAACGGTTCTCTTAGTGAGGTGGTTAAGAATCCAATCTATGCAACCGGCGTTGGTTTAATTCAGTTTGGACACGCGAACCGGTCGCAAATAGCTAAGATCAATCAACATACCAGCCCTTTTCAAGCAGTGCTCGAGCGAATGAAGAGTTGGTTTAAAGGCAGTTTTTAGAATGGTGGATTTCTCAAACAGGTCCATCAATTTTTTTTGTTTTCCTACTTGCACACGTGGAGGATGTAACTATGTTTGAATTGGTAGAAGCAGTAAGTCAACAGGCGGTGATCAAGGTCGTCGGTGTTGGCGGTGGCGGCGGTAACGCCGTTGAGCATATGCTCAAAGCAGACCTTGAAGGTGTTGAGTTTATCAACGCTAACACTGATGCGCAGATGCTGTCCCGATCTAACGCTCCTACGATCCTCCAGTTGGGTGAAAACCTGACTAAAGGTCTTGGGGCAGGGGCAGACCCGGAAGTTGGTCGACAAGCGGCCAGGGAAGATTGCGATCGGATTTCTGATGCGATAAGCGGCGCCGATATGGTTTTTATCACCGCTGGAATGGGTGGTGGCACAGGTACTGGTGCCGCGCCGGTAATTGCTGAGATAGCCCGAGAGCAAGGTATCCTAACCGTTGCAGTAGTAACGCGACCTTTTCCATTCGAGGGTAAAAAGCGCATTGATCTCGCGTATCAAGGCATTGATGACCTGCATCAGCATGTCGACTCATTGATTACCATACCGAATGAAAAAGTTCTGGCCGTGATGGGTCATGAGGCTACTCTTGTTGATGCCTTTGCCAAAGCCAATGAAGTTTTATTTAACGCTGTGCAGGGTATTTCAGAACTTATCACCCGTCCGGGTTTGATCAATGTGGATTTTGCTGATGTCCGAACAGTGATGCTGGAAATGGGTAAGGCGATGATGGGCTCAGCGACGGCAAACGGCGAGAACAGGGCGGTGGAGGCGGCTCGACAGGCAATTTCTAGCCCTCTTCTGGAAGATGTCAATTTACACGGGGCCAAAGGGCTGTTGGTGAACATAACCGCGGGCCCGGATATGGCCATTGGTGAGTTTGAGGCGGTAGGTAATGCGATCCATGAATACGCCGCCCCGGACGCCAATGTCGTCATAGGGACTGCGTTCGACCCCGAGATGCAGGGCGATCTGCGCGTAACTATGGTGGCTACGGGTCTCAATGAAAATAAACCGGCCAAATTCGCGGAAAAGCCAGTAAAAGCGGTGTCTCCTCCTCCGCCACCGAAGCCGGAGCCTGATAATGAGCTTCCTAAAGGTGCGGTAGTTCCCCCGAAGCGCTTTGGAAGAGGTGGTGCAGCGACTGCTGAAGCGGCGCAACTCGATATCGATCACCTTGATATTCCAGCGTTTTTACGGCGACAAGCGGACTGAAATTGTGTTAATGTGCAAGTAACGGCGGCGGGTACTGACTAAGGACGCCCGGTTCTAATTTGACCCGAATTAGTGTAGTATCCGCCCGTTTTCCGTCCCACACTACAATTACTCTAAAAAGAGGTGTCCTCCTGGTATGATCAGACAGCGCACGCTTAAGAATATAATTCGCGCCACGGGGGTAGGTCTACATACCGGAAAAAAGGTTTATTTAACCTTGCGTCCCGCGTCGGAAGACACCGGTATTATCTTTATCAGGACAGACCTGGATGCTGAGATTGAGGTCCCCGCCAGGCCGGAGAACGTCAGTGATACGCGGCTTTCGACCACTCTGGAGAGGAATGGAATCAAAATTTCCACAGTGGAGCACCTCATGTCGGCCTTTGCAGGCATGGGAATCGACAATGCCTATGTGGAGCTGAGTGCTCCCGAAGTCCCGATTATGGACGGAAGTGCTGGACCGTTTGTGTTTCTGCTGCAGTCAGCGGGCATTATGGAGCAGAAAAAGCTAAAACAGTTCATCCGAATTAAAAAACCTTGTGTGATACAGGATGATGACAAATGGGTCAAATTCGAGCCCTTCAATGGTTTCAAGGTTTCGTTTGCAATCGACTTTGATCATCCAATTCTACAAAATTCCACGCAGACGGCATCGGTAGACTTTTCGACTACTTCATTCGTCAAAGAAGTCAGCCGGGCACGTACTTTCGGTTTTATGGACGATTTAGAAGCGCTGCGCAATGCGGGACTTGCCCAAGGAGGCAGTTTCGACAATGCAATTGTGATGGATTCCTTTCATATTTTGAATGATGATGGTTTGCGTTACGAAGATGAATTCGTTAAGCACAAGGTGCTGGATGCCATTGGTGATCTCTATCTACTAGGCCATCCTCTAATTGGCGAATTTAGCGCCCACAAATCAGGTCATGCACTGAATAACCGACTGTTGCGTCAGTTAATCAAAGACAAGTCCGCCTGGGAGCTGGTTACCTACCAGGACGAAGCCGAAGTACCCATATCTTTCGTCAGAACAGTGACTGCATGATTTAACGGATTGCTGACTGCTGACTGCTGACCTGCACCAGCGCATTACTTTACTAGTTTCCCCCGTCTCCTCTGCGTGCTAATCGAATTATCGCGTCCTTGAGTCCCGGATGCTTAAGCCTGCTCGCTGTTTTCGACATATTCTCGCTGTTTCCTCGAGATAATCTGACAGCTCTATGTATGTTGTTTCTCTTAGGAAATACCTCAGGAGACGCACGAACAACTATCTGATTCACGCCAAGACCAGCCAGACCATTTTCAATAGTTTGTCGTTGGTGTCGCAGCTCTGTAGCCCAGATTGCCGATTCGGTAAAAATTACCAATCTTCCAGAACGAAACAGTAAGGGAAAACTCCACATCGCTGCCTTTCCCGCACAGCGGGGCCATCTATCGAGCAGCTGTTGTTGCATAGCTTGATCGACAGGGCCGTCATCAGTATTTGTAAGTTGAGTTCTTAATAAGCTGGAAACCGATCGAAACTCTTTGATTCCCGGCATTTGGACGTATTTACTTTTCATTGTGGAACACTCACTTGTGCTTGACTCTGGCATAATCCGGACTGGCGCAAACAGCGAAATAATACTGGATTCATGCTGCAAAACGTACTCAAAAAAGTCTTTGGCGATCGCAATAAGCGAATGCTGGGCAAGATGCACAAGATTGTTGCTCAGATTAACCAGCTGGAGGAGGAAATGCAGCAGTTGGAGGATGCTGCGCTGCAGGTTAAGACCGATGAGCTTCGCTCACGGCTGAAAAGTGGCGAGACTGTCGACGATGTGTTGCCAACGGCATTCGCTGTAGTGCGCGAAGCTTCCCGAAGAACTCTTGAATTGCGACACTATGATGTGCAGCTTATTGGCGGCATGGTGTTGAACGATGGAAAAATAGCGGAGATGAAAACAGGGGAGGGTAAGACGCTAATGGCGACCCTTCCGGCTTACCTAAATGCAGTTGCGGGTTCCCCGGTTCACATCGTCACAGTGAACGATTATCTTGCCCGCCGGGACGCTGATTGGATGGGGAAGATCTATAATTTTCTGGGGCTTAAAGTTGGTGTGATCATGTCCGGTCAACCGCCCGAAGAGAAAAAGGAGGCCTATCAGTGCGACATCGTTTACGGCACTAATAATGAGTTTGGATTCGACTATCTGCGCGACAACATGGCGTTTTCCGGGGAAGACCGTTTCCAGCAGGGATTGGGATTTGGCATTGTCGATGAAGTAGATTCGATTCTGATTGACGAAGCGCGTACACCATTGATCATCTCCGGGCCGGCAGAGGGAAGCAATGAGCTTTACCAGAAAATCAACATGGTCGTCCCTAAACTGAGCATCCAGCAGGAGGAAGAAGGGCCGGGAGATTTCAGCGTGGACGAAAAAAGCCGCCAGGTGTCTCTCACCGAAGAGGGCCATGAGCGTGCTGAAGAATTACTTGTGGCCGAAGGACTGTTGGAAGACGGTGGTGGGTTGTATGAGCTCGCGAATATAAGCCTTATGCATCATCTCTATGCGGCCCTCCGGGCGCATAATCTGTTTAAAAAAGATGTTGACTACATCGTGCGGGATAACCAAGTGGTCATTATCGATGAGTTCACAGGTCGTATGATGCCGGGACGCAGATGGTCGGACGGGCTGCATCAAGCGGTCGAGGCAAAGGAAGGGGTCGCTATTCAACAGGAAAACCAGACCCTGGCGGCAATAACTTTTCAGAATTACTTTCGCCTGTATGACAAGCTGTCAGGAATGACCGGCACCGCGGACACTGAAGCTCCCGAATTTATGCAGATATACAACCTTGAGGTGGTTGTGCTGCCGACCAATCAACCCATGATTCGTGAGGATCACCCTGATTTGGTTTATCGAACCACCGAGGAGAAATTTGATGCCATTGTCGATGCCATACAGGATTGTCAGGGTAGAAACCAACCGGTGCTGGTAGGAACTGCCTCTATCGATTCTTCAGAATACTTGTCGGGCATATTATCCAATCTGTCCATCGACCATCAGGTGTTAAACGCTAAGCAGCATGAACGCGAAGCTGAAATAATTGCCGAAGCCGGGCGGCCAGGAAGGGTGACGATAGCAACGAACATGGCGGGTAGGGGCACTGATATTGTGCTCGGAGGTAATCTTGAGATCGAACTAGCCAAAATCGCTGAAAATGAGCATGAAGCAGCCAGAGAGGCGTGGAAGCTGAGGCATCAGCAGGTGTTGGATGCGGGTGGACTGCATGTGCTAGGCACAGAACGCAATGAATCGAGACGAGTAGATAATCAACTTCGAGGCCGCTGCGGTCGTCAGGGTGACCCGGGATCGAGTTGCTTCTATTTGTCACTGGAAGATAACCTGATGCGAATTTTTGGATCAGAACGTATCTCCAGTCTGATGCAAAAACTCGGAATGGAAGAAGGAGAAGCTATCGAGCATCCGTGGGTGACCCGCGCTATCGAAAATGCTCAGAAAAAAGTCGAAGGGCACAATTTCGATATCAGAAAACAATTGCTTGAATATGACGACGTGGCTAATGAGCAACGCAAAGTCATCTATGAGCAACGCAATATGTTGATGGAGACTGATGATATTTCTGACTATATCAAGCATAACCGTGCGGAAGTCGCTGAGGCGGTAATCAGCCGCAGCGTGCCCCCTCAGACCCTTGAAGAACAGTGGGACATTGAGTCGCTGGAGCAGGACCTGCAAAGTGAATTTGCTATACAGTTACCCGTTCAGCAATGGCTTGATGAAGACGAGGAGCTTCATGAGGAAGTTCTGAGAAATAAAATTGTCGCGTCACTGGAAGCAATGATTGACGAGAAGGAGCAACGTGTCGGTGCTGAAGCGATGCGGCATTTTGAGAAGGCGGTGATGCTGAAGCTTTTAGATGAACAGTGGAAGGAGCATCTCGCCAGCATGGACCACCTCAGGCAAGGTATCGGACTTAGAGGTTACGCGCAGAAAAATCCTAAGCAGGAGTACAAGCGAGAAGCGTTCGAGATGTTTAGGCAACTGCTTGAGGATGTAAAATACACTGTCTCAACAACATTGGCGCGGCTGCACATTCCCACTGAGCAGGAATTGGCTGAAATTGAGGCGCAGCAGCGCGAGCTGCAGAGACTGCAGCAGCAGCAAAACATGAAATTTATTCATGATGACGCCGCGCAACCGACTGGCGATCAAGAGGAATCTGGCGCGCAGGCAGACGGACAATCCAGGAGTCCTGCCCCTAAGCGAGCTCAGACCGTGGTTCGACAGGGAAAGAAGGTGGGTCGAAATGACCCCTGTCCTTGTGGATCAGGAAAAAAGTACAAGCAGTGTCATGGACGATTAGCCTAAGTTCTCATCAACCCATGACCAAGCAACTTGATTCAACTGATTTGACTCAAAAACTTCCTGGGCAGTTGGTCAAGTGGCGTAATTTCTGTCATAGCGTATGCCCGGTCTGAATAGGTCGCCGCTAGCCCCGTCCAACTTTCCTTCGTTACCTAAGGTGAAGGGGGTCCACCTCGGAGCGGTCGCCGCAGGAATAAAATATCCTGATCGGGATGACTTAATGCTGGCTGAATTCACGCCTGAGACAACGGTTGCGGGCGTTTTAACTCGGTCAGGAACCGCCAGTGCACCTGTATTGTGGTGCAGACACCAATTATCAGGCGGTATTGCAAGAGGGCTGATCGTTAATTCGGGCAATGCAAATGCTTTTACCGGCAATACCGGTTTGCGGCACGTGGAGACTACCGCCAACGCTGTCGCGGACCGAATTGGATGTGACCCCTGCGAAATATTTGTCGCATCTACGGGGGTGATTGGTGAGTTTCTTCCTATCGAACGGATCACTCAAAACATTGAGAGATTGCACGATTCGTTGTCGCAAGAGGGTTGGGGAAAAGCCGCGAAAGCGATCATGACGACCGACACTTTCCCCAAGACCGTCACACGCAATTTACAGATCGCTGGTGTTCCAGTGACTCTAAACGGAATTGCTAAGGGTTCGGGAATGATTGAGCCTGATATGGCCACTATGCTTGCTTTTTTGTTTACGGACGCAGCGATTCCTGCGGATGTTCTGCAAGCTTTGCTGGTGAAGGCCAATGAGGGGTCGTTTAATGCGATCAGTGTCGATAGTGACACCTCCACTAGTGATACTTGCCTTATGTTTGCTACCGGAGTTGCGAACAACGCTTTTCCTTCCTCGGCGACAGATCCAATGCTTAACGACTTTATGCTAGGTATGACTGACCTAATGCAGGAGTTGGCAATTCAAGTAGTTAGAGATGGAGAGGGGGCCAGTAAGTTGATTGAAGTGGTCGTCACAGGGGCGGAAGATAATTCAGCGGCGAAGCGGGTTGCTAAGACGATCGCCAACTCGCCGCTGGTAAAAACCGCCATCGCTGGAGAGGATGCTAACTGGGGTAGAGTGGTAATGGCAGTAGGAAAAACGACTGAAAATTATTCCCAGGCAGACTTGGAAATACGCTTTGGAGGTGTTCGCATAACTAAAAATGGGCAGCGCATCGATGGCTACGATGAATCGCAGGTCACCCAGCATTTAAAAGGTCAGGAAATCATGCTGGAGGTCGATCTTGGGGCTGGCACTGGGCGCTCCACGGTCTGGACTTGTGATTTGACCCATGACTATATTTCGATCAACGCAGACTATCGATCTTAAACTACTCCCCATTTTTCTTGGACTCTAAAGCCCCGGATAATCGACTATACGTCGTAGTAGGTATCCTTCAAAACGCCCACGGCTGCGTATTGATTCAACAACGTCGTCCTGGAACGCCGAAACCTGGTAAATGGGAGTTTCCTGGCGGAAAGCTTGAGGAAGGGGAAGAGCCTGACCATGCTCTGGGACGGGAGCTCAAGGAAGAGCTTGGAATAGACGTGGGCCAGATTGCGCCACTGATTGTCGTCACACACAACTATGATCATGCCCGTGTCAGGCTTGATACATATCTGGTTACGGAATTCGATGGAGAGCCGGAAGGGCGAGAGGGCCAGAATATCGCCTGGGTCAGTCTGGAACAGATTCTAAAGTATGACGTGCTTGATGCGGTGCTGCCAATTGTGCAAGCGATTCGAGAGCTTCGTTGACCTCAAATTGAAATGAGCTTGTGCATGCTGGGCTTTTTAGAACGGCCAGTATCGCCTCGGTGTTTAAATTAATCGGACCCATACTTCTGAACCAGCGCGTCGTGAACTTTATTGACCTGAGGATTGAGATCTGCAATGTCCCCGGAGTTGTCGATCACGTAATCCGCTATTGCCAGCCGTTCTTCGTCGCTGGCTTGGCTTTGCAGTACCCCTTCGATAGCCGCTGCCCGCATGTCTCTGAAGTCTTTCAAGCGTTGGATTCGAATGTTTTGCGGGCAGTGCACCACAATCACTTTTGTCATATCAAGGTGCCGGCCGCTTTCAAGCAACAACGGGATCTCGAGGATGCAGTATGGATCTAGGCACTCCGAGGCCTGTAGATTCATTCGCATACGAATTTCGGGATGAAGCAGAGATTCCAGCCATAGTCGCTGTTCTCGATCAGAAAACACAATATCTCCCAGGCTCTTGCGGTCCAGTTGACCATCTGATGACAGGATCCGTTCACCAAACCGCCTTACGATCTCGGTCAATGCTTTTCCACCGGGTCGCGTGACTTCACGAGCAATATAGTCGGCGTCAATGACCTCGACACCGAGTTGTCTGAAAATGGAGGCGACCAAAGATTTCCCGCTGCCGATGCCGCCAGTCAGTCCTATTTTAACTGCCATTAGAAGTTCAGCAGTTTAAGATATCCTGCAGTGATTTCGTGCCCCCATACGAGTGCCAGCCAGCCACCGAATGCCAGAAACGGCCCAAACGAAACAGGTGCACGAGTATCAAGCTTTCGAGAAACCATCATCATTAAAGAAAGTATGGTTCCTGAAATAGACGCAACTAGTACGATCATTGGCAGCATTTCCCATCCCAGCCAAGCGCCTAGTGCGGCCAATAGTTTGAAGTCACCATATCCGAGCCCTTCACGGCCGGTAAGCTTGTGATGTGCATGATATACCACCCAGAAGCCCAGATATCCGGCAATTGCGCCAATTAGAGCTGAGTCCAGCGTCGTGATCAGCCCGAAGTAGTTGACCAGCAATCCAGCCCATACTAAAGGAATAGTGATGTTATCTGGCAGTAACTGGTGATCTATATCGATCGCAGTCAGACAGATTAAGGACCAAACCAGGAACAGGCATGAAACTAATGGCCACCCCACTCCCATATGCCAGGCTAAGTGCACTGTAGCCGCTGCAGTCAGTATTTCGACTAAAGGATAGCGCCATGGAATCTTCTCTTTACACCATGCGCATCGCCCCAGGAGCAGGATATAGCTCAGAATTGGAATATTATGCCAGGCTCTAAGCGGATGTTGACACTTTGGGCAATGGGACGCGGGAAAACTAAGATTAAATCTATTGCTTTGCTGGGCGTTCTGATCTGAGTTCCCGGCGTATTCTTTCCCCAGAAGTTCCGCGCATTGCAGTTGCCATTCGTTATGCAGCATCACAGGCAAGCGCAATATCACTACATTCAGGAAGCTGCCGATGCAGGCGCCCAGTAACAGCATGAAGGCCAGTCCATAGACTGGATGTTGGAGCAGCTGCAGCAAAACCTGGAAGGCCCGTATGCCTAAAAAACAGCGCCTAACTTAAAGATTGGCAAATACATCGCAATAACGATGGTACCGACAATTACGCCAAGTATGATGATCAGGAACGGCTCCACCAGGCTGGCGATAATCGCCACCGCGTTGTCGACCTCGGTTTCGAAGAAATCCGCAACTTTATCCAGCATACGTTCCAGTTCACCAGCTTCCTCGCCGGTCGCCACCATCTGTATAACCATTCCCGGGAAAAGGCCAGTATCGGTGATCGATCCCTCTAAAGAGCGACCGGTGGTGACGTCGCGGCGAACCGCAAGAATCCCATCTCGGTAAACAGCATTGCCCGCTGCACTTGCCACGGTTTCCAGGGCATCTACCAGAGGGATACCCGCGCCAAACATGGTTGCAAGGGTTCTAGCTGTTCGAGCAATGATGGCTTTACGAATAATTGGTCCAAATATCGGAACTTTGAGCGAGAATTTGTCAAACAAATACTGCATCTTGGTTGATCGTTTATAAGTAAATATTGTTGCCGTGATTCCGATCATGGAGCTAACCAGATAGACAAACCAATACTCTTGGACGGAGTGAGAAAGGGTAACCACCCAGCGGGTGAGGGAAGGAAGGTCAGCCCCAAAATCACTGAAAAGTGTTTCAAATTCCGGAATTACCATAATCAACAATACGGCTACAATCACAATCGCGACTATGATTACCATGGCCGGATAAAATAGTGCCGAGCGTACCTTGCCTTTTATCTCTTCAATTTTCTCCAGATAACCGGCGATCTTGTTCATCAGAATATCAAGGGTACCAGATTGCTCGCCTACGGTTACAAGGCTGGTATAAAGCCGATTGAAGTGCTGGGGATGCTTTTTAAGACTGGTACTTAAGTTGGTACCCGCTTCCACATCGGATCGGATCTTCCCCAGAAGAGCTTTTACCGCAGCGTTTTCGTGACCAAGGGCAATGCCACGCAAAGATTGGGCAATTGGGATGCCTGCTTCAATCATTGTCGCCAACTGACGAGTCATGAATACGATGTCTTTAACTTTAACGGTATTCCCAAAACTGAACATTGGGGATGCTTGTTTTCGAATCTTCTTAACTCGAATTCCCTGACGACGCAGCAACATTCTCGCCGCCTGAACATTCTGAGCCTCCAGTTCGCCAGAGGCTTTCCGGTTAGCTTTGTCAAGACCGTTCCAGGCAAATACCAGGGGTACTTGTTTTGCTTTAGCTTTAGCCATAATAGTTAATCTGCAGTAACACGTTCAACTTCTTCAAGGGTGGTAACCCCATCGGCAACCTTTTCAAGACCAGACTGGCGCATGTTTTTTACGCCCTCTCGCCGTGCCTGGCGATCGATATCTAATGTGGAGCAACCCGACATCACGAGTTCCGAGATTTCATCGGACATCGGCATTACCTCAAAGATGCCCGTACGACCCCTATACCCACTTGAGCATCCGCTGCAACCTGCCGCTTCGAAAATTTCCAGATCGGCAAGCGACTCTTCCTTGAAGCCCGCAGTGAGCAAAACATCGTCCGGCAGATCCACAGGTTCACGACAGGTATCACAAAGTCTGCGCACCAGTCGCTGAGCAATGATCAAATTGACCGACGATGCAATATTAAAGGGTGCTACCCCCATATTAATCAACCGAGTAAGAGAGCTGGGCGCGTCGTTTGTGTGCAGGGTTGACAGCACAAGGTGTCCAGTCTGCGCCGCCTTTACCGCAATTTCCGCGGTTTCCAGGTCACGAATCTCACCGACCATTATTACGTCTGGATCCTGTCGTAAGAAAGCGCGAAGGGTTGTAGCAAAGGAAAGTCCAATTCGATCGTTAACATTAACCTGATTAATGCCGCTCAAATAGATTTCCACTGGGTCCTCTACGCTAGACACGTTCCGTTCTACCGTGTTTAGAAGATTGATTGCGGAATAGAGCGAAACTGTCTTACCACTACCCGTGGGCCCGGTAACTAAAATCATGCCATGTGGCTGATTTGTCGCATCTCGATAATGCGCAAGCTGCTCCGGATTCATCCCGATGGTTTCTAGCCCGAGATTTGCAGCGGAGGTGTCGAGGATACGAATAACCATCTTCTCGCCAAACAATGTTGGCATGGTACTGATGCGAAAATCGATGTTTCGGTTGCGGGAAAACTGCAGTTTCATCCGACCATCCTGTGGCAGACGCCTTTCGGCGATATCAAGGGATGCGAGAATCTTGAGTCGTGCGATGATCTTATGCACCAGCCCCATCGGCGGATTAATCGCATCATGCAGTACGCCGTCGATGCGAAATCGGATTCGAGTCTGTTTTTCGTAAGGTTCGATATGGATATCCGAGGCGCCTTTGCGGATAGAATCCTGCAGAATTTTATTTACAAATCTAACAATCGGCGTATCGATCTGAAGGTCGACAGCACCAAATCCTTCGTCCTCGATCTCACTAGCTAGATCAATATCATCCAACCCCTCTTCATTCACAATGTCGTCGAGGGAAACATCGTCGTCTTTGTCGAGGACCTTATCCAGAACCAATGCCAGCTTTCGTGGGTCCACCATCACCATACTGATTGACAAGCCGGTATTGAACTTAGCCTCATCGACTGCGGTGGCATTACCTGGATCACCCACCGCAACAAATAGTCGCGTGTCTCTAAGGTAAAGGGGCAGCATGTGATGTTTGTCAACCAGTGATGCGGGCAGGATGTCGAGGGGTGAAAGCTCCGTGTTCATAGACTCGATATCCATAAAAGGAATCCCGAAGTCTTCGGATAAAAGTTCGCAGGCTCTGGTTACGGGTACCGCGTTCTGCTCTATGCATTGCAGGTAGAATGAACGGTTCTCCTGCATTGCATTGTGATTTATTTCTTGTGCGGCTGCCTCAGTCAAAAGATCCAGCTTCACCATTTTTGCCGCCAAGCCCGGTAACATCACATTCTCCGCTTGTTGCCCGACTTCTTGATTCTCTACCGCCATTAGTACTACCTCCGATCGGCTTTTCGCCTGTTTTTCTCTCTATCGTCCCGTGTATGCCACTTCAGATGAGACCCCAAAGTGCCCACAAGGACACCACTAACTATGATTGACAAATAATTCACTTAATTGCCTGCAGAATTAAAACCAACTAAAATACTTGGTATTTGCCAAATCGCCCCCATTGCTGCTTTCTAAAGGCATAAAGCCACCCAGAAAGCTCGATCCGGGCGAAATACAGGATTTCAGATGGAATTTCCAATATCCCGTCAAAATCCAAAACAAGGGTTGCAATCAGGTGATTCCTGGCAAACCCTGAATATTTCGCCACTCATCCACTCTTTAGATTCTATCTAGCGTGGATTTACTGAAATATGCCTTAAAACTGCTGAATTTAACCTTAATTTAGGAAAAATGCGACTCACGACCAAAGGCCGATATGCCGTTACCGCAATGATTGATCTCGCAATGAATCAGTCAGTTGGGCCTATTTCTTTAAAAAGTATATCAGATAATCAGGGTATTTCCTTGTCCTATCTTGAACAATTATTCGCCAAAATGAAGCGATGTAACCTGGTGATTGGCTCACGGGGCCCTGGAGGCGGCTATATTTTGGCCCGAGACGTCCAAAAAATCAGTATAGCCGATATCATTTTAGCCGTGGATGAGCCGTTAGATATCACGGAATGCGAAGGTGAGGAGAATTGCCATAACGGCAAAAGATGTTTGTCCCATGATTTATGGTCTGAGCTGAGTGATCAGTTGCATGACTTCCTCTCGGGTATTCACCTCGGTGAACTGATGCGACGAAGCGGAATTGATCAGACGTCAAATGGTGGACAAAGACCCTCGATTTCAAGACAGGACGGCCAGAGAGTGGCGGGTCCTGAATAACCCATTTTTATTTCTACTGATAACAAAAATTAGCTATGTCCAACTCCGAAAAAGACCTCGCACCACTGCTGCAACGGGATTACACAGAGGGCTTCGTCACTGACATTGATTCAGAGACATTGCCTCCTGGACTCGATGAGGACGTGATTCGAACTATTTCTGAAAAGAAAAACGAACCGGAGTGGATGTTGCAATGGCGATTGGGCGCATTTAAACGGTGGCTCAAAATGGCACCGCCACGGTGGGCGCACTTGCACCATCCACCAGTGGATTTCCAGGACATCAGTTACTACTCTGCGCCCAAAAAGAGAGACCTGCTGGATAGCCTTGATGAAGTCGATCCTAAGCTTCTTGAGACTTACGAAAAACTAGGGATACCTATCGACGAACAAAAAATGCTGGCTGGCGTAAAAGTTGCGGTTGATGCTGTGTTCGATAGTGTTTCAGTCGCAACCACCTTCAAGCAGACATTGCTTGATGCCGGAGTAATATTTTGTCCTATTTCAGAGGCACTTCAGGCGTATCCCGAGTTAGTCAAACAATATCTTGGAAGTGTGGTGCCAAGTGCGGACAATTTTTATGCCGCACTGAACTCGGCGGTATTCAGCGATGGGTCTTTTGTGTATATACCAAAAGGCGTTCGCTGTCCGATGGAGTTGTCTACTTATTTTCGGATCAACGAAATGAATACTGGACAGTTCGAACGTACCCTGATCGTCGCTGAGGAAGACAGCTACGTCAGCTATCTTGAGGGCTGCACCGCACCCATGCGAGATGAGAATCAATTACACGCGGCGGTAGTCGAGCTGGTCGCCATGAAGGGTGCTCAGATCAAATATTCGACGGTACAAAACTGGTATCCGGGAGACGAGAACGGTAAGGGTGGAATTTATAACTTCGTCACCAAGCGGGGTGCTTGTCGTGGCCAGGGTGCGAAAATTTCCTGGACGCAGGTGGAAACTGGTTCAGCGATCACCTGGAAATATCCTAGCGTTGTGCTGGAAGGTGATGACACGATCGGTGAATTTTATTCGGTTGCTTTGACCAATAATTATCAGCAGGCCGATACCGGCACAAAGATGATACATGTCGGTAAAAATTCGAGAAGCACGATAATTTCTAAAGGAATATCCGCCGGTAAAGGCCAGAATGCGTATCGAGGCCTGGTGAAAGTGCTGAAGGGCGCCGAAAATGCTCGCAACTATTCGCAGTGTGATTCTTTGCTCATGGGCGATCAATGTGGGGCGCATACGTTCCCGTATATGGAGGTAAAAAATCCCTCCGCGGTGGTGGAACATGAGGCGACCACTTCTCGGATTGGTGAAGATCAGCTGTTTTATTGCCGCCAACGGGGCATGTCCGAAGAAGACGCGGTATCCATGATCGTTAATGGATTCTGTAAAGAGGTGTTTAAAGAATTGCCGATGGAGTTTGCCGTTGAGGCGCAGAAACTCCTCGGTATCAGCCTCGAAGGCTCAGTTGGATAAGACTCAAACTAAATTACTCTCATAAAATTTCAAAACTACCAAAGATGCTATCAATTAAAAATCTGCATGCCGACATCGAAGGAAAACCGATCTTAAAAGGCGTAAACCTGGAGATTAGAACCGGTGAGGTTCACGCAATTATGGGTCCCAATGGTTCTGGTAAAAGTACCCTGGCAAATGTACTTGCAGGGCGTGACGATTATGAGGTCACAAGCGGCAGTGTCGAGTATCGGGGCATGGACCTGCTAGATATGGAACCTGAGATTCGGGCCCGAGAAGGGGTATTTCTGGCGTTTCAGTATCCTGTGGAAATCCCAGGCGTGACGAATATGTATTTGCTCAAGGCTGCGATTAACTCGGTTCGCAAGCATCGCGGTGTGGAAGAACTTGATGCCAGGGAGTTTCTCAAGCTGATCAAGGAAAAAGCCGCTATGGTCGAGATGAAGCAGGAGTTTTTATATCGCTCAGTGAACCAAGGCTTTTCGGGAGGGGAAAAGAAGCGAAACGAAATTTTACAGATGGCGTTACTTGAACCGCATCTTAGTGTGCTGGATGAAACTGACTCTGGACTGGATATTGACGCGCTTAAGATCGTGGCTCAAGGCGTCAATTTATTGCGAAGCGAGCAAAGATCAATGGTGCTGGTCACCCATTATCAGCGATTACTTGACTATATCGTGCCTGATTATGTTCACGTGCTTGCAGGAGGCAGAATTATTCGTTCCGGAGGTAAGGAGCTGGCGCTCGAACTAGAGCAAAAAGGATACGGATGGGTCGAAGACCAGGCAGCGGCTTGAAGCAATAAACCATGACCGAGATCACCCAACATTACTTAGATCAATTCAATGCGGCTTCAGCCGGACTGGCGGGTCGTGGTCTGCCGTGGCTTGACGACCAGCGTCAGGCAGCCATCGAGCTATTCGCGAGAAGCGGGTTTCCGGGGCAGTATGAAGAAGATTGGCGCTATACACCGCTAAAACCAGTCATCGGAAAGTTGCTTCACATCAAAGTGGACAACGACATCGCAGACACCGATATTTCTGACTATCTTGTTGCCGGACTCGACGCTTATCGACTCGTGTTCGTTGATGGCCGGTTTTCTCCACAATATTCAGATACTTCCGGGCTTCAGGACTGTATTGTGATGAATTCATTCGAGCAATCGGTTGCTCGCAACCCTGAACTGTTTACCGAAACAATGCGGTCAGAAGTGCCGCTCAGCAATGGATTTGCTGCACTAAACGTTGCTTTTTCCACCGATGGCTATGTGATTGAGGTGGCCGAAAACGTTAAGCTCGACAAGCCGGTTGAAATCATCTTCATAGCTGTCAATAGTGATTTGGCGACACAGCCGCGCAATATCGTACACATGGGGAAATTCAGTCAAGCGGTCATCATTGAACGCTATGTGTCTTCCAAACAAACCGGAGCAGTGGTAAACAGTACCAGCCGTATTTCACTGGATGAAGGTGCCAGGCTTGGATACTATCTAGTGCAGACGCAAGCTAACGATGCCAGCCAGATTTCGTCGGTAGATGTCAACCAGGGCAAGAGCAGCTGGTTTGGCTGCTACACACTTACGCTAGGCGGGCAACTGGTGCGTAATAATCTTCGGGTCTCGCTGCAGGCCGAAGGCGCGCACTGCGATATGCTCGGCTTGTACAACACTGGCGGCAAGCAGCACGTTGACAATCACACGACGGTGGTGCACGCGGCGCCTCACTGTACCAGCCGTGAATTGTACAAGGGTGTTTTGGATCAGCGCTCACGAGGAGTGTTTCATGGGCGAATAAAGGTCGAACAAGGTGCTCAAAAAACCGACGCCAGCCAGTCAAACAACAATCTTCTATTGTCACCTAACGCAGAGGTAGACACTAAACCTCAACTGGAAATCTATGCCGATGACGTGAAGTGTGCACATGGAGCAACTATTGGCCAGATAGATCAGAATTCACTTTTCTATCTGCGCTCAAGAGGCATCGATGAAAAAGATGCACGTGCTTTATTGACGTTCGCGTTTTTGAACGAGGTGTTGGATGAAATCGAACTTGAGCCGCTTAAGCAATCAATGGAATCTATCCTCGCCGAGCGCTTGATAGCCGATGAGTGATAGCAGTAAAAGTACCCGAGTCGAGTTTCAACCTTCGATTGACGGTCATCACGATCAACTGGTACAGCAGATGGGCCAGGATATCGGTCCTGACTCGAATCCGCATAAGATGGACCAGGATCGCACCGAGGCTCTCGGGGAAGATGAACTGGTGCAGCGTGTAACCGATGCGTTAAAGACAGTGTACGATCCTGAAATCCCTGTGAACATTTATGATCTCGGTTTAATCTATCGGGTTGAAGTCAAGGATAGATTTGCCGAGGTAGATATGACGTTGACCGCGCCGGGATGTCCGGTCGCACAGACGTTTCCTGGCATGGTGGAAGGCACGGTCAAACTGGTTCCAGGCATCGAGGACGCAGTGGTAACGTTGGTTTGGGATCCACCATGGCGGCAGGAGATGATCAGTGAAGAAGCCAGGCTTGAGCTTGGATTGATCTGAGTAAAGTCTGTCCGGTAATCTTTATCTGAATGCCGACGTCAGGCGCTCGCATTACAGTTGTGTTGAATTTCAGTAGATCTTTTATGAGTCTGATATGAGTGATTGGGTAAACGTTGTTGCAGTGGCGGATCTGAACCCCGGCGAGCATATGCTGGTTGAAGTCGAAGACGCTGATATTGTGCTGATTAATCTTGATGGAGAATTCTATGCTATTGAAGATGTATGCACCCATGATGGCAGCGAAATTTCAAGTGGTTGTCTGGTAGACGGCAGTATCGAGTGTCCACGCCACGGTGCTCGCTTTGATATTAGAACCGGAGAGGTTACCGCGCCTCCTGCATATGAACCGGTCGATACCTTTCCTGTCCAGGTGACTGAGGGCGTGGTCCAGGTTCGCGACGATCGCTGGGATTAAGCAATAAGTTTATGGGTTCTGGTAGTGCCTAAGGTTCTCTGTGCCGCAAAATTCTAGCGTGATACGGTGTATCCAGGCCCTGATTCTGCATTGAGGTCTACAGTGATTTCCTTGCCTCCAAATCCATCTACAATGTCATGCGCCCGCACCGTGACTGATTGAATTCCATTCGGTATTGTTAGGCCACTCTGACTACGGGTGAAAGGTTGCTCGTTTTCATGGGGATGTAATAAGAGCCTGGTGAACTGATCTCCAGGGTTTCTTTTGAGCACCTCACCGTCCTCAGTCACAACATCCCAGCCATCGCAATAATCGTCCCATCCGGTGTCTGGGTGGACCACAGTCACATCAAAAGTCCAGCCAGCTCCACCAGATTCGATAGCACGCACCTTAATAACATCCGCGTCAGCATCGCCTGCAATTGATTTATCCATATTAGCCATATTCAACAAGCCAAGGAACACCCACACGCTAACTATACTCAACCTACCCTTAGTCATTTTGCAATCAGTTTCCGGAACCGGGAATAGGTTAAAATAACACAGACAACAACGTTTTAATTCGTAATTGATTGAATGGATAAGCTGATTGCAATCGGTGGTGGCCCTCTTTCGGGCAAGGTGCGGATATCTGGTGCCAAGAATGCCGCACTTCCCCTGATGATTTCGTCGTTACTTACGAAAGAGACACTTAGAATCAGTAACATACCGCATTTGCACGACATCACCACGACCATGGAATTGCTGGGTCAGCTTGGCGTTAAATTACAGGTGGATGAGACCCTGGCAATTGAAGCCAATGCCTCAGAAGTGGAAAGCGTGATCGCGCCTTATGAGCTGGTAAGAACCATGCGCGCGTCGATCCTGGTGCTCGGTCCGCTGACCGCAAGATTTGGTCGTGCTGAAGTGTCGCTGCCCGGTGGATGTGCAATTGGCTCTCGCCCGGTTAACCTGCATATAAAAGGACTTGAAGCAATGGGAGCAGATATTAAAATTGAAAACGGATATATCAAAGCGGATACTCATAACAAGCGTCTCAAGGGCGCGAGAGTTTTCATGGATTTAATCTCGGTGACCGGCACAGAAAATTTGATGATGGCGGCTGCTCTGGCTGATGGGATAACTGTGATTGAAAATGCGGCGCGAGAGCCTGAAGTGATTGATCTTGCCGATTGTCTAAATGCCATGGGTGCAAAAGTCAAAGGCGCGGGAACGGATGAGATTGTGATTGAAGGTGTCGAGAAACTGGGGGGCGCTGATCATAGGGTGATACCCGATCGAATCGAAGCGGGTACGTTCCTGGTCGCTGCCGCTATATCTGGTGGCAAGATTAAGATTGTTGACGTTATCCCGAGACAAATTGAATCAGTGTTGGACAAGCTTCGGGAGGCAGGGTGTCAAATTGAAACTGGTGAAGACTGGATTTCCCTTAGTGCCCCGGTCGGTAAACTGAAATCCGTTAACGTTCGTACCGCGCCGTATCCTGCATTTCCAACGGATATGCAGGCTCAGTTTGTTTTGCTGAATTGTATCGCGGGCGGAACCGCGACAGTGATTGAAACGGTATTTGAAAATCGGTTTATGCATGTTCATGAATTACAACGCATGGGTGCGGATATTGAACTGGATGGCAATACAGCGGTCATCAAAGGAGTGGGTAATCTGTTTGCGGCACCTGTAATGGCTACTGACTTGCGCGCGTCAGCTTGTCTGGTTTTGGCTGGATTAGTTGCCGAAGGTGAAACCGTGATCGATCGGATTTACCATATAGATCGTGGTTATGATTGTATTGAAGAAAAACTTGCCCAAATGGGGGCATCTATCCGCAGAGTACCAGGGCATTATTTTTCACAGCAATCAGCTTAACCTCGTTGCAGCCAATTCAATGATGAGAATACTGGACAGCAGCCAGTCTGATTTTAATAAGCAATTAACGGCGCTGCTTTTTAGAGAAGGCGAGGAAGATCGCGCGCTTGAGGAAACTGTTCGGGGGGTTATCTCCGCAGTAAGGCAGCGAGGAGACGCTGCTGTTTTAGAGTACACCAGTCGGTTCGATAATCTTGACGCTAAAAGTGTCGCAGAGCTTGAGCTATCGACCGCACAGATTGAGACTATCACTGCGAAGGTGGGGGCGGAGCTGGCCCAGGCGATTAACGATGCAGCCCATAGAATTCGACAGTTCCACAAAAAAGAGATGGCTGACTCATGGCACAGTCAGGAACCGAACGGTACGGTTCTCGGTCAAAAAATAACACCTTTGGAGCGAGTTGGGCTGTATGTGCCTGGAGGCAAGGCGGCCTACCCTTCATCGGTCTTGATGACCGCAGTACCGGCAAGAGTTGCGGATGTCGGTGAGATCATTATGACCGTGCCCACCCCTAACAAGGAAATCAATCCGGCGGTCGTGTTTGCTGCGAAGACGGCGGGCGTCGACAGAATTTTTACGCTGGGTGGCGCTCAAGCCATTGCGGCGCTCGCTTATGGGACAGACACTGTGCCGGAAGTGGACAAAATAGTTGGACCTGGAAACATTTACGTTGCGCTTGCAAAGAAACTTGTATTCGGCAAAGTTGGCATCGATATGATTGCCGGTCCATCTGAAGTTGTTGTGATTTGTGATCACAGTGTCGATCCTGAATGGATCGCCATGGATCTTTTTGCCCAGGCTGAGCACGATGAATTAGCGCAGTCAATTGCAATTACCGATTCAGCGCAAGTGATCGAAGCAGTGCAGGACGCTATCGATCGACTACTGCCACAAATGGAACGCAGGACGATTATCGAGACAGCCTTATCCCGACAGGGCGCTATTATTAAAGTTGAATCGATGCAGCAGGCGGTGGAAATCTCAAACCGCATTGCGCCCGAACATCTTGAACTGATGGTTACGCAACCCGAACGGCTGCTCGAACAAATTCGTCATGCTGGCGCTATATTTGTAGGGCCCTACAGTGCGGAATCGCTGGGAGATTATTGTGCCGGCCCCAATCATGTTTTACCTACCGCCGGAACGGCCAGATTCAGCTCTCCGCTGGGGGTATATGATTTCCAGAAACGCAGCAGCGTGATACAGGCAAGTCCTGAGGGCGCGTCGGATATGGCAAAAATCGCTTCGGTACTGGCCAGGTGTGAGGGATTGACGGCACATGCGCGATCGGCCGAGTATCGACTCAACACAAGCCAAGAATAAGAATGAAATCGGTTGATAGATGGGTAAGTCCTGCGATAAGGGCACTGTCCGCATATCATGTGCCACCCGCTGAGGGTCTGGTAAAGCTGGATGCAATGGAAAATCCCTATACATTGCCTGAAGAATTGCGCGATCAATGGCTGCAAAGACTTGGACAGGTCGATATCAATCGCTACCCTGATGCCGGGGCACACCAGCTGAAAACTCAAATCCGAGACGTATTTGAAATTCCACAAAATTGCGGACTGGCGCTGGGCAACGGTTCTGATGAATTGATTCAGATGACGGCTTCTCTTGTTGGAGGGCCGGGCCGCACAATATTAGCACCAGCTCCTTCCTTCTCAATGTATGAAATCATCTCTCTGACGACATCCACTGATTTCATGGAGGTTTCCCTGAACCAGGACTTCACGCCCGACAAAAATGAATTTATTAGGGTCATCAATGAGGTCGAGCCCGCGTGCGTGTTCATTTCTTACCCGAATAATCCGACCGGAAACAGTTTTGATCGTGATTTCATCGAAGCCGTGATCACCTCGGCACCTGGTTTGGTTGTAGTCGATGAAGCCTATTTTCCGTTTAGCGGTAAGTCCTTCCTGCAAGAGATTCATCGTTTCCCAAATCTTTTAGTTATGCGAACTCTCTCAAAGAACGGGTTGGCAGGACTCAGGCTTGGCATGATGATGGGCGATCCGAAGTGGCTTGATCAGATTGAGAAGATTCGCCTACCTTATAATGTCAACAGTCTCACCCAGGTCAGCGTAGAATTTTGTCTTGATCACTTTTCGGTGCTCACTGCCCAGGCGCAACAAATTGTCGAAGATCGACAGAGGCTTGCTGCAGAACTGGGAAAATTGAGTGGATTGACTGTGTTTCCGAGCGAAGCAAACTTCATTCTGGTTAAATTCGATCAGAATGCCGATACGGTTTTTGAACAACTCAAGCAGCGCAGGGTTCTGGTCAAGAATCTGAATCACCCAGGGACTTTGCTCGAAAACTGTCTGCGAATAACAGTGGGCACACCAAAACAGAATCGACAATTAGTCAGCGCTCTGGAGAGTTTCCTTTGATGAGCTTAAGCCGCATAGTTTCCAGTCGCTCGCCGTAGAGGCTCTCGAGGTAGCCGGTAATCGATAACCGTATGCGCCTGCTGCCTTGTTTTCTACCCTGTTCGCCTGCAAGGCTTTGGCAGTCTTTCCAGCGTTTACCCTGCAATACTCGTTCCACAACCAAAGCGAAATCCTCGATCTCGTTGCTGGTCAGACCATTCAATGTGAGGGTGCCAAGTGTTGCAGGAATGCTTTCAGCGGGTCGTGTGCCGTAACAATAGCCAATGACGTCAGCAAATAAGGGCTGATCCGGTTCGCGGGCCAACAGTCTGTCACCTTCCACTAGCTCTGCGACAAGCTCCGGTTCCAGATTTCGCAATACAATTTTTAGTTGATCCAGAAAATTGCGTGCATAGCTATGCCGCGCCTGATCGAAAATATCCCGACCCGCTCCAGATTGTGGCATCAGATACACGGCGCTATTGGATCCTCCCTGGGCCGTTTTAGTTTCACCGATCCGCACTGTTTTGAACCCACACGACTTCCAAAATTTTGCCAGACCCTTTGACAATGAAAAGTTTGAACCAATCAGATCATAATACGCGGCGGATTCATCGCACACATGTCGGAGCATTCGGGAGCCCAACCCCAACCGCTGTATTGCTGGATGAATTACGATTCGCATGATTCTGGCCATACTGAGTGTGGCCGCATGTGGCAATCCGAGCTGGCTCACCATGATTTCCGGTAAGACATGACCCGCCGGTCTTCTCAAGCCTTGAAATATCTGGACTCCATCCTGGGGGCTCAGTGCACCTTCGGCAACCAACACGGCGATCCCGACGGTATTATTGCTGGACCCGCTATGCAGCGCCATGCGGTAAATGCATAGACTGCGATTGTCGAGTAATTGTTGCAGATCCTTGGGCCTGGTTTTGTAGTGGGCGAGAACCATTAGACTGAAGATCTCGCGCAGCAGGGGCTCGTTCGATAACAATGTGTCTGCATTAACTTGTTCAATCTGAATATTTTCTTGTTGCAAAACCTTTGCAGTAATTTCAGGGAGCTCAGCATCAAGTACTAGCAGGCGGTTAACCAGTTTTTCCAACGGATCTTGTTTCGACCATCTTATCGGGGTATCTAGCTGAATGTGTTTCCAGCCTCGGGTGTAGCGTTCAAGCAGATGGTGGAAACGCAGCATGAAACCCCGCCCGGTACCCTCATAACCGTGTACGGTGGTTGCCATTGCGATACGAGGATAAAGCTTTAAAAGGTCCCCAAGTTTGTCGAGATGTACGCTGGCTGCTTCATCAACCAGCAGCAAATCGCATTCAGCTTTTTGAGTGAGAAGCTGGTCTATTTCCAACCAGCGCAATTGCGTGGCGCAGTGACTAGAGATTATTGCCGCATGGTGAAACACTTCCTGCGCGGATTGGCGACTTCTTCCTGTGATAACGATGTTTTTAATTCCCTGGTTTGCAAGTTGACCGGCAACGATCCCGAGCGCAGCTGATTTGCCCCGGCCCCGGTTCGCAATCAGAATCGCAGGGCGCTTGCGTTGCCCCGTGATCACGGTATGAATCGCGTCGATTGCACGCTGCTGATCCAGTGTCGCAGCGGGTCCGGAAATCGATGAGAGATTGGCAGGCTGTTGAGCAGATTTTTCCAGCTGATCAATATCGGGAACTGGCTGGTGCTGGATCACGCGCACCGCTAAAGGCGACTTTGACAGTATGCGGGAAATCCGACCGCTAAATCTGGACTCTTGGGCTGCATCCCATTGGTTTATCTGTGGGGCCAGCAGGATCATTAGACCCCCCCCAGCAATGGTGCCGCTGACGATACCCAGGGCGTCGGGATCTATCTGGTGCTCGGCATCGTAGACCACGGAGTCAGTTTCCTGCCCCAATAGTCTCGGCGCCTGGCGGATTTCAATCGTATTTGTTCCAGGTATTGCCTGACCGGAAATCCATGTCGCTTTGATCGGGCCTAAAAGATCGAAAGCTGCCTTGATCCCCCAGGCCCGCTCGCCGATGACTGCGACCAGGTAACGGTGGCGTGATTCCGCGGCGCGGCGGCGCAAAGCGTCGCCGAACTGGATCAAGCTCATCCGTGCGTGCCCGATTTTTCCTGCATCAGGTGCTCATACTTGAGCATCAGCTGTTGTGGGCTTTCTATATGTTTGGGATCGACCGGTATGCAATCCACCGGGCACACTTCTACGCATTGACTGGTCTCAAAGTGCCCGACGCATTCGGTGCAACGGGTCCAGTCTATCTGGTAGATTTCGGCGCCCTGAAAAATCGCATCATTGGGGCACTCCGGCTCACATACGTCGCAGTTGATGCACTCGTCTGTAATGAAAAGAGCCATGAAAGAACAACTGCCGCTGCCTAACGACCCGGATTCAGTTTGTCCTTCAGAGCCTGATTCACCACCGGGTGGACAAAATCACTGACGTCGCCATTGTAACGCGCGATCTCTTTGACCAGCGATGCTGACACAAATGTATATCGTTCCGAAGGTGTCAGAAATACCGTTTCTATATTGCTGTCTAAACGACGATTCATCGAGGCCAGTTGAAACTCATATTCAAAGTCAGATACGGCGCGCAATCCCCTGAGTATCACGCGCGCGTTCTGATCGCGGACAAAATCAATCAGCAGCCCGGAAAAACCCATGATTTCAACATGTTCAATGTCCTGCAGGACCTCCTGGGCGAGTTCGATACGATGTGCAAGATCGAACAAAGGATTCTTTTCAGGGCTGTCGGCGACCGCGAGGATGACCCGGTCAAACATCGCTGCCGTGCGCACTACGAGATCTCTATGACCGCTGGTAATCGGATCAAAGGTGCCGGGATAGACGGCTGTATTATTCATAGTCGGTATTGATTAGTGTGGACTGCACCAGGCCTCGGGTCTTTTGCCGAATGATATGCCAAGTCGGGGGGATTGGTAAGGGGGTACTGTTATTAGGACTTTCGATGTAAACCATGGCTCCAGGTGCCAGTATTGAGCTTTGACTGATGAGCCCGCAGATCCGGGCGATGTCGACTGACTCAAATGGCGGATCAAGAAATACCAGGTCGAATTGCTCAGTGCTGTGCCCGACAAAGTGTTCGGCGCGAGAGTTAACGATAGCGATGCTATTTTCCGCGATGAGTATATCGCAGTTTTTCTTAAGCTGACGTGCGGCAACTTGATTAGCTTCCACCATGACAACATTTGACGCGCCTCGGGAGGCTGCCTCAAAGCCAAATGCTCCGCTGCCCGCATATAGATCCAGACAACGTCTCCCTTGTATATCATTTCGTAACCAGTTGAACAGAGTTTCGCGGACTGCGTCCGGGGATGGTCTCAAGCCCTCGACCTCGGGAAACGTCAGCTTGCGACTGCGCCATCGTCCCCCAATAATGCGAATGTATCCGCGCTGTCTGCTCATGCTTTAGGATTTTTTCATGCCATGCAAGCAACGATGATACGATACGCGCTTTTAAAAAAGTGCACAATGAAGTTATTTTCCAGAAGCAAAAAGCGCTCCGATGATGAATCTGCATCGACAGCCAACAGCAGTGGTGGAGGCGGGCTTTTTGCTCGGCTTGCGAGAACCCGAGACGGTTTATTTGGCGGCATCACTTCTCTGTTTAGTGGTGACCCCGTGGATGAGTCCATGCTGGAAGAGATCGAAGATCATTTACTGGTCGCAGACGTCGGGGTCGCGGTAGCCGAAAAGATCGTGAATCGACTCCGCGTGGACGCGGCTTCAGCGAAACAGGGGGGGCAGCAGCAACTGTTACAAAGCCTGCGCGAAGTCATGCTTGAAATAGTCCAGCCGTGCGATCCGGAAGATCTGATAATGCCAGAGGCTCGCCCAATGGTGATTATGATGGTCGGAGTAAATGGCGTTGGAAAAACCACGACACTCGCGAAAATAGCCGCCAGGTACAAGCACTCCGGATCGCGCGTGATGTTAGCCGCCTGCGATACGTTTCGCGCCGCCGCCATCGAGCAGTTGCAGAACTGGGGCGAGCGCCTGGAAGTGCCTGTTATTGCGCAAGCCCATGGCGCCGATGCGGCCGCAGTCGCTTTTGATGCCTTCAGTGCGGCCAAAGCGAGAGCCTGCGAGCTGTTGTTGGTGGATACGGCCGGCCGACAACATACCCATGGCGACCTGGTTGAACAGCTGGTAAAAGTGAAGCGTGTACTGGCCAAGGCGGATTCCGGGATCCCGGACCAGATCTGGCTCACAGTGGACGCAGGTAACGGACAGAACGTTCTGTCCCAGGTACAGCATTTTGACCAGGCCGTGGGATTGACCGGCCTCTGCATTACCAAGCTTGATGGGACTGCAAAAGGGGGTGTGGTGTTAGCGCTGGCCGATCGCTTTGGCTTACCTATCCGTTATATTGGTACTGGAGAATCTGCGGAAGATCTGCGCCAGTTCGATGCAGCCGAATTTGTTGATGCGCTGTTGCCACCTGTTTCCTGATATTCAGGGAGCTGGGCGGTGATTCGGTTTAGTCAGGTATCGAAACGTTACCCAAGCGGACACGAAGCATTGAGTCATGTTTCGTTTACCCTGGCCAAAGGATCCTTCACTTTTCTAACGGGTCACTCCGGCGCTGGTAAAAGTACGCTTCTGAAACTGATATCTCTTTCCGAGCTGGCTACTCGGGGTCAGGTACTGGTAGCGGATAAGAATCTTTCCAGGCTTAAAGGCAACCGGATTGCGGCCTATCGCAGGACTATTGGAACGGTATTCCAGGACCATAAGCTGCTGCATGACAGGACTGTAGAAGATAATGTCTCGCTGCCTCTGGTGGTGGCTGGCACCGGGCGCGGCGAAACACAGCGTCGGGTTCGTGCGGCGCTCGACAAGGTTGGGTTGCTCAATAAAGCAAAACGTTATCCGATCACTCTGTCTGGCGGGGAGCAGCAGCGGGTGGGAATCGCGCGAGCGGTAGTGGGTCGGCCCCAGGTTCTACTCGCGGACGAGCCAACCGGTAACCTGGATCCGGCGCTGGCAGATGAAATAATGCAGTTGTTTCTGCAGTTTAATCAGGTCGACATTACGGTGCTGATTGCGACCCATGACTATCGTCATCTTGAACGAATACGGTGCGGAGTATTAGCGCTATCAGAGGGCAGGCTGGTGTCGGGCGAACAGGATGCCTAAACAGATTTCTGTCTGGCTTTCGCGGCATCTACAGGTGTTATTTGATACCTTGGGCAGGCTTTGGAAGACCCCTTTAACCAGTGCGATGACCATTCTTGTGCTGGCCATTGCGATGACACTGCCGATGGTATTGTACAAAATTGTCGATAGCCTCGAATCGGTCACCGCGAACTGGATCGACAATCCTCGTATTTCCGTTTTTCTCGAAAGTGGAACTGATGCAGAGATACCAGATCCCATTGAGTTCGGACAAAAATTGCTGCAGAACCCGAAAATCGAAGACGTTCAATATATTTCTCCGGAGCAAGGTCTCGAGGAGTTTTCCAATTTAGATGGTTTTACCGAAGCCATCGAGGCCTTACCAAGTAATCCGTTACCGCCATTGCTGATTGTGGTGCCTGCCACTGGTCGAGACAACGCCGCAACAATCACCCTTGCGGATGAACTTGAGATCATGCAGGGAGTGGACACCGCCGTATACGATCAGCAATGGTTAAATCGTCTGGCTGCTATAGTGGATTTGATTCGGCGCGGTGTCATAGTGCTCGCGTGCTTGATGGGGATCGGCATCGTTCTCGTGATCAGCGACACGGTGAGGCTGGGAATTATCAACCGGGCCGCAGAAATAGAGATCATCGATCAGGTCGGAGGAACCCATGCATTTATTCGCCGACCCTTCCTCTACGCGGGCGCATTACATTGTTTTTTTGGTGCCTTGTTTGCGTGGGGCGTGACCAATATGACCTTGTATTTATTAGCCGGTCCGGTTTCCCGCCTGACCTTATTATATGAAAGTGACTTCATGATCGGCTGGATAAGCCCGGGCATCGCACTCGCCGTAACGATGGTCGCGGTGTCCCTGGGTCTGCTGGCCTCCAGGTTCACTGTAGACCGCCACCTGCGTGGACTAAAACCGGGATAGCCGATATTGCCTGAACTGCCTGGGGGTTTAACGGGTGGGGATTTAGCGTTCCCTGAAAGTGATCCGACCCTTACTGAGGTCGTAGGGTGTGAGCTGCACGGTCACGGTGTCGCCTCGCAGGATACGGATGTAATGTTTACGCATTTTTCCGGATATATGGGCAATGATTTCATGCCCGTTTTCAAGTTTCACCCTGAACTGCGTATTGGGAAGAGTCTCGATGACTGTACCTTCCATTTCAATGCTTTCTTCTTTGGCCACAATTTCGCCTGTGTTTGAGAACAGCGGAGTGTAATGAAGATTGACGCTGGATTCAAACTGGTTTGCGCGTGTTATTGAATCATATAAACAAAGATGGGGTATCTCTAACGGGACTGCTAAAATCCCGTGTCTTGAACAATTCACTATCGAAAATCCGTTGACAGCAGTATCGCCAAGATGAAGCAAAACCAATCCCCGCAGAAAGTGCAGAAACTGTTCGTCGAAGCAGCGACTTGGCTGCAGAAGGGTGATGCGGCGAGAGCCCGAAGGGGGCTGGAAAAAGTGGTCAAAATGGCACCGAAAAGCGCCGCCGCCTGGTATAACCTGGCACTGGCAGCGCAACACCTAGGGCAACACCAGAAAGCGGTAAAAGAATATACAAAGTCTCTGGCACTCGATCCGGCCCAGGTCGAGGCAGTGATCAACCTCGCTCTGTCGCATAAGGCCCTGGGTCAGGAAAAGGAGGCGATAAGCGAAGCGAAAAGATCGCTTTCGATGCAGCCTAATCACCCCAGGGCGCTTAACCTGCTTGGTACCCTGAGTGCCGAAGCAAATGATTACGACAAAGCACGTCAGTATCTGGAGCAATCACTGCAGATCGATCCGGCTAATGCGGATGCCAGACAGAATCTTGCCAATTCCCTGCTGGGCGCTGGAGACAGCGAACAGGCAGCGCTGGTTCTGGCACCGTTGATCGCCGCTCCCTCCCCCACCCGGGATCAGATGGAATTGCAGGGACGAATACTGCTTGATCAACGGAAATTCGATGAAGTGCAGCCGTTACTCAAGACCCTTAAACAGCGCTACCCTGGTGATGAAGGTATAAAGTTGCTTGATATGTCATTCTGTGAGTTGATCAATGACAACTTTTCGGTATTGAATATCGCTCAGGAAATTCTCAAGAAGAATCCACGGCATGCAAGAGTATGGAACTCTCTTGGCAACGCCTACTTTCAGCTGGACAGTGTCGACAAAGCCAAGGAGAGTTACCAGAAGGCTATCGAATTCGATCCGGAGCATCCGGAATATCGTAACAATACCGGTCTGGCGTTTGCATCTCTCGGTGACAAAGAACGTGCCGAGGAAAGATATCGGCAGGCGGTCGAACTCGACCCCGAGTACATCGAAGCCTATCGTAATCTGGTGGCGATGAAGAAATTTGAATCACTGGATGACCCGGACGCCGTACCACTTTTAAAGATATGGGAGCGAAAGGACCAGAATGACCAGATGCGCTGCAAGCTTGCTTTCGCGTTAGGCAAGATCTACGACGATTGTGGTCTCTACGACCTGGCGTTCGAGACCTATCACATTGGTAACGAACTGAAATTGAAGGAAATAACCATGGACTTCGGTCAGTATTATTCTCATATTGACCGGATCATGCAGGTGCTTGACTCCAAGCCGGCTAAGGTGGTTGAGGACAATGAAAGTCAGATCCAGCCCATTTTTATAACCGGTATGTCGCGCAGCGGCACCACGCTGGTTGAGCAGATTATGTCCCGCCATCCCGATGTGACAGGATGTGGCGAGCTGCCCTGTATTGACCGCGCCATCGGTCGACTCGAGAGAAACTACGGACAGATGCGGGTCTATCCCGATGACTTTCCCGGGCTCGATATCAGCGCGTTTAGCCAGGAAACCAAGGAGTATCTCGACTGGGTCACCAGACTGCACACCATTTCAACCGGATTATTCACCGATAAACTGCCGTTCAACTTTGTGCATATCTGGTTGATCAAAGTATTGTTTCCGGCTGCAGCCATCGTGCACTGTCACCGCCATCCCCTGGACGTTATTGTTTCAAACTATTTTCAGCTGTATGGCTCGGAGTTAAACTTCGTCTATGACCTCGAGATCCTGGCGCGCTATTACGTCCGTCACCATCGTTTAATGCGGCACTGGCATCGGATTTTTCCTGGCGAAATATACAAGGTGCAATACGAGGCTCTGGTAGCGGATAGCGACACGCAGACCCGTAAACTGATTCAGGGCACAGGGCTCGAATGGGATGACGCGTGTCTGGATCAGAAACGCTCTGACGCAGCGGTGCGCACTGCCAGTATCTGGCAGGTCAGAGAGGGAATCTATACCAGCTCGCGGGAGAGATGGCGACGATACGAGAAGCACCTGCAACCGGCAATAAAAATACTGGTCAAGGAGGGGGTGCTGGATTCAGAAAACCGATATCTGGATTAGCTGTTTCCTGAATAGCTCCGGCTTCAGTCGACCAGCGTGGCATTCGACTTAGAAGTCGATACGCATGACCATTAGTGTCGGGATGAGGTTATCGCTGAAAAACAGCCGGGGGTGATCACGCCTTATCGGTGCCTTGCTGAAACGTCTGATAGTCGAGCCTAACGTTGTAATTTGCAGGGAGTAAAAACCTGCCAAGGCCATCCTGGCCTGTCTCCGCTATGTCGCATCCCTGCTTGGGGACTAGTGAGTGGTTAGGAGATGCTGGTTCGTCCGCGTCGCTCCAGCGCATGCTTGCGCCCGCGACATATGACCGCCATGGAGGGTGAAAATGCAGGTTTTGCAGGGAGCAAAAACCTGCCAAGGTCATCATGGCCTGTCTCCGCTATGTCGCATCCCTTCTCGGGGACTAAGTGAGCGGTTAGGAGATGCTGGTAATTCCGCGTCGCTCCTGCGCATCCTTGCGCCCGCGACATACCGGCCATCCTGGCCTGTCTCCGCTACTGCGCATCCCTGCGTTCGCGGAGTACCTACATCCATGTAGGCAAAAAAAGCCGGGGCGGAGCCCCGGCTTCGTATCAGCTTATGCTGAATTCGACTTAGAAGTCGATACGCATACCAAGCAGTGCTTGCTTAGTCTTACCGGTTCTTTCATCGAAATTATCGTAATCAATACTGGCATACTCTGCCCACAATCTCAGGCCGCCGCCCATGTTGTGATAAAGACCAAGGGTATATTGACTAGGCTTACGTCCATCGTTAGCTGTGCCTGGGTCTTCCACATCGGTTTCACCATAGCCAGCCAGCCAGCTGGTCTTCTCGCCGATCGGTCCGCTAAAATAAGTCTGAACGTTTTTAAACTTATCGGTGCCCTGCTCATACTCCTGATATCCAAGCATCGCCGCTACCGGACCAAAATCATATTTACCGGTAATACCCATACGCTTTTCATCTTCGGGAGTGATCCCTGTATCAGCGTCAGGCTCATCTTCATCCTGGTCATAGGCGAATGCGAGTGTAAAGGCGTCCATCGGCATCCAAGACAATCCGATGCCAGCACCGTTACCATTTAACTTCTCAGCAACGTCATTACCTTCATTGCTATCGTTAAGGCGTAAATCAATTTCCATATTCACGGCACCAAAACTGTTAGCGTACTTGACGGTGTTCGAAGCACGGAACGGCGCTCTGCTGACTGAAGAATACAGGAAGTAGCCGAGAGAGTAAGTCGGGCTCAAATAGGTACCGACAGAGTTATAGTAAGCAGACCACTGGTTACCCATTGTTACGGTTCCGAATCCGCCGGACAGACCGACATATGCGAGTCGTGTGTCTTCGACACCGTTGCCCTCTTTATCGGTAGTCGTTGAGAATTCATAACGGCCAATGGCGGTCATACCGTTACCGATGTCGCCTGAACCCTTGAATCCAAAACGCGATGCCACACCCGAAAGGTCGACGTTGTTAGAATTTTCGTTATCGAAATCATCTGAAACATCGTTAATGTCGATGGCGTTGTTGATCCGGCCATATGGAGTGATGTCTGCGTGTACAGCTGGAGCAGCCAATGCACTCGCCACTGCTACAGCAATTAGTTTCTTGTTCATGAAATTTACCTCTTGAGTACTGTTATCAAAAAAATTAATTTTTTTGCTCTTGGTTTCTAAGTCGAAGGGACCGCGTTTAACAGCTCGATATCTTCTTGTTAAATTCCAAACGCAAACGGATTCTGCCACATTTTCCGCATGAATATTAACTTTTTTTAATAAAATCGTTAAAAAAGTGCATTTTTTTCCGGAAAAATTTTAATAAACATTAAATATCAATAAGATATTAAATTCACTTAATCTTAATAATTATTAATTTTATCGGCGATTTTAGCCTCGATTGAAGGCTTTTGGGCCATAAAAAGACGAAATATTAATATTTTGGGACATATCAGGCCAGGGTCGGAGTATGGTAGATTCGCTGCATCAGAACACCTGTAAATCCGTTGTCAATTACTCTTTCTAGCGACATGTCCAAATCGATCATAATACTGCTGCTGGCGCTGATGCTGGCAGGCTGCCAGTCTGGTTCCAACTCCAGCAAGCAGCCCGATGGCGACCCAAGTTCACCAAAGAAAATCGGGGGTGCAGATGGCGCTGGAGGCGGTCTGTTCTCATCGATCTTCAACAAAGGGCCGCAAAAGTCCATTGTGTTGCCGCCGGATCTGATTTCCAGCGCTAATGAACAGGTCAGGCAAAACCATGAGAAGGGGACCGTGGCGCGCAGCCAGGAGGTTTTGCCCGAAGTGATCGGCGCGACCGTGATCAATGAACAAGGTCGTCGCTGGCTGAGAGTGGATTCCAACGCGCAGACCGTGTGGGACACGCTGGCCGACTTCTGGGCCGCCGAGCAGGTCGACCTGATCGAATATCAACCCGCGGCGGGGATCATGGAAACCGACTGGATTGAGACCAGTGAGCTATCGGAGGCTGACAAGAAAAGGACGGTTGCCCTGTTGTTCGACCGTATCGCCGGTACGGGTGTTTCATACGATAAGTACAAGATTCGATTGGAAAAGGAAGGAGAAGACGTGACCAGCGTGTATGTGACGCATCGTTCGACCGAGAGAAAAGAGAGCGATTATGCAAATAAGAAAGTGACGCAGTGGGAATGGGTCGAAAACGATAGCGACCAGGAAAAAATCGCTCAACTGCTACAGGTCATGGTGCTGCTGTTTGAGACCGGCGGGCAGGATCCGGCCTGATATAGTCGTTACGAGCCCTGAGTGTTCCTAAGGTCGGTCTGCGGCAGCCGATAGAGATCTATTTTTTCTATGCGCACAACTTCTCGCCTGGATGATGCCCGCGTTCTGATCTACAGTCATGACAGTTTCGGCCTTGGGCATCTGCGCAGGTGTCGTGCCATTGCCCATGAGCTGGTGGGGCGATATAAAGGCCTCTCGGTCTTGATCCTGTCGGGTTCCCCAGTCATTGGAAGTTTCGAATTTCGCGCCCGGGTGGATTTTGTGCGGATACCGGGAGTGATCAAGCTCAAAGACGGTAGTTACACCTCGCTGGGATTGCATATTGAGCTCGACCAGACCTTGGCAATTCGGGAAACCATTATTCGAAGAACCGCGGAGGCATTTAATCCGGATTTGTTCATTGTCGACAAGGAACCCCTGGGGCTTCTAGGGGAAGTAAAGGACACATTGCGTTTACTGCAGGGTCGCGGTGCCACCAATATTCTGGGAGAGCGGGATGTCATCGATGATCCGGATGCGCTCGAGGTTGAATGGCAGAGAAAATCCGCGCTGGACGCCATCAGGCAGCTCTATGATGAGGTCTGGGTTTACGGACCAAAGGCGTTCTACGACCCGCTGAAGGGTCTTGACGTTGATCCCGACATACAGCGCAAAATCCATTTCACCGGATTTCTCAGGCGGCCTCAAATCGAAGAGGTTCTGCATCCCGAGATCAAGCGACCCTACTACCTGGTCACCCCAGGGGGCGGTAAGGACGGTGAGGAGATGGTGGAGCTGGTCCTTGAGTCTTGCCTCGCCTGCCCAACGCTTGAGGCTAATGTCGTATTTGTCTTAGGACCCTTCATGGCGGAACAGAAAAGACAGGAAATACACAATCGAGTGGATCAAACCGATTCGTTTTTCGCAATCGATTACGATCCGCGCATCGAGTCACTGATTCAGGGCGCGAGCGGTATGATCACTATGGGGGGATACAATACCTTCTGCGAAATCCTGAGCTTTGATCAGCCGTCGATCATACTGCCGCGATTTGAGCCGCGCATGGAACAGCTTATCCGAGCCAGACGGGCGGCTGAGCTTGGGCTGGTTAAGATGCTTGAGCCTGAAGAGTTCAGCGTGCCCAATCTGTCTGCGCTGATTGCAGGCTTGTCATCCCAGCCGCGACCCTCTGAGAATCTGCAGCCTGGGATGCTCGATGGGATGGAGCGGGTGTGTGATCGAGTGGTAACCCTTCTCAATGCAAGCCCTGCCGCAGCCTGAGTTTTCAATTCCGGGGCGGATAGTTTGAAGATCGCGATCTATGTCCAGCACCTCCTCGGTTCTGGCCATCTGGTGCGCGCCCAATTGCTGGCTGATGCATTACACCAGGATGGAAACGAGGTCTCCCTGGTGTCGGGCGGCAGGGCGCCGACAGCAGGTGCCTATAACCTGGTGCAGTTGCCTGTTGCCAAAACATTACCGGGCGACTTCTCGACCCTGCTTGATCAGCACGATGAACCGGTAGATGAATCCTGGAAGCAGTGGCGCGCTGAAATGCTGGCCGTGGAAATGAAGCGCATCGCGCCGGATGTCTTGGTGGTCGAAACATGGCCGTTCGGTCGGCGTCAAATGGAATTCGAAATACTGCCAATGCTTGGTCAGCAATCCAGCCGTCTCAACCCGCCCATGATAGTGTGTTCGATCAGGGACATTCTACAAGTGCGAAAACGGAAACGTCGGTTACAGACCTTGGAGCGGCTTGAACGTTTCTTTGAGCTGGTCATGGTGCATGGGGATGAGCGCCTGATTCCGCTGCAATGCAGTTTTCCTGAGTATGCAGGCATTAAGTGCCCGGTTGTTTATACCGGGTATGTGTTTGCCGCATCTGATGCGGGCCCTGGCAGCGGAGAAGGCGCGGGGAAAATATTGGTCTCTGCAGGTGGAGGCGCTGCGGGTATCGAACTACTTCGGGTTGCAGCTGAAGCGAGCAGTTTAGATGCGCGATCCTGGCATCTTCTGGTAGGCTCAGGAATTAACGATTCGGAGTACCAGGCGCTCAGACAACGACACTCTGGCAACCTCAAAATAGAACGAAATCGCGATGACTTTCGAGAGCTGCTGGCAAACTGCGAGGTTTCGATATCACAATACGGTTACAACACCGCTCTCGAACTTATCTCTGCAGGATGTCCTGCGGTGACCGTGCCGTACGCGAAGGATGGTGAAACCGAGCAAGCGATGCGAGCAGAAAAATTTGCCCAAAAAGGTTTTTGTTTGGTTCTCGACGAGCGAAGACTGAGCGCTCGGAACCTGCTTTCTGCAATAGATCGCGCCATGGAAAAAAAACCGATGCCAAAACTAGCGATCAATTTAAATGGCATCAGTGAAAGTGTGAGGTTGATAAAGGCTCACTTAAAACAATTTCGTTCATGAATCCGCTCGACCTGTTATACCAGGAGCTCGATCAGTGGAACTTCGAAGGCGAAGAGGCGGTGTTCTGGTGGCGCGACGACGATGCACAGAAGAATCACCCGTCGCTGGTTCAGTTAGTTGATCTTGCGGGCCAGTATGACGTGCCGCTGGCGCTGGCTGTGATACCGGCCGGCTCAGAACATAGCTTGCGGGAAGTGATGGAGATAAATCCAGGTCTAAGTATTCTGCAACATGGCTATCAGCATCGCAATCATGCTTCCAAAGACGAAAAAAAACAGGAGCTGGGCGCACACCGTGAAAAGAAATTGATCTGCGCCGAGCTGCAGAAGGGCTTCGATATGCTTAAACAGGCGGTGGGTGAGCGCCTGTGCCCGATACTGGTACCGCCATGGAACCGGATCTCTCCAGATCTCTACCCCGATCTCTCGAAAATCGGATTTAAAGGTATTTCCTGTTTCGGGGCACGCAAACTACCTCAGGCAGGCAACGACATCTGGATCGTCAATACCCACGTTGACATTATTCAGTGGCGACCAGAAAAGCGGTTTACCGGCGATAAGCTCGCTATCGATCAGCTGGTGTCGCATTTGCGCGATAAGCGCCTGGGCGCTGCAGACAAAGCGGAACCGACGGGATTACTGACTCACCATTTGGTGCATGACGAAGAGTGTTGGCGCTTTCTTAAGATATTGCTGCGCGCCTTGGATGAACACCCTGCAGTCACCTGGTTGGCGGCGGAAAAAGTTTTCCAGACCCGCTGGCGCTAGTTCGGGATTTTGGTCCGCTAGGGGGAGGTGAGTAAAGGGTGGATAATATCCCCCAGGGTTTGTGCGGCCGTCTCCAGCCTGTGCAGCTTGTGGTACTTGTCCAACGATGCGGCCGACATTTTTAAGAGCTCTCCCGGATTGGACAACAATAGTTCCATATTTTGTGCGAATTCAGCGCAGAATGAGCTTGCTTCAGTCTGGTCAATCAGGATACCGGTTTTGCGGTGCTGAACGATCTGGTCAATGCCCCCTGATTTTCCCCAGATCACAGGTAGTCCAGAGGCTAGAGATTCAAGGGCCACCATGCCGATCGCTTCATTAACGGCTGGCCATGCCAGCAGGTCGGCTGCGCTCATCAGCTCGTGGATAAACGCCGCGTCCCGTCTTCCGAGAAAGTAGACTCTTCGATCTAAATCAAATCGGAAGTATTCGCGCACCAGCAGCTCCGCGGCCCCGTCTCCAATCAGCAGCAGCAGCCAGTCTTTCCTTTGCAGTTGCTCCATCGTTCTGGCCAGCAGTTCATAGGAGATCAACTTGCTGTCGTTACGCATCATCGCAACGCTTAAGAGCCAGTACTTGTCTGGATCAATCTTCATCCTGGTTGCGAACTGATGCCGCAGTCGAATCTTGTTGCTGAGGTTCATCGGCTCAACGTCGAGGAACGGATTAATCATGATCAGGGATTGGTCATGGCGCATGACGGATTGAATCCCATCGACATCGGCAGGATTAAGGGCAAAGATCGCCTGGGCGAGGTGAATTGAATCGACACTCGACTGGTATCCCATATCCCATTTGCCGCCAGCCTGTTTGTGGCCCACGGAGGCCTCTGCGAGTATATAGGGGATATGCAGCGCAGCGCATACCCGAGGGCCAATCCAATCCGGGGCTTTGTGATAGAGATGATAGGTAAACCACGCTTTAGGGCGCAGGGAGACCGGCATGGCAAGATATTGTTCAATCAACTCGTTTGCGATCGCATCAGCCTGCTGACGGATTGATTCCTGACGCTGGCGATCGCCGGTACCTTCCCAACTGCGAAATTCTGATCCAAGGGAGACATTGAAACCCGCCTGTTGCAAAGCGGACATAAATAAAGACCCTATCTTGCGGTCACCGGAGGGCCTCGCTGAACGTGGAGATTTCATTGGGGCGTAGAAAGCAATATGCATGTTGTGTCTTTCCGGATCTCGCCCTTGATTTGAATGAATTTATTAAGCCACTGGCAATGCCATAGAATATACTCGTATTTTCAAGCCATACCCATCAGATTCCATGTCGACACAAAGTGCGAAACAGAAAGTCACGATAAAGACGCTGCACAAATTCAAGAAAGACGGCGAAAAATTTGCCTGCCTGACGGCCTACGATTACTGCAGTGCTTATGCGGCAAATCAGGCCGGAGTAGAAGTCATACTGGTAGGCGATTCCCTGGGAATGGTGATTCAGGGTCATGACAGCAGTCTGCCTGTTACTATCGGAGATACCGCCTACCATGTGCGCTGTGTGCGGCGGGGCAACGAGCGTGCCATGATTATGGCGGACCTGCCATTTATGAGTTATTACTCGGAATCTTCGAGTCTTGAGAACGCAGCGATTCTCATGCGAGAAGGCGCTCAGATGGTCAAACTCGAAGGTGGCGCTTGGCTGGCCGAAACAACGCACCTGCTGGCCGAACGGGGAATTCCTGTTTGCGCTCACATGGGCCTGACCCCACAATCGGTCAACCATCTTGGCGGGTACTCAGTGCAGGGTCGTGATCCACGTCGATCCAAGGAAATCATCGATGAGGCAAAAATACTGCAGAGTGCCGGTGCCAGCGTTTTGCTGATTGAATGTGTTCCGGTGAATCTGGGCCAAGAGCTCACAGAAAGTCTGGACATTCCGGTTATTGGCATAGGCGCCGGACCTAAAACAGACGGCCAGATTCTAGTCTGGCACGATCTGCTTGGGCTCTACCCAGGTAAAACCGCCAAGTTTGTAAAGAACTACCTCAAAGGTAATCGAGACGGTGTCCAGGGCGCTATTGCAAAGTACGTAAAAGAAGTCAAAAACGGGCGTTTCCCCGCTAAGCAACATTGTTACTTTTAGCCGCGGGTTGTCTCCGTTACTGTTCATTGGAGTATGTCGCGCCTTCAACACAAGCATATGGTCGCGTGATCAGGTTACCCATCAAGCGTTAGGTAGGGGACCCGATACAGCAACTTTTTACCGACGGGTCGATTGCGCCAGTAATTCTGCAATCAGTGCCTGTAAGCCAGAAAAACTGGCATTCATGTCGAACTGACTGCACACTTTTTCTCTTCCCGCCTCGCCATACTGTTGCCGCATCTGAGGCTTGGTAATGAGCGTTTCAAGAGAATCGACCAGAGCCCCTTGCTGGCCAGGCTCAACCAGGAGCCCGTTGTGCCCGTGCTCAACCAGCTCCGGAATACCTGAAATATTAGTACCGATCACGGGCAGTCCCTGACTTTGGGCTTCAACCATGACATTGGGAAGACCGTCCCGGTCTCCGTGTCGATCAATACCACAATTAAGGATGAACAGGTCTGCGAGACGATAACAATCGATTACTGTCTGTTGAGGCTGCGCGCCAAGCCAATCGATCTTGTCTGCGATACCAAGAGACTTGGCCTGTTTTTTTAATTCGGATAAAAGTGGTCCACCCCCGATATGCAGAAATTTCCATACGAGACTGGGATTGAGCTGCGCCAGCGCGTCGAGCAGACCTGAATACCCTTTCTTCTCCACCGCACGCCCAACACTCAGGATGACAACCGGGTCGCTCCCCTGGTGGCCATCCCGATTAGAGAAGGTCGGGTGGAGGGAGCCGAAGCGTTGCAGATCAATACCATGATAATTGAGCCTGACCTTCTCCGGATCGGCGCAAAGGGTGCGCAAATGATTGTGGTTTGTTTTCGTGCAGGTCGTCAGCCACTGACAGTGAGCGAGTTTGCCGTTAATTTCCCACTCAGGTGTGGTGTAGATATCCTTCGCGTGGGCAGAGCAGGCCCAGGGAATCCCCAGCATCACCGCGGCGTATTGTGTGACCGAGGCTGGCGTATGCAGGAAATGCGCATACAGGGCGGTAATATGCTCTGGCAGTCCGGCGGCAAGCACCAGTGCCTGACCGAATCGACGCACTCGATTTGGGGTGCGGTCTCGTTTCAGATCATTCCAGAAAAGCCGACATGCCTCGACATAACCGGGGCTATTTCTAGCACGCCACCAGCCTTTCAGCAAACGAATCGGTTCCTGGTACAGATATTCGGGTAAATAAACCACCCGCGCCCGCACTTCATTGTGAACTGGATGCGTTGCTTTGTCGGTAGGATGCCTCAGCGAGAACAGGGTGACGTTTACACCTGCATTTTCCAGATTGTGTATTTCCTGTGCAATAAAGGTCTCAGAAAGCCTGGGATATCCCTTCAGGACAACTGCGAGACCGGGCGGCTTCAAGTCCGGGTTATTTGTAGGGGTCGGCGGCGTCGCGCAGTCCGTCGCCAAAAAAGTTAAATGCGAGGATGATGATGACTACCGGCACAACCGGCAGGATGAGCCATGGGTAAAGCGCGACCACATTGATATTTTGTGCTTCGTTGAGCAGTACCCCCCAGCTGGTGATGGGTGGGCGTAGACCCAGCCCGAGGAATGACAGCGCGGTTTCTCCCAGGATCATGCCTGGGATCGAAAGAGTTGCCGAGGCAATAATATGACTGGCGAAGCCCGGCAGCAGATGTCGCTTGATGATCCGGCCGGGCCGCGCGCCCATCAACCTTGCGGCAGTACAGTAATCCTCTTCGCGAAGTGCCAGAAGCTTTGACCGCACCGACCGCGCCAGCCCGGTCCAGTCGAGCAGCGCGAGAATCACTGTGATTCCAAAGAAAATGAGCAATGGGCTCCACGTGACCGGCAGAATCGCCGACAGTGCCATCCAAAGCGGCAGCTCCGGAAACGATCGAATTATCTCAGTCAAACGCTGGACCACAGAATCGACCCAGCCACCGTAATAGCCCGCAAGTCCCCCAAATAGCAGGCCGAGAAAAAGACTGACTATAATTCCACCGAGCCCAATCAGTAACGATATTCTGGCACCGTAAGTAATCCTCGAGAACAGGTCGCGCCCCAGTCTATCGGTACCGAGTAGAAACATGGTGCTGCCCTCGGCCGGGCAGACGAAATGAAAATCTGATCGCACCATGCCCCAGAATTTGTAACTGTCGCCACTGCAGAAGAATCGCAGCTTTTCGACCTTCTCCGGATTGGGGACATACTCCCGACCTAGAGTTTCCATGTTGAGTCGAGTGTCATTTCCGTACACAAACGGCCCAATAAATTCACCTTCGTGAAATAGATGCAATTGCTGAGGCGGTGAATAAATGTGGCCAGTATGGCGAGTCTGGTAGTAATAGGGCGCGATCCATTCGGAAATCAGAGTTGTACCATACATCATGAAAAGGATGGCCCCGCACCAGACTGCCAGTTTATGACGTTTAAGTTTCCACCATATCAGGCGCCTGCGGGAGGCCATGTAATATTGTTCCTGGCCTGCAGTCATTCGCTCGATAGACTGCGGGTCGAACGGGGCTTCAGATACGTAGTGTTCTTTGCTCATTGAACCAGTTCTCCTTGCAGGCGAATTCTGGGATCAAGCCACGCCAGCAGTAGATCCGAGACCAACATGCCGACCACAGTCAGTATGGCCAGAAACATGAGGAACGTACCTGCCAGATACATATCCTGGCTTTGCAGTGAGGTCAGCAGCATGGGGCCCGTAGTCGGCAGGGATAACACAATGGCCACTACCTCTGCGCCGGAAATAATACTGGGGAGGAGGCTGCCGATATCCGCTATGAAAAAATTCATCGACATCCGCAGGGGGTATTTTCGAAGCAGTTTACCTGGTGGCAGACCTTTTGCCTTGCCGGTCAAGACATACTGTTTTTCCAGTTCATCCAGCAAATTAGCGCGTATTCGTCGAATCATGCCGGCGGTGCCCGATGTGCCGATGACCACCACCGGAATCCACATATGTTCGAGCACCGATTTGAACTTGCCCCAACTCCAAGGCTGATCGAGGTACCTGGGATCCATTAATCCACCTATCGACGTACCAAACCAGATGTTTGCCAGGTAAAGCATGATCAGCGCGAGCAGAAAGTTTGGAGTCGCAAGGCCGATGAACCCAAGCAGCGACAGGCCGTAGTCACCCCAGCTGTACTGGTGCGTTGCGGAGTAAATTCCGATAGGAAATGCGATTGCCCATGTAAACAGAACAGTCACGAAAGAAACCAGAACCGTGAGCCAGATCCGGTCACCCACCACGTCCCGCACCGGCAGCTCGAATTCAAACGAATAGCCGAAATTACCACTTACGAAACCGCTAATCCAGGTAAAGTATTGGACCATGAAGGGCTGGTCCAGACCATATTCCTTGCGTAAGAAAGCAATCTTGTCGGGATTTACAGACTCACCCTGGCTTTCAAGCTCCGCGATATAGGTTTCCAGATAGTCACCGGGAGGCAGCTGAATGATAACGAAAACGATAAAGCTGATCACCAACAACGTTGGTATCATCATCAACAGGCGCTTTAAAACGTAGTAAATCAATCGAACCAGAACGTATCCGGACGATAGACGCCGAAGAATGACGTCGGGGACCAGCTGTAAATGCCCTTTTCAGGTACGTTGTGTAATTGGTTGTTTACTGCAATGGGTTGTGGCACACCGCAGATCAGGCCGATGCTGAACACTTCTTCGCTATATATCTTCAGAATTTCATGCCATATGGATTCGCGGTCTTCTCGAGAGTTAGATTTGCTCCACTGGAAGTAAAGCTCTAACAGTCTCCGGGCTTCTTCAATATCCGGTTCCTCGCCGGTCTTTTGATTGGTCTCAAAGTATTGACCCCATTTTGGCCATTGCAACTGGGTTTGATCAGTCGGTGCGAACTCTTCCGGGCTCATATCAGCAGTGGGGAGCCCGTTGTCGATGCCGTTGAATAACGCCATCATTGCGTCACCAGCGAATACACGTTCTCGAAAGACTTCGCGCTGAGATGGCTTGGTGAACAACATTATTCCAAGCTTGCGCCAGCTTTCCCCGATCAGTTCCAGCACATCGGTTTCTTCAGTTCCTTCGCCTGCAGTATGCAGAATGATCTCCAGCGGTTTTCCGTTTTCCATCAATCGGATTCCTCGGCTATCACGCTGATCCAGACCTAACTGATCCAGAAGCCGATTGGCCTGATCAGGATCATATTGACTCCACGCGCTCTGATATTCACTGCGGTACAGCGGGCAGGAATCTAAAACTGTATTGCTGGTGCCCTGCGCCAGACCTAGATAGATCACCTGGTTTATTTCTTGCCGGTCTATCCCGATAGATATGGCCCGCCGAAAATCGCGCTGCCTGACAAGTGCCCTCCAGACAGGATCATTACTGTTGAGGTTTGGATACAGTGCGTATTTGGAACCCGCGCCGCTCTGCCACAATCGAACTTGATAGTCACCACGTGTCTCACCCCCTTTCAGAAATGTATAGTTGTCGAGACGGAGGTATCTTCCCTGCAGGTCTGATTCGCCGGCGCTGGTCTTGGCCGCCACCAGGCTCGAGCTGGTGATCTGCAGCGTCACTTCATCGATATAGGGAAGCTGGAGTCCATTCTGGTCGACTCGATGATAGAAAGGATTGCGCTTGAATACGAATCGCTCGGCAGGGGGGTAGGTAGTATTCACCCAGGGTTGTAAGGTTGGCAGATCCGGATTGTCTTCTTTGTAGGGATGATTGCGTCTGTGATGGACGCCGGCCCAGTTGCGAGTGCCTGCTTCCTCAACTATTGCTGCCAGAGCATCCGGATCGTTGTAACGGGCGTGAAATTCCTTGAGGTAATGCCCAGGCGCATACATAAACAACGGGCTGGGTGCAGCTAGCGCCGGCAGGAAGAATGGGTTCGGCTGTTCCCATGTATAGCGCACGGTCTGTTCATCGATGAATTCCACCTCTGGAGGCTTGCCATCGACCAGTAACGCTCCTGGCAGGCCGAAGGGGTAAAGCTCTTCGTTGTTGAGAATATCTTCCCATAAATAACGGAAGGCCTCGCTGGTAAAAGGCTCGCCATCAGACCACTTGTGCCCTTTGCGAAGATGAAAGGTGAACCGTCTACCTTCTTCAACTTCGAAATCCTTGAGGAAATCCGCCTCTAGCTCCAGATCCGGGGTGTAGCCGACCAGGCGCCCGTAGCCGTAGACCATCACCATGCGAATATCCTTACTTCTGCCCATCAGCATTCGCATGGTGCCGCCGTATTTACCCGGCTTCTGTTCATCCAACAGGGCCGCCACTAAGGGCTCTTGCGGGATTCGTTGTTGCACCGGTGGCAATTCTCCGGCAGCCACTTGGTCTTTTAAATACTCCGGTTCAAACCATTGCGCGGCAGCTGGCTGCGCAGACGCGCAGCACAGGCAGAACAATGCGAGCAATCTTGGTCGGCATTTTTTCATGAATAAATACTACCAGATTGATAACCTTCCCTGGCAAGGACATAGTGATCGGGTGCTATCTCCTGTAGCGTTTGCGTGACTTCACTGGTATCGGTAAATGGATCCGGCCACTGGCTGCCATCCTCGAATTCAGCGATCTTTTCGAATTCAAGCAGTCTGTTTAAATCTGCTACAGGAACCGCCTGCAGCAGACTTCGGGTGTAAGGATGCTTGGCGCGATGAAACAGGTTATCCGCAGGGGCGACCTCTACCAGCTTGCCGCGGAACATGACCGCGACCCTGTCTGAAACATAGTCCACAACGGCAAGGTTATGCGATACGAACAGGTAGCTGAGCCCCAGCTCTTTTTGAAGGTCTCGCATCAGGTTCAGTACCTGCGCCTGAATGGAAACATCCAGCGCAGAAACCGGTTCGTCGCAGATCAGGAGGGCCGGTTGTAGCGCCAGCGCTCTCGCAATGCCAATGCGCTGGCGTTGTCCGCCCGAAAAGCTGTGCGGATAACGTCGAAGAAAACGCGGATCCAGACCCACCAGTCGCATCAGTTCTTTGCACATTTCAGCCTGATAGTCCTGATCTCCCATTTTGTGAATGATCATCGGTTCACGCAGAATATCGAACACTGTCATGCTGGGATTGAGAGACCCCACCGGATCCTGGAACATATATTGCACTTTACAGCGGTATTCAAACAGGTCCTCTTCATTGAGAGATTCAACTTTGAAATCCCGTGTATTGCCGTGATACAAAATATGCCCACGGTCCGGCAGGATCGCGTGGGCAATTAATTTTCCCAGAGTGGATTTACCGCATCCACTTTCTCCTACCAGCCCTACACATTCGCCGCGACTAATGGTTAGGCTGACATCATCGACAGCCTTTACTGCAGGCTCGCTGGCCTTTAACGACCAGGCGGAGCTTCGGGCGTAGAATACTTTCTCCAGATTGCGGATCTCGAGCAAAGGCTTTTGTTGAGTATGCTCGCTGTCAGGTTTAATTTGTTTGCGACGGGCTTCTAAAAAGGCCCCGACTTCGGCATGGACCTCTCGAACCGGGACTAACCGCTGTTGCTTGCCAAGATCGATATGGGGTATCGCCTTAAGCAGTGCCCGAGTGTAGGCGTGTTTTGGATCGGAAAAAATGTGCTGCACCGTTCCGCTTTCCATTACCTCACCGTGATAAATCACCACCACATCATCAGCGACGTTGGCCACAACGCCGAGGTCATGGGTAATCATGAGCACGGCCATATCCATTTGGCTCTGGAGTTGATTGATCAGTTGCAGGATCTGGGCCTGGATGGTGACGTCGAGGGCCGTGGTGGGCTCATCGGCAATCAGCAACGATGGGCGACAGATCAGAGCCATGGCAATCATCGCGCGTTGTCTCATGCCGCCTGAAAGCTCGAAGGGGTAAGCCTCGATTGATCTGGCCGGATCACTGAAGCCGACCATTTTTAGCATTTCCAGGCATATCTCTCTACCTTCCTTGGTTGAAACATCGCGATGCAGATGCAGGGCTTCGCCAACCTGATTTCCCACAGTGTGTAACGGAGAAAGCGATACCATCGGTTCTTGAAAAATCATGGACATACTGCCACCGCGAAACCCTCTCATCTTGCTGCCATTCGGATCGAGAGACAGCAGATCGACGGGTTCACTGTCTTTTTCCTTAAGAACTATATTGCCTTTATGGGCCTGTGCAATACTCGGCAGGATTCCCATGATCGAGCGTGCAATGACTGACTTGCCGGAACCCGACTCGCCAACCAGAGCCAGTGTCTTGCCGCTGTGAATCTCAAACGATACCCCGCGCACTGCATCTAACAGCGAATCATGGACTCGAAACTGAACCCAGAGATTTTCGACCGTTAAGAGAGGCGATGACATGATTTGGATTTTTAGAATTCTGGTGCGCCGATCAGGTCGAGGAATATAAATACCTTAGTTCCTCATCTCCATTAATCTGAGCATGAAACGATACGATAATACAGCCCTGCCCGCCACTGTATTCTTCAAAATAACGAATCAGAGCAGGATTGACCTGCTGGCGCTTACCACAGCGTCGGCTTCGGATAGTGGCCGGCCACAGTTGCTTGATGTAATTCTTAGAATTGATGACCACGTTGCCTTGCTTTTTGGATTTTATTGGGATGTTCGATGCGCTGTTTATTCTAATCCAAAATCAGCTGTTGTCAGAATCATCATGAGTTTGGTGTAATATCCGCAGCAGATGTGCTTTCATGTCAGAACTTGTTATTAGGCGTGGTTTGACGGGGTTGACATGTCGTTTTCGTAATAATTGTTACCTCACATGGTATTGATTTTGATTTTCATCCCCGTTAAGGTCAACGGGCTGTAAAGAAATAAAACGATATGGAGGCAGCGTCATGGGAAAAGGTACCCGTGAATTGGCCGCTTCTCCTGACACCAATCTCTTGAACAAGAATCCCCGCTAAATATATGTCTGATACTCCGTCGCTTGTACGTTTTGTCGATATTCAAAAGAGTTATGATGGTGAATCCCTGGTTGTCAAAAACCTGAATCTGGACGTAGCCCAGGGCGAATTCCTCACCATGCTGGGACCCTCCGGATCCGGAAAAACCACCTGTTTGATGATGCTGGCAGGTTTTGAACCGGCCACACATGGAGAAATATTCTTAAAAGATAATCCAATCAACAAGGTGCCGCCACATAAGCGTGGTATTGGTATGGTATTTCAAAACTATGCCCTGTTTCCGCATATGACTGTGGCAGAAAACCTCGCCTTCCCGCTCCAGGTTCGCAACATGGACAAGTCGGAACAGAAACAACGTGTCGACCGGGCACTGGATATGGTGCAACTGGGCCCCTTTGGTGATAGGCGTCCGGCACAACTTTCTGGTGGGCAACAGCAACGTGTTGCGGTGGCTCGATCACTGGTTTTCGACCCCGACCTGGTGCTTATGGATGAGCCGCTTGGCGCGCTAGATAAAAACCTGCGTGAGCAGATGCAATATGAAATCAAGCACATCAGCGAAAATCTCGGATTGACTGTAGTCTATGTTACCCACGATCAAAGCGAAGCACTGACCATGTCAAACCGCATCGCGGTATTTGATGACGGCATCATCCAGCAATGCGCACCACCCGAAGTATTATACGAAGAACCTGAAAACGCTTTTTGCGCCAATTTTATTGGTGAAAATAACCGCTTTCTGGGCAAGGTTTCAGAGGATAACGGTGATACGGTCAAGGTTGACGTCGACAACGACGCCGGCACCGTCATTGCCAAGAAAGTTAACGTTGGTGGTGTGGGTGAAAGAAGTACATTATCACTGAGGCCCGAGCGCGTCACGGTTAATCCGGAACCGGGCTCATTACCCAATATTTTCAACGGCGTTGCCGAAGAATTGATCTACCTCGGGGACCACATTCGTACCCGTTTTACGGTATTGGGGCATGACGATTTTATTGTAAAGATTCCAAATTCAGCCGATCACGCGCACCTTGAAGAAGGTGGCACGGCTAATATCGGCTGGACTGCGGAAGATTGTCGAGCACTGGACCCCTCGGATTAGTTTCCGGGGTAATTGGATATTCGACAATTTTATCGTTTATTTATAACTAGATACAATTAAAGAGGAGCACTTTTTATGAACAAGATTTTAACAAAGACCCTTCTGGCAACAGTAGCAGCTGGAGTGGTTTCAATCGCCCACGCGGAAACTACGATGGTCGTTGTTTCCTGGGGTGGTGCCTACACTAAAAGTCAACAACGGGCTTACCATGAACCCTATATGGCTAATAATCCGGGCGTTACCATAGTTAACGACGATTCTGCTTCGGAAGGAGCCTCAAAACTGAGGGCACAAGTGGAAGCAGGCAATGTTACCTGGGACTTACTCGACGCTGAAGCGCCAAATGCAATAACGTTATGCGACGAAGGCCTGGTCGAAGAAATTGATTTCGACAATGATCTTGCTCCGGCACCCGATGGCACCCCGGCCAGTGTAGATTTCGGCAAGGCACTAGTATCAGACTGCTTTATTCCGCAGATAGCCTATTCGACCACACTTGGCTATCGTTCCGATATTTTTGATGTCGCGCCCACCAAAATGGCGGATGTCTTCGATCTGGAAAAATTTCCCGGCAAGCGTTCCCTCGAGAAACGTCCCGATCCGAATCTGGAATGGGCCCTGATTGCCGACGGCGTTGCGCCTGAAGATGTTTATGAAGTGCTGGATACCGAGGAAGGGGTCGCCAGAGCCTTCGCAAAACTGGACACCATCAAGGACCATGTTGTCTGGTGGACCAAGGGCTCCCAGCCGATGCAGTTACTCGCCGATGGAGAGGTGGCGTTTGGTTCCGCGTACAACGGCCGGTTGTTTGAGGCAATCGAGGTCAACAAGCAGCCGATTAAGATGCTCTGGGATGCACAAGCAATTCAGCTAGACGGCTGGGTAGTTCCCAAAGGTGCGCCTAATAAGGAAGAAGTAATGAAATACCTGCGTTTTGCAACCGACACTCAACGTCTTGCAGACCAGGCAAAATACATTTCTTATGGCCCGTTGCGCGCCTCTTCCGCACCGATGGTTGGTAAACATGCAGACCTCGGCATAGATATGGCCCCGCATATGCCAACGGCACCCGAGAATATGGAAGGAGCTATTTTCTATGATTTCGAATGGTGGGCGGATAACAAGGACGATTTGGCCGAACGTTTTGAAGCATGGCTGGCTAAAGGCTAAATAGAGGCTGATAGAGAGACTCTAGTAAAAATTAATCCGGGGCTCCGATGAGGGCCCCGGATTAAACTAACGAAACGGAACAACATAAAATGGCTACTGCTGAAGCTGAAAATGAAGTGATTACGACCGCCGATGGCGTTCCGTTGAAGGAAAGTCTGAAGAAGGCGCTTTGGCAACGCAAAAAAACAGCACTGCTGCTGGTGGCGCCACTATTTCTCTTCGTCCTGATTACTTTCCTTATTCCTATCTTCGATATGCTCATTCGCAGCGTTGACAACTCAATTGCTGGCGAACAATTCCCTAGAGTCGTCGTAGAAATAAGGGACTGGGACCTCGATTCTACTGAGTTGCCCGATGAGGCAACGTTTCAGGCGCTGATAGAAGATTTCAAAGTTGGTGCTGAGGAAAAAACCATTAGCCGCCTGGGCAGGCGCCTGAACTATGAAAAGTCGGGCATGTCTGGCCTGTTTAGAAAAACCGCGCGCAAGATTGAAAAACTGGAAAGCCCGGAATCTGCAACAGCAGCGATGATTGACATCGACAAGAAATGGGGAAACATCGAAACCTGGAGGCTGATCAAACGGGAAAGCGGTAAATTCTCCAGTTCCTACTACCTCGCTGCATTCGATGCAGAAAAGAATAGCGATGGCTCGTTTTCGATGAAAAGCGAGGACCAACAAGTCTATATTTCCTTATTTTGGCGAACTATCAGGCTAAGTTTCACGATAACCTTTCTTACCATAATTTTGGGTTACCCGGTCGCCTACCTGTTATCGACTGTAAAAACTAAGACCAGTAATATGTTAATTATCTTGGTGTTACTGCCTTTCTGGACCTCACTACTGGTAAGAACCTCGTCCTGGATTGCGCTATTACAAAAAGAAGGGGTGATTAACGACATCCTGGTTGGCATCGGAATACTAAGTGACGATAATCGATTGGCGATGATTCATAACGAAGCCGGCACCGTTATCGCGATGACCCATATTCTGCTTCCGTTCATGGTTTTGCCGCTATTCAGCGTAATGAAAACTATTCCGCCAAGTTGGGTGCGAGCGGCACGATCGATGGGTGCAACCCCTTTTACTGCGTTTTGGCGCATTTACCTGCCCAATACCGTCGCAGGTATCGGCGCGGGCGGTATCCTGGTTTTTATATTAGCCATCGGTTATTACATCACTCCGGCGCTGGTTGGCGGTACCAAGGGCACCTTGATCAGCAACTTTATCGCCTATCATATTTCAACATCTCTGAACTGGGGCCTGGCCGCCGCGCTTGGAACCATACTGCTGCTGCTGGTGTTAGCCTTATATATTCTGTACGACAAAGTCGTCGGCATCAATAATATGAAACTGGGGTAGACCGATGGCCTTACCGATTCACGCCTCACTGAGCGAGCGCATCTGGCATTACACCTTTTTGACCATCTGCGTATTAATATTCGCATTCCTGATATTCCCGATCCTGATTATTTTACCGCTATCGTTCAACGCGCAGCCATTTTTCTCCTTTACTTCGGAAATGCTTCAGCTCCAGCCAGAAGCCTTTACCACCAAGTGGTATGAGGAATTTTTAACCAGCCGCAACTGGCAAGGTGCCGTTAGAAACAGTTTCATCATCGCGGTTTTTTCGACGATTATATCGACTTTTCTGGGCACCCTGGCGGCACTGGGATTGAGTCGCCCCGATTTCCCGTTTAAAACCACGATAATGGGCCTACTGATTTCACCCATGGTGGTGCCGCTGATCATTTCTGCTGCGGGGATGTTTTTCTTTTACTCGAGAATCGGATTGCAGGGTACGCATGTCGGTGTAATATTGGCACACGCGGCCCTGGCAACACCCTTCGTAGTGATCACAGTTACCGCCACCCTCACTGGCTTTGATCACAGCCTGACTCGCGCCGCCGCTAGCCTGGGTTCATCGCCTACCCATACTTTCTTTCATATCACCGTGCCGCTGATTCTACCCGGTGTCATTTCCGGAGGGCTGTTCGCGTTTATCACCTCGTTCGATGAAGTCGTGGTCGTGTTATTCGTTGGCAGTTACAATCAGAGAACCATACCCTGGCAAATGTTTTCGGGTATCCGTGAGCAAATTAGTCCTACCATTATGGCTGTCGCTACAATATTGATTTTAATATCAGTATCTTTATTAGTCTTTTTGGAACTGATGCGCAGGCGTACAGAACGTTTACGCGGTATTACACCCCACTAGTTGCCGAGAGAAAAGTCCGTCTGGTGAACCACACCAGCGGCTACCAGTTCCTCGATTTCCGGCCGCCACATACTCTCCGGGGGGTGCACAAATATTTTGTCGACGAACTCCGGTGCAACGCCTTGCGTTACGAATATTGCCATGTCTTTGGCTTGCTCGTTGTCAACATTGATCGAGGGAATAAGGCTGTAGGTCTTGTACTGGTGAAATCCCAGTTTTGCGTTCGTTCCCAGTGAACGGGTAACTCCCGCGACAAACGCTGTAGTGCAAGACGACAGGCATTGCTCCAGGGAAAAGGTTTGAAGATTGTTTTCCCTGATTAGTCTTGCCAATCCTCTACCTTCGTATATCTGGCCACCCTCACTATCAAGAATTATCCCCGTTACTTGTGGATAACGATTAAGTAAATCCGAGACACTATTAGTAATCCCTATTTCAAACAGGCCGCGCAAATGGATGAGGGTATCTTGTTTGATCAGATCCAGTGTGTATTCAGGGACTGGCGGACTAATTTTCTCTAATGCTAGTTTCTGCTTATAAACTTGCAGGATCTGGAAGGTCCCTATAATTGACAGCAGGACTAAAACCAGGCTCCCGGCAAGAGCGACTTGTGCCGCAGTCGCCCAAATCCTGCCGGTATCAGATCTGATGCGCGCAGAGGAACTGCGTAAAACTCCGACCGCCTGCCAGGGGTAGATAATTAGAATTATAACAATCCAGTAAATGAATACTGTAGTAGTTATCAAACCTATATCGATAATATATGGCGGGAATAAAAACTGCCTCATCGCCCCGATCACAACGAACAGAGTAACAAAGTTTACCCAGAAGGCCTGAGGGAGCGGGATACTTCCCTGCCAATGTTTCCTTATGTAGCTTAGTAAGTAGGTTTTCACTCAAGTGTAGTGTTTTCAAAAGATATACGTTCCAACCCGGGAACCGCCATTCAAGGTTTCAGTTGTTTATACTACAGCGGTCTGAAGCGAAGGGGATATATTTTCATCGTGATACAGTCGAAACAATTGCTGGCTGTTTCAATCGCCGTTGCGTCATTGGTAAACCATTTATAGGCAGAAGTAAATTTCGCTCGGCAGCAACTATCCTGGTGCTGTTTTCAGTCCTGCTGCTCACGACTCTCGAGTTACTGCGTCGACGTAGCGAGAGAAAAAGAGGTATTACGCCTCATTAGGTCTAAATAAGTTAGCAGTTTTCCAGCGTTATGAATTGACGTTGTGCCGGCTAACCACTGGCTCTATTTGCGCTTATAATAGTCTGGATTGTCTCCAGACTATTCGCGACTTTCATTAGTTGCTCCTTACCTTCCATAATATGAGCTGCCGCGAGTGGCAGCGCCACGCGCTCTCCAGTAGCCGCTTGCACTGCATCGGCAAACTTCGCAGGATGCGCAGTTCCAAGCACCACGGTGGGCACCCCGGGTTCACCGTGGATTCTCGCGGCGGCGACACCGATTACTGAATGGGGGTCCATAACTTCCCCGGTTTCCCGGTAGACCCTGGAAATTTCCTTGCTGGTTTCACCATCGCTCAGTCGGTGGGCGGCAAAAAGTTGTTTTGCCTCAGTCATATGCTCTGGATCAATCTCGAAGCGTCCGGTGTCGGCGAATTTTTGCATCAAATTGCAGATCTCGTCTGAATCACGGCCGAGCAGTTCAAACAGATAACGCTCGAAATTGCTGGAGATCTGAATATCCATACTGGGGGACAGGGTCGGGCTTACGCCTCGCTGCTCCATTTTTCCAGATTCAAAAAAACGAGTCAGAATATCATTGCTGTTTGAACCAATAATGAGTTTGTTGATCGGAAGCCCCATCTGTTTGGCCACATATCCTGCCAGTACATTTCCAAAATTTCCCGTAGGGACCGAGAAATTGACCGCTTGATCAGGTGCGCCGAGTTCAAGCGCGGCGCGGAAATAGTATACGACTTGCGCAGCGATCCGTGCCCAGTTGATCGAATTTACCGCGGTCAGATTGTGGCGGGCTCGAAAGCTCTTATCGTTAAACATCGCTTTGACAAGATTCTGGCAGTCGTCGAAAGTGCCGTCTACCGCGAGATTATGGATGTTTTTATCCAATACAGTTGTCATTTGGCGGCGTTGCACATCTGACACTTTTCCATCCGGGTGCAACATGTATAAGGTCACGGCAGCAAGGCCACGAACGGCCTGAATTGCAGCGGAGCCCGTATCACCGGATGTCGCACCGATGATGGTACAGGTCTCGCCACGCTGGCTCAGTAAATAGTTAAACAGCTGGCCCAGAAATTGCAGTGCGAAATCCTTGAATGCCAGAGTTGGTCCGTGAAAGAGCTCCATAACATAGAGCGAAGTGTCCAGCTGTTTCAATGGCGCAATAGCGCTGTGATCAAAGCTGCTGTATGCCGCTGCTGTTAAGCGGCCCAGAGTGTCTCGCGGAATATCATCGCCGTTGAACTGATGCAGGATTTCGCTCGCCAGGGCAGGATAATCCACTCCGCGAAGCCGGCGGATCTGTCCTTTGTCCAGCCTCGGCCAGACTTCGGGTAGATAAAGTCCGCCGTCACTGGCCAATCCTTCCAGAGTGACGTCGGAAAAACCAAGTTGTGGCGCGCCGCCCCGGGTACTGATGTATTGCACAGTTCTTTCCAAGAAAATCCGCAACGGATTCTAACACTCTGTTGCGGAAATTTTGCTCGGGCCACCTTGATGGCTCTGCAGTTGTTCAGGGATCCTTTACTTCAGATTTTTGAAACAGGACAGGTAATTCTTGCAGGGCCATCTTACCCAGGGGTGTGCGAGGTAGCTCCTCGACAATGGCAAAGCGTCTGATCTGGTTATGTTTCGACACCAGGCGATTAAAATCCTTTAGCACTCTTCTGGCTTCAGTCGCGGGATCTTCTGCGTCCATAGAAAGAACGCACACCGGCTTCATTTCCGCTTCGAGAACGCCAGCTTCCTTAACCATTGGATCGCGCTCCAGCAGCGTCTCAAGTTCTTCTGGATATACGTTCTTACCCGCTTCGGTCACGATGAGGCGCTTGGACCGACCGGTCAAAGTAACCCTGCCGGCGTCATCAATCTTTCCGATGTCACCGGTTTTAAACCAGCCATCTTCCAACGCCTCAGAGGTCTGTGTATCATCCTCATATCCAATCATCACATTAGGTCCTTTTATCCAGACTTCTCCGTTTCTGTTTTCATCGGGGTCGACGATTTTGACTTTAACCTGGTCTATCGGGCGGCCAACGCTTTCAAGGGCTTCATCAAAATTGTCCTGGACGCAGGATAATGGCGAGGTCTCGGTCAGTCCGTAACCCTGCCTGAGCGGCAATCCCAGATCGTGATAGTAGCGGCTGATGCGCCCATCGAGGTGTGAACCGCCGCTCACCCAGACTTTAATGTTGCCACCGAGCTTATTACGGATCGGCGCGTTTAAATATCGCCGCATATGCTTAGGCATGGACTTCAACAACATTCGATACATTCCCAATCCCTTGCCGCCTTTGCTGAATTTTTTCTCCATGCCGAGCATGACATTGCGAAACAGTCTAGGTACTGCTATCACCACTGTAATTTTTTCTTCCTGCAAGGTCGCTAGAATTTCGTTGGCGGCGAGGACTTTTGGAGATACCAGGGTCGCGCCTACGAAGTATGGCAGATTGACGTTGCCGGTAATTCCCATAGCATGGGAGAAGGGCAGTAGCGAGATAAATCTATCTTCCGCACCGAATGACTCGATGTTGACAGCCGCGATAACATTTGATGCAAGATTGCTGTGGGATAACTTCACAACCTTTGGGCTGCCCGTGCTCCCCGATGTATAGATTCGCATCGCAACCGCTGCGGGATCATCCGCTGCGGGAATGGCGGACTCTGCTTCGAGCTTTTCGCTGTCGGATTGCAGCGCTAGAGGAATCCGAGTGTCATGTTCAAGGTCTGACTCATGAACCAACATCACTTTAGGACTGACCGCGGCAATCTGAGTTTGGATTTCGTGATCGCTATTACCAATATGAATCGGCGCAATTGGAGCGCCGATGCGAAACGCCGCTAATGCTGCGATGGTCCACTCCGGTCCGTTGGGTGCGGTAATCCCGATCGTATCTCCAGCCTCGACCCCGGCTTGCCTCAGATCCTGAGCAGTACATAGTGCGGCGTCCAGAATCTGTTGATAGCTAACCTCACGTCTACCACGGCGCTGCCGACATATCCACGCAGTGCGGTCGGCATGTTTTCTTAACGAAGGTTCGATCAGCGACCAAAGATTGCTTGGCAAGGGTTGTGCTCTCCAAAGATTATCAATTGTATTATTCGGACAATTTAGCCATATACTTCGATCTGGGGTCAATTCTGGGAAATAGAAACTCTTTAACAGACATAGCAATAGTGTGATTTGATGAGAGAACTTGAGACATTTCTGCCCGCCGTCCAGGAAATCGACAGGGCGGTCGGTGCCGCGCTAGATGAAGATATTGGGTCCGGGGATCTCACCGCCAGTCTCATCGACAAAGATGTACAGATAACCGCACAATTGATTTGCCGCGAAAAGGCAGTCCTTTGCGGTGTGGCGTGGTTTGACCGAAGTTGCCATATGGTTGATCCTGAAATTGATGTTTCATGGCGCTTCACAGACGGAGAGGCTTTAACACCTGATTGCGTGGTGTGTTTACTTGAAGGCAGCGCACGATCGATTCTTACCACTGAAAGAACAGCAATAAATTTTTTACAGACCCTGTCGGGGGTGGCGACTCAGGCGTCACGTTATGTGAAGGCTGTGGAAGGCACCGAGACTCGTATACTTGATACGCGGAAAACCCTACCAGGGTTGCGGCTGGCTCAGAAATACGCGGTAGTTGCCGGAGGCGCGCACAATCATCGCATGGGTTTATATGATGGCGTGCTGCTTAAGGAAAACCACATCACGGCATCGGGATCCATAGCCGATGCACTGAAAGCAGCTCGACAGGCAGCGCCGGAATGTGATCTGCTGGAAGTTGAGGTCGAATCACTGGATCAGCTCGATCAGGCGCTTGCCGCAAACGCCACTCGAATCATGTTAGATAATTTCAATCTGGACATGATGCGAGAGGGAGTGAGGCGCGCAGCAGGACGCGCTGAGATTGAGGCCTCGGGTAACGTCACCATGGAAAGTCTGCGAGAGATCGCAGAAACCGGTGTCGACTATATCTCCGTTGGGGCACTGACTAAACATTTGCACGCAGTTGATTTTTCCTTGCGTTTTAGCGGAGCGTGAACAGCCAGGCGCAGATACCGCCGGCAATTGCACCTAACAGATGTCCGTCCCATGATATGCCGTATTGACCAGGTATGATGCCAGCAAGCAGAGTCGATCCGTAACTGAGCCCGACGAAAATGCTTACACTCGTTGCAATGCCTCGGCGTTCACGTATTCCGCTTAAAATCAGAAATGCGATCAGTCCGAATACCAGACTGCTTGCCCCGACTACTGGTAGCGACCTGCCAAACAGCCACAGCAAGCCCCCGGAGGTGGCAATTATAGACAAGATAACTTTTCGGCTGTCTGCTCTGGAGCCCGCCAACAATGCCAACAAGACAAATAGTGGAACCGAATTGCTCACGATATGAGGCAGGTCCTTGTGCAGAAATGGCGATAGCATAATTCCAGGCAGTCCCGCCACGTTTCGGGGATAAAGGGCTAACTTTTCCAGAGGTAGGAACCTGTCGAGTATGAACACTAACCATATGAATCCGATAAATACCAGTATTCCTTTTAGCTCCTCGATTACAGTATGGCGTCTGGATGTGGCGGGGGAACTTGATTTCACCGGTTTCCGCTTTTCAATGCCTGGTCCGCGTTAAGTATGCGCACAAGATTATCCATATCTTCGGGCATCTCCAGCTGCCACGTCAGATTTTGTTGGCTCTCGGGGTGCACCAGGCTTAAATGGTATGCGTGTAAAGCCTGTCTGCCAAATCCCTGTAAGCAATTTACAACCTGCTCTTCTGCCGACGGGGGTAGCTTCACCCGACCACCATAAAGCGGATCCCCAACTAATGGAAATCCGCGCCACGCTAAGTGAACGCGTATCTGATGGGTCCGGCCGGTTTCGAGTAATGCCTCAACCAGGCTGTGACTGCGGAATTTTTGTTTTATCCGAATGTGGGTTACTGCAGGTTTTCCACGATCTGTGACAGCCATGCGCAAACGATCGTGGTGGTGGCGCCCGATAGGTTGATCTATAGTCTCCCCGGCTACTGGCAGTCCATTAATGACCGCGAGGTACCGACGGCTGACCTGACGATCCTTGATCTGTTCAATCAAATACTGTCTGGCCCGCTCAGTTCTTGCGATTACCATCAATCCGGAGGTGTCTTTGTCGAGGCGATGTACAATACCGGCCCTGGGTAGGTATCGTAGTGTTGGATCAAAATATAACAAAGCATTCATTAGTGTCTGATCAGGATTTCCCGCCCCAGGATGGACCACAAGGCCAGCAGGCTTGTTAATTACTATAAGATGATCGTCTGAGTAAGCCAGCTCAAGAGGAATCTTCTGTGCCTCCCATTCCGCCGGCTTTTGCGGCGGAATCGAGATTTGCAGAGTCTCTCCTCCGCGCAGACGATCGCTGGGTTTCATCTGCTTATCCTTAAGCAAAATATTGCCCTGTTTAAGCCAGTCCTGGATCGCTGCTCGAGAGTACTCTGGGAGCAGATCCGCAAGTGCTCGATCCACTCGCATACCTTCCATATCGGCCAGAATATCCAGCGTGAAGCGTGTCTCAGACTCGGTCATTTCAATATTGTCGATAGCGATTAATATTGCTTTGTGTTTTCTGTAGGTCTTATATGGCAAAATACGAAGGCCGATGCGAATACACCTTGGCGTCGCAAGGCCCTGATTTTACGATATCACTCCCATTCCCTGCCCGATTGCTATGCGAAATAAAACCTGGCTGATACTGATCGCGGTTACCATTATGCTGGCCGGTTGTTCATTTTTTAAAAAGGAGGATGAGGTCGATGTAAATGCGACAGTTGAAGAATTATATGAACGCGCCAAGGTAAGCATGGAAAAGGAGAACTGGGGTACCGCAGTAGAACGGCTGCGCGCTCTGGAAGCCAAGTACCCTTACGGGGTTTATGCCGAACAGGTCCAGCTTGATACGATCTATGCCTACTATAAAAATGATGAGCCCGGTCTTGCTATTGCCGCAGCGGATCGGTTCATTAAGCTGCATCCTGCCCACCCCTCCGTGGATTATGCTTATTATCTGAGAGGTTTATCCAGTTTCGAGGAGGATAAGTCGACTTTTGGATATTTTCTGGGAAAGGATGACCTGAGTGATCGTGACCCTACTCTAACCTTAAACGCGCTGAACGCATTCAAGGACGTATACACGCTTTTTCCTGAAAGTCGCTATGCGCCTACTGCCCGCGAAAGGGTCAGATATCTGACCAACACTCTGGCTAAACACCAGATTGCTATCGCCACCTACTACTTTTCCAAGGGTGCCTATGTTGCGGTGGTGAACCGAGCTAAAGGCGTCGTTGAAGATTATCCGGATGCCCCTGCGGTAGAACAGGCTCTGGCACTGCTTGTACTTAGTTATGAAGCTATGGATTTTGTTGATCTTGCCGATGATTCCCGCAGAGTTTTAGAGTTAAACTTTCCTGATAGCACTTACCTGAGTGGCGACACCAAGATCGCCGGTCAGTGGAATAGCGAGTCCGCCCAGGATAAAAATAGCAACGATGGATTTTTTTCATCTATTCGAAACTTTTTCAGGAAGAAACCCGCAGGCTAGATCTCTCGCTGGCTAGATCTCTATGAAGCCGACAATCGGGGTGAGAATACGATATCGCGCCTGCCGCGCAATGTACTGCGCAGGTTCAATACCGAATGAGGTGGGCGGGCAGAGGTTGACCGGGTCACGTTGACCGGGTCACGTTGACCGGATCACGTTGACCGGATCACGTTGAACCGACCAACCGAGATTCCGCTTCGGCGTATTTTTCCGCGGTCTTAAGAATGATTTCTTTGGGCAGATCCGGTCCCGGCGCGGTTTTGTCCCAGTCCAGTGTTTCCAGGTAGTCTCTGACAAATTGTTTGTCGAAACTTGGCGGGCTGACGCCTACGCTATAGGTATCTGCGGGCCAAAAACGCGATGAATCCGGTGTCAGGACTTCGTCGATAAGATGCAGTCTGTCATCGTCATCCAGACCAAATTCAAATTTAGTATCGGCGATAATAATGCCTCGCGTTTTCGCGTAATCAGCCGCCTCAGAGTAGATCTGAGTGCTGAGCGCTTTAATCTTCTCAGCAAGTTCAGCGCCTATCGTATTTTGCACCTGCTGGAAACTTATATTCTCATCATGGTCACCCATTTCCGCCTTGGTGGCTGGGGTAAATATTGGCTGATCCAGTTTTTGGGCCTGTTCCAATCCAGCTGGCAGCGATATGCCACACACGGCTCCATTGGCCTGATAATCTTTCCAGCCGGATCCGATAATGTAGCCCCGCACAACCGCTTCAATCGGGAGTGGTTTAAGCCGTCGTGCGATAGTGGCACGATCACCAATGGCCTCTCTTTGTGTCAGGTCCGAAACGACCTGTTCAAGCGACAGATTAGATAAATGATTGGGCACCAAATGGTTGGTCCTTCCAAACCAGAAGTTGGCAACCCTGGTGAGTACTTCGCCCTTTCCAGGGATCGGTTGCGGCATGATTACATCGAAAGCGGAGAGTCGATCACTCGCGATTATCAGAATGTGGTCCTGATCTATGGCGTAGACATCTCGAACCTTGCCACGGTAAATCAATTCTAAATCGGGCAGGTTGGACTGAAACAGCGCTTTAGTCATGGGATATAAAATATTGCGAACACTCTACTTGAGTTATTTACTAAATGCTTCGATTGTATGCACCTGACGAAAGCCGCGGGGCAGGAATTTTCCGCGTTGGGCTCGCTGTCCGACATAGTTATCGAAATCGGAGGGCTTCAAATTTAGGTGGCGTTTGCCGCTGGTGATTCGCAGGTGCTCGCCTTCACAAAACACCGCATAATCGACCACGCTCTCTTCCCCGGCTTTGAATTTAGCGCCTGGGATGTTAATCAGTTTCACCCCTTTACCTCGCGCGAGTCTGGTCAATTCGCCAACAGTGAAAATCAGCAGGCGGCCGACACTGGTGATCACTGCGACCCAATCGTCGTCAAAGTCATTGACTTGCTGTGGAATCAGGACGTTAACATTATCACCGGCTTTGAGAGTGGCTTTACCGGCTTTGTTGCGCGTTACAAGCTCCCCCAACTTACACACGAATCCGTAGCCGGCATTGGTGCACAACAGATACTCGGTATCCTCGACTCCCATCATCAAACCGCAGAAGTGCGCCCCTGCCTGGGGATTGATCATGCTGCTCAGCGGCTCGCCGAAACTACGTGCTGAGGGCAAAGAGTGCGGTGGAATGGAATAAGATCTCCCGTTAGAGTCGATCGCGAGCAGGATTCCGTTGGTTTTACCCCGGGCTGCGCTTAAAAATTTGTCTCCTGACTTGAAGTTCAACTGCGAGGGATCGACCTCATGACCTTTTGCAGCACGAATCCAGCCTTTCGTTGAAAGGATCGCGGTTACCGGTTCTGCAGGCACCAGGTCATGATGATCCATCGCTTTAGCGGCTTCCCGCTGGGTGATTGGCGAGCGTCTGGGATCACCAAAATCCTCCGCGTCGGCAATCAATTCATCACGGACCAGGTTTTTTAGCTTGATTCTGGATTTTAGAATTTTGCTAAGCCAGTTACGTTCTTTTTCGAGCTCTTCATGCTCATGGCGTATTTTAATTTCTTCCAGTTTTGCCAATCGACGCAGTTTCAGCTCAAGAATGGCTTCGGCCTGAACATCGGTGAGTTTGAATCGCTTCATCAACACCGGTTTAGGTTCATCTTCAGAGCGGATTATTTGAATAACTTCATCAATATTCAGGAAAGCAATCAGATAGCCCTCAAGAATGTGCAGCTGCTGAACAATTTTGTCATAGCGAAACTGGAGTCGCTTCTTGACTGTTGTCAAACGGTAATCCAGCCATTCCTTGAGCAACGACTTAAGGTCGTAGACCTGGGGCTTTCCATTCAGCCCAATCATATTCAGGTTAACCCGATAACTCCGTTCAAGATCAGTGGTAGCAAACAGGTGGTTCATTAAGGCGCTCAGATCTACTCGGTTAGAACGCGGTTCGATAACCAGTCTCACCGGGCTTTCATGATCGGATTCGTCCCGAAGATCAGTGACCATCGGCAATTTCTTGGCCGTCATCTGCGCGGCTATCTGCTCTTGTATCCTGGCACCGGACACCTGGTAAGGTAGCGCACTAATCACGATTTCCCCACCTTCCTTATCCCAGGCTGCACGCAGTTTCAACGAACCATTTCCGGTTTCATATATCTGCCTGATTTCCTCTGGCGGCGAAATCAGCTCCGCCTCGGTTGGAAAATCTGGACCTTTGATGTGCTCGCAAATCTCCGAGAGTCCTGCTTTCGAATCTTCCAGTAATCTTACGCAGGCGCTGACCACCTCCCGTATGTTATGAGGAGGTATATCAGTCGCCATGCCTACGGCTATTCCAGAGCTGCCGTTCAACAACACATTGGGTAGTCGAGCTGGTAATAATTTTGGTTCCTTCAGGGTTCCATCGAAATTTGCGACCCATTCAGTGGTGCCTTGGTCCAGCTCAGCCAATAGTAGCTGCGCATAACGGGTCATCCTTGACTCTGTATAGCGCATCGCAGCAAAGGATTTGGGGTCATCTTGACTACCCCAATTGCCCTGACCGTCGATCAGCGGATAGCGATAACTAAACGGCTGAGCCATCAATACCATGGCTTCATAGCAAGCGCTGTCTCCGTGGGGGTGAAACTTACCGAGCACATCCCCAACGGTTCGGGCGGACTTTTTATATTTGGCGCCGGAATGGAGGTTCAAGTCCGACATTGCGTATACGATTCGCCTTTGAACCGGCTTTAACCCATCTGCGATGCTCGGCAATGCACGATCAAGAATGACATACATCGAATAATTGAGATACGCACTTTCAGTAAATTTTGCAATGGACAGTTTTTCCAGTTCAACCGGGCGAACTTCTTTCTTCGGTGATGGGACAGCGGAGCGTTTTCTCGACATTATTAGCGCGGCAACCGTAAAATCGACGATTATAAACGAGAGCCCTGTGAACCGTTCAGACAGGTTCGGTTTTATTTGAAATTGATTTCGCGGAAAGTAATATGGAACAAGTAATCGAGCGCCGTTTGGTGGACGGCAGCGAGCCAATGACTTCAGACCAACTACTGCAGATGCTGGATCAGGAACGTATTGATCATAATACAGTTGAACATGCCCCGATGTGGACTGTAGAAGACGCTAAAGCCATTCGTGCGCCTTGCGGCTATGGTCACACTAAGAACCTCTTTGTTCGCAACAAGAAAGGTCAGATGTGGCTGCTGATCCTGCACGAGGACCGCAAGGTCGATTTGAAAGCAGTCGCTAAACTTATTGGTGCTAATCGTTTTTCTTTTGCCAGCCCCGAGCGGTTAATGCATCACTTGGGAGTCACACCGGGCGCAGTAAGCGCGTTCTCGATTCTTAATGACGTGCATCGGCGGGTAGGATTTTTCGTCGATGAAGCATTAATGGATGATCCGGCATTGCACGTCCATCCATTGGTGAATACTCGTACCACAACAATTGAACGAACTGCGCTGCTCAATTTTCTTGAGCGTAAAGGCTATCCCCACCGGGTGCTAGATTTTTCTGCTATAGATGATTGCGGCTAGCTCCCCCAGATAATCTAGCCCCCAGACGATTCAATTGAGTCGTCGATTACTTTTCCATTAAACGCGGCATCATTTCTACCAGGTTACAAGGTCTGGTGCGGTAATCCAGCTGGTGGCTGATTAATTTTTCCCATGCCAGCTTGCAGGCTCCGGTGGAACCGGGTAGAACAAAAACATAAGTACCATTGGCAACTCCAGCCATAGTTCTGGATTGCAGAGTGGAAGTACCAATGTCATCGTAGGAAAGCACCCTGAACATTTCTCCAAATCCGTCCAGCTTCTTGTCGAGGAGAGGAGCCACTGCTTCCGGCGACCCGTCTCTTCCGCTGACCCCCGTGCCTCCGGTCGTGATAACAACCTGAATATTTGAATCTGCAATCCACTCTGACACTACCGCCCTGATTTGGTAAACGTCGTCTTTGGTAATTCGTTTGTCGGCTAATGTATGGCCAGCAGTATTGATTCGATCAACCAGTGCGGCGCCAGATTTGTCTTCTGCTTCGGAACGTGTATCAGAAGCTGTCAGTACTGCAATATTGACCGGAATCAGTTCTCTTTCAGTGGGGCTCGTCATAGGGATCAGCGTGGGGTTTGAAATGTAATTGCGCTATTATCTAGAAAGTATTGGAATTCTAAGATAGAACTTTATTATATAAGTGGTCACGATAGGTCGATTTATCAATTAATCATGCAAATCAAGGTAAAGTTTTTTGCCAGTCTGCGGGAACAGATGGGTACTGACGGACAGATAGTCGAATCAAGCGGTCCACTCTCAATTTCAGGCGTGTGGCAACTGGTGACCGACTATTCACCGCCGGAAAACTTGCTTTGTTCGCGCAATCTCAAGTATGTCGATTGGGAAGAGTCGGTGGAAGATGGCGACGAGGTGGCCTTTTTCCCTCCTGTGACGGGAGGTTAAGAGATCAATGAAGATTGAGATTCGACCTTCGGCTTATGATCCCTGGCAGGAGGTGGCGGACTTTCAAGCTGCCGCCAATAAGTTATCACCAGGGAGTTATGGGGCATGTGCGGTGTTTGTCGGTACCATGCGTGACTTTAATGAAGGCGATGAGGTTCGCTCAATGGTGCTGGAACACTATCCCGAGATGACTGTCGGCCAGCTACAAGAGTTAGCGCACAATGCAATGGTGTCTCACGGTCTGATAGATATTCTGATTCTTCACAGAGTAGGGGAAATACATCCCAATGATCCGATTGTGCTGGTCGCTGCCTGGTCGGCTCACCGATCCGAAGCATTCAATGCCTGTCGTGAAATGATGGAAATACTTAAGTCCAAAGCGACGTTCTGGAAAAAGGAGAAGTTGGTGAGTGGTGAACGTTGGGTCGGGAAAAATACGCCGGCCTAAATCGGCCCTGAAAAGGTGTCGCACTGGTTGATATCGCCGCTCTCGAGGCCGCGAAAGAACCATGTCTGGCGTTGTTTGGCCGATCCATGGGTAAAACTTTCGGGAACCACATATCCACGAGACTTTCGTTGTAAAGTGTCGTCGCCAATTGCGGCAGCTGCACGCAAACCCTCTTCGATGTCCCCCCGTTCAAGTAACTGTCTTGAACGATGGGCGTGGTTGGCCCAGACTCCTGACAGGCAATCCGCCTGCAACTCCATCCTGACCTGAATATCGTTGGCCTGAGTCTCACTGACCCCGCTTTTGGCTCTTTGCACCTGATCAGAAATACCTAAAAGGGTTTGAACATGGTGGCCGACTTCATGCGCAACCACATAAGCCTGCGCAAAATCACCTGGTGCGCCAAATTTGTTTTGCAGCTCGGAGTAAAAATTAAGATCGATATAAAGTTTCTGGTCTCCAGGACAATAAAATGGACCCATCGCCGCGCTCGCATAACCACAAGCTGAATCGGTAGACCCGCTGAATAGGACCAGTTTCGGTTCCCGGTATTCCCGACCAAGCTGCTTGAAAACTGGTCTCCAGGTGTCTTCAGTGTCCGCTAAGACCACACTGACAAATTCTTTTTGCTTGTCCTGAGCCTGGGATGTGGGCGCGTTAGCCTGCTGCGCAGGTCCGCCGGTAAGCTCCCCGCCAACTTGCAACAAGGCCCCCGGATCGACACCAAATAGAAGCGCGACTACGACGATCGCTACCAGTCCAATACCGCCACCGGCTATTGTCCTGCGGCCACCACTCCGTCCTCTCCGATCCTCGATATTCTGACTTCTCCTACCTTTTTGCCAGCGCACGTCTCACTCCGAAAACAAAAATTTCAGTCCAGAAGGGTATCATTTCTCATCTGTCCAATGGGCAAAAAACCGATTACTGTGAATCACCGGGTGGCGTGAACTGTGCGGCAAGAAGTGGCTCAATTATCTCCAATAATTCATCGTTCTCGAGGATGCCCAGCTTAGTGCTGACGAGTTTCCCTTCTCGATTAAAAAATGCAGTGAATGGCAGAGCGGCGCCTTGCTCGTTTCCCTGACTGATCATTAACTCACTGCCCCCAGTAGTCAGGATCAATGACGGGTAATTAATTCCGATCTGGTCTCCGAAAATTCGCGCGGCCTCGACTTTGTCATGGGCGATCCCGACGACCTGCAGACCCTGTTGCTGGTATCGTTCCTGAATATCGATCAGCAGTGGCATTTCCTTAATACAGGGTGGACACCAGGAAGCCCAGTGATTAACTACCACCACCTTGCCCAGCCACTGGTCACCGTTTTGCACCTCGTCCATTACATCTGGAAGTGAGATTTCACTGATTAAAGCCGGGGGCGTATTCAAATTTAGAAGGTTTTTTTGCAGCCCTAGATAACCACCAAGAAAGAGTGCCAATGCGCCGGGCACTATTAGCTTTACGGCGCGGTGCATCAGTTGTTAATCAGGGCTAAAAACTGTTCCGGGTTTTGGTAGCCATAGAAATTCTTGTGATCCAGGGGTTGCCCCAGAGGATCAAAAAACAACACCGCTGGCGGGCCAAATACCCCAAATCGCTTCTTTATCGCCTTTGTGTCCTCATTGTTCGGATCCGTTACGTCCACCTGCAGTGCAATATAGCGATCGTTCAAAATCGATGCGACGGATGGATCCTGAAAAGTGGATTTTTCCATCTTAATGCAGTCAACACACCAATCGGCATAGAAATCGATCATAACTCTCTTGTCTTTGGCGGCGGCTTGAGCAAAATGCTGTTCCAGCTCCGACAGGTCAGATATCTGCGTAAACAGATGCACTTCATCTGATTGCCCGACTCCGGACACATTACCTATTTGAAACAGACTAGTCGGTAAAGGTTTGAACACATCACGTTCCCCATAGAAGCCCCCCAGTAATGCGATTACTCCCCACACGAGCAATACCGTCCCGAACCCTTTACCGAATCGATCCCAGCCGCTGCTGCCTTCAGGCAGGGACTGTGTCGCGCCAAGATAAGTGCTTACGATGATAAAAAATACACCCCATAGCAAAAGTACTGGTACCTCGGGCAATACGCCCAGCAAATAAATCGCGACCCCAATCAGCATAATGCCAAAGAAATATTTGACTTTATCCATCCAGGCTCCCGCGCGGGGGAGAAGGTACCCCGCTCCAAAACCGAGCGCTATGAGCGGCAGACCCATTCCAAGAGACATCACAAACATCATTTGTGCTCCCAGAACCGGGTCCGCCCTGGAAACCGCAAGGCCTAGAAATGAGATAAGTACCGGGGATACGCACGCGCCTATGATTAATGCGGAAACCAGCCCGAGAATAAATACCAGCGGGATCGACCCAGACATTTTGCTGGTACTGCTTTGAAGCCTCGACTGAATTGATGTGGGCATCTGCAGTTCAATTACTCCAAACATCGCAATTGCCATCAGCACAAATATTAAGGCAAGAATTCCAATTGCCCAGGCGTTTTGAAAGTAGGCCTGAAGCTGCTCACCGGTGGCGCCGGCCACGGCCCCCATCGCTGCATAGGTCGCCGCAGTACCCAATACGTATACGAGCGCCAGAATACCCCCTCTCGAGCGGGTCAGTCTGTCCCCTTGTCCGGCAATGACCCCGGACAGGATCGGAATCATAGGAAGTACGCATGGGGTGAAGGTCAGCAGAAGGCCGGCTGCGAAAGCCCCCAGCAGCAGACTCAACATCGAACCAGTACTGGCTTGCTTAATTGTCTTTTGTGCTGTCGGTATCTGTGCCACAGGCGTCTGGGCCACAGCCTCCTGTATTAAGGCAGGCAGGCTAAAAGTGAATGATTTAGTGACTGGTGGATAACATATTCCCTGATCAGCGCAACCTTGGTAACTCGCTTTCAGCGTTAGCAGGCCCGCACCTGAATCAGCACGCTCAAAGCTTAATGGGAACTCAAACGATTGCCGCAGGACATGGGTACGCCCAAAGTATTCGTCCTCTTTAATTTCTCCGTCTGGAAGTACGGTATGGACTATTCGGGCCTTCTCCGATCCTGTGAATTTCATTTTATCCCGATACAGATAGTACCCGTCCGCAATCGCAAAACTAGCCTGCAATGTCTTGTCATTCAGTTGATCGACCGACAATTTAAACGCCTCATCAACCTCTAGATAATCCGGCTGATCAAAACCACTCGACAACAGCTCTCGGAGTTGCTGTATGGAATCCACTTCTTCCGTAGAAGGCTGCCCACTGGCGCTCGCGGAATTCTGCTTTGGGGTCGGTTCAGGTATGCGGCTTGACGATGATTGCATGGTCGGGCTGGTCTCATCTGTCTCTGCGTTAAGTCCAGCGAGTAGTCCGTTAGAATCCTTAATCACCTCGAGATCAATTATTCCATCCGCTGATGGGCGTTGTTGTGGTGTCCCGGTAATACTGCCACCAGCGGTAGAGTCGAAATAAATTTCATGTGTGATCGGCGGATAGCAAACGCCCACAGGTTCGTTACAACCCTGACCGTTGGCCTCTAATGTGAATGATCCGTTGTGCTTCAACGGTAGCAGCATGGTAAAAGTTCCGGTATATACCTCGACTTCTCCAAATAGTTCGTCTTGTTTTTGCTTTCCGGCGGGCAAGCTCAGTGGAACGGCGAGTTCATTGTCACCAGACAAGTTGTACCCAATCTTGTCGCGGTACATATAATAGCCTTCTGCAATGGTCCAGCTCACTTCAAGCTGATCGTCTGGCAATAATTCAGCGTGGAAGGAAAATGCTTGGTTTTCAGGTAATAGTTCGGTTTCATCCGAAACAGCCTGACTGACGACGGAGAGGGGCAGCAGCCCGCATAGCATTGCGCCGAATAGGATTTTGCCGGTTCTGAGCATGCTTGAAAGGAATTATTAAAGGGTTGGACGTCTCGTGCTTTCAGACTTGGGCTGATCGACGAAGTTCAGCCTGCTCCAAATTGCTGTGTAATATTATAGTCTGCATTTTGCTAATTGGCTGCTACCAGAAGGGGATAGCTGGAAAAGTCGCGGATTGTCCCCATTTTCTGCAGTAATATGGCGCGGACTATTGCTTTAATAGTAGCCGAGATTGATTTCCCAGAGATATGAAATTTCTATTTTTCGCTTTTCTGATTATCCCTATCGTCGAGATCTATTTTCTGATCACAATAGGAAGTGTAATCGGGGTTGGACTAACCATCGCTTTGATTGTTTTGACCGCAATGCTCGGCGCTATATTGGTGCGCGCACAAGGGTTCTCGACCTTTGCCAGGGTTCAGGGCCAATTGGCGAAAGGCGAAATCCCGGCGGTTGAGATTCTCGAGGGATTATTTCTACTGGTTGCAGGAGCACTGTTGCTGACGCCTGGATTTGTTACCGATGCTATTGGTTTTGCCTGTCTGACACCGCCCCTGCGTCGATGGATAATTCGCCGAATGCTGGCGGCAGGTGTGTGGCGTGGAGATGTCCAATCGGTAGCGACCGATACAAGTTATACACACCGAAATGTCCACATCGAGGGGCGAGTAATTGAAGGGGAGTATAGTGATGCAGACCGGTGAATAAAGCCAGATTGCTTGGGTGCGATGTGGCTTGCTCTTAAGCGAGTTCCGCATTCACCTTTTCGAGCTGTTCCGATGCTTCAAGCCACTTTAGTTCCTTTGCCTCCATGTTTTTCTCAAGGTTCGATTTTTCCCGCATCAGTGCCGCGAGACTGGCGGTGCTCTCTGATTCATAGGTCTCGGGTTCAGACAGTACTTTATCAAGTTCTTTGACAGATTCTGCAATTCGCTCCATTTCCAGTTCTAACTTCCGTAGTGCCTGGGTGAGGGGCTTGACCTGCTCCCTGAGTCTTGCGGACTGTTGTCGGCGGGCTTTCTTAGTAAGCGATGGGGGGTTGGATCCGTCGGGATAAGCAGACTGGGCGATACTTGCAGGTATAGCCTTATCTTCTTTAGTCCACCGCATATATCCATCGATGTCGTCCTGAAAGGATTTAACCGATCCGCGATGCACCAGCCAAAGCTGGTCGGTAACGGTACGAATGAGATGCCGGTCGTGAGACACCAGTAAAATAGCCCCCTGATAATTCTGAAATGCGATGGTCAGTGCGTGGCGCATTTCCAGGTCCAAATGGTTCGTGGGCTCATCCATCAAAAGTAAATTCGGCCGGCGGTGAATTAGGATTGCGAGAGCCAACCTGGCTTTTTCTCCTCCGGAGAAAGGGCCTATTTTCTCTTCCACGCGTTGTCCGCGAAAACCGAATCCGCCAAGATAATTCCGTAGATCTTGTGATTTAATATCCGGGAATTCGCGCTGAAACTGCTGCATAGGTGTTGCCGAAGTATCGAGCTGCTCCAGCTGATGCTGGGCGAAATAGCCGATGTTCAAGCCTTTAGCGCTGGTAATTTCGCCTGCAGACGGGCCAAGCTCACCAGCGAGAAGTTTAATTAGCGTTGATTTACCGGCACCGTTATGGCCCACCAGAGCGATCCGCTCACTGGAGCCAATGCTGAAACTGATGTCGCGTAGCAAGGGCTCACTGCCGTAGCCACAATTGACTTGCTCCAGCTTCAACAAGGGGTCTGAGGCTGGGAACGGGTTTAAAAAATCGAATCGGAAGGGTGAGTGAATATGTGCAGGAGCGATGACCTGCATGCGTTCAAGCGCTTTGAGGCGGCTCTGGGCCTGTCGCGCTTTAGTGGCTTTGGCCCGAAAGCGGCGAACATAATCCCGCATATGTTCAATTGCGCGCTGTTGTTTCAGATGGGCTGCCTGATCCGAAGCTATTCTCTCCGCGCGGTTTTTCTCAAACGCCGAATAATTGCCCTTATATGAGGAGATCTGGCAGTCCTCAATATGCAGGATGCGAGTGCAAATCCCGTCAAGAAAATCCCGATCGTGAGAAATAAGTAACATGGTGCCACGGTAGTTCGACAACCAGTCTTCCAACCACACCACCGCGTCCAGATCTAAATGGTTAGTGGGTTCGTCAAGCAACAAAAGATCGGAGGGGCACATTAATGCCCTGGCCAGATTCAGCCGGACCCGCCACCCCCCTGAAAACGAGCGGGTTGGGGCGTTTAGTGATTCATTGCTAAAACCCAGTCCATGCATCAGCCGTGAGGCCCTTGAGGTCGCACTGTAACCGTCGATCTGTTCCATCTTCGCGTAACACAGTGCTGCTCGTTCGCCGTCGGAGTCATGGTCTATATGTGCTAATTCGCGCTGTATTTCACGAAGTCCTTGATCTCCGTCGAGTACATAGTCAATCGCGGCTTGATCGCTGGCTGGCGTCTCCTGGCGCACTTGTGACAATACGGTCTGGCTATTAACTCGAAAATCGCCTTGATCGGCCCCCAGTTCACCCCCGATCATGGCAAAAAGACTCGATTTCCCGCAGCCATTGTCTCCGACCACTCCGACTCGCTCCGATTGATGAATCCGAAGACTTACTTCTTCAAAAAGCAGCCTTGACCCCCTTCTTAGGGACACATTTCTAAGAAATATCATGTGGTAAATGGTCTGATCGGTGTCTGCAGGGTTGGAATAGCAAGATATTGGCAAAAAAGTCCATTTTTGGCATTGATTTTTCGAAATCGGTCACTATCATTAGCACTCGCTATGAGGGAGTGCTAACAACGCCCGGTAATATACATTCTTTCGGCGCCTGATCGGACAGTTTCTGGCCTATCTGGCCTAGATTGCTACAGGCGATTTACCAACCAAACGTATGTATGGTGCGGGATTCAAGCGTTTTAGCCAACCATTTTGTTAACAATTTCTACTATAGAGGAGAGATGAGCGTATGAATATCCGTCCGCTTCATGATCGCGTAATCGTCAAGAGACTCGAAGACGAACGCACAAGCCCAGGGGGCATCGTAATTCCAGATTCCGCAGCCGAAAAACCTATGCAGGGCGAAATACTGGCAGTTGGTAAAGGCAAAGTGCTCGACAACGGCGAGCAGCGTGGCCTGGACGTCAAAGTCGGCGACAAAGTTTTATTCGGAAAATACTCCGGCACCGAAGTAAAAGTTGCTGGAGAAGAAGTGCTTGTGATGCGTGAAGACGACATCATGGGCGTCATTGAAGGCTGATTGAAATCAGTTGAACTCAAAAGAATTCTAGAGGATTAATAAATTATGTCAGCTAAAGAAGTAGTTTTTGGAGAAAGCGCTCGCGCCCGTATGCTGCGCGGCGTAAACGTTCTGGCCGATGCGGTCAAAGTTACCCTTGGCCCGAAGGGACGCAATGTCGTTCTGGACAAGTCTTTCGGCGCCCCTACCGTCACTAAGGACGGTGTTTCTGTGGCTAAAGAAGTCGAGCTTAAGGATAAGCTGGAAAATATGGGTGCACAGATGGTTAAGGAAGTCGCTTCCAAGACTTCTGATATTGCCGGCGATGGCACCACCACCGCCACTGTACTTGCTCAGGCCATGGTACGTGAAGGCATGAAAGCAGTTGCTGCAGGCATGAACCCGATGGACCTCAAGCGTGGAATCGATAAGGCTGTAACAATCGCTATTAGTGATCTTAAAGACCTGTCGCGCCCCTGCGCCGACCACAAAGAGATCGCGCAAGTCGGTACTGTCTCCGCTAATGCCGACACTGATATTGGTAATATCATCGCTGAGGCGATGGAGAAGGTCGGTAAGGAAGGTGTTATCACCGTTGAAGAAGGCAATGTTCTTGAGAACGAGCTGGATGTAGTGGAAGGTATGCAGTTTGACCGTGGTTATTTGTCACCTTACTTTGTCAATAATCAGGACAACATGAGCGTCGATCTGGAAAACCCCTATGTCTTAATTCACGACAAGAAAATTTCCAATATCCGAGATCTGTTACCAACCCTGGAGGCTGTAGCTAAGTCCAGTCGACCGCTGATGGTTATCTCTGAAGACGTTGATGGTGAGGCCCTGGCGACGTTGGTAGTGAATAACATCCGCGGTATCGTCAAGGTTTGTGCGGTTAAGGCACCGGGATTTGGTGACCGTCGCAAGGCCATGCTTGAAGATATTGCAATTCTGACCGGTGGTCGGGTGATCAGCGAAGAAGTTGGCATGAGTCTTGAGGCTGCGACCCTTGACGATCTGGGTGAAGCAAAGCGCATTCAGATCACCAAAGAGAACTCCACTATCATTGATGGTGCTGGATCTGGAAGCGATATTGAAGCCCGTGTAGGTCAGATTCGTGCCCAGATCGAAGAGGCCACTTCAGATTACGACCGAGAGAAAATGCAGGAGCGCGTAGCCAAACTGGCTGGCGGGGTTGCGGTTATTAAGGTTGGCGCTGCGACTGAAGTTGAAATGAAAGAGAAGAAAGCGCGCGTTGAAGATGCTCTGCACGCTACTCGCGCCGCCGTTGAAGAAGGTGTTGTACCCGGTGGTGGTACTTCCCTGGTGCGCTGTGTAACCGCTGTTAAAGCCACTTCGGGCGATAATCCTGATCAGGATATGGGTGTCCGAATTGTATTGCGTTCTCTGGAAGAGCCGCTGCGTCAGATTGTCAGTAATGCCGGTGGTGATGCGTCAGTGGTCCTGAACGCCGTAGCCAATGGCGAAGGCAATTATGGTTATAACGCCGCAACTGGTGAGTATGGCGACATGATTGAAATGGGAATTCTGGATCCCACTAAAGTCACGCGTGCTGCGCTTCAAAACGCAGCCTCGATCGCGGGCCTGCTGATTACTACCGAAGCTATGGTGTCCGAGATACCGGAAGAAAAGCCGGCTCCAGCAATGCCTGATATGGGCGGCATGGGTGGTATGGGCGGTATGATGTAAATTGTTTTTTACAAGAACTGTTCTTTCAAGAACCATTCTTTCAAAAACTATGGAAAAGCCTCGCCTCGGCGGGGCTTTTCTTTTGCAGTAGAGCATAGTCAAGATATCATTGGTGCAGTTCAGCCAGGACTAGCTTGGTGCATGCACAATCTGGCGTGCGTTAAATATTCACATTCTCTAACAAGTCCAGATTTTCGGGCTTACCAGGCGGGCTGACACGCCTGTAGACCAATCAACCAAAGAGGAAACGCAAATGTTTGAAGAATTTAAGAATTTTATTGTCAAGGGCAACGTCATGGACATGGCGGTCGGTATTATTATCGGTGCAGCATTTGGGACGGTAGTGACATCGCTGGTCGCCGACGTGATCATGCCGCCAGTGGGCTTGCTGCTGGGAGGCGTCGATTTCAGCAACCTGTTCTGGGTGATTAAGGAGGGCACAATCGCGGCGCCTTATGCCACCGTTGAGGCAGCAGCCGAAGCAGGCGCAGTGACTGTCAATCTAGGTCTGTTTATCAATCACATAATCAGCTTCCTGATTGTAGGTTTCGCAGTATTTATCATGGTCCGATTTGTGAATAAGTTGCAGCAAGCAGCCGAAGAGGAGCAGGAACAGGAGCCAGAAGCAGAGCCAGAGCCAAGCGCAGAAGAAATGTTACTCGGAGAAATACGAGACTTGCTCAAGTCCAGATAAGAGTTTTGGTAATGGGAGTTCACTCAAAAAAGTTGTAACCCCAAACCTAAATGTTAACTAAGCTCAGCTCAAATCATCATGGTTTGAGCTGTTTTTTTATTTTCCACTGGCGTCGCCCTTCCGATAGCGGACCCGGTCTCGACGGCTGTTCCAACGGTTTGTAACGATCATTCTCCAGATCACATTGGACAGAATATAACCAGCGGCCGCCAGTGAGCTGCCAAATATCAAGCTGCCAATGATAAGAGCGGTAAATTGCTGCATCATCATATCGACGGTTATTGTGTTCAAAGAGATGCCGGTTTCCCCCGTAATGGCGAGGCCCAGCAAATAGGGGGGGGTATACATCACAATCCAGGTCAGTGGATTTGATATCCATACCAGGACAATTGAGATCGGGAGATTTGCACGGAAGAAAATGGCCAGCAATGCTGCCGGCAGCATTTGCAGCGGTAAAGGTATATAGGCGCAAAACAGTCCTATTGCCGTTGCCCTCGATACACTTTGCCGGTTCACTATCCATAGATGTCTAGCATTGATTCTGTTGCCAAAGTAGCGATGCAGATTCAAAGACCGAATTTTTCCCGGACTCGGTATTAACCGCTTGATGTACCTCCTGGGCATTGTTTAGTATTGTGAACTGATTCAAGGATGAATTAAGGAGCAATTATGAGCCATAAAAGGATTGGCGCAAACAGACCCACCACGATGCTGCTATGTTTCGTATGTGGGGTCATTTCAATCCGGCTAATGCCGATTCTAGTGCCTGCCAGTGTATTCGTCCTGATTGCAGTGGTGTGCGGTTTGGTGTTTTTCAGATTCAAGCGAGCAGCATGGTTTACCTGTATGGGGCTCGGTTTGGCCTACGCTGGTTTGACCGCTACTATGGTGCTGGATCGGGGCATATCTCCAGAGCTTGAGAAAAAAGACGTGGTGCTTATTGGCAGGGTTTCGGATTTGGTTCGCCCTATTGAGAACGGCGTTCGATTCGAGTTTGAAATTGATTCGATGGCTTTCGCAGGGCGTGACCATCCAAGCCCCGGATTAGTGCGGCTCACCAGTTATACCGACCATATTGTCCCGGAAAACGGGGAGCGCTGGCGCTTCAAGGCCCGACTTAAACGCCCCCATGGAATCCAGAACCCAGGATCAGGATTCAACTATGAGACTTCACTATTTCAACAACGTATCAGGGCGACTGGATATATTGTAGGCGGCCAGCGGCTGGCGCTTCCAAACATCGCATCTTTTCGAGGGTGGTTTAATTATCGTTTAGCTAGTTTACGCGACAACTTTGCCGCTTATCTTGATGCCAATGTAGAAAACCCAGCTTTGTCTGGCATCCTCAGCGCGCTGACGGTGGGTGTTCGAAGCCAGCTCCAGCAACCGGTCTGGCAGACCCTGCAGAATACCGGCACTATTCATCTGGTGGCGATATCCGGTTTGCATATCGGACTGGTTTCTCTGTTTGCAGCGGTTGGTTCCGGATGGCTATGGCGCAGGCGACCGGGCTGGTGTCTGATTTTGCCCGCAACGTCTGTGGCCGCATTATCGGGTTTGATTGCTGGGATACTTTACTCGATCTTAGCTGGATTCACTCTGCCAACCCGCAGGGCATTATGCGTACTCAGTTTTGCAGTGATTGCGATGCTCACACGTCGAGAAATACGTGCGCTGGAAATCCTGGCGATGGCGATGGCGATGGTATTACTGCTGGATCCACTAGCGCCTTTTTCCAGCAGTTTCTGGCTGTCATTTTCTGCGGTAACTGTGCTGCTTCTGGTTACGATCTTAAGTACCAGAAGCAGTTATGCAGTCACTCGAAAGTCACAGCGTCTGCTCAAGGGCTGCGGAAATTGGATTCGCATTCAGTGCTGGCTTTTAGTGGGAATGTGGCCAGTTTTAATGGCTGGATTTCAAAAGGTTTCACTAGTTGCGCCTATCGCTAATTTGTTTGCGGTTCCGGTCATCGGGATGCTGGTTGTGCCTCTGTCCCTGTTGTCGTTCTCATTCTGGTTCTGTGGGCTTGAGCAGTTTGCTTTTAGACTGATAGAGCTTTGTGTTTTACTGCTTGAGGTAGTCTGGCAATTCCTTGAGTGGCTGGCTGATCATCCCTGGGCGATATGGCAACAGGCCCTTCCGTCACTTTGGTCAACAATAGCCGCTGTGGTGGGTATCTCTATCGTACTTGGAGGCAGGCCGCTACCTGCCAGATGGCTGGGGTTACTTCTTTGCGTACCGTTGATAATAGTTCGTCCACCTCTAATTGCCGAAGGAGAATTCTCTTACACACTTTTGGATGTTGGTCAGGGTCTTGGGTCGGTGCTTCAAACTCGCCGACATGTGCTTGTTTATGATGCCGGCGCTTCGTATCCCAGTGGATTCAATTTTGGCACGGCTGCTGTGATCCCCTATCTCCGATACATCGGTTCACCATCAATTAATAAATTGATTGTCAGTCATGGCGATAATGACCATGCAGGGGGAGCTCAGGCGGTGGCTCAAGCATTCGAGGTGCAGTCCAGCCTCACAAGTTTTAGCAGTAAACATGATGTTCTGTCAGCGGCGACCGCTTGCCAGGCTGGGCAATCGTGGCGGTGGGACGGTGTGAGCTTCACTGTGCTGTGGCCGTTACCTGGCAGTCCTTACATCGGGAATGATTCATCCTGCGTGATTAGAGTGGAGTCCAACGCAGGATCACTGCTCCTAACTGGTGATATAGAAACTGATAGCGAGTTGTCAATGATTGCTAAATATTCTGATGATCTCGAAACAGATGTGCTGCTTGTGCCTCATCACGGTAGTAAGACGTCGTCATCCAAGAGGTTTCTGGAGCAGGTGAAACCGGACCTGGCGCTTGTGTCTGCTGGTTACCGGAATCGCTTCGGTCATCCGGATGATCGAGTGCAGTCCAGATATAACAAGGGAAACATCCCGCTATTAAATACTGCGGAAGAAGGTGCGATTTCCATTACCTTTGCTCATCAGGGTGTTTCGATTTCAGGGCATCGCGATCAATCTTCAGCGTTTTGGCAAGACTCTGGAAAAGCAAACTTTAAATCTGTCGAGAACTGGGTGAACCGCCTGTTCACGCCTGATCTCAATGATACAATCGGCGCCAACAAAATTCCCCATTCAGAAAGATGACTTCAGTCCTAGTTACAGGAGGTGCTGGCTACATAGGTTCTCATACTACCTTGCAGCTGCTCGCTGCGGGTCACAATGTGGTAGTTCTCGATAATTTGTATTCAGGACACCGATGGGCTGTGTCCAAAGACGCCGATTTTTACCAGGGAGATATTGCCGATACAGAAATAATCGGCAATATCATCATGCAGCACGATATCCAGGCTGTAGTGCATTTTGCGGGCCATATTGTGGTTCCAGAATCTGTGGAAGATCCGCTTAAATACTATCGTAACAATGTTGCCGGTTCTTTGAACCTCATTCAATGCTGCGTAGACAATGGGGTCAATCAGTTCGTTTTTTCATCAAGCGCTGCGGTCTATGGAATGCCGGATTCGATTCCTGTTGCGGAAGATGCCGAGAAAAGACCGATAAACCCCTATGGATTGACAAAGTTAATAACGGAATGGACGCTTTCTGACCTGGCCGCTGCTGCACCGGAATTCCGTTATGTGGCGCTTCGCTATTTTAATGTCGCGGGTGCACATATTGGTGGAAGCTTGGGGCAGGCAACCCCAGAGGCTACACATCTAATCAAGGTCGCGTGCCAGAGTGCAACTGGTCAACGCTCCACGATGTCAATTTTCGGTGACGACTACGATACAGTTGATGGAAGTTGTGTTCGAGATTATATCCATGTGGATGACCTTGCCAGGGCGCATCTGGATGCGCTGAATTACCTGTCCGGGGGCGGTGAAAGTGTGGCCTTAAACTGTGGCTATGGTAATGGATACAGTGTGCACGAAGTTATTGCAATGGTTAAAAAGGTCAGCGGCGTCAATTTCGTTACCAGCCAGGAAGGCCGGCGGCCTGGAGATCCCGCCGAACTGGTTGCCGACAATCATCTGATACGAGAGCTGTTTGGCTGGAAGCCGCGGTATGCAGACCTGGAAACGATATGTCGTAGCGCTTATGAATGGGAATTAAAGTTGCTAGAATCGGGCAACTTGAAACAGAGTTGAATGCGGCACTGAAACTGCGTCGACCAAGGAAACAACCGCTGCATGCATCGGCCAGGCAACACTCCCTTCGATTACACCTGATAACGTGATCCGAAATATACACAATCCAGCTTCGCGTCTGTGGAGCAAGGACACCACGCTCTGGCAGGGTGATGAGGTCGATCCAGGTGCCATTCTTGACCGACTCGGCTGGCTGGATGTGTTTGGATGGATAAATAACCATCTAGCTGAAATTGATCAGTGGGTCCAGGAAACGGTGGCAAGCAATCGATACCAACGTACAGTAGTCCTCGGGATGGGAGGTTCCAGCCTGGCCCCAGAGGTTTTTTCAAAACTCTTCGAGGCCGCGCCGGGGCATCCAAGTTTGACTGTTCTAGATTCAACTTCTCCAGATATGGTGAAGAGCGTACTTGAACAAGGTATACAGAACACTTTATTTGTTATTGCCAGCAAATCCGGCACTACCCTAGAAACCATGGATCTTTATCGATTCTTCTATGGCCAGGTCGGGATGCACAGCAATACTCCGGCAGATCAATTCGTCGCGATTACCGACGCGGATTCCTGGCTGCAACAGCACGCATCGAGTGAAAAATTTAATAAAACCTTCGTCAATCCTCATGATATTGGTGGTCGTTATTCTGCCTTGAGTCTGTTTGGTTTGGTGCCAGCCGCACTGCATGGAGTAGATGTATTTTCTATAGTTAAACGCGCTCGTCAGTTTGCCGACACCTCGAAAAGCGATGACCCCGAGCTGAATCCCGCCTTAGCGCTGGGAATTGATATGGCAACCCATGCTACGAATGGACAAGACAAACTGATTCTCAGTTTGACTCCGGCACTGGAGTCTCTGGGCGCCTGGATTGAACAGCTTGTGGCGGAAAGTACGGGTAAGGAAGGACAGGGTATACTGCCCGTGTGTGAACCCGCTTCTGCTCCAGGCTATCGTGGAGGTGATGCTTTCAGGGTTTTAATTTCTGAGAATCAGAATTTAAAACTGGTCGGCGCGGGTCTTGATGCTGAGAGGGAGTGGTATTTAGGAGATGTCCTGGATATCGGCGCTGAATTTTTCAGGTGGGAATTTGCGACCGCCATTGCGGCTGGCTATCTAGGCGTAAATCCGTTCGATGAACCGAACGTTACCGAAGCGAAAAAAAGCACCGATCGATTTATCAATCACGGCGAAAGTCTTGACAAGCATATCGTTACGGACATGCCTCATTTTAGGGTTGAGGGAATAGGGATTTCTGATCTGGATTCTGAGCCACCAGACGTGCCTTGGTCGAGCTTGCAGCCAACTGACGGAGGCTACCTAAGCGTTCTCGCTTATCTACCCATGGAGGACGAATGTAAAGCGGCCCTCGAGCAGTTACGCAACCTGATTTGTCAGCGGCTAAAGGCGGCTTGCACAGTCGGATTCGGACCAAGATATCTCCACTCTACCGGACAATTACACAAGGGTGGTGCCCCGGTCGGAACATTTCTTCAGCTTACTTGTGACTCTGGTGTTGATTTCACAATTCCCGGCCGCGATTACACTTTCAGCGATTTATTTAATGCACAGGCGGATGGAGATGTAGCGGTTCTGGCAGCAAGGGGCTTGCCCGTAATGCGTGTGCATCTAAAAGGCGATAGACTCCACGCTATTCAAGAGCTTTGTGACGCATTCAGCAAATCGCCTAACACTCTTAATTGAGTGAACGGCCTGATTCTATATCAAACTTAAAAAAAAATAGTTTGCAGGTGACATTTCAAGATCTGATTCTGACCCTCCAAAGCTTCTGGGCCAGGCAAGGCTGCGTGATTATGCAACCCTACGATATGGAAGTAGGGGCTGGAACATTTCATCCATCCACTTTTCTTGCGGCAGTGGGCCCAGAGCCGTTAAGAGCGGCTTACGTGCAGCCCTCGAGACGACCAACGGATGGTCGATACGGCGAGAATCCCAATCGCCTTCAGCATTATTTTCAGTTCCAGGTGGTTCTAAAGCCCTCTCCCGATGATTTTCAGGAGCTGTATCTTGCTTCGTTACGTGAACTAGGTCTTGACCTATTGAAGGATGACGTGCGTTTTGTCGAAGATGATTGGGAATCCCCAACCCTTGGCGCCTGGGGTCTCGGATGGGAGGTTTGGTTAAACGGAATGGAGGTGACCCAGTTTACCTATTTCCAGCAGGTTGGTGGCTTGGATTGCAGGCCAGTTACCGGGGAAATCACTTATGGGCTTGAACGTATTGCGATGTATCTTCAGGGCGTTGAAAGTTTGTTTGACTTGGTTTGGACGGACAGCCCGATCGGACGCTATACCTATCGAGATCTCTATCATCAAAATGAGGTTGAGCAGTCCACCTACAATTTTGAATATGCGGACGTGGATTATTTGTTTTCGCAGTTTGAAGCTGCTGAGAAAATGTGTGCCACGCTGATCAAGCAAAAACTCCCGCTCCCCGCTTATGAGCAAGTGTTGACGGCTTCGCATAGCTTTAACCTGCTTGATGCGCGACATGCCATCGGAGTCACCGAAAGAGCTCGTTATATTGGCCGCGTAAGAACGATGGCAAGAGGGGTTGCAAGCACCTACTATGAAAGTCGAGAAACCCTAGGTTTTCCTCGTGGTCGATTACCGGACTCTAATGAGCGAGGCTAAGTCTATGGCGCCCACAATAAAAAAAGTTTCGACTGCCAGACGCAGGCCGCGCAATTTACTTATTGAGCTTGGTACAGAGGAATTGCCTCCAAAAGCGCTAAAGTTGCTCGGAAAGTCGCTTGCTGACTCAGTTTATAAGTATCTGCTGGATGCAAAGGTGGTTACGCCAGAAAAAGATGCTTCAAGATTCTATGCCTCACCCCGGCGCCTGGCGCTATGGATAAAACAGGTGGCTCCAAGGCAGGCCGATCGAACCGAAGAGCGCCGAGGGCCGTCAATCAAAGCGGCTTTCGACGGGGACGGAAAGCCGACAAATGCTGCGCTAGGTTTTGCTGGCTCCTGCGGTGTCCCGGTTAATCAGCTCGAAACACAGTTGACTGAAAAAGGTGAGTGGCTGGTACATCATCAAATCGTAGCTGGAGAAGATCTTCAATTTCTGGTTAACCAGGCACTTGATCAGGCAGTTCGCAAGCTGCCTATTCCAAAACGAATGCGGTGGGGGGGCCATGTCCAGGAATTTGTGCGTCCGGTGCATTGGCTGCTTGCGATGTATGGCAGCGACCCAATGCCCGTTACTGTGCTGGGTTTGAAGGGTGGGCCTTGGACATGGGGTCACAGATTTCATGCGCCAAAGAAAATTCGCGTCCGTTCAGCTGATCGATATCTCGACACTCTGAAAAAAGAAGGGCACGTCATTGTGGATTACCAGGAGCGTCGGTCCATGATCGAGAGGCAGATTTTACGCATAGCCAAACGGGCTGGCGCCACCCCGGTAATCGATCCGGATCTTCTAGACGAAGTCACCGGACTTGTGGAATGGCCTCAGGCGCTTTATGGGGAATTTGATAGCCGTTTCCTGGGGATTCCGGCCGAGGTATTAGTGTCCTCGATGCGTGACCATCAAAAATACTTCCACCTGACGGATGAAGATGGCGCGCTGATACCGGGTTTTATTGCAGTAAGCAACATAAAAAGCAGCTCTCCTAAGCGGGTCAAGTCAGGTAACCAGCGTGTGCTGCGTGCACGTCTGGCAGACGCAGAGTTTTTTTGGCATAGCGACCAAAAAATTCCCCTGGCAGACCGCCGAGCTGCCCTTGATAAAGTCCTGTTTCATGAAAAGCTGGGATCTATTCTCGACAAAGTCGAACGAATTCGCAATCTGGCTCAGCTTGTAGCGGAAACGGTGGGTGCAAATCCAAAACAAGTCGACCGCGCCTGTGACTTGTGCAAGGCCGACCTGGTTACAGATATGGTGGGAGAGTTCCCTGAATTACAAGGGACAATAGGGAGTTATTATGCCGCTAACCAAGGCGAAAACGAGCTAGTATGCGCTGCCATACGAGAGCACTATCAGCCTCGTTTTTCCGGCGACCTGCTACCATACAATGAAGTTTCTCAATGCTTGGCTGTGGCAGACAGAATTGATTCACTGACGGGAATCTTTGCGTGCGCCGAGATTCCAACTGGAGACAAAGATCCTTATGCCTTGCGTCGGGCTGCTCTGGGGGTGCTGCGAATAATTATAGAGCTCAGGCTGGATCTGGATCTGAGACAGCTAATAGAGGTAGCGATGGCACATTTTCGCAGAGATCAATATCAAGTTGACGCCAGTGAAAATACACAAACGAAGGTATTTGACTTTATTAATGACCGTCTGCGTGCGCACTACCAGTCTGCCGGTTACGATGCTATGGAAATATCCGCGGTAATGAGAGTCGAGCCCAGTCGCCCGCTGGACTTTCATAACAGACTGCAAGCTGTGCACGATTTTTTCACCAATCACACTGAAGCTGCGCACTCTCTGGCAGCGGCAAATAAGCGTATTGCAAATATTTTATCAAAACAGACCGATTCTGTTTCGAAAGTTATTAATTCGGAGTTGTTTAAAGAGGCAGCTGAATCCGATCTTTCCGACCAGGTGGAACACTTGGGGGGTCTCGCACGCACACTGTTTCAAAAAGGCGCGTATAGCGATGGGCTGGTTGAGCTCGCTTCACTCAAAGCACCTGTAGATAACTTTTTCGATCATGTGCTGGTAATGGATGAGGATCTTGCGGTTCGCAATAACCGCCTTGCTTTATTAAACGTAATACGAAATTTGTTTCTGCAAGTGGCTGACATTTCCGTGATACGGATAGATTAATGGATTCTGAGAACAAATCCGTGTCTATTTCTTTCGATCAGATGATGGCAGCGGTTCAGGCTTTTCACGATAAACATCACTTCCGTGAAAAGGGAGGAGAAGATATGGTGTACCGCCTAGCTTTAATGACCGAGGAGCTGGGAGAAATCGCGGAGTGCGTGACCAAAGGCAAAGGGCGCTTGGCCCTGTCAGAAGAATGTGCAGATCTGCTTATATTACTCATGGGTAACGCAATATCTGAGAACTTTGATCTCGGGGAAGCATTCTGGAGAAAGATGAAAGTGATTAATTCAAGAGATGCACAGATTGTGGATGGACGTGTGCGTGTTACCGCATTTCGTGGAGTGGTTGATTAATGGATCGCCAACGTCTCATCATTCTTGATCGCGATGGGGTCATTAACCAAGATTCAGATGATTTTATAAAGTCACCTGAAGAGTGGCAACCGATTCCCGGCAGTCTTGAGGCGATCTCCAGACTATGCCAGGCGGAATACAAAGTGGTCGTCATATCAAACCAGTCAGGTATTTCGCGGGGCCTGCTGACTTTCAATACGCTTAACCGAATCCACCAAAAGATGCTGGAGCAGTTACATGGTCTAGGTGGGGAAATCAATGCCATTTTCTTTTGCCCTCATGGTCCCGAGGATGAGTGCGAGTGTCGAAAGCCGGCGCCGGGATTGTTCAATGAGCTTCAGCAACGCCTTCAGTGCAGTCTCAGTGGAGTAGACGCTGTTGGAGATTCGTTGAGAGATTTGCAGGCGGCTCGTGCTGCTTCAGCAAACCCGGTTTTGGTTCGCAGTGGGAAAGGCGCAAATACCGAAATACAACTACAACAGGAATCCGTTAGATCAGAGTTTAGAGGGCTGCCAGTGTTCGATGATCTGGCGACTTATGTGGAATCGTTAAGATCACGCGGCTTACTTGAGGTGGTTTCATGACCGCTGTTCGATCTCTGGTCTATCTTCTGGGCCAGATAATCAGCGCAATACTTATCGATCTGATCGTACTCCTGACGATACCTTTGTCCAGAAATCTCCGAGATCGCGTCATCAGCAGTTGGGCAAAATTCAATATCTGGACATTGCGCGTTGTCTGCGGTCTTAAATATCGTGTAAAAGGCCTGGAAAATATTCCTGATCAGCCGACAATCATAATCTCTAATCATCAGTCTGCGTGGGAAACGCTGTGTTTCCAGTTGTTGTTCCCGCCACTTTCGTTTGTTCTAAAAAGACAGCTTCTATGGATTCCTTTTTTTGGATGGGGACTAGCTGCTTATAGTCCGGTGGCTATCGACCGGACAAAAAAGATCCGGGCACTTGACCAGCTGATTAAACAGGGGAAACGGCGTCTTGAACAAGGGCGATGGTTGGTTATTTACCCTGAGGGTACTCGGATGTTGCCAGATCATCCAGGAAAATTTCAAATAGGCGGTGCAATGATTGCAGCAAAAACTGGAGCGCCAATATTACCCGTGGCACACAATGCGGGCGTGTTCTGGCCGAAAAAAAGCTTTCTAAAGTTTCCCGGCACGATCGATGTGGTGATTGGCCCGGCAATCAATACCGAGGGGCGTAAGGCCAGAGAGATAAATGCGCAAGCAGAGAAATGGATTAAAAATAAAATGTCGGAGCTTCCGATGAAGAAAGCTGAAGCCGATTCACATATTTGAGTTTAAAGGCAGGCTACTCTGCTATTAACAAGCCTATAGCCATGATTATCTGAAGCTGGCATTGCAAAGCCTAATGTAGTCATCTGGCGATAGAGTTTCGGCGCGTTGCGAGGAGTCGATTTCTGCAACTTCATATTGAGCACTTGTAACAAGGGTTCCCAATGCGTTGCGGAGAGTTTTTCGGCGTTGGCCAAACGCGGCAGCGACCAGTCGACTGAGATGGGCTTTATCAAAATCGGTATTCTTAACTGTCTTCGGCCTCAAACGGACTACTGTGGATTCGACCTTGGGAGGGGGGTCAAAGGCCGTGGGGGGCACGTCAATAAGGCATTCGCAGTCAAGCTCTAGAGATAGCATTACTGTGAGGCGCCCATAGTTTTTATTGCCGGGTTTGGCGGTAAGTCGTAGTGCCACCTCTCTTTGCAACATAAACATCATATCTTCAAGCAGATCGACTCGCTGAAGCAAATGAAAAATCAATGGAGTAGAGATGTTGTAGGGTAAATTACCAATCAAGCGAAGAGGCTTATCCGGATTCAATCTTTTTATCTCGGACAGATCGCATTTAAGAATATCCATTTCGAGTACGGTGAGCTTATCGGGGGTAAATCTCTCCCTGAGAAATGCCGCCAGATCTCGATCCACTTCGATCACTGTCAAACGATTGATCCGTTCTAGCAGTGCTGTTGTCAACGCACCTAATCCAGGCCCAATTTCGACAAGATTTTGGTCATTGCGCGGCGCAAACGCCGTAACGATTCGATGTAGGACCTGTGGGTCCTTTAGAAAATGCTGCCCAAAACGTTTTCGAGCAATGTGCTTGTTTCCATTGACTCTATTCACCAGAATTGCTCTTCGGCTAGTTACCTATCTTATTTTCAGCGAACCTGATCGCCAGTTTAAGCGCGGCGATCATGCTCGAGGCGCTGGCACGGCCGCTTCCAGCCAGAGAAAGAGCTGTTCCATGATCCACCGATGTGCGAATCAGAGGCAGTCCGAGAGTTATGTTGACGACGTCGCCGAATCCCTGGTGCTTGATGACCGGCAAACCTTGGTCATGATACATGGCCAGAACCGCATCCAGGGACGCTAGCTGGTGAGCAGTAAAGGCGGTATCCGCGGGCAAAGGCCCAATCAGGTTCATTCCCTTATTAATCAATGATTCGATAACCGGCTGAATCACTTCAATCTCCTCGGTGCCGAGATGCCCTCCTTCTCCGGCATGTGGATTGAGGCCACATACACCGATCGCCGGAGATTGAATTGCATACAAGCGACTGATATCATGATTCATTATCGAAATTACGTGTTCTAGTCTTGCTGGCGTAATTGCCTCGGGAACTTCTGACAGGGGCAAATGAGTGGTCGCCAGACACACTTTTAGATCGTTGCTCGCTAGCATCATTACTGGTAGTGAACCACCTGCACGATTGGCAATCCACTCAGTGTGACCCGAGAATTTTGTTCCGGCATCATTGATAACCGCTTTGTGAACCGGCGCTGTAACCATGGCCTGATAATTCTTCGATAGACACGCATCGGTTGCTGTATCAATCCAGCGGACAATTTGGGCGGAGTTACCACAGTCAAGGTGCCCTGGAACAACTGGTCGAGGGCAAGGAAGATTAATAACGCTCGCACAGCCTGGGCGATGGCGGGGTGGGTCGATTTCAGCTGCGATGGTCTCTATTGAGAGTTCAAGTCCGAGCTGCGATGCTCTGGACTTCAGTACTTCAGTATCCCCTACGATTGTGATGTGCGCGAAGTATTCCTGCTGGAGTGCGCCTATAACGATGTCAGGTCCAATACCAGCTGGCTCACCGGCGGTAACGATAATGCGCGGCAGATCGTTGGTCACAGCCAAGTTATCGTCGGCTGAGTTCCATTTTCTTTCCAGAACGAACCATGTTCAGTTTGTTAAGAAAAGAACCGCCAAGTAACGGAAATTCAGGGAAAGAGCCCAATATTACGTTGGCTGCGACATTACGTAGTGTAATGCCTTCGACGCTAACCCGCTTAAGAGTGATAGATTTCATCCGTGCAACACCAGAAGCAGTGGAAGCAAATCCATCCCGAGCATTTTCGTAATCGATACCCAGGCGGTCTGCTTGCGCGCTACTGAAAGTTATCGTGTCCGCACCGGTATCCACCAAAAAGCGGGTTGAACGACGATTAACCTCACCACGGGCAAAGAAGAATCCACTTGAGTCGGCCCATAGAGTCACCACCCCGCCACTACTGCCGCCGTCATCATCATCAGTTACGCTAGATTCAGGATCTGCAAGTACAGGAGCAGCAACACTATCTGGGTCAAGTTCGATTCTTTCTCCATCCACGCTGAGTATCGCGCGGGTGCTTGTGGCCTCAATCAGCGAAACACGTGAATGCGAGGAGTCACCTGGTGAGAGCACCAATCGTTCACCGTTAAACAGAATAATTGCGCGCTTGGTCCCGGTCATTATCAATTGTATTTGGTCTTCCGCCCAAGCCACTGGGTTTAGCGCACCTGCCGACATACAGGCAACCAACGATAGCCATTTTAATTCATTTTTCATTCTTCGAATCCCCCGTCAAAATATGGTAGTTCGGCTTCTATCCAGCCGAATTGATCAAAATTTATTCTTCCGTGTTGATCAAATAAGACTCCTTCAGCGACCAGCAGTTCACGTTGACGATTGTCAATTTTGCCATCTTTGCGCGGGCTAAGCTCCCCCTTGCTGTTAATAACACGATGCCAAGGTACTTCCAGGTCAGGAGTAACAGCTGCCATGGCATACCCTACCTGGCGCGCCCCGGTATTTACCATGCGGGCAATTTTGCCGTAACTTGTGACGTTTCCTGGCGGGATTCGCCTAACAACTTCATAAATCCGCAGATACAGGCTCACACTCGTTAATCGAAAAGTACCGACGCCGATAATAGCAAACCGATATGACCTAGTAGAGGCCAAATATCCAATAATCTTCGATTTTGATAGAATAGACATGCAGATCCTGCCTGCTAATTAAACTTCCCTTCCTACTATGCCTCGATCGTCTCGTATGCAGGAATCCAGTCAAATCACGGTTATTCGACCCGTCAAAGGCTGGAAGAAACTCAATCTTGTGGAGCTATGGGAGTATCGTGAACTGCTATTGGCATTTTGCGTGCGCGATATCAAGATTCGTTACAAGCAAACCGTTTTAGGTGCTGCCTGGGCGATTCTTCAGCCGCTGGTAACTATGCTGATCTTCAGTATTATTTTCGGTAGGCTTGCGGGTATTCCTTCAGACGGTTTTCCCTATCCTGTTTTCGTTTACACAGGACTGTTGCCTTGGATGTTGTTTTCAAATGCAATCAGCTCGAGTTCAGGCTCAATGGTTGGGTCGGCCCATATGGTGAGCAAGATCTATTTTCCCCGCGTGGTGATACCTTTCTCCGCAGTGGGAAGTGGGCTTGTGGATTTCGCTGTATCAGCCTGCATTTTGCTTTTATTGATGTTTGCCTATGACGTGCCCTGGACATGGCAACTTCTTATAACCCCAGTGCTGCTCACGGGTGTGATCTTGGTAGCGCTAGGAGTGGGAACAGCACTTTCTGCACTTACGGTAAGTTACAGGGATTTTCGCTACGTGGTCCCATTCATGGTGCAAATATGGATGTACCTGACTCCGGTAGTCTATCCTCTTGGATTTATCCCAGAGAAGTGGCGGTGGTTACTGTATCTTAATCCACTGACTGGCTATATCGATGGATTTCGGTCAGTATTTCTAGGAAAACCGTTCGATTTTATTGGCCTCGTTTCCGCTGTGATACTCACGATTTTTGTGTTTGTAGGAGGGTTGAAGTATTTTCGTAAGGTTGAACAAAGGTTTGCCGACGTAATCTGATGAAGTCCGCAATTAGTGTTAGCTCCCTTTCAAAGCAATACCAGATTGGTAGTGAGGCAATTCATGGGCAAACGTTTCGAGAGATGCTGGTTGGAGTCTTATCTTCGCCATTTTCGCGCTTTCAAAATCTTCGTCGAAATGATCCCCACGCTGAGCGAATCTGGGCTCTGAAAGATGTCTCATTTGAGGTTGAACAAGGGGAAATACTAGGCGTTGTCGGTAAGAACGGTGCCGGAAAGAGTACCCTCCTGAAACTGCTGAGTCGAATTACCACTCCAACCAGTGGAGAAATTTTATACCGAGGACGCCTTGCGGCTCTTCTGGAAGTAGGCACAGGATTTCATCCAGAACTAACTGGTCGCGAGAATATATTTCTAAATGGCACCATTCTGGGAATGGGGCGCAATGAAATTCGAGCCAAGCTTGAACGAATTGTAGAGTTCGCCGAAGTCGCTGAATTTCTGGATACACCGGTGAAACGTTATTCAAGCGGAATGCTTGTGCGTCTTGCGTTTTCGGTATCGGCGCATCTGGAACCGAATATACTCATTATCGATGAGGTGCTGGCAGTTGGAGATATTTCGTTTCAGAAAAAATGCATAGATCTCTTGCAGGGTTTGACCAGATCGGGCTGCACCGTCCTTGTGGTAAGTCACAATATGGGCACGGTACAGGCTGTCGCTGATCGCTGCTTGTTACTTGAATCTGGTTCAATCGGCGCCGTCGGAGCCACACAAGATGTTGTTGAATGTTATTTGAAAAAGTACGGAGAAGATTATGGAGTCGTGGTTGAAGACGCCGGCTTGACAAGAATGAAAGAGTTTTCAGGGTCGGTCGAAAAAATTCAGGATAGGGAAATAAGAATTGTTGTGCGAGTAGACCTTGAATTTGTCGAAACAGTAAATGAGGTAAAAATAGATTTTGGAATTGAAAATACGAGCGGGTTAAGGATAGTGCATTATGTTGGTTCTGATCTGGAACGGAAAAATATTCAAAGAGGGGGATCGATCCAGGCCGAGTTCACCATGCATTGCACTCAACTTTTGCCGGGAGAATATTTCGGCGTGCTTTATGTATATTCTAAAACGACAGGTGTAATCCTCTATCTGGAAGAAGTAGCTCTACTGAGTGTGCCTAGATCCCAAGATATCCCGGAGGCTTTCTCAAGCAACTTTACTCCTGCAATTGTTCCTCGGATCAATTCTTCTATCAATGTGACTTGAGAAAAATTGCTTAATCTGATTAGACACGCAGTGAGCAAGCTAAGGATGGCGGTCCGTCAGACCCGCCTTAAAATCCGGATTCCCAGCAGTTTTTGGAGGCAGGTTATTAATGATCGTACGCTTCCATTTGATGAACTCCAATATCAGCAGGATGGGAGTATCCTAATACTGCGCACAGGTTTACGTTTGCCGGCAGACCCTGTGGCTCGTAATATTCTAAGATCCTATACACTACTGATTGAGCTGCTGGAAAAAACTGATGCTACCGCCGCGTGGGATGCTGATATAGGGGAACTGATTGTTCGCTTCAACGAAGAAATCTACCCTGCAAATTGCC
>JAHEGU010000106.1 GCA_024644945.1 Gammaproteobacteria bacterium | reverse complement strand
TGAACTGTGGATTTTAGCCGTTAGATGCGAGTGTAAGTGTCCGGAATTGGCCGAAGATTGCCTCCTAGTTTAGCCAGTTGAGCGTCTCCTTTGGAGAAAGCTGGCGCTCTAATAAGTTATTTCAGCGGCGGAGAACGACACTAAGCCGTCGCTCAGATTAAAACAACGGCGGCTGCTAAGTGCCCACGAGAGTCCTTCAGTTTAAATATTTCATTGGTTGGAGACCAACGTTGAAAGAGCAACTTTTGGTGGCTTTGTTAGCACTATTGGGTGACGCATGCTTCAAATGCTAATTCTGCGTGGGCAACAGAAGCATTTAGATAAGATATACCATCAAGAACAAAGCTAGACTCACCCTTAAGATCATGAAATGCAACGGACAATTCGGTGCAACCTAAACATACGCCAGTCTTATTTAAATTTAGTTCTTCTTCTGGGACACACGAAAAAATCAGCTTGGCGATTGCTTCTGAAGCCCCCTCGGTTTTGTTTTGGTAGAGCCGTTCGATTACTTCCAGTACATCCGCCTTCAATTGCTCGGTTTGTGGGTAAAAAGCCCTGACACCAAAATTGTGCATTCCATCTATGAAAGCTGCAGAAGTCATAGTTGGCTTTGTGCCCAGCACTAACAAACTCTCAACATGTTGCTTTTTACATTGGGAGCCAACAGCTTCGTAAACGCTGAGTATCGGTACATCAATGCCTTTTGAGATTTCATCCAGTCGTGCATGGGGCGTTACGGCCGCAATTAAAATTAGCTCAGCTCCCCCCTTTGAAAGGTTTGCAAGCGCGTTACTGAAATAGCTGTCCCATACATCCCAGGAGCCTGGCTCGGATGTTCCTCGGTTGGTGACTGCAAAATTTAGATTTAGCGATTCGATTAATATTTCAGGCATTGGGGCTGGACCCGTAATATTTATGTTGGCGTGGTACGCCAAGCTGAGTTCACAAATATGACGGTAATACTCAATAGTTGAGGGCCAACCGATGCCGCCAACAATCCCGATTTTTTTCATTTCTTCGAACCTCCCGAAGCTCGAACAATTATTTATTCAACACGGCCAATTATCGTTTCAAGATAAATAATGCTATCCGGGATAATGCGCTTGGAAGACTATCGCCTGCATCTTCGCGCTGACCGATGTGTAACCAAATTCCTCACCGATGGCCTTTTCAACCGCATCTACTATTTCTGGAATCGACTCTGGGGCACTCTGTTCAATCTCTATACGAGCAGGAGTTCCTAAAACATAACCGATGGCTACGTGACGTGCTTCATCGGCCGTACTTGTTCGCGGTAGCACCGAGATTTCAATATCTCCAAATCCCGCTTCAAACAGAAGATTTTTTATCACATCGATTTCGTAGTAGCCGTAAGGCACACCCCAGAAATTTGGTGGATTGTCTGGTAGACACTTGGCAATAGTCGTGTTTACTGTGCGGATAAGGTGGTTGTGTTCGAACGAATCCCAGATATTAAAAAGAAATTTCCCACCTGGTTTTAGAATGCGAGCTGCTTCCTTCAATGCTGCGAGTTTGTCGGGAAAAAACATAACACTAAACTGGCATACAACCGCATCAAATGAAGAATCTTCAAAGGGGAGTTCCAATGCGTTTGCCGTTTGAAACTCAATGTTTTCATGATCTTCAAACTTGCCTCTATTCACATCGAGCATATCTTCATTGAGGTCGGTTACTACGATGCGGACTTCCTGATCTATTGCGTCGCGGAGTTGGCGGGTTGCCATACCCGTACCTGCGGCTGTTTCAAGCAGTACACCACCAGAAGGGACTGATACGCGCTTTGCAAGGTCTTCGGCATACTCGCTGAAAATTAGAGGGCCAAGATACTTTTCATAGTTTCGCGGAATTTCTCCTATAAATGCTGAATGTGAATCTGCCATTATTTTACCCCTCTCGAGGATTCACATCCTAACAGTTAAATTAAAGGGTTATTGGCTTGTTTGCATGTTATCGCTTCATTGCTAGGCGTCCGCCGTTGGCCGAACTCAGAAACCCATGTCGCACATTTCAGCGTCTCCTTTGGAGAGGTGTTTATAAGTAGATTCCAGACTATTTGGTTACAAATCAAGATTTTGGGGCTTAATGCGAAAATCGTGGATTAGGTATAAACTGCTTGGAAACTTCTTCGCGGTTTCATTACTAAGCTCCGATCACAACAAAGGGGGATCAATAATGGCTAGATATAGAAACGCGTTACCTCAGCTCGCTGGCGACCTGTTCCTAACCGACGCCGGTGTCGAAACTGACCTTATTTTTAATCTCGGCATCGATATTCCTGAGTTTGCCGCCCACACTTTACTACCGGATAAATCAGGGCGTGAAGCATTAGGCAACTATTTTAGAGGCTTCTTATCACTCGCTAATGAAATTGGCTGTGGATATATCCTGGACTCTGTAACCTGGAAGGCTCACTCGCACTGGGCGAAAGACCTTGGTGCAACCGCTGATGATCTTAAAGAGGCAAACCAGGAATCACTTTCATTCATATCTGCTCTTCGCGACGAGTATTCCTCGAGTAAGGGAGCAATCGTATTAAATGCAATTATAGGACCGAGGGGAGATGCTTACGCTCCGGAAGAATCAGTCGCCGCAAAGGAAGCCGAGGAATACCACTCACAACAGTTGCGGTGGATTGCCGATACCCCGGCTGACATGGTGACGGCAATGACTTTTACTCAGGCGGACGAAGCCATAGGTGTAGTCAAAGCAGCTAATGCCCTTGATCTACCGGTAGTAATATCATTCACCGTGGAAACTGACGGCAATTTGCCAACGGGTCAATCACTGGCCTCAGCTATCGAGGATGTAGACCAGGCCACACAATCTGGTGCTGCCTATTTTATGGTGAACTGTGCTCACCCGGATCATTTTTCGCATGTGCTTGGTGATGAACCCTGGGCTAGACGTATTCGAGGTATTCGCTGTAACGCATCTCGCCAAAGCCATGCTGAGCTAGATGAATGTGAAACCCTCGATGATGGTGACCCAGAAGAGTTGAGCAAGCAATACGCTGAAATCAAAGCAAAGATGCCTTGGCTGAACATTTTTGGTGGTTGCTGTGGTTCAGATCTGCGTCATGTTACTCAAATTGCTCGAGTCGTAACTAACTGACTACTCCGTCATAAAACAATCGGTTATCAAAATAAGCGGGCGCACGGGTGTCCGCTTCTGGCTGTCAATTCAACCGGTCGATGCAACACATACGTTAAACCGCTCTGCTGGTGTCTCGTACCCTAGTGTTTTGCGGGGACGTTCATTAAGCTGCCGAGCGATTGCATTCAACTTTGCCTGAGAGTGTAACGACAAGTTGGTGCCTTTTGGAAGGTACTGCCTTAACAAGCGATTGGTATTTTCGTTCGAACCCCGTTGCCAGGGACTTTTGGGATCACAGAAATAGACCTGGATATCGGTGTCTAATGTAAACCGCCGATGGTCCGCCATCTCACTACCCCGATCCCAGGTCAATGACTTATATAACTCGCTCGGTAGTTTCCTTGCCTGTTTGATCAATGCATTAATGACCGCTTCAGTATCCTTACCGGAGACTTTTGCCAGCATCACATAACGGGTTTGACGCTCAACCAGAGTCGCAATAAAGCTATTGTTCGAACCGCAGATGAGATCACCTTCCCAATGGCCAGGCACCGCTCGATCTTCCACTGAGGCCGGCCGCTCTCGTATCGAGACAGCATCCGTTATATGCCCCAGTCCTTTTCCCTTCAAGCTGGTCTTCTTCGGATAACGCATGACCCGTTTGGTCCGAAGATACTGAAGCAATTCCCTTTTCAGCACCCCGCGGGCCTGGATGAACAGACTGCGATAAATGGTCTCGTGTGACACCTGAAGCCTCTCGTTACCGGCATGGGCTTGCTTTAGCCAGCCTGCAATCTGATCCGGCGACCAATGACATTGGAGCTTACTGGCAATGATGCGCCCAAGTTGCAGATTCCCTGCCAGTTTACAGGGTTTCGGGCGATGCGCTCTATCCCAGGCTGCTTTATCTGCCTGATTGGCACGATAACGCCTCAAACCATCGTTGCGGTTGATTTCTCGGCTAATCGTCGAGGGAGCGCGACCCAGTTGACGTGCGATTGTACGCAAGGAAAGTCCACCGACAATCCCCCTTGATATCTCTTCGCGTTCTGAAAGCGTCAGCGCTAGTCTGGAGCGCTGTCGACCGAGTGGGCGGATACCACCGTAGCGGGCAAAGTTCTTGGTAATTGCTGAATGACTTGTTTCAAAAGCGCCTGCGATCGCATTAAGAGATTCGCCTCTTTGCCAGCGATCCCACATCTCGGACTTTTCTGTCGCTGTGTACCATCTTCGTTTTCTGCGTAACATTTCCAACACCTCATCTTCTCATGTAAAGATAAAGTGTTGCGTCGATCAGTTGAACTCACCGCCAACAGCGGACCCTTAAGCGATAGTATGTTATAAGGTTTTTGATCTTATAATTCATCTTTTAGCAGTAAAAATTAATCACACATCTCGAGATACTGGTGAGGCTAAGACTTAGACTATTAATCTTGTTGATTTCTTCGCTTTGGAGAAAGCCGATGAGGCTCCTTGATGAGTCTGTTCTAAATCTAAGAGTGTTACCGAATGATATTGATGTAAAAAAAATATCAAATGATCGCTTTCTCGCACTTATGGATCTGGGAAGAATGGATATTGCCTTTCGTGCGGGTTTATTGAAATCAATGATTAAAAATAGATGGGTTCCAATAGCAACCTTTGACACGATTAGATTTCGTTATCCTCTAAAGCTATTTCAAAAATACCAGTTAAAAACAAGAATTGTATGGTGGGATGATAAAACCGGTTACTTTAAACAGGTTTTTGAACGAAAAGGCAGAGTGGTCGCTACTGGTTACGTGTGCGCAACTTTTCTTGGTCCCAACGGGCCCATACCACCAGATGATATACTTTCAGAAATTGGCCAATCTTCGGCAAGACCAAGTGAGCCCAAAGCTGTCGCAAAATTGAGAAAATTAGAGGCTCTGATTCATGAAACTCAAAAAGAGTAATTCGGTAAGTATATTAATCGAGTGCTTCTATGCATAGAAATCTGTATGCATTTTAAGGTTACCGCTCACAGGCACATGCTGTCGGACATATATCTCGCCTTGCTAGGGCCTTCCCAATAGCAGACGCTGAAAAACCTTTCCTGGACTTCCGAGAACTGGTCTTGCCTCGATTTGGTGGACACCTAAAATAGGCGCGAGAGCGCTGGGAGGTGTCAAATGACAAAACCGAAGCGATA
>JAHEGU010000105.1 GCA_024644945.1 Gammaproteobacteria bacterium | reverse complement strand
CATCGTCGTGATTCCGAACTAGTCCGCATTTCTCACCAGGCGGCTATAGAATCTCGTCAAGCATGGCAAACATTGAGGTCTATGGATTTGTCCAAGAAACAGTGTGTCTTGGAAACGCCTATCCCGGCGCTGGCTGGTCCGGGCCCCGATCTACTTGGGCTTCATTCGATCCATAGCACCGGCTATGCATCTCACTGGCTCGACGCATCCTAAGCGCCTCACCCCTTCGGGGCTACCGCGAAAAATCGCTCCCGGCGATTTTTTCAGTCCGGCGTTCATCGGCACCTGTCCTGCGCAATCGCTCGGGATCCTGGTGAAAAATGCGGGCTAGTTATTCTTCTGGTGTTGGGATTGATGCCGGCGGCGCACACTGATGAACTTGCGGTGGTCAAGCAGCTCGCCAAGAAAGGGGATACCAAAGCTCAGTTCGTTCTCGGCTCCATGTACCGAGATGGCCGGGGTGTCGCACAGAACGAAATCCGCAGCAGTCCGAAGGAGGTCTATTGAGCTGCCCCGGCTCGCTTGTTTTAATAATCGGCAGAGATTCCCCGCTACCGGAGGATAACCGAAATGACCGTTTATCGCGGCGGCCAGATTATATGCGGCGCGACAACTCTTTTTATGTTCCATGCGAGGGTCCGGAATGGGCACCGTATTCCGGTCATTCCCAAGTTCAGCACGAATTCTCAGGATAGATAATATCCGGTTCTACACGGCGGCGTGGCTGATCTTCCGCTTCATACTCGTTACTGCCGTTCGCCTATTCGAGAACTTACGAGATTTTGCTGTACCGCATCAGGCCGAGTTCAGCCAATTCCGGGCGCTCAGTTAATGCTGATAAGCCCGTACTGCTGGGGATGGGTCTGAACAATCTCTTCCTCAAGCAGAGCACCGTGTGGAGTTCAATGCTGTGAAACCGCACCGTGTTAAGGTGCAATGTATTAAGCGGTTTGCTGGGACAGAAAATCGATTAGACGCTCGGCGTCAATGCTGAAGTCGTTGAACACGACAACGCCGCGCGGATCGATGAGGATCATCCACGGCGTCCCTCCGGTACGGTAGTTGCGCATGGTAGACGGCCGGTGGTCACCGTCCGGATCACCGGCATCGTGGCCCATGCTGATTGGGAGTTCGTATTGGAGCTGAATTTTTCTGACCTTGTCTCGGGTATTGGTGCCAAACCCCTCAAACGTGGTTTGGATGCCGACCACGGTCACGTGAGGGTGGTCGACGAACGCGTCCGCGATTCTCTTAAGCGCCGGAAAGCCGTGTGAGTGACAGCCCGGACACCAATCCTGCCAGCACTTCAAGAACACCCAGCTGCCCCGCGTGGCGCCGAGATCAAACCCAGTCGGCTCACCGTTTCGGTCGATCCAATAGTCTATCTCCAGGTCCGGTGCGGACCGTCCCACAATACCGTAATCACCGCGAGCGAGCGCGGACAAGGGAAGATACGCCGCAGCCGCGCCGTACAGTCCGCTCATTACAAAACGGCGCCGGGGAAATCGGTCGTGGTTCACGTCAGTGGTGTTCATATACGTAATAGACTGAGTCAGCTCGAGAAAATTCCATAATAGAGCTGGAGGCAGACTTATTTTGGTTGCAACTTTCGCAGGTAACAAACGTATCCCGTGGCTAAGATACGTGCACTGAGTGTAGAATTCTAGATGCACGACTCACGGATACAGCCGTATGCGGGAACGAGCAATTCGATTAGCATGTGAACAGAAAGCATCAAAAAAAAGATCGCCGCAGCTCAAGGGCAAAGTGGAGCGGTCTCATCGCTCAGATCAGGATGAGTTCTATCAGCTGCTTACCTATGTCGAAGACGAGAATCTGAACAATAAGCTGGCAGAATGGGAACGCTTCTATAACTTCTCCCAACCCCATGGCGCACATGCTGGAAAAACACCTTATGAAGCGCTGCGCGAAAAGCTACAATAACCTTCACAACTGTTTCACTAGATCGTACATATCACAGTTCGCTTGCAAATAAGCGGGCACTGGTAAGATGTTCATTGGACAGACAAGTCGGCAAAATTGATTGAATTTACTATCGATTTATTAATCATTCTCACGCGTTTCTAGATCTTCTTGCAGACGATTCAATTCTATTTGTATCCGCTTCAACCAAGACTTGCGCCAGCTGATTTGTGTTTCCCGCTCATTCTGTTCCGCGCCCTCTGTAGCACTTAATTGGATTTGCTCAATCTCGTTGGTGAGGTTTGTAATTCGATCTTTCAAGCGCTGAATACGTTCAGCCTTCAGTGCCTTTGCAAACATAACCTCTTCCGGTGTTTGTTTGCCTTGCGCTGCTTCGGTCCTCTCAGTGCTCTCGTGGATTGGAGGAAGAATTTTCTCTTCCCTCAACAAACGCCGTTGATCAACAATCGCTGGAGAAACAACCTCTACGCCAGCCCGGTGAAGAGAGTCAAGCATACCAGCGCGGAGTTTTGATCGGGTCGAGACGAGGACGCTGATGTCAATCAAGGTCCCAGCGACACGATAAGTGATAGACGCGTCTCCCAGATCCAATATTTGCACAAACGAATCGGCAAGATCCGCCTCTTTAGCCGCCTCGAGTAGCAGAAAAAAAACACTGGCATGTGCCACATCGTATCCAAGTGACACGGTTGCGGAGACGATAGTTCCAGTTCCTCGCACAACCTTAACAGGATTTGTCACCATGAACATATTCGGAACGGTCACTAAATCGCTATCCTCGGTCTGCAATTCGGTATGAAAAATTCCTTGCTCCGTGACACGGCCGAAATAGTCACCCACACTAAGATAGTCACCCGGACGAAAATTTTTCACACGTCGCAGCATAAAACCGGCCATTGCATTGGCCAAGAAAGTTGTTGATGCCAAAGCTGTGATGGCTGTCAGCAGCAAACCAATCAGTGCGACAATGTTCTGAATATTCACTTCCACTTTTTGGACTCCCCGATGCGCGGGAAATGAAACGGTAATTCAAATGAGCAAAAAGTATAGAGTATAAAACAATTATTTTCGGCGAACCCAGCCTGATGTGCCACAACAAAAGCGGCTCATACCAGCCAGTTTTCTGATAACAAATGGGTCCTTCTCAGATCCTTCCGATACGGGTTTGCGGTCGGACGAAATCCATACCAAAAATTCCAAGATTAATATGTTCAGATTTTGGTATTACGTATTCTTATGGATATTTAATCCTGAGCAATTGCGCTGGATCTCTCCTAGCCCGCATTTCTCACCAGGCGGCTATAGAATCTCGTTAAGCATGGCAAACATTGAGGTCTAAGGATTTGTCCAAAAAACAGTGTGTCTTGGAAACGCCTATCCCGGCGCTGGCTGGTCCAGGCCCCGATGTACTTGGGCTTCATTCGATCCATAGCTACGGCTATGCATCTCACTCCAGCCCGGCGTTCATCGGCACCTGTCCTGCGCAATCGCTCGGGATCCTGGTGAGAAATGCGGGCTAGTTGATCTATACAACTCTTCAGATTTTCTAGAATATTAACGAAAATATCGATTTCCTCATCGATACGTGGCACGGGGGCGTTGTAATCGCAGTTGGCGCAGAAGCCGACAAGGGTGAACCTGACAGGGTTGAAATCGTTGAGTTTGTTGGGTGATGCCACGGCGAATGAGCATTGTGAAACTGTAAGCGGACATTCTACTTCACGATGGATTCAGTTACGTGGCATGGCATAAATCGAGCAGCAGCTGCATCGAGGTGATTTAGGGTGTGGGTCCGTTTATTGCTTCGGATTCTATCTGGTCGTGCTGGCCCTGTTTGTCTCCTGTCTCGGGGGAAGTGGGACGGTATTCTGGTCCAACAATAAAAGGGGCACTTCCGAGTAGGCAGACCAGGCTCCTATTCCAACATACTTCTAATGGATTTTTCTATTTGGCCGCCACAGTACAAATTTCCATATCTCTGCGACTGGAATTCGAGAAACTTTTGGATATTTGGACGACTGGCTATTCTTTGGCAAAGTGCAAATACATACGGTGAGTGTTTCTGGAAATCCACGCTTAGCTTGGGCAAGCATCGGATCATTGTTCCCCATAAAGCATAGGTTGTAATGTCTGCGGTACTTATCTGATTGCCACCGAGCATATAGCTACTGTCTGAATTCAGACCAAATTGTTGACCAGTTTGTTCAAATATCTCAAACCACCGCTTTAATCGTTTCTCTCTAAACTGCTTCCATTTATCGTATTCCCACATGATGGAACCATTCTGGTTGGTGATTTCTGCCAGAACATCATTGCTATCTAGTATAAGCTTGAGACAAACGGCCGACTTAAAAGAATCTTTCGGTAAATAGTTTAGTTTTTCCGACAAGTACATGACAATAGCAGGCATCTGGCCGAGAAAAATATCTTTATTCAAATCGTGTAGAAAAGGTGGTGCCATAGACGGCAGCGGTTGTTTGTCCGGAGACATCGATTTCAAATCCATAATTTCTACAGATGTCCCCTCACTGTATTTTTCATTTGCTTCTTCCAGTAGAAGACGAATGAAATTCCCTCGAAATGGAACCGACCAATAATACAATTTGTAATTCATTTTCAGTTTCTTTCATTAAAATAAGAATTATATTTCATGAGATATCTCCTGGAGTAATGTCGACACCGGGTCCCGCCGTTGCGGTGCAGCAATTTACCCCTGCATTCTCGTTCTTTGCAATGGCGGTAATGCGCATTGAACGGTAGGTCAGCCTCTCCGTTGTGCAGGGCCGCGCATGACTGCGAACGACATCCTCCGCCGCAACAATCTCACCAGCGGATGCGGAGATTTTAGCGTCGGTAAAGATCTCAAAAAGCGGGCGCCCTCCTTACTCGATGAAACCAAGCACCAATCGTATTCAGTGTTAACAGCCACTCTCACAGTGCATCTGATTCAGATTTACAATATTAACCATGGATCTAGAAAAGGAAATCATGAGCGCCTATACGATCGTTTTCGACCATTTGGTCTATCTAGGTCCTGGCGATTCGGTGACCACCAGAAATTTGATTGAGCGATTGCGCTCGGAATTGCCATCAGTATCGCGAGTTGCCGATTTCGGTTGTGGGGTCGGGGCCTCTGCGTTGGTGTTAGCGCAATGCCTGCCAGAGGCACGTGTGCTCGCGCTGGATTCCCACGCACCGTTTATTACACGCCTTGAAACTGCAGTCAGCGCTCGTGGACTTGGAGAACGCATCAGCGCGGTTGCAGGCGACATGGCGGAACCTCCGCCGCTGGACGGTGTGACGGGTGATTTTGATCTAATTTGGTCGGAGTCTGCAATCTACAGCATTGGCAGAGCCAGTGCGTTCGCCTGCTGGCGACCACTACTGAAAACGGATGGCTGGCTCGTTTTCAGTGATATCGTCTGGCAATGTGAACCGGCAGCACGCTCAGACAAGGCATCCGTATTTTGGGCAGAAGAGTACCCGGACATTACAACAGCAACCGCCGTAGTGGATGAATTGACTGCCGCTGGCTTCAATCCTCTTGATC
>JAHEGU010000059.1 GCA_024644945.1 Gammaproteobacteria bacterium | reverse complement strand
CTCGCGGGTCGTACTTGCCGGTAAACGCTTCGACCGGCAACGCGCGCGTCGTTCCAGAAGACATCAAACGACTTACTGACATCCACCGCCACTTGGCCGATGCCGATAACATCGAAGTCCAGGAATTCGGCTTTCGTATTGAACTCGAAATACTCGTCGGCGATGTTACGCCCGCCAACAATTAGGATCTGATTGTCCGCCGTGAACGACTTGTTGTGCATGCGCCGATTGGCACGCTTGAAGTCGCTGACAAAATTCAGCACGCCGACGCCACCCCGCGCAATGGGGTTGTACAGGCGAATCTCGATGTTCTCGTGCTGATCGAGACGAATCAGTGCTTCATCATCGACGGTCGTGAAGACGTCATCGAGCAGAAATCGAATGCGAACTCCGCGATCTGCCGCTTGCAGCATCTCGGCGGCAATAATGCGACCCGCTGTGTCGTCTTTCATCAGGAAGTACTGCAAATCAATACTGCGCTCGGCTGCTTCAATGAGTCGCAGGCGCGCTGCAAACGCATCCATGCCCTTGATGAGTGGATAGAAACCCGAAAGACCATCGTGGATCTCGACCCACCCGGCAACCTCTTTGCCAAGCGCCGTGTCCGCATTCGCGGGGAACGCGGAGGAAGGCTCACGCGGATAAGTCGAACGGCACACTCGCGCAAGCGCCGAGTAACAGCACATAGATCAGCAGGGCGACTTTTTGCAGCGTCTTCACAGGAGATTTCTCATTTGCTCGTTGGACAAGCTGATCGCAACGCCTCGATCGGTTGATCTCGCAATTCACTGTTGACCTTCGGCTTTAAGAAATTGAAGAGTATTAACTGCAATTCGCTGATTACTTGCAAACGAGGAGGAGTCCATATACGGTCATTTGAGTAATAAACCGCCAATTCAGAAGCATCAATCAAGGTTCAATCTGTTGCCGTTCATATAGTTAAATGGTTTAGGAATAGCTCTTCTTACCCTGTAGATAGCACATATCTTGTAGGATAGTTTATCCGGAAAATTGCCCCTATACGTTGTTAGTGAATAGGCGCTAAAATTTACGACGGGCCGATTGGGAAATTAGACAAGTAGTACGCATAACATGAATCTACCGCTCAAATTAGAATTTAAAAAATGCAAGCGCGAGTTGAGCCTGCAGGAAGATGAATAAGGAACTCAGTCAAAAGCTTATTGATGATTTTTCTGAAGCAGAAAGATTATGTAATGAAAATAAACTTAATGAATCCTTGGAAATATACAAAGCTTTACTTAAAGTACTGCCAAATCATATTTCTGTATTAAACAATACAGGTCTGGTTTATGAAAAACTAGGCGACTTCAATAAATCAATTGATCTTTATATAAAATGCAACGAACTTGCCCCCGATCAAGTCATTCTTATCAATAACCTTGCAAATGCTTACACCCGAATGGATAGATGGGAGGATGCATATCCATTGTTAAAAAAAATTATTGATTTAGACTATGAAAATGAAAGTAATTCAGAAAAATATGCGCTCTGTTTATTTAATATAAAATCCAAGGGAGAAACGAAAAGTTTTATAGGTTCCGCAATAGCCAAATACCCTGAAAACCGGCTGTTGAATCGCTTGCTTGGCAGATCATTGCTAGAGTTGAACTCTCATATCGAAGGATTAAAGTACCTGCGAAAAGGCTCAGGATTTATTCAATTTGATCCAGATGGGGTTAAATATTTAAATTGAAAAGATTAAACATTACAACCGAAAAATCGCCTCACTTCATAGGTTGCTGGCAAATGGAAAACCATACTATTTGTGAAGATATCATTAACTTTTTTGAAAATAATCAAAATCTTCAAGCGCCGGGAACAACTGGTCACGGAGTAAGACCTTTGCATAAAAAATCTACCGATATCACAATCAATCCAAATAACTTATCAGATCTAAAGTACCAGGCTTTTGATGAATACTTTGTGGTACTTCAGAAGTATTTTCTGGACTATAAGGAACAATGGCCATTTTTAAACAAATTCCTGGATAAGATTCATATTGGTTCCTTCAATGTTCAACGTTATCTGCCCGGCGATCATTTTTCCAATTTGCATTCTGAGAGAACACATATATCTAAATTGCACAGGATCTTGGCATTTATGACCTACCTGAATGATGTTGAAGAAGGGGGCACCACTGATTTTCACTATTACGATTTGAAAATAAAACCCGAAAAAGGAAAAACATTAATATGGCCCGCTGAATGGACTCATGCTCATACAGGTTCAGTTTTAGAGGGCGGAAAGAAATTTATCATCACTGGCTGGATGAATTTTGCACCCTAAAAATTGGGAGCTATCTACTTTGGTCTTGTCAAATCCGGAAAAGTAACCTTGTTTGTGCAACAAAGTTAGGCACTATCTCAATTGGTTATACTGTCCCCGGGTTTCCGAAGGCAAACTTTACCTTATCATTTCAACGCTTTATTGAGTGAATCGAGCAGGCTCTTGGTGGCACCCCCCACAGTCTCATTGAATTTTTTCATGAGTTGTTCTACCGCGGCTTCCTTCAGGATTTCGCTCACGAGTTTAGACAGGACAGCACTTGCAATGCCAGCCGCTGTCTCACCTTCTTCGCCACCGACATTGGAAAGTTCGATCGTGGGCAGCTTGTCCGAAGATTTTTTCTCACCACTGGTTATAGCGATGTTGACATTGTTAATGAACAGCTTTTGGATCGAGATCAACAACGGTTTACCGCCCTCTGTTTCTGTGGTTTTTTCCTCGGCAGATTGGGCATTTTTGGATACCGATTCGGAGATCACGTTGAGGTTGGAGGTATCGCCCCGCAGCTCAAGGCTGGTGTTCATTGATTCGATCACCAGAGTATCGAGCACGATGGGTTGCGCTTCAGCCAGTGAACCGATGTCGATTTTCAGTTTCAGCAAACCCAGCTGAAATGCCGGGTTCGAGCTGTAACCATCGGGATTGGCGATAGTGAGCCCCATAATCTGTCCAGCACCTTTGGTCAAGTCGATCTCGACGTCGTCCACCGTAACGGCGACCCCGGTCAGTTCACTTCCCACAGATTCAATCTGGCTTTTGATAATGCTGTCCAGTGACCCCAGCAGCACAAACACTGCCACGATAACTACCAGCACAATGCCGCCCAGAATACCCAATAGTTTTTTCATGTTGTGCCTTGATTTCGTCAGTTGTGCGTGTCGCTAACAGATTTCGAAGAGTCTGATCTTAAAGTCAAGAGAGACTTTACGATTATATCGCCTAATCATTTTGATCTCATACCTTCAGACGAGATACACTAACTGCACACAGATATAAATCGACTTTTGCTGGAAAATCGTTTGCTTATCCGACAAAGTGTGCCGTTCGTCTAAAATATTTGACGAAAGGATGGGACATATAGTGAACTTACATCACGAGTGGCGCATGCTGCTTGTAAATCAGGTCTTTACCCCCTTCAGCAGAACCCCCATTCTGTATGACCTGATTTTTTAATTCAGCCCCTTTGCATTGCAAAGGGGCTTTTTTTATCCATAGCGCAGTGTGTTCGCAATCGAACCGATCATGCCGGCGCGCAGTAGAACAATCGGCTTACGGGTTGGATGACTTGTCACGCAATAAACCCGGTTTCGGGTAATTAGTGCGGCGATGCACCTTCGACAATTATCCTATGCATCACGCGGCGATAACTATGGTAGTCATTAGTGGCGTAATGTTTTGTGTGCATCGGTTATCCCCTATAGCCAGCGTATCTTTCTGCCATTGCAAGCGATACAAATACTCGGGATTTTGCACTCGTTCATACAACATATTAAGATCGGGCAGGCTCTCATCGCGTGTCATGCCTTCAAAATACAAAGTGTGTATGCCATTAACATAGATTGACTTCCTACCGGTTTCATCATGGGTCCTGATCACGGGATGAATGGCCTGCTGACCCTTGCTTTCACTGTTCTTACTTTTAACCTCCTGGTAAATATCCTCATCTCTTGGAAATACACTTGCCGAATTCACTGCGTTAAGCAATTCCAGCATATTTTGCATGCCTGTGGATAGTTCCTGGTACACCGCGTACATATCAGCGAATAGAGTATCCCCTCTCTTGGCGGCACCTGCCTGGCATACAGCATGGTTGCCTTGGGCGGCCTCTCACCAGTTTAAGCACCATTCTGACGTTCACAAAACTCACCATCCTATATCTGAGAACTCGGTCAGCACTTTCATATTCAATGCTGTGCATATTTGCCGTATATTACCAATATCCGATTGCTCCTTGCTCATGTGCTTTCGGTCAAGGACAGTTATGGCTATTCCCCCTGAGCTGGTCGGCCACACTTACTAGCGAACTTTAGCCCAACAACAATTGTTTCCATAAGATACGATGGATTGTATTATTCCAATACTCAACAAATATATTGTTATATTTCAAGACACTTCTTATGCATGGACATTTTAAAAAGCTGAAATAAATGAGCGCTCATTGTCAAGCCACTAAGGCAGCAGATTAGTCGCATCGCGGTGAAGAAGTTTGCCACCTTCGTTTTCGCAATCAGTCTCATCATTGGAATTGGTGGAGCCGTATTATATGGTCAGGCTAAAAAAAGAGATTTTTACTTCGACAACATCCATGCGCTCGTAGAATTAGAGACAGGCTACGTATTAACCAAGACCGATCCGCTTGAGTTTTCTCTCTTACCCAGGCCAACCCTGAGCGTAAGCAATCTGACAATGACGAATCCTGCGGCACCAACCAAACCGAAACTGGCACGAGTCGATCGCTTGACCCTGACCTTACAATGGGCGCCGTTACTTCAGTTTGACCCGATTGTGGACCTTGAGCTGGAAGACGCTGAATTTGATCTTGAGATAGACCAGGCAGGGCAGAACAACTGGATGACTGAAGAGCTCAAGGCCATCGGTAATGGGCCGCCATTTGATCTTGATAGAATTGATGCCCGCAACACCCGCCTTCGTTTCGAAGACGATCAAACGAGGGCAGCACTTGACCTCAATCTTCAGTACATCAGTATACATCTTTCCGAAGGGGAATCACGAACGGTCATCGATAGCGCCGGTCAAATTGAAGGTACCCGCTATCTGGCGACTGGCGAAGCGGGATTTGACTCAAAGACTCATCAGCTCGATTTGAAACTCGATATCGATGCGACTGATGCCCAGAATAGCAACATCGGCTATGGTTCAGAGTCACCGCCCTCCACTCAGATTGCAGAAGAATCTAAACAGTATCCCTTGCATGGAGCGATTAAGGGCACAATTAAAATTATAGACTGGGTTCCGACGGGATCACTTGAATTTCAAACCAATGCCAGGGACTTTGGCGGCCTTGCATATCTTGCGCCTCAATTAAAACACCTCCAGCAAGAAGCCGGGCCTCTCTCAGCAACAGGAACTCTAAAATTAAACGGCAGTGACCTGGATATTGAGGACCTCAGTGCTGAGCTTCAGAATGCCAGAACGGATATTAAAGCCACGGGCAGTCTGCACAATCTGATGTCTAATGCACGCGTCAATATTGATCTTGAAGCGCAAGCCAAGAGTCTGGATACGCTCGTTAAAACGGGATTACCAAATGAAATCTTGGATAATCTGGTCGCTGGATCAGGCCCCGTCAGCTTAAATGCTTCGATTAACAGTGAGGACAGTACCACCGTCATCAGAGATGTGACGTTGACGTATTCGAATACAAGCTTTAACACTGAGCTGAATGGAGAGTTACGGCTCTCGAAAGAGGATATTCAGTTAAATTTTCAGCAGCACAGCGAAGTCACCGATGTCGCGCGTTTGTTTTTACTGCTTGGAGTAGATAAACCCGAATGGGCAAGATTATCTCCCTTCAGTGTTGAATCGAAAATCTCAGGTGATAGGAATAACTTCAAATTGGAGCAAGCTTCACTGCGCGCTATTGATGGTAGTTTTGAAAGTCATATCTCAGGCGATATTGGATGGCCCGAAGCCGGTTTAAATTTTGACCTGGATAGCAAAATTAATTTTAAAAGTACTTTTCCACTCGCCGATTTTTTTCCCCAAGACCTTCAAGAGTACATAGTAAATGCTGATGGTAGTGCGTCCGCCAAAATTACGGGAAATCTCGAGCAACTTTCGATGAACGAATTAGAAGTGGGTTTGAAAAATGAAGGTGAGGAATTACATCTTCACGGTCAAATAATAAATTTGCCAAATAATCCGAGCCCCGTGATTGATGTTAACTACCGGACAAGTAATTTAATTTTTCCCGGTAAGCACAATAAGAGTCTGGAGAATTACATGTTAGCCCAACCTTTGGACTTGACGGCTACTGTAAAAATAGTAGACCAGGAAATCGACATCCAGAATATCCGTTTGCAGGTTGATGAGTCAGATCTAACCGGTGATATAGCCATCAATCTGGCCGAAAAGCCACCACGGATCGCCATGAATTTAGAATCAAATAAATTGTCGCTCAGACATTTTCAAGATGTTTCCTTTGCAGTTCCTGAGGACACGGAAACTGCCGAGACCGCTGCCCAAATCACTGAAGAGAAAGTGGATTCAACTCCTGACGAGGCACTTACTGAGCAGCAGATCGGCAGCATGTTCAAGACTTACCTTGAATCCGTCAATCTAGAAACAAACTGGATCGACGAAACCAAACTAGCGTTCAAATTAGAGGCGAATGAACTTCTTGCTGGTAACAGTGATTTTAAGAATCTGGTATTGATCATCGATATCAGTCAGGGTTTGTTCAACATGGTGGCCTACGAAGGAAGATTAGACATACAACCCATATTATTCAATGTATCGATTAATTCCGCAGTGGCACCGCCGGAATACCGTTTTTCAGGGTCAATTGAAACTGGTTCGTTAGAAGACCTGCTAAAGCTTGAGGATGGATTGCTGATTGGCGGGAATCTGGATGTGGAGTACGACCTTATCAGTCAGGGAGATGATCTTGGAGAATTATTCAAGAAGCTGACCGGTGACGCATTATTTACGATGGGCCCGATAACCATAAAGTCGGGGCTTCTAAACACCGTATCTTCAGACATCCTATCGTCAATCTTGGGCGGAATAACACGAACAGGTGAAGATGAAGACATCACATCCTACGACTGCGGCGTACTTGGAGTCGATGTTAAAAATGGAATAGCAACCGCAAAAGATACCTTTACCATGCAGTCCAGCGAATACAATCTTGCCGGAAAAGGGCAAATAAATTTAAACACTGGATCCGTTGATGTGTTTGTTGTGCCAAAACCACGAAAGGGACTTGGCTTGAGTGTATCCAATCTGGTTGGTGGATTTAAAATCAATGGTAATTTGGCCACACCAAATATTGGAATCCGCGGAGGCCGCGGCCTGATTTCAGCTGCGGTAACGGGTTATTTGCTCGCTCCAGCAGCTGCGACAGGCGCAGCTGCTGCAAATCCCGTGGCCGCAACCTTTATTGCAACTGGATACATCGTTAAAGGTCTGGCAAATCGCATTACCGCATCAAACTATACTTGCGAGAACACACTAAAGAGATACAACCGCAATCGATCTCAAGAAGATAAATCAAAAAGCAATCCTTATGGAAAATAACGGTTTATATTCTCACCGTTTTTTATTTAAGCAAACTATGTGGTAAAAAGGCCGGCCAGCGCAGACTTGTAAGGTGTTTTGTTACACGAGTGACTCATCGATCTGACTCAACGATCTAACTCATCGATCACAGTAAGTCGGTCTGTCAAAACCATGAATAGCACATTCTCGCGCGTAGATATTCTCGTAATCTTTTTGAGTTGCCGGACTCAGTGAGCACCCGGTAGACGCTACAATTGCAAGCACGAAAAATAACTGCATAAGCCGAATATTAAAGACAGAAAATAACCAATTTTTAACGTTTCTAAACATGTTTTAGAACAGCATTCAATGATAATGGCGAAAGTATATAACAAACACAGGCGAGAAAATTACAGGGCTACGCACGCAGCGCTAAGTCGCCCGTTATAAGCTTAATTTAAGCTATCTATTCGTTCTAAAAATATTGATCATGCCTGTTTCAAAGGGACAACTATTTACCTGGCTTCTGTCAATTGCAGGTCATCTGCCACTTAGGGTCGGCCGCGGCCTCGGGCGAGCATCAGGACTTCTGGTATGGCTTTTCCCTAATGGCAGTAAGCGTACAACTATCGCCAATATTACCTTGTGCATGCCTGAACTATCCGTTGCAGAGCAACGCCGGCTGGCCAGACAGAGCTTGCAGCACACAGCTATGCTTGCTTTTGAAATGGCCTTTATCTGGTGCAGGCCTGAGGAATTTCTGTCGAATTATTTAGTTGACGTTATAAACAAAGAGGCTTTTGATCGTGCTCAAAAATCGGGTAGAGGGGTTATTCTACTCATGCCCCATCAGGGAAACTGGGAAGTATTCAGCGAATACCTTCCTACTGTCTGTAATATTCGGGCTCTTTACGAACCCGCTAGAATACCCGAGCTGGAACGCCATATAAAACATCATCGCGAGAAAAGTGGCGCGCAAATGTTCCCTACCAATCAGCGAGGCATCGCTACTCTTTTGAAGCATTTACGTGGCGGTGGTGTCACTGGAATCCTACCTGATCAAGTACCAAACTTAGGTCGCGGTAGGCTCCCCGCCCCGTTTTTTGGCGAACTCGCTCTTACCATGACACTTGTACATCAGCTGACACAAAAAACCAATTGCATGGTCTTGGCCATCGTAGCGAAACGTGTAGAAAAGGGCTTTGTAATAGAGTTTTACAGTCCCTCGCAAGACATATACAGCAGCGATGATTTCACCGCATTATCCGCAATGAACACACTGATAGAAGAATGTGTAAGAGAAGCGCCCGAACAGTATCAATGGGAATACAAACGATACAAGGGAATGCAAGATTACGCCGGGCGGTGAGTACTTGCTGTTTTAAGGCACTGAGGAAAGAAGTAGAAATGAAACATGAATTAAACTTGTTTAGAAAAACATCTATGACACGCAGGAAACTCTACCTGAGAGTACTCATTCAACCGCATATGCAAAACATGAATCTCTAAAGACACGCCTATTCCAGATTGCAAATATTAGATTGATAGTTTACTGTGACGTCATACTGCCAATTAATGGAGTTTTAATATGTCAACTAAAGCCACCACCACACTTAACGACGTCAATATGGAAGCTGTAGCGGGTCTTGCTGGTAAAATTCAAGAAGCACCCGATGTTGCTGACACAAAATGGTTGGCCCAGGTTAAATGGAACGGTGGATTTCGTTCGGAAGCGAAAATCCGTGATTTTTCACCCCTGTCCTCAGATGAACCCCCTGCTTTAGGGGGGACCGATAACGGGCCCAATCCAGTGGAACAGGTCCTTGCGGCATTAGGTAATTGCCTCGCCGTCGGCTACGCCGCCAACGCGACGGTTGCTGGGATTAAGATCAACGATCTCACAATAGATCTGGAGGGAGATTTAGATTTACACACATTTTTGGGTCTAAATGAAGGCAATGCTGGATACAGCAATATCTCGGTTAAGGTAAATATCGACAGTAACGCTACACCCGAACAGCTAGAGGCGTTGCACAGCAAAGTAACCAACTCATCCCCGGTCGGGCATACCCTGAGTCGCGCTGTACCGCTCAATATTGAACTTTCCTGACTGATTCGCGTATTGAGCAGAATATTCGACTTCAGTTTGGATCATTCAGTTCGGATCAAAGGAAATGACCCTGGCCCACTTCATGTTTTTCAGCTCAGTAAGATCGGTCAAAACCTGGGCGCTTATGAGGTCATCTATCGCAACAATGGCCAACGCCTCACCACCCGATTGGCGCCTTCCAAGACTAAAGTGCGCAATGTTTATTTTATTCTGACCAAGCAATTGCCCCACGTCGCCAATCACACCGGGATGATCCATATTAGAAAAAATCAAAAGCATTCCTTCTAAATAAACGTCCACCTCACACCCGTCCAACATGACCAGACGCGGCAACTGGTCAGTAAACATTGTGGCGGCGAAACTATGTTCTCCCCTTGAGGTGTGAATAACCACGGATATCAGGTTTTTGTACCCCGTAGCCTCGATGCTTTGACGATGAGAGAGCTTGATTCCACGCTCACTAGCAAGAACCGAAGCATTAACAGCGTTCACGCTTTCACCCAGAACGGGCCTTAGCAAACCTTTTAACAGCGTATTGTTCAGCGCTGGAATCTCCTCGAACGGCCCTCCCGCATAATCAACTTCTATCTGTCTGACCCCGGAACCCGCGTATTGACCCGCCAGCTCGCCCAGCCGCTCCGCCATGCTCAAATAGGGCGTTATTTTTTCAAATGTAACCCAATCTCGAACCGGTATATTCACCGCATCCTTGAAAATACCATTACGTAAAGCGTCAGAAACTTGTTCCGCTACCTGCAGCCCTACGTTGCGCTGACTTTCCTGAGTGCTTGCACCAAGATGAGGGGTCGCGATGACATTAGGGGCCCGCATCAGTGGAGAATCAAACGGCGGTTCTTTAGCGAACACGTCCAGAGCCACACCCGCGATGCGGCCTGTATTCAGCGCTTCAGCCAGCGCCAATTCATCTACCAGGCTACCCCTGGCACAATTCACGATTCGAGCGCCTGGCTTGATATTGTTCAGCCGTTGCTGATTGAGCATATTCTGCGTTTGTGGCGTGTTCGGCATGTGTAGAGAAAAGAAATCCGACAGGGCCAGCAGCTCATCCAGGTCTTCAATCAATTCAACTTCCAAAGACGCCGCTCGTTCACTGCTTAAAAACGGATCGTAGGCCAACACTCGCATTTCGAACGATCGGCAGCGCGCCGCGACCCGTGAACCAATTTTACCTAGTCCAGCAATTCCGATCGTCTTTCCGTATAGCTCCACCCCAGTGAAAGCCTTGCGCTCCCATTCCCTCTCGATCATCAGCGATCCGTGGGCTTGGGGTATGTTGCGCGCCAACGCCAGTAGTAACGCCATAGTGTGCTCCACTGCGGCTAAGGTATTACCAGTTGGCGTATTAACTACAGCAATGCCGCGCCGGGTCGCTTCAGCAATATCAATGTTGTCAACGCCCACGCCGGCACGACCAATGACAACCAGATTTTTCGCATGGGAGAGCAGCTCACCGGTAACCTGTGTGCCACTTCGAACGATCCAGCCCGACGCATCTTCGAGCGCCGCGATTATTGCTGCTTCGTCTTTGTTGTCGACTTGCACCACGTCGTGCTGATGAGACACCAGCAGATTGACAGCTGCCTGATCTATGCTATCGGTTACAATAATTTTCATGAGAAACAGATCCTGTTGTGCACGCAACTTCCCTCCTATAAGGCATACGCCATATCCTAGCACCTCTTTTATACAATTTATTTAATGTATTAGTATGAAGCAGTAGATTGTTCAGCAGGTTTGGCAGTGGCTGAAACACTCAATGTGAAAGCTGAAATAATATTCGGCTACCAAGTTGGATTGATGATTCAATTCCCCCATCTGCGTTTTAACTCTTTCGATATTCAAAGAGGCATAAAAACTAAGCTCGTGTTGTCGTTTGTCGTTTGTCGTTTGTCGTTTGTCAATAATGCCAGATCAACAAATCGCGGTCCGTTTCAAGGTTTGATAGTTCATTAGCTTACTGCCCATTAACCACAACCAACTAGCAGGAGTTCAAAGAAATTCCCATGTTGTGTTCCCCACTGAGGGTGGGATTCTTTAGTGAGCAAACGATGTCTCAATAGTTGAGTGCTCAGTTTTTCTCCCCGGTCATCGTAAATTTTGTAGTTAGAAAAGCTATCTGCAAAGCGGTTTTTGTCGATTTCTTCAGGAAAAAACGGAACATGAACAGACAGATGAACTGCCTGGCCCGGTTGCTGGCTCAACTGTTCGAGTTCTTCATGTAGAAAAGCCTCGGCGCCCTCGATGTCAATTTTGATCAGATCGATATTCTCCAGCTGATTTTCCTGTAACAGGGCTCCGAGAGATATGGTGTCAACTTCATATTCCTTTCCGGCAATTCCGAACATGCTTGTATCTGCCTCCCCTGCAGCCAGCCCCATTTTTAATTTTCCGGGTGTTGTATGCAGCGCACGATTAACAAGCGTTACTCGTTCAGTGATTGAAGGATTTAACTCGATAATTTTCTTAAGTCGGCGGTAACTGTCTGGATTGGGTTCAAGGGCAATAATCTTAGAGGCGCCACTAGACAGGGCAAATACAATGGTCGGTCCAATCCACGCACCAATATCCAAGACCACTGACCCAGGACCCAACAAGGAGCGATAAATACGCTCGGTATCAGGCTCCCAACCGTCGGCAAATTTGCGCCAGAACGGGTGATTCGGGACAAGCAGCTCCAGGTCATCGATAGATACCTTGCCCAATTCCTCATTGAGCAGCTTATACTGCCGATGTTTCATTTTAAGGTCTGCTCGCTAGCGTTTTTATAACTGATAATCATGCAGATAGAGCTCTAATCGTAACTATACTAGAGGTTGTGAAATGGCTCATACCTCCTTGATTAATTCATTTTCAGCCAAGCGCACCCTGCGACCCTTGACAACTTCCGGGTTACCCGCGTTCTGCTGCAAAGACCATAGACACCTCGGCTCGATTTGGCAGATTGATGAAACGCCGAGCCGTCAACGCCTGTTTAGAACCAGGAAGTGCTGTTTCCAAGAAAGATTCCGAAGGTCTTTCTTCCACACACGAATCATGACTCACTGCACGTGTCATTTCCAGAAGAGGATTCGGATTGTTCGGTATGTGAAATTACTGTCAGTTAGTGTAATTTCAAAGCAATAGAACTCTATGAACCATACATAATCAATATCGACTCAGAAAATAGTAATATGAATCAAAAGATTGAAGCCTGGTCTGCTGGAGCGGGCGCAACGCAAACCGGCCTCAATAAGGCTAGTATCTATGAATCTCAAAGCCATCGAAATAATTATTGGGCGGATTCTTAAGCTCAACCCGACTTACGCGCGAATAGTCTGGCCCTACCCACAACCAGCGCTCAAATTCATCTAACATTTCAGCCTCTCCCTGAGCCACTGTTTCCACATCACCAGCCGGCAGATTTTTGACCCAGCCCGTCAAACCCAGCTCCTCTGCTTTTCGCGCTGTGGCATAACGGAATCCAACACCCTGAACCCGGCCTTGAACGATAAAACGTCGGGTGGAGATATTCATATTCAAGATTTGTATTGATCCAATAGCTTCACTCTAAACATGATTTTTATTCAACTGCGAACAATTGCATGACAAAGGATATTTACTCACAATATGATCAGTCAACGCCGATCCGCGTCAACCGATAATTCAGTAGGATATGAAAAACCCAATTACCAAAGAGAATCATGCTCAGCGATTAAACTTTTATGTCAACCTGGACCGTTATCCCATACACGATCTGGACAGCGAAGCGGGGAAAGCGCTGATTGAGCGAAGCCGTGAGATGATGAATCGTGACACACTGTGTCTGATGGAGGGATTCTTGCGCGCACCTGCAGTAGTAGAGTTGTCTAAAGAAATTACACAGTTAGAATCAGTAGCACATCGAATTGATTATCCCTGTACCGCATATGGCTGGATGGATAACTCGGACTTTCCGCCTGATCATCCACGTTCAAGGTTACTGAGAAGGAATTGCGGGGTGATAACAACGGATCAAATCGACCCAAAGGGATCGTGTACCGAGCTCTACCAATTTGACGAACTCACTGAATTTATTCGTCGCTTACTCGGTTACGACACGCTTTATCGTACATCATGCCCAACGCTGTCGATTCAGATCAATGTAATGGACCAGGGAGACCGTTTCGGCTGGCATTTTGACACCAATGATGGCGTCGTATCTTTTACCATTCAAAATCCTGATAACGGAGGCGGCTTTGAATACGCGCCTTTAATTCGTTCAGAAAGCGAAGAAAATTATTCAGGCGTGGCGGGGATAATGAACGATGCTAACCAGCCAAGAAGGCCCGACATGACGCCAGGCACATTATCATTATTTCTTGGGCGTCGCTCCCTGCACCGCGCCGCGGTAGTCGGACCCACCGCACGCACGCGTCAAAGCCTGCTATTCAGCTATGATCGAAAGCCTGGAATGGTATTTCCAGAGAAAACCTGTCAAAGAATCACAAGTAGTTCACCAGAACCCTATTACGGCGCTTTAACCAATCAATAGTAAAGCGATCCCACTGGGCTAATGGACAATCTGTTAAGCAGGATTCTCTGGACGATTACATTGGTCATTTAAGATGATATTAGAATCGGATCTGGTAAAGAATCTGGGCTGCGATTCCCTTTATACGCAATTGCTTTTAAAAACACCCAGGTAGATCAAACCAGGATAAACTCAACGCATAACAAACGGATTTGCCATGGGTTCGTTAGAGGTGTTCATCCAGATCGTCTTGGGTCTGGTGTAATCGTACATGGCCTGGAATCCACTCTCCCTGCCGTAACCCGAACCCTTGAATCCACCAAATTCGGCTATTGGTGACACCACCCGATAGGTATTGACCCAGACAATTCCAGCACGCACCGCTCGAGCTACTCGGATTGAACGCGCACTATCACGGGTAAAAATACCCGCTGCAAGACCATGCTTGGTGTCGTTAGCGAGATCGATAACCTCCTGCTCATCTTTAAATCTGATTACACTCAATACCGGACCAAATAGTTCGGTGTCGACGATTCGCAAGTCCTGCTTCGGACATTCGATGATAGTAGGTTCGTAGAACAGCCCGCCCTCCATACCGTCAGGTTGCCTCCCACCGTGCAGTAAATTAGCGCCTTGTTCCTGGGCGAAGGCCACTTCCTTCTCAATATTATTCAACTGCCCTTGAGTGCATAAAGGACCCATCTGGGTTTCCTCCGCCAGGGGATCGCCGATCACAATTTTCCTAGCCTGGTTTACCATGGTCTCCAGGAATTGATCGGCAATGTCTTCATGGAGATAGAGCCTGGAACCCGCGACACAGCTTTGTCCCGTTGCACCGAATATTCCGGCAATGGAACCGTTAACCGCACTCTCCATATCGGCATCTTCAAACACGATGAAAGGAGACTTACCGCCTAGCTCCAACGATACTTCGGCAAAGTTCTCGGCTGAATTGTAAAGTACATGTCTGGCCGAAGCGGGGCCGCCGGTAAAGCTGATGCGCTGCACCAAGGGATGAGAGGTAAGCGCCTTGCCACAAGGATCGCCATGACCAGTAACTATATTGACTACGCCAGGCGGAAAGCCAGCTTCCTCAATCAACTTCCCAAACTCCAGCATTGCTGCGGAGGCATGTTCTGACGCCTTGAGAACCACAGTATTTCCGGCCGCCAGGGCTGGCCCGATTTTAACTGCTACCAGAAAAAGCTGGGAGTTCCACGGCACCACTGCCGCTACCACTCCGAGTGGCTCACGATTGGTAAACACGAACAGGTCGGGTTTATCGATGGGCAGAGTTTCGCCATGGATCTTGTCAGCACATCCGGCATAAAAATGGAAGAACTCAGCGATATACTTTGCCTGCCAGCGCGTTTCCTTTAGCATTTTTCCAGTATCGATAGTCTCTGTCCTGCCCAGATCTTCTGATTTATCTGCCAGCAGGTCCGCCAGTTTACGCAGATAACGCCCGCGCTCAGTGGGCACCGCGCTGGCCCATGGACCGCTGGTAAAAGCCCGATGTGCAGCCTTAACCGCCCTATCCACATCGTCCGCTGTCGCTTCCGGAATTTCCGCCCAGGCTTCCCCGGTGGCGGGATTTACACTAGAAAATTTATTTCCGTCACTGGCATCAGTCCATTCACCGTCGATCAGCATTTGATAAGAATTTAAAGCGGTCATATTGTTGTTCCTGTATCGTGTGAAATACCGGTTTTAATTTTGCCCTGTTGAGTCGCGAATTTACATTGTTTTTCGCAATCGATTGGCGATAATCTGTACCTGAAGGGTTAAGCGAGGCGTTATCATTGTTGCCACTTTAGTCGACGGAGCAAAACACGCCCTCGTGCATGAAAAATTGAGATGAAACCCAAAAACAAACAGGTAATTGGCGAGCCACTCGTCATCAACGGCCGGAAACTATCTTTATCGCGTGCGATTCGAGCAGGCGATTATGTCTTTTTGACTGGTCAGATCCCGTTTAAGGACGGAGCGCCCATGACAGAAGGTTCCATAGAAGAGCAAACCCATGCCGTTCTGCGTGAGATCCAAGATACGCTGCAGCTGGCTGGATGCGATATGAGTCATGTTGTCAAATCTATGGTATGGCTGACCGACCGTGACGATTTTCCGGGCTTTAATACCGTGTACAGCGAATATTTTCCCGACCATCCACCAGCCAGGTCGGCGGTAGTCAATGATCTGCTGGTTGACGTGCGGGTAGAGGTCGAAGTTGTTGCCTACCACCCTCTGAATGCTTGAGAACAGATTATGTCAGGGGTTAAAAATCGAATTGCCCTCGTTACCGGTTGTGGTAGTGCAGGTGGAATCGGATTTGCGACCGCCAGTTTGTTGCATCAAGCGGGCGCAAGAGTCGCAATCACTTCAACTACAGATCGTATTTTGCGCAGACGGGACGAGCTTGGCTCTGATGTCTATGCCGCAACTTCGGACCTCACCGATACCGAACAGGTTGACAGGTTGTGCACAGAGATAGAGGCCGAACTCGGCCCAGTCGATATCGTGGTAAATAATGCTGGCATGGTGCAGACCGGATTCGACGAACCTTCGCAACCGGTTCAAGACATATCAGACGCACAGTGGCGGAGGGGAATTGATATCAACCTGACCAGCGTTTTTATTGTAACGCGCCGCTTGATCCCGGGCATGATCGAACGTCGTTATGGCCGTGTAGTAAATATGTCTTCGGTGACCGGTCCCCTCGTGAGCAACCCCAAGGGTAGTATTTATTCAGCGGCCAAAGCCGGCATTCTCGGCATGACCCGTGCCCAGGCCATTGAGGTTGGGGCGCACAACATTACGGTCAACGCAATTGGCCCGGGCTGGATTGAAACACCTTCAAGCAGTCCCGAAGAAGTCTACGCAGGGCAAAACACGCCTGTCGGTCGACCCGGAACTGCCAAAGAAATTGGCCATGTCGCGGTCTTTCTTGCAAGCGAGGAGGCGAGTTATCTGACCGGGCAGCTGATCACGGTGGACGGTGGAAATACCATCCAGGAATACAAAGGTCCTTCAGAGGGATACTACTAGCTCGTTACAATCCCGCCACACCCTGGTTTCTGAGAATTGTCAGCATTTCATCATGCGGCAACGCACGGACCACTAGCCCATTAGCACCCGACATCGATTCATTGGCGACCATTGAATCGATGACCGCCTCTTCCGTGGCTTCTGCAACGGCCTGGAATAAAGTATCCAGAAGATGCTCGGGCAGGTAATTGATCCCGCGCACGTCGCCGCCTGCGTTTGAAAGCGGCTCCCGGTTGGCAGTAGAAAAGGCAAGAAAAATATCCCCGGAACCATGATGCCCAACTGTCCCGGTTCGAGCTAGACCAAGGGGTACTCTCCTGGCAAGTCGCTTGAGCTGATGAGGCATCAACGGGGCATCTGTGGCAATGACCGCGATGATCGAACCCGCACCTTTGCTGCGCATTTCACCACCCTTCAAA
>JAHEGU010000019.1 GCA_024644945.1 Gammaproteobacteria bacterium | reverse complement strand
ATCTAAGACACTTATATGTTTTCTTACTCCAGCAGCGTCTACAATGGCAGACGCCGTTTGACTGGTGAGTGGAGCGTGATGCTGTTCATATCCCTCACAAACATTCTCCCAGCCAGCCACCCCTCTCGTATCTGGTAAAGGCCTGTGGATTCTTACAGGCCTCTATTAATAGTTTCAATTTCTACAGTTTGCGCTGGCATATTTTATGAGCCTAGGTGCACAAAGACTACGAACATCCCAAATCAAACCTTAAGGTGAGTTCGAGGCAAAAACAGCTTTTGATGCTTCTGAGATTTCGCCAAGTAGTTTGTTTCGAGAGCGATTGCGGGAGAGTTTTCCGCTGGTGGTCTTCTCAATCCAGCCTTTTTCCCGAAACAAAACCTGTTTGACCCACACTGATATTTCCCTCTGAACCTTCTCTTGTAACTCCCTCTGCACTCGTATTTTTATGTCGTTATTGTTGTCGTTAAGTTCGCAAACCACTATAAGCTTTTCGGTACCGAGTTGTGCATCCGGTAATCCCAATGCGACCAATCGGCCAGCTTTAATTCCTGAGATAGCAGCTGCACTGCGCTCTACGTGCTCAGGATTAATATTGTTACCGCCAATAATAATGATATCTTTCTTTCGCCCGGTGACCGTCAACCAGCCATCAACAAGGTATCCCATATCTCCAGTTCGATAAAATCCATTATAAAAGGCGCTTTGCGGCAAATTCTGGTCGGGGTAGGACCGAGTAATCAGGCAATCACCTTTTATTCCAATTTCTCCTATAAAACGGTCCGGACGAACCTGGCCGTTTTCATCGAAAATACGTATTGTCGTGCCTTCAAGAGCTTTCCCACAGGAAACAAAAGTCTGAGATCCTGCACTTTTCTTCTGCTGTGGCTTCGCGATTCCGTTCTCATTGATAGCTTGCATCGATAGCGTTTCTTGTCGTAGGGGAGTTTTTAGCGGACTTATCGCGACACAAAGACAGTTTTCAGCCATTCCAAAGCTTCCATTCATTACGTTTTCTTGCATTCCAAAGGCCTCAAAGCGCCTTCTGAACGACAACCAAGCGTCCGGAGTAATTGGTTCGCCTGAGTTAGCGATTAGACGAAGACTCTTTAGAGACAGGTCATCCATTTGCTCATCAGTGACTCGACTTGCCATATAGAGAAAGCCAAAGTTTGGCCAGCGACTAATGGATCCTCGATGACGATCGACCGCTTGAAAAAAGGTAACTGGTTTTCTCAACCAAGTTCTTGGACTCATCAGGACCGAGTGAATTCCTTGACTCAAAGGCATCAAAAGATTGCTGACAAGTCCCTGGTCATGATATAGCGGTGACCATGAAACAGATACATCATCTGGCTGCAAATCGATTGCTTTCGCGTAGCGATTGACCTGCTGAAACAAAGCATACTGAGTCACCATCAGCCCTTTTGGCACACCGGTTGTACCACTAGAATACTGTACAAAGGCAGTTTCCTCATTATTATGTTCCGCAATAAAGCTTTTAATATCCGACTGAAAAGTATTTTGAGGCGCGATGTCCTCAGTGGTCACAATCTTAGAGTTATTTGTTTTTATATAGGGGACCAGTGATTCCTTTAGTTTTGGTGTAGTGACTAAGAACCGGGCGTTGTTTAGCTTGAATCGGTCCCTTAGAGCCATGTGAGCGGCCTGGCTGTTACTGGTTACAGCCAAAGGAAGAATCGCAGGCAGTGCTCCAAGCATTGTTGTTCCAAGGAATAGGGGAGCAAGTTGATTTAAATCGTCCATGAGAAGAAAGACTAAGTCTCCCTTTTCAGCGCCTAGTCGAATAAGGGAATCAGCCCAGCCTCGGGATTCGTTTAATAATTCCTGGTAGTTCAGCGTAGTCTCATGACCGGATTGCTCGACGATCGTAAGCGCTTCAGCCCCTGGGGCTGACGTCGCATGTTTCAGAATTTGGGTGATTACTGAATATGCCACCTGAGCGTCTTATTCGGGTTCTTGATTTTCAGCGCTTTCATACGGATGAAACAGCCGCCTCTTTCCGAAGATTTCTCCAGGAATCCTATCGACGGGATTGAGCTTCCATTCGATCGTAGATAAGACGGTTTTCTGCAGCTCTATTTTTAGCAACTGCAGCACCTCTGACGATTCAATTTTCGGGGGAAGTACTACATCAATGGTGACATTAAAAGGCTGATCCTCACGTACTTGATACTGCAGGGGAGAGGGGATCTGGCCAAAGGCCATATTCAAAACATGGCATGTCAACCATTCTCCACTTTTGAGCTTCATGCGTTCAACAATTCTCCCATCTATCGAAGCAAGGCAAGGAAGCGAACGGCCACAATTACAAGGCCCTTCTTGCCATGATGCTAGATCACCAATTTCGTAACGAATAAGCGGAACGGGTTTAGAGGATAAATCGGTAATCACAACACGGCCGACTTCTCCGGGAGCCACAGGTCTACCCTGAGTATCAAGAATTTCAACCACTACGTTTTCAACGTTCACATGGTAGCCTTGTACCTCACTACACTGCCACGCAATCCCCGAACTGCATTCCCTGGCCGCATAATGATCAATAGGATCGCAGCCAAACCCTTGTCTACAAAGTCTGCGCCCAGACAGTGTTAAATTGTCACCATTCGTAAATATATTTTTTAAACTCTTCGGCGCCTTCCGGTCTCGCTCCATCAATTCTAAACTGAGATACTCCAGTGTTGCCGGTGTCATAATGATCCCGTTTGGTTTAGCGGATTCAATTTTTTCAATGAGGGTGGAGACAGATGTCATCATAGAAATATCCAGGGCGCGCCCTAGTGTCCTGGCTGCCCCCACTGGAACGGTTACAAGTCGTAAATACCGATCGTGTGACTGTAGACCTGCAGCTTTGAGCCAGCGTCGCCAAAGTGGAAATGTCAATTTAGCGTCATAGGATTGATCACGCCAAACGGTCACACTTGGCCCTGAAGTTCCCGTTGTGTGGGAAGAAGTGGCGGGAAAAGAGTGAACTCTTAATCCGTTGAGTTCAGCATCGACAAGATCCTGACGCTTCATCAGGGGTAGACGATAGAAATCCTCTAAACTCGAAATTTTTTGTGGAATAACATCCACCTTTCGAAATCGCGACGCGTAGAAAGGTATATGTTCGTATGACCATGCAAGCAAAGACTTTAACTTCAACCATTGCTCGTCAAGCAAATCAGCTTGAGGTCGCCATTGCGATGATTCAAAATATTCACAAGCTTCGAGCATTTCTCTTGCACTTACTCGACCTTTCGTCATTCTAACGTCTCGACCTAGTTTCTCTGCTTATTTCCATTAAAATCAGCGTCTAAAGAAAAGATCTCTTCTTTCTCCAGACCTTGAATCCAATTCGCCAAGGTCTCTACACTGTGAAATCCCTCAATAGGGAGCTCTTCGGGATCGACCACAACACGAAAGTGTTCTTCTATGAAAGCAACAATCTGAAGTACATTAAAAGAGTCAACTATTCCCTGACCAAGCAACGGGGTGTCTTTTTGAATATCTGCGTTACTGATTTGAGTAACATAGTCGATCAACTCATCGCAAATTTTTTCGTGGTTCATACTAGTCTCTGTAGGCTAATGAAGCGATCCGTATCAAGTAAAGAAAGTATAAAGCACATGTCTGTGTGTTTAACATAGACTTATCGGGGTGTGTAGCAGCTGAAATTTGTTCGATATGGAATCACAAGCCTGGGTATACAGTGCGGTACAAGTTAAAGGCTCTAGAGAGTGGATAAACCTCTGGGTTTTATCAAATTAAAAACCAAAAAGTCGCAGCTCATGAGCATTAGCGGATTCGTTACACGATTTCCAGGAACGACAGAAAAAAACTTGTTGCAACCATTAATAGTATCGTGATTGACCAGTAACAGGTATCGCACATTTGGTACTGGTTCTCTTCGAATGGACGCAGGGGTAAATGTCGCTTTGATATCCGCGATGAGGTCCTGGATCGGGTGCCGCGCACTTGCTTCAGCGCACCCAGGGTAGGATTAAAGTCAACTGAGGTCGATGGCCTGCTTGAACAGCAATAGTGGATCCAGCTGCTATTGCATAAATCGCTTGACATACCGAACGGTCGGTTTGTAAACTTCTAGTTATGGAACAATTCGCCAAATATCCACAACAGAGTGCCTGGTGGCAAAGCTGGCACAAGGATCCACCTGAAAACACCCGGGATAAGATCCTGTATGCTGCGTTCTGCGAAGTACATCTGAACGGGTTTCAGGCCGCCAGTATTCAGAACATTATCAATAGCGCAGGCGTCACCAAAGGTGCGCTGTATCACTATTTCTCAAGCAAGGATGAAATCGGTTATGCGTTGCTTGATGAGATTTTTACGCAATACATCGACAGCACGTTTGTTGAAGTTCTGCGGGACACCGATGACCCCATTTCTGCGCTGGTAGAACACCTTAACCAAACCGGTTCACAGATGAGTGAAGAGGACATTGCTTTGGGCTGTCCGCTGGATCACTTTTCGCAGGAGATGGCGCCGATCGATACCGCGTTTCAGAAACGCCTTGACCAGCTGTATCAGAAAAAACATACCGCCCTGGTAGACGCGTTGAAACGAGGCCAGAAGGCCGGCAACGTCACCCGTGACGTCACAGCAGAATCTATTGCCATGATGGTCCACGCCACCATGCAGGGTTGCATGGCCATGGCAAAGAGTTCTCGCAGCCTTGAAATGCTGATGCAATGTGGCGCTGGACTCATACATTACCTGGAGCAGCTGCGGCCATCAAGCTGAGCGCGCTTCAATTTATAATCTTAATAATCAACAGGGCAAAAAATAATGGAACAATTTGCTATCAAGTGGGGTAAGTGGGTCACACAACATCGCATCCTCACCATCATCCTGTCTCTAGGGCTCGCCATGGCGGCGGCGTCTGGCGGGCAGTTTCTCAGCTTTACCAACGACTACCGGGTCTTTTTCTCAGGAGATGATCCACATCTGCTGGCTTTTGAGAACTTGCAGGATACCTATACCAAGAATGACAATGTTTTGTTCGTCATCGCCCCCAGGGACGGCAAGGTTTTTACCCAAGACACCCTTACTGCGATTTCCGACATCACCGATCGCGCCTGGGAGACGCCCTATTCCATTCGGGTCGATTCACTGCGTAACTACCAGCATACCGAAGCCGAAGGTGACGACCTGATTGTCGCCGATCTATACGAAGATGCTGCATCTCTCACCAGCGATGATCTCGCCAGGATTCAGGACATTGCGATCAACGAACCGTTTCTGGTTCATCGCCTGATATCTGAAGACGCGCGGGTAGCCGCGGTAAATATCACCGTTGAATTACCCGGTGAGAACGAGGCCACGGAAAGCCCGGAAGTCGCGCAGCACGTTCGCGCCATGCGCGATTACGTCGAGCAAACTTATCCCAATCTTGATGTTTACCTGACCGGTATCATCATGATGAACCAGGCTTTTCCAGAAGCCTCGCTGTATGACATGACACACCTGATACCGGCTGCGCTCGGGATCATTTTGCTCCTGGTATTCCTCCAGCTTAGGGGGCTCACAGGCACAGTAGGCACGTTTATTACCATCATTCTGTCCATCCTCGCCGCAATGGGCATGGCGGGCTGGGCCGGAATTCGCCTGACACCTCCGGCGATGTCGGCGCCGACTATCATCTTGACCCTCGCGGTCGCAGACTGTGTGCATATCTTGTCGAACTGGCTGCAGAAGTACCGTGGTGGACTGAGCAAACAGGAAGCCATGGCGGAAAGCCTGCGTATCAATTTCAGCCCCGTATTCCTGACCTCAATCACCACCGCAATCGGTTTTATGTCGCTGAACTTCAGTGACGCACCGCCTTTCCACGACCTCGGAAATATCTCAGCTATGGGAGTGATGTTTGCCTGGATATTTTCCATGACCCTGCTGCCGGCGTTGGTTACTCTGCTTCCCGTCAGCAGCAAAAAACGCCGCGCCTATGGTACCGAGGTCATCGATAAATTCGCGGACTGGGTCATACGCAAAAGACGCATGTTGATGCCGGTGATGAGCGTGATCATCGTGGCACTGGTGGTGATGATCCCGCGTAATGAATTGAACGACGTATTCGTCAATTACTTCGACGAGAGAATCGAGTTTCGCACCGATACCGACTATGTGGTGGACAATCTTACCGGCATGTACTTCATCGATTACTCTCTGGATGCCGGTGAATCCGGCGGCATTTCGAATCCGGGCTATCTCGCCCAAGTGCAAGAGTTTACCGACTGGCTACGAGACCAACCCGAGGTCATTCACGTCAATACGCTTACCGATGTCTTCAAACGGGTAAATAAAAGTATGCATGGTGATGACCCGAACTGGTACAAACTTCCGAATCAACGGGACATGGCCGCGCAATATCTGCTGCTCTATGAGATGTCTCTGCCCTACGGTCTTGATCTCAACAACCAGATCGATATCGATAAACAAAGAACCCGAATCAGCACCACACTGGAGACACTATCGACAACGGACACCCTGGCATTTGAACAGCGGTCCTACGACTGGATGAAACAGAACACACCGGATCTCTACACCACCGGCGCCAGCCCGACCATCATGTTCTCCCACATTGGTATGCGTAACATTATCAGTATGCTTGGCGGGACCGCGTTCGCTCTTGTGGCTATTTCACTGCTGTTGATCTTCGCTCTGGGTTCACTCCGATATGGATTACTGACCCTGATTCCAAATGTCGCACCTGCTGCCATGGCCTTTGGCATGTGGGGGCTGGTCGACGGAGAAATTGGTCTCGGTCTTTCCGTGGTGGCCGCGATGACCCTGGGCATCGTGGTGGATGACACTATCCATTTCATGAGCAAGTATCTGCGAGCGCGACGGGACCAGGGGCTGGAGGCAATAGAAGCGGTGCGTTATGCGTTTTCTACCGTAGGTGTGGCGTTGTGGACCACATCGGTCGCCTTGACTGCAGGATTTCTGGTCATATCGACGTCATCGTTTACGATAAACGCCGAAATGGGTTTTCTGGTCGCTTTCGTCATCATGCTGGCGATATTTGTCGACTTTCTTTTATTGCCTGCGCTGTTGATCCGTTTCGACAGCTGGCTCATGGGTCAACCGGCGAAAACCGCTGAACAAAGTGCAGTGGCACAACCTGTCTAACTCCTTTTTAAGGACTGAAATCATGCAAACACTAAAAGTAATCACACTCGGCGCTCTACTTATCGCCGCACAAATTAACTCTGTGATGGCCCAGACACCAGAAGAGAAAGGGCTTGAAATTGCGATCGCTGCGGACCAGCGCGACAGCGGATGGAAGCACCAGACTTCGGATATGGAAATGATCTTGCGTAACCGCGCGGGTAAAGAAAGCACGCGCAAGATCACGAACCGTCAGCTCGAAGTGCAGGGAGACGGCGACAAAACCCTGGCCCTGTTCCACGAACCCAGGGACGTTAAAGGCACTGCGATGCTGACTTTCTCTCATGGACTCGAGCCAGACGATCAATGGCTGTATCTACCTTCAATCAAACGGGTCAAGCGCATCTCGTCCAAGAACAAATCAGGGCCCTTTATGGGCAGTGAGTTTGCTTTTGAAGATCTGAGCTCTCAGGAAATAGAGAAATATAAATATAAACTATTAAAGGAAGAATCCTGTGGCGAATATGAGTGTTACGTGATTGAACGCATTCCGCAGTATGCAAACTCGGGCTATACCAAACAAATTTCATGGATCGACAAAGCGGAGTATCGCAATATCAAGGTTGAATACTATGATCGCAAAGATGCCTTGCTTAAGACCCTGGAACTATCCGGATACAAGGAGTATCCCGGCAGCTACTGGCGTGCGGATCAGTTTGAAATGACCAATCACCAGACCGGCAAAAGTACGACTTTGTTGTGGAAAAACTACGATTTTGAGACAGGGCTCGACGAGAACAATTTCAATCAGAACGCATTGAAACGCTTACGCTAACTCTGTTCAGTTCCATTCCATGAAAACGATACCGTGGCCGGCGCTGCCAGCCATTTGCCTGTTACTGTCCGGGTGTCCCATTTCACTGCTCGGTTTTGAAGACAGCTATATCCTCGAGCTAGAGGCCCTGGTCTTTCCAACCGACTCTGAGGATCCAGCGCGATTCAATGACGACTTTGCGGCGAGCTTTGAGCCGGAGTTGCGCACTACTTTCAACGAAGGCAACACCATCACAAAATTCGTTCCATTCATGCGCTGGAGCAGCCGGGATCAGGAACGTCGACATGCAGATATTCGCGAGCTGTATGTTCTGCATTCTCTCGACAGCTGGGAGACTTTGGCTGGCGTCACTAGAGTATTCTGGGGGGTCACGGAGTCCAACCATCTGGTAGATATTATTAATCAGACCAATTTTTTAGAAGGGTTCGATGGCGAAGATAAGCTGGGACAGCCGATGGTCCGTTTCAGTCGATCATTTGAACAGAGTGCATTGACTTTTTTCATACTGCCAGGATTCAGAGAGCGCCAGTTTCTATCGATAGATAATCCCCTTTCAGTGCCGTTTCCGATCAACAATGATTCCCCGCTCTACGAATCTTCTGACGGACAGAGCCATGTTGATTTTGCATCACGTTTCAGCGGCTATCGAGGCATCTTGGACTATGGCCTTTCCTGGTTCAGCGGCACCTCTAGAGATCCGTACTTTGTGCCGGCCGAAGACGGACGCCTGATTCCGTTTTATCCCCTGATCGATCAGTTCGGACTGGATATCCAGATCACTAAAGATGCCTGGTTATGGAAACTGGAAGCGATTCGACGTGAGTTTAACAACGCCACTTCTATTGAAGATTTCAGCGCCACCGTGGGAGGATTCGAATATAGTTTTTATGGAATGGCGGACGGATTGTTTGATCTCGGTCTGCTGGCGGAATACCACTACGACTCCAGGGATTCCAGGGCAGATAGGGTTCCCGTGATTTTCCAGAATGATGTGTTTGCGGGATTGCGATTCGGTTTTACTGACGCGGAAAGTTCAGAAATCCTGGCAGGCGTGTTTGTTGACCAGGATGATCAGAGCACCAGCTTCCGGATCGAAGCGAACAGACGGGTGTTTACCGACGCCCGTATCAGCCTCGAAGCCCAGGTGTTTTCAAGTGTTGATCCGGGCAACGCGATCTATTATCTACGCAACAGCGATTTTCTGCGGTTGTCACTTGAACTGTATTTCTAATATGGCGTGGTTGGCGTTCTACAAAACTCAGCGTTTTAATGATTTTGCCTCACGCCGACGCGCGTGTAATACTGGTTCAGTGTAACCGTTGGCGACTTCTCTCCCTTTAAAAACTAGATCGAGGGCTGCCTGATACGCCGGACCGTCAAAATCTGGCGCCATATTAATATAGGCAGGATCTCCTGAGTTCTGACGATCCACCACCGCGGCCATTTTTCGAAACACGGTTTCGACTTCCTCGCGATTGGTCAGCCCATGGTGCACCCAATTCGCGATGTGCTGGCTTGATATACGTAAGGTTGCACGATCCTCCATGAGTTCAGTATCGGTGATATCCGGCACTTTAGAACAACCCACACCCTGGTCGATCCATCTCACTACATAGCCCAGAATGCCCTGCGCATTGTTTTCCAGCTCCTTGATCAATTCACCGTCCGACACTTTTCGATCGCCGAGCATTGGAATTGTCAGAATCTCATCGATATTGGCCTCGAGGCAGCTTCTCAGTTCTGCCTGGCGCGCCGCAACGTTTACGTAGTGATAGTGTATCGCATGCAGGGTAGCTGCAATGGGAGAGGGCACCCATGCCGTGTTGGCACCTGCCCGGGGATGACCGACCTTCTGTTCCATCATGGCCGCCATATTGTCCGGTGCTGCCCACATGCCCTTTCCTATCTGGGCATGCCCCGCTAGTCCTGCTCTTAATCCTACATCCACATTCCAGTCTTCATACGCAAGCAGCCAGGGTGCGGTCTTCATATCGTTCTTCGGCAACACCGGCCCTGCTTCCATGCAAGTATGAATTTCATCTCCAGTGCGGTCGAGGAAACCGGTATTGATAAAAATAACCCGCTCGCTCGCGATTCGAATACATTCCTTTAGGTTGACTGTGGTACGCCGCTCCTCATCCATGATACCTATTTTAACGGTATTGCGATCGAGACCGAGGGCGTCTTCTACCCGCTCAAATAGCTCTACTGCCGCTGCTACTTCTTGAGGTCCGTGCATCTTTGGCTTGACGATGTAAACGCTGCCAGACCGGCTGTTCCTGGAATCACCCTGACCTGACAAATCATGTTTCGCGGCGACAACGGTGACCATGGCATCTAAAAATGTCTCAGGAATTTCCTCGCCATTCAGAGTCACCGCGTCTGTATACATATGCGTTCCGACGTTACGCACAAACATGAGACTTCGACCGTGTAACGTCATGGATGAACCGTCTGGCGCCGTATACTGACGATCCCTGTCGAGCATTCGTTCAATGGTCTTTTCTCCTTTTTGAATTTGCGCCTTTAGCGTACCTTGCATCAGACCATTCCAGTTTCGATACACCCTGACCTTATCTTGTGCGTCGACTGCTGCCACAGAATCTTCGCAATCCATAATTGTGGTGATCGCAGCTTCGAGCTGCACGTCATAGACATTCGCCAGGTCACCCTGGCCGATGTAAAACCCCTCACCGATCAAGATCTCGATGTGGAGGTTATTATGTTTTAGCAATATGGCGTCAGGGGAGTCCGCTTCGCCCTTGTATCCGGCAAAACATTCACGTTGCCCAAGCCCTGTCTCTGTGCCATCTCCCATCACCACGATCAACTTACCAGACCTGACTTTATACTTGACCGCATAGCTGTGACTGCCTGTTGCCAGAGGAACCGCCGCGTCGAGGAAATTGCGTGCGTATTCGATTACCTTTGCTCCACGTACCGGATTATATCTTGCTGTTTGTTTGCAGCCATCCACTTCGAGAATGACGTCTGTGCCGTATAGCGCATCATACAAACTGTTCCAGCGCGCGTTAGCGGCATTAAGTGCATAACGCGCGTTGTCTACCGGCACTACCAGCTGAGGTCCAGCAATGGTTCTGACTTCCTCATCCACATTATCGGTAGTGACTTTAAACGGCTCACCTTCTGGCAACAGATACCCCGAATCTTTGAGAAATTTTTTATATGCGGAAAGATCATTATTGTGTTTGTGCTCTAAATGCCAATTATCTATAGCCGACTGATGCTCATCCCGTTTATTGAGCAGCACGCGATTGTCTGGCCCGAGATCAGCGACAATCTGTTGCAGCTGACTCCAGAAATGATCGGCATCGACGCCGGTTCCAGGCAATATCTCGTCAACGACCAGGGTATGCAGGTCTTTATCAACACTCAGTCCATTTGCGGCAATGCGGTCGTTCATAATCTAAGGGGTCTTGGAATAGGGATTATTAAAGGAAACCTCTAAATTTTGTAAATATTATTATTTACATAAATTATTGATAAGCATTATAAAAAGCTTAGTGGGATCAGGCAACGCGTAATCAAACTATATTGGTGCGACCTTGGTCTAGCCTTGACGTAAATTTGACCATCAGCTTGATCAAATTATAGCTAATGCAAATTCTTCCACCTAACAGAGGTTATATAACGATGTGTGAAATAACAGGATGCGGCAACCAACAGGACTTGCCTCCAATTGAACTCTCTTCAGAGGATCGTCGTTTGTTCCTTAAAGGCCTGGCAACCCTGCCGCTGGCGACCGTACTGGCTATCCCAGAGCTTACTCACGCGGCGGCAAACAGCACCGAGATGATTTCAATCACTACCGCAGGCGGAAAGGAAGTCTCCGCTGCTGTGGCCCTTCCTGCCTCAGACAACGCCCCAGCGATTTTGTTGATTCATGAATGGTGGGGGCTCAACGATCATATCAAGTCTGTCGCTGCCGAGTTTGCCAGTCAGGGCTATGTGGCCCTGGCGGTGGATCTGTATGACGGAAGCCTCGCGACTGAACCCGACGCTGCGCGGAGCCTGATGCAGGCGGTTGATGGTGCGGTTGCTACCGATACCCTTGTAAGCTGGATTGACTACCTGCGAAATCATTCCGCAACCAATGGCAAAGTTGGAACCGTCGGCTGGTGCTTCGGAGGCGGCTGGTCGCTCAATACTTCGCTCTCCACACCGGTTGATGCCACAGTGATTTATTATGGCAACGTCAAGAAAGAAGCGAGCGAGCTCGAAGAGTTAGCCAGCCCGGTGTTAGGTCACTTTGCGACAAAAGATGGTTGGATCAACCAGGAAATGGTCGGTGGGTTTGAACAGGCTATGAAGTCAGCGGGAAAAAGCGACGCGTTGACCGTCCATTGGTATGAGGCCGACCATGCGTTTGCCAATCCAACCAGTGCCCGCTACGATGCTGAGGACGCGGCGCTGTCCTGGGATAGAACTTCCGACTTTTTCAAACAGCACCTGAGTTAGTCAGTGCTTTATCGCCATGGATGGCGGTGCTGGATTGAAGGCAGTTTTTATTCATTCATTGCGGGGTCTAAGCCCTGACCTGAACAAAGGACATATACTTGCCGCTTCCATATACCGATATGACCGCGAGACCGGCAAATGAGTCTCAATGGATTCTGAATGGATTATTCACTGTAGGTGGGCCCGGGGTAAGACCAATGTGTTCGATCGACCTGTAGTCAAAGGTGAGTTCCAAAAACCCACTCATTAACACCCAATCAGATCTGGCATTAATGAAAACGACTTCCCCTACACGCTTTAATGCATACTTACAGGAGAAACCCTGATTGGTCTGCTTGCAGGATTCCGCCGGTCCGATTAATGAATCGATTTCCTTTTGGGACTTGCTTACGAAATTCCGGATATCGAATTCGGCAGCAAGGGCGTGCGATCGAATAAATAGGGCACACGCGGCCAATACAACTATGCACACAACCCGGAATCTTTTGGGGTTTAGCACCAGTCAACATTTATTCACCTTGAAAGAAAAGCCATCGACTGCTCGAGTCCCTTCACGCTGAGCGGATACATGTGTCCGCCCACAAGACCCCGCACCAGTTCTATTGACTGGGTGTAATCCCATTGCTCCTTGGGAACAGGATTAATCCACGCTACTTTTTCATAGACTTCAAGAATTCTCTCCATCCACACCTGTCCTGGTTCAGGATTACTATGTTCCACACTGCCACCGGGGTAGACGATCTCCCATGGTGACATCGATGCATCACCAATAAATATAACCTTGTAGTCGCGGCCATATCGATTCAGCACATCGAGGGTCGACACGCCCTCATTGTAGCGCCGACGATTATCCCTCCACACCGATTCATAAATGAAGTTATGAAAATAATAATATTCGAGGTGTTTGAACTCTGAGCGGGCCGCTGAAAAAAGCTCTTCACAGGTTTGCACATGTCGATTCATTGATCCCCCTACATCAAAAAAGATCAATACTTTGACTGCGTTGTGCCGCTCGGGCACCATTTTGATATCGAGCAGGCCGGCATTTCTCGCTGTAGACTGGATGGTATCCTCAAGGTCCAGCTGTTCCTCGGCGCCCTCTCTAGCAAAACGGCGCAAGCGACGCATCGCAATTTTCAGATTTCGCGTACCCAGTTCCACCGAGTCATCGAGGTTCTTATATTCACGCTTTTCCCAAACCTTGACTGCGCGCCCGTGTTGTCCTGATCCACCTATTCGTATTCCGGTTGGATGATATCCACTGTGTCCGAATGGCGAAGTACCACCGGTTCCAATCCATTTGTTACCACCCGCGTGTCGCCCCTGCTGTTGCTCGAGACGTTCCTTGAATTTTTCTATCAGCTCCTCAAGGCCACCGAGCCCTTCAATTTTCGCCCGGTCTTCGTCACTCAAATGTTTTAAAAACTCGCTTCTCAACCAGTCATCTGGAATCAACGCCTCAACCAGGCCTTCGATGGATTCGAGGCCTGACCAGAATGCGGACATCGCGCGATCGAATTTATCGAAGTGCTTCTCGTCTTTGACCAGCGAAGCGCGGGCGAGGAAATAAAACTGCTCCTGGTCGGCAAACGCGAGATCTGCGTCCAGGGCCGCTATGAGATCCAGATGCTCCCGGATTGAAACCGGTACACCAAATTTCTTCAGGCAGTAGAAAAGATTGACCAGCATTCGCTCTTGCCTGATTCCAGAGTCGGCTTAACCCCGGCCCCGGTGCATAAAGGCCAGTCGTTCAAGCAGGTGCACATCCTGTTCGTTCTTGAGCAGAGCTCCGTATAACGGTGGAATCGCTTTACGCTGGTCGCGCTGCTTCAGCACCTCATCGGGAATATCGTCAGACATCAGCAGCTTGAGCCAGTCGATGAGTTCACTGGTTGAGGGCCTTTTTTTCAATCCAGGAATTTCACGCACCTCAAAAAACACTTCAAGCGCATCTTGCACAAGGGAGGACTTAATATCCGGATAATGCACTTTAACGATTCGCTTCATGGTTTCAGTATCTGGAAATTTTATGAAATGGAAAAAACAGCGTCGGAGGAACGCATCCGGCAATTCCTTTTCGTTGTTACTGGTAATAATAATCACTGGACGATGCCTGGCGGTGACGGTTTCGCCGGTTTCATACACATGAAACTCCATACGATCCAGTTCAAGCAGCAGGTCGTTGGGGAATTCAATGTCGGCCTTGTCGATTTCATCGATCAGTAATACAACCTGTTGCTCGGACTCAAACGCCTGCCATAACTTCCCGCGAGCAATATAACGAGCAATGTCGTCCACATTATTTCCAAGCTGCGAATCACGCAGGCGCGATACCGCATCATACTCGTACAATCCCTGTTGGGCCTTGGTAGTCGACTTGATATGCCACTGGATCAAGGACATGTTTAGAGCCGTCGCTACCTGTTCCGCCAGCATGGTTTTTCCTGTGCCGGGTTCACCCTTGATCAGGAGTGGGCGCTGTAAGGTTACCGCGGCATTAACGGCCATTTGCAGGTCTTCCGTGGCTACATATTGTTGGGTGCCCTCAAATCTCATATTTTTTCTCTAAGGTTCAGTATTATTTTCAAAATATTCATAACAGCTCTCGCACCAGGGAAATTGCCAGTGCCCACATCACGATTCCAACAATTGCATCCAGTGCTCGCCACGCGGCAGGAGTCTGAAACCATCTTTGCAGCCACTGCCCGCCCAAGGCCAAACAAAAAAACCAGACAAATGACGCAAGCGCCGCACCAATACCGAAAGACAGCCTGTTTGGCGGTAATTCCCGCACACTGATACTACCAATCAGGATCACCGTGTCCAGGTATACGTGAGGATTTAACAAGCTAAGTGCTAAAACAGTGGCCACAGCGACCGAACGCGACACCCGTTTGGATTCCGGTCCCAGTACCTCGATCTTAAACATCCGTCGAAACGCATACAGACCGTATGCAAATAGAAACAATGCGCCAAATGCGGTGAGGGCCGATACGAGGCCAGGGTAGATCCGGATTAAACCACCCATGCCAAGGATACCTGCGGAGATCAATACCGCATCCAGAATACTGCACACCAGAGCCACCACCCAATGGTGGTTGTGCAATATCCCCCTGGTTAACACATAGGCGTTTTGAGCACCTATCGCGGCAATCAGACTAAAACCAAGACCAAAGCCCCGGACAAAAGGTGCCAACTCCACGTGGATGGAATCAGTCTGACACTAAACCACCAAGCGCAGCCCAAAGCCCTGGTAAAAATCTCGATAGTTCGAGCCCCATCAAGGCAAAACGGGCATCAAATTCAGCTGCCGCGTCCTCGACGCCATCTGCTTCCGCCTGCTCAACCAAAGTATCGCTAAAGCGAAGTTTCTTAATATCAGCGTCTTCGTTTACTACAAACGATAGAGACTGTTTCCACTCTACAGCCAATTGCGTGACAACCTTTCCGGCTTTCAGGTGTTCACGTATTTCGGATCCGGACAGATCCTGTCGGCGACAGCGAATAACGGCTCCCTGGTCATCCGGAGACTGCAGCACGCATTCGTCACCTAACTCAACTGGAGCTGGAACCTTGGCATTGTTGCTGAGCCAGGCAGTAAACTGGCTAGTCGGAGAACGGCGCAGAGATAACGGTCTGATCGGCAGACTACCCAGTGATTGACGTAGCAGACTCGTCCACTGTTCTGCTCGGTTGCGACTAGCGCAGTCCACAACTAGAAGCCTTTGCTCTGGCATGATTAATCCCTGGATCAGGATTCCGCGGGTAAACGCCCGGGGCATCATTTCAAAAGTGAGCTGATCGCGGATATCAAGCTTTTGTTTACGCCCTAGTTTTCGATCTTGTTTAAGCTCTATCTCTCGGACTTTCTGATTGACTGCTTCTCGTACCACTGAAGCCGGCATTATTCTCTCCTCACGCCTTGCGGTCAGCAGAGTCATCCCAGCCCCTGCGTGGTAAAGATGTGATGACAGATCGCCCATGGGAGGAGTCCAGCCAATGGTCTCAAGTTCCTGGGGGCCACATGGCTTAAAGCGATGTTGTTCCAGTCCTCGATCAAGAGAAGCTTGATCAATATCGGCGTCTTCTTCAAACTGGAAAACGACCAGATTTTTAAACCACATAGATATTTACACGTCGGCAAAAAACAGGGCGGCGCAGTATACCTTAGATTCTCGAAACCGAATATTGATTACCGCATATGACGCAGTCGTTGTATATTTCGTCTGGGTATTTTTAATCGTTTATCATCGCCATGATAGATCTTGCAACGTATCTCTTATTCCTCGCCGCGTCGGTGGCGGTTGTGATCGTACCCGGTCCAACGGTAACCGTCATCATTGCCAACAGCCTCCGCGACGGCACCATGGCGGGAATGATGAATGTTGCGGGGACCCAGGTTGGTCTCGGACTAATGCTGCTGGTGCTGGCATTTGGTTTCGCTTCTATCGTGGAACAAATGGCAGCCGTATTTGACATTATCCGTCTGATTGGCGCCGCCTATCTGATCTGGCTTGGGATCAAACTATGGCACGCCAATGGTGCGCTGGCGGACATCGCCATGACCCCAGGCAGCGGTATGCAAAAGACTGGATTCTTCTGGCAGGGATTTCTGGTGATATGGTCCAATCCCAAGGCATTGTTCTTCTTTGGCGCATTTATCCCCCAGTTCGTCAATTCAACATTGGATCCTGTGCCACAAATACTAATTCTGGGTGCTACGTTTATGGCTGTTGCTACGGCGCTGGACGGCGCTTACGCCATCGCCGCAGGCAAAGCGGGGCAATTACTTACTCGAGGAAAAATCAGTGTTCTCGAGAAAATCTCGGGAACTTGCCTGATCGGTGGCGGCCTGTGGCTGGCCCTGCAACGACGTTAGTAAAGCCTTAATAAAGCCCATAGTTTTGAACCAAAACTATACCGAATCAGCTAAATGAGAGTTTGTTATTACTCTATTTGCAAGTAGAATTAGTTTCGTTGCGTACTACGCTGATTAATATATCGTAATTTGATTGCCGAGGCGCAATGCTAGTTTTTGTTATCAGCTGGTCCTTTATTTACCCGAAAAGGATCAATAAACAGACCATTCACAGAGAGGGCCTGTCAAACGCAACTGTTATTTCGAAACACTTAACTACACTAACAAGCGAGTAAACAATTAACAGAGATGTATTCCGGCATTTCGCCTGTTTAAATCGATGAAAACTCGAGATCTCAAAAAACATTTATATTTTCACCGCAATGAGGAATTAGAACTATGACTAATGAACTTTCATCGCTAGTCGTTATATTTACAGAGTTTTATTACTGGGTCACCGTGGTCTTTATGTTTCTGATCCACGTCGGATTCTGTATGTATGAAGTGGGCGCTTCACGCTACAAGAGTCACATGCATACGTTGATGAAAAACACGATGCTCATCCCGCTGGTCACCATCACGTTTTTCTTCTTTGGGTGGTGGATTTATTTTGCCTTTGTGAATGGCCCATGGATTATTGGTCCTCTGGTATCCGCTCCCCATGCAACACCCTGGAGCGAACTGATGGGTGCGCACATGGGTGGCCTGGCGACTCAGGACACACTCACTGTCGATGACACCGCATATTGGGCCCGCATCAATGGCGTATTCTGGGCAGCCTTTTTGCTGTTTTCATGGACTGCCGCCTCCATCGTTTCCGGCTCAGTGATAGAGCGTATACGTCCAAGTGCATTCTGGATTCTTGCCGTACTGATCGGCTCGGTTACCTGGATCATTGATGCAGCCTGGGGCTGGTCATGGAATGGCTGGATGGTACAGAAGCTGGGTTACCACGATGCCTATGCGTCCGGTGTTATACATGCCATTGCCGGAGGTTTCGCGCTCGGTGTGCTGGTAGTACTGGGACCAAGAATTGGAAAGTTTCGCGCAGACGGAACGCCAAGGGATATTCACCCACATAATCCATGGCTGGTCACCATTGGGCTATTCCTCATCTATACCGGATTCTGGGGATTCTACGTCGCTTGTAATATCCCGGTTATCGATGTGTATGGTGGCGACATGCTTGACGTAGCAGATAAGTCTTACTTCAGCGCCACTAATATTTACCTGCAACCGACGACATTATCTGCGATCACACTCAACTTCCTGATGTCTCTGTCTGGCGGATTGATGGCGGCGTACATAGTTTCTAATGGCGATGCCTTCTGGACTTACTCAGGCGGGCTTGCCGGTGTGATTGGCGCGTCTTCAGGTAACGATCTCTATCACCCGATTCAGGCAATGCTGATCGGTGCGTTTGTCGTTGTCATCATATACAAAATGCATTTCTGGGTGGAACGACGCTTTAAGATAGACGATGCAGTCGGTGCCGTAGCGGTTCATGGCTACGCCGGATTCCTGGGCGTTGTCATTGCAGGCTTCATGTTATGGGGATATCCATCTTCTCCATTCGAAGGGTATGCACCGATCACTCCGTGGGGGAATTTCTTGGGCGCGATTATCATGTTCTTCGTGCTTGGATTTGTTCCTGCATGGATCATGTCCAAGATCCTGAACTCAATGGGTATGCTGCGAATTCCACGTGAAATTGAAATGGTAGGTTTGGACATCAATTTCGAGGAACAGCGGGAAGCGGATGCGCGCGATCTTAAAGAAGCAATCCGAAGTGAAGTCTAAGCTCACATATTGAACGTGTTATTACAATCTAACTTCTAATTACAGGAGAACAATCATGGCAACTGGTATGGTAGACAACTGGGTCAATGTAGACGCATTTGGCCCAATTTATCCATTCGTTGGGACAGAGGGTCTGCTGACGATTCTTGGGCTGGCTTTCTGGATCATCTGGCATATCTGGCAGATAAAGGAAGAGTCCGCTGAGTTTAATAAAGATCTGGAGGATATTAATAAACGGGGTGGTGTGGGCAACGTCCTCGATAGTGAAACCAAGCGGGAAATCAGTGATATGACAGGTGGGTAAATCAAGTTTATCCGCTGAATATTAGCTCACAATCGGCCCCTTCCCGGCTTTTGCTGTGAAGGGGCTTTATCTTATAAAGCGTTTCTGCATAATTCGCCTGGAATGATTTCCAGGGTCACTGAAATAAGCCCTTGAGGTAACGCACTTTGATTCACAAGGCGCTGGATGCCATACCGGCGAAACCGGTGACATATATTGTGCCACTGGTTGTTTTACTGGTCATGGGTTTTTATTACTGGAACAGAAACACCGAGTGCGCGGCTCGGGCGGAGCTGAGAGTTCACTTCGCACAAAAAATCGAACAAGCCGCGAACTCTAATTCAACTCTGATATTAGCAGACATCACCGATTTTTCCTGGCAGCAAGTCAAGGGATTTACAAGCTTTAAACCACAGCACAAGAAAGCGAGTTGCCCGTTTAACTGGGACTGGCCTGGCGATAATAGACAATCCATAATCGATGCAGGATTGCTGTCGGTACTTATATTTTTCAATCAAGGTTCTGTTTCCAACTATATAGAGTTCCGTAGTGATCAAATTTCAATTGATGAGTTCGAACAGAATCTGACACCATCCACAGCCAGGTTCATAGTTAAAAAGAGTTCAGGTAGCGAAACCAGCTATCAGCTTACCTTGTTGCCATAACATTCGATAAGCATCAATAATTACACAATCAAGCACCCGAAAAGTTCAGGAATTTCCCACCATTGCAGGATCTCCTTGGACTGGAGCAGGTGCCACGGCCCATGGAGTAAATAGCTAATTTACAGATTAAATGATTGGGCTCCTGGCATGTTCTGGCGCTCCGTAGATGACTTAAGGCATCGGTCAAATCTGACTAATTCGCCATGTGGGAACCCGCTCCATTCGGGTATAATTGCGCCTCGAATTTTGATGATGTGCACCCTTATTTTTTCTAGAATATTCCATGAAAACAATCAACCTGGCCCTGATTTCGGGGCTTTCACTCGCGATCGCGAGTGTTGTAGCCATTGCTGACCATAACTCGCAGGAATCTCTTGAGCAGCGACTATCCGCAGTAGGGTCGCTGAATATTATGACGACGGAAGAAGCCGCTGCTGCCGCGGCGCAGGCTCAAGAAGCAGCCGCGACAACAACCGAATCGATGCAGGTCGCGGCCGGCTCGGTGGATGGTGAGTCTGTCTACAATACCGCCTGCGCCGCTTGTCATACTGCGGGCATAGCCGGGGCACCAAAACTCGGGGACCCAGATGGCTGGGCGCCGCGCATTACGCAAGGAATGGATATCTTGATAGACCACGCGATACAAGGCTATCAGGGTGAAGCAGGTGTCATGCCTGCGAAGGGAGGTAATCCGTCATTGAGCGATGAAGAAGTATCCGCCGCGGTTCAGTTTATGGTGGACAAATCGGGTTAACAACAGTTTAACCATCACTGCGTTGATGCTTCTTCGTTAGTGGGAATTCGTACATGACTGATCAACCTATTCTGTTGAAGAGCCAGTCAGGTCCTATATGCACTCTGACCCTCAATCGCCCCGGGCAATATAATGCTCTCTCAGAAGAGTTGATGCAGGCGGTGATCGAGGCACTTGACCAGGTGGCGGAAGATCCCTCAGTAAGGGTAGTAGTCCTTGCAGCCAGCGGCAAAGCTTTTTGCGCCGGGCATGATTTGAAGCAGATGCGGGCAAACGATGACCACCCTTATCAGCATCAATTGTTTTCCTTATGCAGCGAGATGATGCAGAAAATCGTCGGGTTGCCACAACCGGTCATCGCTCGGGTGCAGGGAATGGCCACCGCCGCAGGCTGTCAGTTGGTTGCCACCTGCGATCTCGCAGTAGCGGCAGAGCATTGCCGCTTTGCGGTATCCGGCATAAATCTTGGCCTCTTCTGCTCTACCCCGGCGGTTGCGCTTTCGCGCAATGTGTCGCGCAAGCGCGCCATGAAAATGCTGCTGACTGGAGAATTCATCGATGCCAGCACCGCACTGGAATATGGTCTCGTCAATCAGGTTACAGCTGATGAAGAACTGGATGAAAGCGTCCTCGCTCTGGCACAGGAAATCTCGAGCAAACCACCCAGGGTGGTAAGGCTTGGAAAAAAACTTTTTTACCAGCAGCTTGACCAGGAACTCAATCAGGCTTATTCGAATGCTACCGACGCCATCTCCGGAAATATGATGCTCGACGAAACCCGCGAAGGGATTGATGCTTTTATTGAAAAAAGGAAGCCGAACTGGCCTTCATCTTAGCCTTTACCTAGCTTAAATAACCTCAATGAAAAACTACAAAATTGCAGTGCTTGCCGGTGATGGTATCGGTGAAGAGATAATGGCTGAGGCGATCAAAATCTTAAAACTCGTCGAGGAACGTAACGACGTCAGTTTCGAGTTGATGCCGGGAGAGTTCGGTGCATCCGCCTGGTTCAATACCGGTCATAGTTTTCCCGAGGAAACCAAGAAAATATGTGACCAAGCCGACGCGATCTTGAAAGGTACTATTGGACTCAGCCATGAGGAATCCAAAAAAATTCCCGTGGAGGAACTACCTGAACGCGGCGCCTTGCTGCCAATGCGCAGACGTTACGATACTTTCGCCAATTTCCGTCCAGTCTACCTTCCCGCTTCGTTGGCGCATTTTTCGCCACTCAAGCCAGAAATTATCGGCGACGGTATCGATATCATTATTATCAGGGAATTGGTGGGTGGATTATATTTTGGCGAGAAAGAGACCGGCATCAATGACCAGGGGCTAAGATACGCCCGCGAAATGTTGGAATATGATGAAAATCAGATTCGCCGCATTGTCGAGACCGGTTTTCAGACCGCGATGAAACGAAAGCGGGTACTGCACAGCATCCACAAGAGCAACGTGCTCAAATCCAGTGTCCTATGGACCGATATCGTAGGCGAAGTCAGCGAGGATTACCCTGCTGTGGAAGTGGAGCATGTGCTAGTCGACGCAGCGGCTACTTACCTTTGCCTGAACCCCGGTCAATTCGACGTCATGGTAATGGAAAATCTGTTTGGTGACATACTCAGTGATCAGGCCGGAGGTATTCTCGGCTCGCTGGGACTAATGCCTTCCGCTTGTGTCGGTCCTGAGAAATCCTACTACGAACCTTCCCATGGCTCGGCCCCCGATATTGCCGGAAAAAACATTGCTAATCCCTACTCCATGATTGGCTCCGTTGCGATGATGCTGGAGATGAGCTTCGGCATGGATGAAGAGGCGAAGAATCTGTGGAAAGCTATGCAAAGCGTGTTTGCTGCAGGCTACTCGACTCCCGATTTATCCAAACCCGGAATTGATATCACTATGGTGAGCACCCAGGAATTCGGCGACCGCGTGTCAGAATTTCTAATCTCACAATAATTCGCTCATGATAATTCGCCATCGCCCTAACGAGATCATCCTAACGATTCGATCGATTCCAAATTTTCTGCATTTCGAGGAACAGGAATGAAGCGGTCCAGGTAATCAACACCAAGCCGGTCAAAGCCTCCAATCCCGCTACAAAGCGCAGCTGACCGCTTGGCTGAATATCACCCATACCAAGGCTGGTATAGTTGCTGATCGAGAAGTAGAGACAATCTCCAAAGGAATTGTTGGCGCTACCAATTAGATCCCCCATCTCACCGGACTGAACCAGAAGATAAAACGCCAGTCCATACAACCCGACCTCCAACAGGTGTGCACCCAGCGCTCCAAACACACTCATCAATAAATGTATCCTGCGACGATGCGTGACATGCACCAAACGATCCGCCATCAAATGCAAAGCTTCATAGTGAATCCAAACCGCTGCCGCAGTTAAAAATATATTCACTAATAATATTTTCCACATGTCGCTAGATTCAACCTTTCGATTCCAAAATCAGTGACTCATTCGGGATCGAAAAAGACGACCGAAACCAACCACATCCCGATCACAATGAAGTAACTGCATACAATGCCAGGCTAGTGCCTGGTTACTACTCACTACCGGCTTTCCAATTTTTTTTTCTAAGCGCTCAATGGCGAGAGAGGCGCGGAACGCGGTGCATGAAATAAACAAGGCATCGGCACTCGAATCAAAATGTTCTGTACCCAATCGAAAGATCTCATCGGGTGTCACACGGGTTACATCCAAGTCGTTATCAAACCCTAGCCCCACCAGATGTGCGATCTCTAATCCAGACTGTTCCAGATACTCGGCCAATCCATGATTTATCTCCCGATTGTAAGGTGTTAAGACAGATATTCTATGTGCATCCATTGCTTTCAATCCTTCCACCGCAGCAATCAGGGGTGTGGTGACCGGCGCCGTGGGATGCGACTTTTGGATCAACTTCCGTATACGATCGTATCCAATCACAGCTGTTCCCGAGGTGCATCCATAAATCGCCACATCTACCCCAAGCCCGGGCAAGATTCCGCTAGCCGCACGCTCAATATCTCCCGCCATCGCCAGCAAGTTTTCCGAAGTCATCGGGTTAAGGTAGAGAACTCGGTTGGTAAACACCTCAATTGCATCCGGCAACATGCGACGAATGTCCTGTTCCAGATTGTAGTCAGTTGACAGCGCAACAATTCCAACGCGACCGTCGGGCGCAATGTCCTGCAATGCGATGTTTTCTTGAAGATCAACAATCCTCGGATTATCTAAACTTATATTCATTATTCTTTCCGTCAGTTAACTACCGGTAATTCCGGCGTCGCGCGTATTGAAAGCCATTCAGCACCGTCCGAGGTAATCACAATATTTTCCTCGTGCACCATCTGTCGCCCAGGAGCAAAAGTCATACCGGGCTCGAGAGTAATCACCATGCCCTCCCTGAGCGCAGTGTCATCGGAACTTGTGTTTGATGGGCGCTCAGTCAATTCAATCCCTAAACCATGTCCAAGCCGACCGACCTCGTTACCCAGACTTCCACCCGCGATCATAATATTATTCATAGCATTCCAAATATCGCTGGTCGTCGCGCCGAGTCGAGCAACTTCAAATCCGGCTTCTGTAGCCTGCCACACCGTTTCGTAAGCCTTGCGTGTGTCAGCCTCAGCATGGCCAAATGCCCAGTTTCGATTGAAGTCACAGAAATATCCGTCCCAGGTTGAGCCGGTATCGATAATCAACAGGTCACCGTCGTCTATTATCCGGTCCGTTGGCCCCATGATGATACTGTCATATCCGCCCTTGCCAGAACCAGCCACCATATAACCGCAGCTATCAGCACCCCGGCCGAGAAGATCGAGCTGCATGCCTCGACAGATCTCTCGCTCTGTCATACCAATCGATGCAATATCCGATACTTTTTCAAAAGATTCAGAGGCCAGGCCGCAGATATACCGGGTTTTATCGATTTCGAGAGGAGATTTGACCATTCTCAATTGATGAATCGCCTCCGCAATATCGACGATATGCCGGCCTTTCAACATACCCTCGAGTTTATGAAAGTTGCTCACCGGCATACGCAGCACACTTTCCACCCCCAATGTCATGCCAATCTGACCGAACCTTGACGGCAGCTCTTCAATCGCCGCTGCCAACAAAGATATGCCGTCATCATCAGGCTGTGGTGACGCCCAGGTTCGAATGTCGTCAACCCACGTTTGCTCCATTCCACTGGCACCAATCTCTGGAATCACTGCCAGCGGTTTTCCATCAAGGGGTATTATCAGGAACCAGGGTCTTGTCGGACTTTGCCAGAATTGCGTAAAGAAGCCGCTGTAATAACGCACATTGGGCTCGGTCGTAAGAATGACCCCGTCGCAGCGCAGCCGGTGCATGGTACTCTGAAGCTTATCGACTCTGGATTCGAACTCACTAACAGGGAATCCGCGATCAGGTGCTTGCATAGCGGTGTTCGATGGATTCAATGTTGGTGGCCGCCAGCACCATGGGCATGCCCATGGGCAAGCTCCTCTGCGGTCGCATCCCGTACTTCTCCAATTTCAATCTCAAAACGTAGCGTTTTTCCTGCCAAAGGATGGTTTGTATCCACGTCAACATTGAACCGCCCTACTTTCATCACGACCACTTCCCGTGGCCCTTGCTGAGTACTAATATGCACCACATTGCCGGGTCGTGGCTTTTTCTTCGACATCAGGTATTTTGTCGGAACCCGTTCAAAAGCAGCTTCCTTGCGGAAACCATAGGCTTTTTCTGGTGGCAGCGTGATATCAAACTGATCTCCGCATTGCCTCCCTTCAAGCGCTTCCTCCAAAGCTGCCAGCATGCCGCGATGGCCATGCAGGTATAATACCTGCTGATCACCTTCCCAAGAATTTTCAAGGATCTCATCGCCTTCGTACAAACGGTAGTGAAATGCCACTACCTTGTCTTTTGCAACCGATATAGTCAATGCACTCTGAAAGTTTTAAATAGGTTTAGCCAGCAACGTAGATCTAATTCCATATACACGGGTAAGATTGGCCGGATTATCCGCTAACGCCTGATACCATGCATCGACAAGCGCCTGTAAGTCCTCCCTGCTTTGCTTGGCGTCAATTTCTTTAGTGATTTCTTCTGCGGTGCGTTTGCTGTCCACCAGAATTAACAGACGACGCTGCATCATCGACAATCCACTGGAACGATCGCGCATTACTAAATGACCTTTGCGCGATTTTTTTAATACGGTATTGGAACTCATCTAATGAACATATGCCCGAACGAACCCAGCTATTCAGCGGATTAACTATATAGAGATTATCGCAGTATTAAACGAATGGAAATAGAATTTTTAGTGCCTTGAATCAAACTTTTAACTTCCAACTCTTGCACGATTCCGCAACACTCAAAGCGACAAATTGCAGCGGTAAATGCCACGTTTTCAGCCCAATAAATGCTAGATTATCGATATCGACATTATGTATAAGATACCTGGCTCTGGAACTGTGTGATCCTTATCACTAAGCCGGCACCACAATATCCGAACGATCAGATAATAGATCCATGAATATCATATCCAGTGAGTTACTGGCCGCCGCAGGAATTCTATACATAAGCCTACTGTTCTTTATCGCATTTCGTGGAGACCGGGCGGATCCAAATTTTGTGCTCGGTAACTCGGGCCTTGTGTACAGCCTTTCCCTTGCTGTTTATTGTTCATCATGGACTTTTTTTGGTGCGGTGGGCACTGCAGCTTCTAGAGGCTGGGATTTCTTCGCCATATACCTCGGACCGATCCTGTTGTTTCTATTTGGATATAGACTGATTCAACGGATTATCATTATAAGTAAGCAGCAAAACATTACTTCGGTTTCTGACTTTATCTCGGCTCGATATGGAAAAAGTCGAAATATTGCCATACTCGTCACTTGCATCGCTGTAATTGGTTCATTGCCCTATATTTCTTTGCAGCTGCAGGCCATCTCAATGGCATTCCTAACCATCTCAGCGGATACAACAGTTGGCGGCAGCGCTGCCGAAAGTAGTCTGCTGTCGGACACCGCATTTTACAGTGCAATTATCCTGGCAACCTTCACCATCCTTTTCGGCACCAGACATCTCAACGCTACCGAACACCATCGAGGCCTGATTCAGGCTATTGCCTTCGAGTCGATCGTCAAGCTTCTGGCCATCCTGATGGTGGGATATTTTTGCTACCGCATTCTAGTCGACAACCCAAATCTGGTTGACTCGGCCTGGTTAAATCTCCATTCCCCGGCTAGGGAAACAGAAACATCTTGGTCAAAGATCGATTTTATAACCAGAATGCTGTTGAGTATGGGCGCAATCCTGTTCCTTCCTCGCCAATTTCATGTCACCGTAGTAGAAGCTGACAGCCACCATCAGATCAACACCGCAAGATGGATGCTGCCAGCTTACCTTATCCTGGTGAGTATAGTGGTCTTACCTATCGCGATCACTGGAAACTACTATCTGCCCGGCAGCAGCAATGCCGATCTTTACGTGCTGAATCTGCCACTTGCAGAAGGTAAAACTGCGCTTGCTTTGCTGGCTTTTATCGGAGGTTTATCTGCCGCCACAGGGATGGTGATTGTCGCTGCAATCAGTCTCAGCACTATGGTGTGCAACGACATCGTGATGCCAATGCTGATTAATATTAAAAGATTTAATATTCTTCAGCGACATGACTTGAACCGGATCATTCTGACAGTCCGCCGCATTGCCATAATTGCGATCATGATGTTTTCCTACGGTTACTATCGACTCTCCGATACCAGCCAGGGTCTGGCAAATATTGGACTGTTATCTTTCGCAGCAATTATCCAGTTCGCACCAGCAGCTATCATCGGGCTTTATTGGCGCGGGGCAAACCGACGTGGTGCAATACTAGGATTATCACTGGGCTTTATAACCTGGGCTTACTGCTTGCTGATACCAAACTTTGTAGGTGGCGTTGAACTCGATCTGATTTTTGCGACCGCGTCATGGATGCACCCACAACACCTGTTAGGAATAACTGGTTTGTCGCCATTGACACATGGCGTTTTCTGGAGCCTTACTTTGAACCTGGCAGGATTGATTATCGGTTCAGTTCGGTTTAAACCTTCACTGCTTGACAAGATCCAAGCTAGTCTATTTGCACATACTGCGCATAACCAGCCCGCCCTATTTCACGACACTGCGGAAACCAGGTTCGCTTCGATCAAGGACGCTCGAACTTTATGCGAAAGCATAATCGGTGAGCTCGAAACATCTAAAATTTTCATGGATTACGAGGTCCAGGGGATTCCAAACGGCCAGAATAAACCCGTCAACCGGAAACTGGTGCAAAAAATTGAAAAGTCCATTGCAAGCGTCATTGGTGCTTCATCCGCTCGACATGTAGTGGCGAAAACTCTGCTTGGTGAGGATTTTAGCGCCGAAGATATGGTGGTTTTAATGGACGAGACCTCACAAGCGATCAGTTTCAACCGCGAGCTACTGCAAGCTGGATTTGAGAATATCAGTCAAGGCATCAGCGTTGTGGATAAGGATCTGCGTTTAGTCGCCTGGAACAACCGTTATGTTGAAATATTTGATTACCCTCATGATTTTTTGTACGTGGGAATGCCCATTGAAGAAGTGATTCGATTCAATGTCACCCGGGGAGAATGTGGCCCTGGAGAGGTTGATCACCATATTAGCAAACGACTGGAACATCTCAGGGCCGGAATGCCACACAGTTTTGAGCGTGAACGTGATAACGGACGTTATGTCAGATCCCAAGGAAATCCTATGCCCGGCGGAGGATTTGTCACCAGTTACACCGACATTAGCGAACAGAAAATCAACGAGAAGGCATTGCGTGAAAGCGAACAGAATATTCGTTTTTACACCGACAATCTGCCACTAATGTTGTGTTTCGTGGATAAAAACCGGCGAATTCAGTTTGCCAATAATGCTTTCAACCTGGCGCTGGGACGACCACGGGAAGAAGTCGTCGGTCAACCAGCTGTAGATCTGTTCATGGATGACTCCGAAGAATTACGGGAACAACATATCGATGCCGTGCTCTCGGGGAATCCAGTGAAGTTCACCATCAAGAATACCGATCATAGCGACAGGGTAACTCACTATCTGGTCAACTATATTCCTCAGTTTGACAGCCATTCTCAGGTAATCGGATTTTTCAGTTTCTACCAGGACATTACTCAGAATGTCGCCGCGGAAGAGCTGCTGCGCAAAGTTAATGAAGAGCTGGAAAACCGCGTTGCAGACCGGACCAGAGACCTTAAACAGGTGAACAAGAAGCTTCAGCATGCTACTGAAGGAAAAACGCAATTTCTTGCTGCGGCAAGCCATGATTTGCTGCAACCTATCAACGCGGCCCGGCTATTCAATCACAGCATATCCGAACACTCCAATACTGTAGATGGAGAGCTTCGCGGTCTAGCGGAAAAAGTTGATCATTCCCTGGTAAGTGCCGACAAACTGCTGCGTGCCCTGCTGGATATTTCTAAACTTGACGCCGGTTCGATGACACCTGAGTTTGATCAGTTTGATATCTATGAGCTATTACAGGAACTTGAAATTGAAATGAGTCCTCTGGCCGAACAATATGGGTTGAAGCTGATTACCCGCAAGCGGCACATTGGCGTGCGCAGTGACAGAAGGCTATTAAGATCAATGCTTCAGAACTTCGTATCCAATGCAATTCGATACACTGAACGGGGTTCAATTCTAATTGGTTGCCGTAAGCGAGGAAACAATCTAGAGATCCAGGTGTTTGATACAGGAATTGGTATCGAAAAAGACAATCTCCAGCTGATATTCAGGGAGTTCCATCGAATCCAGGCATCAAACAACAACTTAGATGAAAAAGGGCTTGGCCTGGGTCTTGCGATTACTCAGAGGCTTTCTCAAATTTTACATCACCCAATTGACGTGGTTTCCACGTATGGGAAAGGCAGCAGGTTCAGTGTGACTGTATCGTTACAGAAAGGAAACGTCATCCACCACCCAGCACGAAAGGCCTGGAGTCCTATGGGCAAACTTGGTGGCCTTAAAGTACTTTGTGTTGAGGATGTCGAAGAGGTATTAGATGCCATGCGAACACTTCTTACAAAATGGGATTGTCGCGTTACGGCATGCCGCAATATAAATCAGGCAAGAGCCGCGGTAAAACAGGACAATTTCGATATCATCATCGCAGATTACAGCCTTGGTGAAGAACTAACAGGCCTCGATTTCCTTGTTGAAGCAAAGGAATCCGGGTGCTGCGACTATGGAATCATGATATCCGCTGAACAGGACCAGAGCATACGATCTGAATCACAAAAACACGGATTTTACTTTCTCTCTAAACCGGTAGATCCTTCCTCTCTTCGAACATTGTTGAGGCGCGCCCGCCGTGATCGACAAGATCAAACGCCTTTGATGGAAGAAGCCTGATTAGTTCTGGTCCGAAAGAACAATTTCGAGCTGTTTTGCGAGTACAACCGCCTGGGTTCTGGTGCGAACACGTAGCTTCTTGAAGATCGCGGTGACATGGGATTTCACCGTTGCTTCGGAAATTTCCATATCATAAGCAATTTGTTTGTTTAGCATCCCTTCCGTTATTTTCACCAGAACTTTGAGTTGAGTCGGTGTTAACAACGAGATATTCTCAATTGCCTCGAGCTCTCTTTGTTCCTGATCAGAAACCACTGTCAGGGCATTTTGTGGAATCGCAATTTCGCCATTGGTCACCTTGCCGATAGACTCTCTAATCTGCTCAGGAGATGCGGATTTAAATATGTAACCGGAAGCGCCAGCTTGGATTGCCGCGCGCACCGTCTCCGCACCCTCACTCGCGGACACAACAATAACCGGTATCTCGGGGAAGCTGCCCTTAATAATCATCAACCCGGCAAGCCCTCGACTATCACTCATTCGCAGATCCAGAAACAGCAGGTCTACCTGCCTCTGTTGAAATATCTCCTGAGTTGCAACAAGTGTATCAACCTCAATGATGTCCGCGCCTTCAAACAACGGAGCGATTGCCGCTCGCAGCGCCTGGCGAAAAAGCGGATGATCGTCGGAGATGATTATTGTTTTGATCATGATCTACGTAGGAGTAAACTCCCCGTTGAGCGATAATATGGTTATTCGTCTGCTCAGTCCAGTTTTACCTTGCTTAGACCATGTCTCCAGATTTTCACATCCCGGCCCAAATTGAAAAAGAAAACATTTCCCTAAAGGGTCGCTCAATACTCATATCTGATGCCGCGACGGATATTGGACACAGATTGAGCATCACCCTGGCGGAGCGTGGCGCTACGCTGCTGCTATTAGCGCGCAAGGGTAAAACACTCAATCCCTTATACGATCAGATCATTAATCAGGGCGGATCAGAACCAATGATTATTGAAATGGATCTGACAAAGGCTAATGAAGATCACTATACGGCGCTACTGCAGAGTCTTCAGAAATCATTTACTGCTTTGCATGGATTGGTCAACCTATCACTGTCCGCGGCTCCGTTAGCTCCGATAGCATTGTCCTCAGCCACCACCTGGCAACAATGCTACGAACTTAACTTGATCAGACCCATGTTATTGACCCGAACATTGCTACCGATGCTGGAGCAATCGGGCAATGCTTCTGTTGTTTTTTATACCCTCTCAGCTGGCCGTCAAGGTACCGCATACTGGGGTCCTCTTGGAGCGGCCTGCGCGGGAATTGAGAACCTGAGTCAAACACTAGTGCAGGAGGTTCCCTCCGTGCGTTTCAATACACTTGATGTTGGAAAAGTCAGCACAGATCTAAGGCACACATTTTATCCTGCTGAGGCCAAGTTGGAGCTGCGAAGGGTGGACGATGACGGCGTGATGAATCATTTTTTGTATTTATTATCCGATGCTAGTAAAGGTATTTCTGGAGCAGCGTTTACCATTCCTAATGTGTAGTGCTCGTGGTCTGTGACCAGGCATTTCTCCTTGGTCTGGCCCTATTCTTTGTTGACTTGCTGAGCAACTGGAAAGTTGAAGATTTAGCTTAAATGGCTCAAGATACCCCCTCAAGATACCCCCATGAAGGCTATTGCGAGACTAGGCCAAGCGTCTCGGTTATACTCATTTCAGCTATTCGATGACCACATGGGCACCTGATTATTGGTGACTCGGGTAACGCACGCTTTAAAGCGGTCCTGTCACATTGTTTTGTTGATATTATGCCGATAATATTTTACAACCAAGTGGACAATTAGACCTACAAAGCAAACCGAAGGGTCCCCGTATCCTTCTGTTAGAGAGCATATAGGAGAAACCGAGATGACAATTAAAGGCGGATGTTTGTGCGGCAAGGTTCGCTACGAAGTCACTGGGCCACTCTTTGATGCAGATCACTGCCATTGTTCTATGTGCAGACGTCAGCATGGTGCAGCATTTTCTACTTATGCGGAATTCAGTCCAGGCGATTTTAAATGGATCTCAGGAGAAGACCTTGTAAAAGTATACGAAACGTTGCCTGGCGGCGGATGGTGCTTTTGTAGTGAGTGTGGCTCGACATTAGCGGGAACCGACAAAGGTAAGATCACTACGGTAACGCTCGGCACGGTTGAAGGAGATCCAGGTATAAAGCCAGAGTCACATATCTTCGTAGGTTCCAAGGCTCAATGGCATGATATATGTGATGATCTCCCACAATTCGAAGAACGGCCTCCAGACACCTGGGAACCACCGAGCACCCCCCTAACAAGTGACTATGGTTAAAAATCAATTAATCAGGCGACATTCTCATTCCAATACGTATCTGTTTTTACCAAGACGTTCAGTATAGTCTGTTGCTTTCGCACACAAGCAACAATCGCGACCTTTTTGGATTTACCCGCATTAACCAATTTTTCATAGATAAGATTCATTGTCGAATGACACTGTATAGCGGACATGATTGACATAGATAAAAACAAAACTGTACGTACTTTATGTCTGCGCCGCGAATAAACTGAAAATTTGCACTGGTCAACTTGATCGTGTGCGGCTATTCCGGGGACAGTTCGGCTCAATCAACAGGACACTAGCTACGAGATGTCTTCGTTCTGTTCCCGGCGGCAGGGTTTATAATCGCGTTGCTGTTACATCAGCCTGGCCATAGGATTTGCCCCTGAATTGCACAACAGCACAATCCGGCGCTCTAGCGGTGATGGTCCAGGTAGAAATGTGGTTCGATGCTCCTGCCCCGAATGGGCCATTGAAGGTCATGCGATTACCGGAAACATGCCAGTTGCCCGTGTTAGGTTGTACGGAAAAGTTGTAGCGGATAACACCGCCTGGAGCGAAATATGCATCGAAGTGAAATTTGTTGTCTACGTCCGTCCGGAACTCATACCTTCCCTCGCCGCATTCTTTCGATGCGACGGGTGGGGGTGACTCGCTCGGCGCATCCGCTGGAGGAGTTTCCACCGCTTTAGTGGTTTCGGAAACTTCAGCGCCGCTTGATTCGGTAACTGGCGCCGGTGCGCTGGCTAGTGTTTGGGCGCTATCACCACCGCCGCTGCTTGTCAGATCGGACGTGTCGCATGCAGAGAGGGCACCGGCGCAGAAAAGGACTAGCAGAATATTTTTTATCATAACCCATATAATTGATTTAAGTAAAAATACTAGTATATATAATAATAACTTATGAGATTATATTAATCTATTATATTACATAATATCCGTCAAGTATCTGATATATAATAAATATGGGAAATATGTAGGCATCGAAATATGGGGACACAATACCTGTTTCTAGGTCTAAGAGACGACACCCAAAACGAGGAATACATAGTTACTTCGCCGCCCTTGTAACACGGCGCTTTCAGTGCAGCCCCCGGCATGGGGCGAATTAAAAAAAGCTGACCCTCATCGAAACTGTCAATTAAGCTGGAAATTCTCCTGAGCGGGTTTTCAACGTTTCCCGTCAGAAGGTATGAGACCAAAATAGTTTAATCATTAACAGAGGCCTCTGTTAATTGATACTAAGACCTAGCTGTCCAAATCTCTTGACGACGCACAAACAGCCCTCAATCGTCTATTATTGTATTGAGTCATAAATACTTACGTCTAGTAAAAGAGAAAATGCTGCAGCAAGATACTCGATGTTTATCTTTCGCACAGGAAAGAATGTGGTTCTTTAGTCAATTTGAACCGCAAAGCCCAGTGTACAACAGCTCTTGGGTGTATCAAATCTCTGGCTCTCTTCATCATAAATTTTTGGAACGCGCAATTAACGAGGTCGTGCAACGCCATGAATCGTTACGCGCGAGATTTATCAATTCGAGCGGCCTTCCTGTTCAGACGATTGAAAAAGAAGTAGATATTAAATTACCCGTCATAGATTTAACTGAGGCTGAACCCAATGAACGAAGAGAAGATGCGCATAAATTAATCGTTAAGGATATCCATAAACCAATTGATTTAAAGCAAGGGCCTCTGCTGCGTGCAATGCTGATAAAACTGGCGAGTGAAGTTCATTTTTTTTCAGTAGTAGTGCATCATATCGCTTTCGATGCATTTAGTGAAAAAGTATTTTTAAAGGAAATTGAAATTCTTTACGACTCTTATGAAAAGGGCATCGATCCACCTTTGGATGACTTACCAATACAATACTCTGATTTCGCTCGCTGGCAGAGACAAAAAATAAGTGGAAACGAGCTGGCCAAACATGTTTCATACTGGAGGGAACAGCTTAGCGACTATCCTCCCACACTAAATCTTCCAAAGCTCGCTTTCAAGAAAAGCAACACATACCGAGGAGCGCAAGTATCAGCCGAGCTATCGAAACCACTGATAGAGGATCTTAAACATTTGAGCCGTGGTCGTGGAGTCACTCTGTTCATGGTAATGCTAGCGGCGTATTTCATTTTACTGAAGAGGTACACTGCGCAAGAAGATATTCTTATAGGTAGTCCAGTTGCAGGCAGGACCAGTCTTGAAACAGAAAAACTAATTGGAGTTTTTATTAATACGCTGGTTCTGCGCGCTGATCTGAGCGGTGATCCTACCTTCGACACGTTTCTAGGTAGTGTTAGAGAAACGCTGATAAATGCACTAGCTCATCAAGATCTCCCATTTGAGAAGTTAGTTGAGGAGTTACAGCCAGAAAGAAATCAGCACAGCTCACCATTTTTTCAGGTCATGTTCAATTTTAAAAATATTCCCGGTGAAAAAAATTCTAATCAAAGCCTGCATTTCGAGGAAGTTCATATTAATTCGGGTATTTCCCTGTTTGACCTAAATCTTGAAGTAATTAATAACGAAGGGGTGTTTACATGTCTGTTCAAGTACAACGCTGATCAGTTTGATTCCGAGTTGATAAAACGCATGATGAGTAATTTTCAAGTGTTGCTGCAGGGTATCGCAAACAAATGTGAATCAAATATTTCTGAATTACCCCTACTCGCAGAGCGCGAACACCATCTGCAATTGGTGACATGGAACGATGTTGACAATCCTTATGATTACTCACGCACTTATCCTGAATTATTCGAGCTCCAAGCACAGGATACACCTGAAAACATAGCTGTAGTCCATGGAGATCAGTGTGTCACCTATCAGGAACTCAATAGGAATGCCAATAAATTTGCCTCGTATCTGCGAGAAAATGGCGTGCGACCTGGAGAAGCAATAGGACTAAGTTTTGACAAATCTCCGGAAATGGTAATAGGAATCCTTGGGATATGGAAAGCGGGTGGGACCTATGTTCCTCTTGACCCAAATTACCCTAAGGATCGCCTCAGATTTATGATAGAAGATGCAAAAGTAAAAATACTTGTCACCAAGATCGCTTTGTTAAAAGAAGCACCTGATTTTTCAGGCGATATTATATTCATGGATCGGGACTGGCCCAATATTGAGATGCATGAAGGAGGCAATATCACCAATGGTGCAATGGCGGATAATGTAGCGTACGTGATCTATACATCTGGTTCTACCGGCAAACCTAAGGGCGTGATGATCGCGCACTCAGCGTTTGCTAACTATTGTCAGGTCATGAAAGATTATTGGCTGGTAGATTCTCGCGATATTATTTTACAACTCGCTAGTCTCAGTTTTGATCTGTCCCTAACAGAGATTTTTGTGAATCTCACATGCGGCGCAAAAATTGTTTTACCTACGGGCGACTACCTAGTGCCCAAACAACTCACGAGAAACTTAGCGCGACACAAGATCACACGATTCAATCTTTCTCCCGCAATGTGGCGTCAATGGGTGCAGAGCTTAATTGATGACCAGGAAAGTAACGACCTAGCGGAATTGAGACTAATTGGAGTCGGAAGTGATGTCGTTCCGCCTGAAGTTGTATTGATGTGGAACTCCCTTAAACTGAGCAAGAGAGTCAGACTCGTTAACGCTTATGGACCGACAGAAGTCACGATCACAACGACAGTTAATTGGACAGTATTGGACAATTTTTCCACAACCGTTCCGATTGGCCGACCCCTACCAGGTTGCCCGCATTATATTTTAGATAAAGACCGCCAACCTGTACCTATTGGGGTAGCCGGCGAGCTATACATTGGAGGTCGTCGACTTGCTCTGGGATATTTGAATCGCCCTGATCTGACAGCAGAAGTGTTTATCACAGATCCCTTTAGCGATGAAGCCGATGCAAAGATGTATAAAACGGGAGATCTTGCACGGTACTTACCGGATGGCACTATCGATTTCCTGGGACGAGTAGATCACCAGGTCAAAATTCGTGGCTTTCGTGTGGAATTGGGAGAAATCGAAGCTGTGCTAAACAGTCACCCCGAAGTAACGGAATCTGTTTTGGTCGCGATCCAAGTTAAACCTGAAGAAAAATATTTAGTTGCTTACGCAGTACCTGAAAATAAGGCCGAGCTAACCGCATCTCAACTACAAAGTTATCTAAGGGGCTTTCTGCCGGAATATATGATTCCTTCCAGCTTCGAATTTATCGACGAATTGCCTTTGAGTCCAAACGGTAAAGTAGACCGTAAACAACTTCCTTCCCCTGATTTCAGGACAAGCGGGAGCGGAGCTGACTTTGTGGCACCGAGAAACTTGGTTGAAGAGAAACTCGCAACGATCTGGCAAGAAGTATTGAACAGAGACCAGGTCAGCATTAATGACAATTTTTTTGCTCTCGGCGGGCACTCCCTGAACGCGACGCAGGTAATCTCAAGAATCTATGACGCGTTTAATTTAAACATGCCTTTAGTCAGTATTTTCGATGCTGAGTCACTTTCTTCTCTAGCCACGATGATTGATGAAAAAAGAAAATCAGAACTTTTGTAAGCTGCTCAATATTAGTCAGTAGTTAATTCCATAATCCGAGCGTCAATACTTATATTTTTCAGAACGACTTTTTCAATCCAGCAATAAAATCTAAATGCAAGCAGAGGATGAAAACAAAACGATTGATGAATATATACATCGATCGAACTCCATCAATGGTAAAACAGTAGTCCAAAGAGAACATTAGAATACCGTTGTATCAGAGGACGCAATTCTACATTTTATTTGCCGAATTGGCTGTACGTCGTCGAAAGAAGTGAAGCAGTCTAACCTTACAGTTAATAGAGACGTTATGATTATGTCGCCTGTTTAGTATCAGGCGTACTGCTTCAGATTTTTGCACCTACGCTGTTTTAGATTGCATCGCGAGATAACTGCCAAGATCCAGATTGAGTATCAACATACTGTCCAAAACGATTCTTTAAACGGCTGGTATGGGGTAATCGAGATGAATCGAAAAACCTGACGTTCACCAGAAAATTTCGGAAGCCCGGTTATGCTCCCAAACCGACCTTTGCGGACTCATCTAACAAATATCATGAACTGCCCTCAAACTATCTAGGCAAATAAATTTCCCGCAGCTAGCCTCGCACCCGCACCTAGTGCTTTGAGCTTTTCCACTGCCAAACTTCTAGGAAGTGGCGCCATACCGCAATTTGTACACGGGAATATTTGCTCAGCAGAAACATATTTTCCCGCCTCCTGAATAGTTGCTGCAACCTGTTCCGGTGTTTCAGCCTTAAAACTGGCGACGTCTATCACGCCGACCATTATCTGTTTGTCATTAAGCATCCCAATCAAAGACATTGGCACTTTTGAGTTAGCACATTCAAGTGAAACTTGTTGGATTCTGCTGGAATTCAGTGCTGGAAAGATTTCTTCATATTGGCGCCATTCATTTCCCAACGTGTCTTTCCAGTCAAGATTTTCCTGAATACCGTAGCCATAACAAATGTGCACTGCAGTCTTGCAATGCAGGTTCTCTATCGCTCGGTGCAGAGTTTCAATCCCCCAATCCTTTACATCGTCAGTGAATACGTTAAAAGCAGGCTCGTCAAACTGGATCAGATCAACACCAAGGGCTTCAAGTTCTCTTGCTTCTTCATTCAAAATCTCAGCAAATGCCATAGCCATATCAGATCGCCTCCCATAATGCTCATCCGCGATAGTGTCACAAATAGTCATAGGGCCAGGTAAGGTAAATTTCAGCTCCTGATCGGTGTGAGCGCGGGTGAATGCAACTTCGTCACTATGTACTTTTGTAGACCTTGATATAGGTCCCACTACGGTTGGCACATCAGCGTCATAGCGGTTATCACGTATTCCCATTGTGGTCATTTTATCCCAGTCAATTCCATCTACTGATTTCAGAAAACCATGAACAAAATGTTCTCTATACTGTTCGCCATTGGTAACGATATCGATTCCAGCACACTCTTGCTCCTTGATCCATACGAGAGAGGCATCACGTTTTCCGTTTTCCAAGTCCTCACCCTCCAGCCGCCAAGGGGCCCACAGCTTTTCTGGTTCCGCCAACCAGGAAGGTTTTGGAAGGCTGCCTGCGATGGTGGTTTTGTACATGTCATCCTCCTGCTCTGATTATCAGTTATTACTGACATTCAAGTTTAACTTGTGGTTAGCGAAAATCGGAAATTAGAGGGAGCCATCGTTCAGAATAATTGCCCTAAAGTCAGAATCTGCTCCATAGCTACTATTCCGGCTCGGCACGATTTCGCCATTGCCCTGTATTATTTTAGTTCAGATAAGTCAATGTCTGCATCGGATTTCCAATCTAGAGTCCATGGTAGGATATTTCCTCTGTATTGTCTGTGTCATAACTATGCATTCAAATTTGGAAGAGCAAGAAAACACTCAAATAAAAGTCTGGGACGTTGGTGTTCGCCTATTTCACTGGTCATTGGTGTTGTTTTATACAATAGCCTACATCAGTGAGGATATTGAACTTATCCACGTCTATGCTGGTTACGTTGTGTTGGGATTAATTTTATTTCGTGTGTTGTGGGGGTTGATAGGTACTAAATATGCACGATTCAACAATTTCATATATGGCAGGAAAGTCGGCTTTGCTTACCTCAAAAGTTTATTTACAAAGGAACCAAAGCATTATATCGGGCACAACCCACTTGCAGGCTGGATGATAATTGCACTGCTCGTAACGATAGTCCTGGTCGCCTGGTCCGGGCTGCAACTGTATGCAGATGCCGGCAAAGGCCCACTGGCTGAAGTTACCGTTGAACCAATTTCGAAGGTTTATGCTGATGATGACAATGACAAGGAACAAGTAGAAAGCATTTGGGAAGAGATACATGAAGTTCTAGCAAGCCTAACCTTATTGCTGGTATGTGCTCACGTTGCAGGAGTCCTTATTTCGAGCATGATTCACGGTGAAAACCTGATCAGATCAATGATTACAGGTTATAAAAAATCGAGATAATGATGAAGGCATGAGGCCTTTTCTCTGTGAACAGCAAAGATCTAAACTGGAAAAGCCGACGTTCACCAGGATTTTTGGGGAGCCCGGATTTGCTCCCATATAGATATTCCGTCCTGTTCTCAGTAAAACTTTGAATTCTGGCAGGACTCTGTCAGAGAGAGTTGGACATGCACCTGCGGGCTACGAATAATTTGCTCCAAACATAAGATGTTTACGGCTTTGGTTTCGAGCCCGCAGGTGTAGCTGGGTACAGCCGCCTGATGGGTGAGGATGAATCGGGCACTCTGGAATCGCTTCGATTCCACCGCCAGGCGCTGATTGAACCCAAGACCACTGAGCATCATGGCCGTATTGTCAAATTAATGGATGAAACCTGCTGGCGGAGTTTCCGAGTGCGGTCGAGGTGGTCCAGTTTAAGTCAATTCCTAACTTAAATCATGGATCCGGTTTAGGGGTCAGGTCAAGGGTTTTAAAAAAATCATGGGGGTGTGCAGAATCCTGATCTAACCTTTGCCAATACTAGATGGGGAAATCTTGGCAAAGCTTTTTGATTGACGATCTGATTTCACTGTATTGATCTGCTACAAAAACTGACAATCCATTTATCTGGAATAATTCAGAAAATTATAATCGACAACGCAGCATCAGAAATCAAGGATTTACGACATTAAAGACAAAATTTCGACTTTTTTATCAAAACTGAATGTTTATATACTGTTTCGACTCTTACACTATATGGTTAATGAGTTATTGATTGTCGATATTATTAATTATGGTGTAATACGAATGACGTCGATTATTAAATTCTTAAGTCGTCGCAGACAATGCCGTTATAAAGTCTGGGAATAAAGTAAGTACTTTTGGGTGGCAATGTTTTGTCTTTTTCAGTTAGTTGAACCATCTGTTCGATCTCTACAGGGTGAATAAAAAATGCCGCAGTCCGGGATTTGTTAGACAGCTTCTTTTCAATTTCCTGCAATGACTTTTCGCCGCTAAAGTAAGTGATACTTTTATCTGTTTTCACATTTTTAATTTGCAATATTTTATTTAATACTTCGTGATCAAATACCTGATGGTCGAGTATCACTCCATGTTTCTGATATTTTTTCAGAATTTCAGGCTTCCAGCTCAGTTGATACCATTGTCCACTGAGCAACATGGAAAGATCATGTTTTCCACTAGCTTTAAAGGCCTGTTTTTTGTGCTTGACGATGAATTTCTTCTCCAGTTGCTGCATAAAATCAGACAGGCTTATGCTTTTCTTAATCTCAACCATCCGGTTATAGTCGAGTATTTGCACGTCGTTGAAATCAAAATAGGCGCTGCAGACCCGCCCCACATATAGCTTATGTCTTTTTGAAATTTTGTTGAGTTGCTGCAGAACCTTACTACGATGATGACCATCTGCAATATAAGCATGATCAACGAAGCCCGCCAGATGCTGCAATTGCTTTATGGTAGATTTGTCGTGTATCGGCCAAACTCGATGAACGGTATCATTCTCAGATAATTTGACTGTCAGTGATGGTGAATGGTGATCTCGATGATGCTTTAGTAAGGCAGTAAGATCCTTATTCGGCAAATGGCAGATCAGCACAGGTTTTACCATCGCCCCACGATTAAGCAGCAAATCTTTTGAGGCTTTTTCCTTGAGTTTTAATGTTTTTTCATGTGGCTTGATATTTTTATTGATGAACTCCTGTAAATCAGTCTGCGCAACAAAGCCCAGATGAGCACCAAATGGAGTGGTTATTTCATAGACATAAATACCGGCCTTTTTAACCTGCTTAAAATCCCCTTTTTGAAAATATTTTGGGAAATAATACTTTGCTTTTTCTGCAAGGCGATTGGGATTTGAAACAAGCTTACGCTTCGGCAAGACAGCTTTAAATGGATAGATAATCATAGATGCGATACTGTTATCGTAATTTGAAAAATATTCCAGAACGAACTTTGGGATCGAACCCGGTTGATTTTGGTGGCAACACTTTATTATTATCTGCAACTGCATACATTTCCTGCATTGAAGTTGGATAACAACCGACCATTAGACGCCAACCTTCTTCGGCCCTTTCTTCCAAACCTATTAGGCCATGCATGCCAGGAACATAGTCCAGCTTTGGATCAGCACGCATATCCTCAATACCTAAAATAGGTTTTAACAAACGGTCTTTCAAAATCGATACATCCAATGACTTAACTGGATCGGTGCTTTGAGCATACTCCTTTCTGATGTTAAGGCGATACCAGATTTCATCCAACAACATCGCAAACTTACCTTTCTTACGGGGCTCTGCTTCACCCGGATAATTTACATGAAGTGCTTTTACCTTAAAAATTCTTCTAGTTTTTCTAGAAAATCTGCGACTGATGGATAGAAGTATAAAGCCCATACCAGAAATTAGAAACATATCAAAGCATCAACTATAGTTACGTAAGATAGGCTTAGCATGCACTGAAATTGATCTGCAACACGGTTCGAGGATTCAACGTTTCCCTTAGTTCAGACAAAGTCGGCAAAGAGTATTAATTTACCTTCCAGCCCGATTTCTTAAATAGCCGCTATCGAGGAACTGGACGAATTAGGAAAAGCTGACCTTCGGCAAAGCTTGCAATTAAGCTGGATTTGCTCCTGAGCGGACTATCGTCAGGGCCGATCGCCTCAGTTTTACTCATTTCGGAACTAGATAATGTCGTTAATTTCTTTCTTTACTTGCTGAGCCAGTGAAAATAGGGTGTAAATTCTTCCCATACTTATCAAAGGAGTCATTGCATGCCTACCCAAGCCGAAAAAGCCGCGAAGTTCGTTTCTCTGCACGAACGAGATGGCGCGTTCGTCATTCCCAATCCGTGGGACTTGGGCTCAGCCCAGATGTTTGCCGGTCTTGGTTTCGAGGCGCTTGCAACCACCAGCTTTGGGTTCGCAATCACCCTCGGACGCATGGATAGCGACGTTACCCTCGAAGAAAAGATCACGCACTGTCGCACCCTCTGCGAAGGTACCGCTCTACCGGTTAGCGCAGATTTAGAAAATTGTTTTGCCGATGATCCCACTATTGCTGCCGATACGATACGCCTCGGCGGCGAAGTTGGATTAGTGGGTGGCTCGATAGAAGACTTCTGCCCGGATGACGGTGGGCGAATTTACGATTTCAATCATGCAGTAGAACGCGTTCAGGCTGCAGTAGAAGTAAGCCGCGCGCTCGAATTTCCGTTTTTGCTGACGGCGCGTGCGGAGAATCTCATTCGGGGAGTCAACGATCTCGATGAAACCATTCGTCGCCTGCAAGCCTTTGAGGCGGCTGGTGCCCCGGTGGTTTATGCGCCCGGATTGAAAACACTCGAGGAAGTAAGGTTGGTCACCGAATCTGTGCACGTTCCGGTCAACGTTCTCGCGCCTCCTTTGCGGGGATTCAGCGTCGCTGAAATGGCGGCCAACGGAGCCAAGCGAATCAGCATTGGTGGGGCACTGACGCGCGCCGTGGTCTCGACTATCGTTGCCGCTGGTCGCGAGATGCTCGAACCCGGAACGTTCGAATGGTCCGCGGACATGATGCCGATAGGTGAGCTTGCGGCTTTGTTTTCGCGTGCCAATCAAGACGCTGGCTAGTCGTGTTGCCAACTGCTCCTGATCGTTTGCTGTTATCTCTGATAGGCCGACTTGGTATGATGTGATTGTTAGGATTTCAGTATTGGCATTGGGTAATAGCAGACGTAGAGACTAATTTTTTGAATACCCGGATTTGCTTCTGAGCGGTCCTTAGAGCGATGAACATTTAACTACAGTAGCCGGCCAAAGCGGGCAATATTATTGGATATACTCTAGTGCTTGACCCCAATACTATGGAATCACAAACCCCTTGACCGTGGATCAGAATGTCATTCCTGTAATTAATGTTGAACCCTTACTCGGGGAGAACTCTGCCGCATGGACGTCAATCGATCAAGCTATTGGGGAAGCCTGTGAGGCCTTTGGTGGGTTTGTGGTAGTCGGCTTACCTAAACCGCTTCGACCTGAAATTGCCGAGTTCAGAAAATTGCTTTCGGTGTTCGATTTACCACAGCCAATTCTTAGTGAGATTGGCAAAAGGGAAATGCGTCCTGAAAGTCAGCGAAGCTTGCGCGGTTACGTAGCCAGGCTGAGCGGCGGTTTTGCATACAACGAAATATTTGATGTCGGTCCGGAACCTCCAGTTGACGGTCCGCCTATCAAAGATATTCAATTGCTGACCGAGACCAATGCCTGGCCACAAAAGGAGCCTGCTCCCGGCTGGCGAGATGAAGTAATACGACAGTACAGGCAATTGGAAAGCTTTTGTATACAGTTAGTCCTCTCTTTTGCCCGATATTTGAACGTCAATGAAACAGCTGCTGCCGCTCGCTATCAGAATAGCAACTCAACCTTCAGGCTACTGAAGTACCCAGAGCGTCCACCGGGCATTGAAATTCGAGGGGAAATGGATGCGGTACGCGTACACTGCGGGCGTGAATACTCATTGATAGGTAGTGAGCATACTGATAATGGCGGTCTTACTCTCCTGTGGCAGGATCAACCGGGATTGCAGTTTCAAACACCGTCAGGTGTCTGGCTTGATGTGCCCGTTATATCTGAAGGCTTTGCGGTTCTTCTGGGTGAATCACTGGAAACGCAATCTTCACAACGATTTTTAGCGACCCCGCATCGAATACTCGGTCATCGTCACATACGTCATTCCATGGTTTTCTTCCTTGAGCCGGGATTGTTTAGCAGTACTCAGCCTTTCAGCAAAGACTCATTTGAACAAAGTCCGTTGGAGGAGAATACCTATGCGGCTTCTTTAGTTGAGACGTTGCGTAAAACTGGCCGAGCTTAATCTCCACTCTACAACAATTGCGTAGTGGCAATAAAGCATGAGTATTTTTTACAACACAGTTAGGCCTGACTCATTGGGCGCTTAGGTTGCAATCATTCGCAATGAAACCTTATACGTTTGCAACGCGTATCATAGACCAGCTCAATTTCTTAAACGACCGCTATCGAGGAATTAAACGAATTAGGAAAAGCTGACCTTCGTTAAAACTGTCGATTAGGCTGCATATGCTTCGAAGCCGACATTCATTAGTTTCTTGTGGCTCTAACTTCGGCAACTGCCTTTGCAAGACATTTACTTTTCTCGGCAAGATCATGTTCGGAGATCATGGGCGTACCAGCCGCTGTTTTAACGAAGGAAACTCGACGCAGTACCATGCCAACTGCCCGATCGCTAGTGGTGTATTTGGATTGTCTGATCAATGCTTGAATAGGGCTGTCAAATCTGATCGCCTTATAGTAACCGCCAACAAGACCAAATACAGTGATGGCGCAGGATTGAACATCCCCATCATTGCAGACCCGGCGACACAAGATTGTAATCGGCGCAGTCGCGGATTCGGCTTCAATCCAGTTCGCCAAACCGTCGTAGTAACTGTTGGTCTGATCGAACGCGGATGCCTCAACACCGTTTTGATAGCCGAATTCAACGAAGTCGGCGGCTGCGCTTGTGTCTTGTTCGGAACCCGAGAAAGTATTCGCAGCTTCTATAGCTTCATCGCCACCTATAATCTTTTGTAAAGCGGCACGCCCTGGAGTGAAACCCGATACTGGGTTTTGTAGCGCCCGAAGATATGGAGTAAGTTCAGATCCTGGTGGCAGAAAACTGGCGAGTTCTTTTTTGTCATCCTGGGAACCAACACCCGCCACCTCTCTGATCAGGTCATAAGCCGCTTCTTCCTCACCGATTTCATACAGCGTTCGAATGGCGTGGACGTTAACGGTAGTGTTAGAACTTTCCAGCAGCACGGTTGCCACTTTATTGCCAGCCTTCATTTCCGATTTCAACCAGGTGGGTCGGAATAATCCCTTGCCGGAATCAGAACGAAACAGTTCTACCCTCTCCTTGCGCGACAAACCGCTAACGAAATTGCTAGCGGCTTGTTCGGTAGCCTCAATTCTTGCAAGTAGCAGTCTGGCTGCCTTGTTGCCTTCGCGCGCTAGGGCAGCGAACACTGGAAGACTCTCTGTGTCGTTGTCCTGAAGCCATACCTCGATTGCCGTTAGGAGTGCAGGATCGTCAATGCCTGATAGGTCGCTGGCCTGCGCGCTCTGTGTAATGAAAATTCCAACCCAAAGCAGGCAACCAAATATCATCCGAATACGCAGATTACTATTCGTCATTTGTTTCCCCATCGAAAAAGGGATCTCAAACTCTATCATGATCCCTTAAACTTTTCAGTGCTGTAAGTTTGCTCAGCAAATTCAGGGGGTAGGTCACTCAGTTGCGATTTTTTGATATTCCGGTTGACCAGATCGCGGACACTAAGGCTGATAACACCTAAGCCGACTTTCCCTAGTCCAAACCTGCCCTCTCAGCTATACTCATAATAGCGGGCATTTCGTGTTTAGCGGAATGGTTTTGAAAAATCCCCAGCAGATACTTATTTCACATAAATAATGACGGTGTTTATCTAATGTCTGATCAAGTTCAAACGCATTATGGTGGTGGAGGTGATCTAGCGGACGAAATTGCAAAAAAACTGGAAGCCGCAGGAAAGAATCTTGGAGATCTGAAAACCAGTGACCTGTCAACAGTCGATGAGTTCCATATTAGAGGTCGAAAGGCTACGCTAGAATTGGGTCGTCAGATGAATTTGGGCCGGGATGTTAGCGTTCTCGATATTGGTAGTGGATTGGGTGGGCCTGCCCGCACGCTTGCTGAAGAATATGGTTGTAACGTTACCGGTATAGATTTAACCCAGGCTTTTTGTGATGCTGCGAGCCAAATGTCCGAGTGGGTAAATCTCGGTAACCAGGTGATTTTTCAACAAGGAGATGCGACAAGTTTGCCCTTTAGAGACAATCAGTTTGATGCAGCGATGACGATCCATGTGGCGATGAATATTACCGCCAAAGATAAAATGTATGCCGAAGCCAAGCGGGTAGTCAAACCTGGCGGTGTTTTTGCAGTTTATGATGTGCTCAAAGGAGAAGGTGGTGACGTGCTGTTCCCCGTTCCTTGGGCACGGGAATCCTCTATAAGTCATCTGGAGATCCGAGATGAGATGGAGGCGCTACTGACACAAGCTGGGTTTGAAATTATTCAAATCGATGACTCTACCGAGGAAAGTCATGGGTGGTTCAAGGAGATGCTGGCTCGAATGTCGGAATCAGGGCCGTCACCCGTAACATTCCAGGCGTTTATGGGTGATGATTTTCCCGAAATGGTTCGAAATCAGGATCGTAATCTGTCCGATAGACGGGTCAGAACCGTCACCTTTATCTGTAAAGCCTGATTCAAAAACTCCTTAGGAATAAAGTATCAGTACTCTTTTTCTGCCTACACCCGCAAGGGCATATTGCGGCCCTTTGTTTCGCCAAGCTGGAGGTCCAAATTGAGTATCATGGACCAGCCCGATTTTTTGAATAGCTGCTGTCGGGGAATCGAGATGAATTGAAAAAGCTGACATTCACTAGGATTTGTCAGAAGCCCGGATTTGCTCCACAGCGGACATTGAGTAACGCCTGCCTATTGGCCGGCTGCGCAGCAGACGTGCCAAATCAGGCACTTGTTAGCTGACCAACTTATCGTACGCAGCATGGGTCCCTATCCAAAACCATATAATATCCGAACCTGACTCGATTCCTAGTGCACGATAATGAAGCCCAACCCTCACGGATCGATATTCTTTAACTTTCTTAAAACTGAGTGAAGGGTGGGATGGGTTGTCTAGCAGCAAGGCATAGTTTTTCTCAGCCAGCCTCTGTACAGATTTAGGTAAGTTTTCGAAAGCTTCCCAGTATTCTGAGGTAGCGTAGTGCTTCAAATTATTTTTGTTTTATTTTTTTGGTGCTCTTCCAAAGCCCTTTTGCCCAATTTTGACAATTTACCTGAATCAATATCTGATTCAATCTGAATATCCCAATTTTCGGAATCATACTCCGCAAACCAAGCACGAAACTCCTTCAATTCAGATTTCGGCAGAGAGGCTATCGCCTTCTCTAATTCTTTAGCTGTAATCATAATAGTACCTCAACGGCTATTTTAACTCATTTCGATCGGACGACTAAGACCTAAGGCAGCTAACGCCGCGAGCAGCGGACCGGGCACAGCCAGGGTCCGCCCTGCCTCGCCTTGTTATGTGCCTTGGCGTTTTTCATGATTTTCGGAAGTTATACTCATTAACTAAATTGTGCTTTGTTTTTCTAATTGGCTTCTATCGACGTTTCTGGCTTTACTATGAATGCTAATGGTATTGCTAGGGGACCTAACAACACAACAGCCAGTCTCCGCATTAAATTTGCTTTTACGTTTCTTGCCTTTGCTATGTGGTGGCAAATAATTGCGCTAACTATCCAAATTATCGCTGGCACGTATGCAGCCATATTTATTCTCCGTAGGCAGTATCAAGATTGCTAAGTGGCCCATAACAGCTGTATACGAAGCCGACGCGCTTTGCTGATTTTTGATAATACTGTTGCATAAGTAACTTGTTGAAATTAATTAATTTATTTTTATTCTCGATTTTGTTTCTGGAGCAAAGTGAGCGTGGTTAATATGCATTCCGTTGTCGGTCCTATTATTTTTGTATCGCTTTTCCTAAACTGTTGATTTAATTCTAGTTTAAAGTTTCGAACAAGTTGTAAACGTGCGGCGTTGGATGGCAAAGCGAGCGAAATTCCGTTGTTCTTTACAAATATACTGTATATCCGTTCAGCTTGAGGGGCTTAGTTGCATCGTCCGAAACAGGTCTATATTTGTTCGGAGGCCAAGGCCGGCTTTGAGTATTTCCCGGTCGTTTGAATCTGATTTTTGAATGTCTGCTTACAGGAAGACATTAATTTCAGGGGAGTGGATTATGCAGCAAATACAACCTTTTTTGTCAGGTGAAATCTAAACTTCTTGCCTGATTTATCAGATCAGAAACTACGAAAGGGCCTGGTCACAACTGGAATTATTCCACAAAACTCTAAATACGAATTTGCTATTTGATAGAATTGGCCTTCTTCAACAGGCTGTCTCGGTTTCTACAAATTAGAATACCGACAGCTACCAGGATTCCACTGCAGTGCGAAGGTCTATCTCGAAACTCCAGGCTTCGGGCTTCTGAAGATGTAGATTCCAGTATGTATCCGTCAGTCCATCCAGGGATATCAGGTGTTTTCTTTGCTCTTGACTCATCTTTCCGTTGTTTCGATCGAGCCATTTTTGCCCTGCGATTCCACCATCGATCACAACATGACAGACGTGAAGACCTTCCTTACCGTATTCTTTGGCGAGAGCCTGGGCAAACGTACGTAATGCAGACTTAGCAGAGTTAAATGCTCCGAAACCTGGACGTCCCCTTAAAGACGCGCTGGCGCCAGTGAAAATTAAAGTTGCGTTTCCCGGTAACAGGCGCCTTGTCGCCTCGCGAGCTGCCAGGAAGCCGCTAAAACATGTGGTCTTCCATGCATCGGTAAAGTAGGTGCTTTCCATCTCCCGAATATTACCTGGCATGTTATTGCCCACATTAAAAACCAACAGATCCAGGGCGTTTCCTTCTGATTCTTCAATGGCATCAAAAAGATCGATGACACTTTGTTCATCTGTTGCGTCACACACATGGGGTGTAGCCGACCCACCAGACTGTTCGATCAGGGTGGCCACATGTTGTAGCCTGTGCAGCGTCCTGCCAGAAATAAATACATGATATCCCTCGCGTGCAAACCGCATACTCAAAGCGGCACCCAGTCCGAGCTCGGCACCAACGCCAATTACAAGAGCCTTTGGTTTGGTCGCATCTGTCATAGTGTTGATTGCCGCCTGGATATTTTGTGTGATCGCTGTTGGTTACTTAAAAGTAACCTCTATGCTATTCGCTCATTTAATTATAAACAGGAGTGAGCCAGTGCTTGTAATCCGGCTCTTCTCCGACCAGGATTCGGTTGAATAGATCACCAAGCTCCTGGGTGACGGGTCCTTTATTACCATCTCCAATCGAACGATGGTCAATGCTGGCAACGGCGGCCATTTGCACGCCGGTGCCACAGAAAAAAGCTTCGTCGGCCATATAAAGCTCTGATCGATCAATTTCCCGCTCTTCAACCGTAATACCCAGTTTATCTCGAGCAAGCTCAATCATCGATTTGCGTACCACGCCTTCAAGCAGATTGGCGGTAATCGGTGGTGTGACTAACTTGCCGTCCCGAACCATCATAAAGTTGGCCGCAGTGGCTTCAGACACGTGACCATCCTGATTCAGCAGTATCGCTTCATTAAAACCGCTCAACAGGGCGTCGCTTTTAGCCAGCGAACTATTGACATAGGTGCCATTGACCTTGCCCCTTGCAGGAATGGCGCTATCGTCGACTCGGCGCCAGCTACTTACGCAAGCCGTTATGCCTTTGTCATCCGGGAGGTAACCACCAGTGGGCTGACTAAAAATTGCGACCTTGTCATTCGCATCATGAAGCCAGACTCGATATACCCCTTCGTCTTTGTAAGCGATGGGGCGGATGTAGACGTTTTCCTTCCATCCTTCCCGTCGCAGTAGTTCTAGGGTGCAGGCCTGCAACTGTTCGTTACTATATTTGATTACGCTAAAAAGCAGTTTGGCGCTATTCAGAAAACGAGTGTAGTGATCTGCGAGTCTGAATATGTACAGCTGGTTCTTGGATTTGTTCCAATAACCTCGAATACCTGCAAAACATCCGGTTCCGTAGTGCAGGGTATGGTTTGTGATGCTGATTTTCGCCTGATTAATAGGAACGATTTCGCCCTCAAAGAATGCCAGAGTCGTCATAGAAAATTTATGTAATGCCAGTTAGATACGTTCTCCGATCAAATCCTCGAGGATTCGGAGTTTTAATATTGGTTCAAACAAACGATGCGGATACTGATCCAAGTTCGCCAAAATCGGCCAGGACTTTATCACCTTTTTCAGCTTCGTAGATTTCGCAAGCTGTGCCCGTGCTCACCAGGTCACCAGATTTGAGGCCAATGCCCCGGGATTGTAAATGATTCGCCAGCCATGCCATGACATTTAGAGGGCTGCCGAGGACGTTTTTTCCAATACCCTGAGAGAATAAATTGTTATTTACAAATAGTTGAACCTGGTATTCTGATAGATCAGTGGATTGCCACTCTGGTACAGGATTACCGAGGACAATGGCCCCGTGAATCGCGTTATCAGCGATTAACGCATTGGCCCCAACCTTGGTAAAGTCAGTATAGTGGTGATCAACGATCTCTATTGCGGGTATGAAGCTTTCTATATAAGAAGTAATTGACGATGCAGTATATGGCTCGGGGGTCGTGGGGACGTCTTTCTCCATAATAAAAGCGAACTCCAGTTCAACGATACGGCGGAAAAACTCCTCAGTATTTAGGCTTGCGCCACTCTTGTGAGTGGAGTGGCTCAACATACGACCGGATAATGGGCCATTGACGCCAAGCAATTTCATTACTCTGGAATTTGTGCAGGCAAGTTTATATCCAC
>JAHEGU010000058.1 GCA_024644945.1 Gammaproteobacteria bacterium | reverse complement strand
ACACCATGAGTCACATCTGCCTCCTGTCTCACACCGACACACCGAGCCTGTTTTGCGGTGACACGCTGTTCAATGCGGGGGCGGGAAATTGCCATAATGGCGGTCACCCGGCGGCGCTTTATCAGACTTTTGTAAAACAACTTACCGGTCTAGATGACAGCACCCTGATCTATCCCGGCCATGATTACCTGGAAAATAATCTGCAGTTTACTCTTGATCGGGAGCCTCACAACGAGCGCGCGAGGGAACTTTTAGAGCAGAAACCGAACGCAGATCCCTCGGACGCTATTGTCACTAGTATTGCTCAGGAGAAGGAAATCAACACTTTTTTCCGTCTGGAGAACCCTGAAATTATAGATGAATTGAAGGCCCGGTTCCCGGAGATAGGGTCTAATCCGGACAGCCGCACGGTATTCCTTAAACTGCGTGAATTGCGAAACAGTTGGTAGCGGCTCAGAAGAGGTACTAGGTCAGTTTTTAGTTTTATTCCGTGATTGCAATATTATCTCGGTGGATAAGCTCGATTTCACCCGCGTAGCCTAGTATCGACTCAATAAAGCGACTGGATTTACCGGCAATTAGTCTTGCCTCTTCGGCGTTATAGTTGACAAGGCCGCGCGCCACTTCGTTCCCCCGTAAATCTAAACAAACAACTAGCTCACCGCGCCCGAACTGACCGCTTACTTCTTTTACGCCAATTGGCAATAAACTGCGACCTGATTCACGCAACACTTTAACTGCCCCATCATCCAGCGTCACTCGGCCACTGCCGCGTAGCTGACCGGCTAGCCACTGCTTGCGTGCAGCCATTCTATTGCTGCCTGGGCGCAACAGCGTGCCTAGCTCGTCCCCTTCGCGCAATCGGGTCAGCACGTTATTTATTCGTCCATTCACAATAACAGTTGAGGCTCCGGACCGAGCCGCCTTTTGTGCGGCCAAGACTTTTGTCACCATGCCACCACTGCCAACATCAGAAGCGGGTCCTGCGACGTCGAGCAAACTAGTGTCGTCGGCCATGGCGTACTGCACCAGGTTGGCATCCGGATTCGTGCGCGGATCACAATCAAACAAGCCCTTCTGATCGGTAAGGATAATCAAGGTCTCTGCCTCAACCAGGTTAGCGCCTAGGGCGGCCAGAGTATCGTTATCGCCAAAACGAATTTCGTCATTCACCACGGTATCGTTTTCATTGACGATAGGTACCACGCCGAGTTTAATTAGCGCTCTCAGAGTACTGCGAGCGTTCAAATATCGTTCACGGTTAGCGAGATCGGCATGGGTTAACAGCACTTGCGCGGTAATGATCCCAAATCGCTTGAACGATGACTCATAGCTTTGTACCAGGCCCATTTGACCCACCGCCGCTGCGGCCTGGAGTTTATGTATTTCGGGCGGCCGACTGTCCCAGCCAAGCCTTCGGACTCCCTCGCCAATGGACCCCGAAGACACCAGCACAAACTCCATACCCTGCTGCCTGAGCGCAGCAATTTGCGCAACCCAATCATCGATGATCGCCTGATCAAGGCCGTCGTTAACACTGGTCAACAGGGAAGTCCCCACCTTAATTACCCAGCGGCTGGTATTAGTCAGGGCGGCGCGATCTTTAGACATGCTGCGCCTCTTGAGAGGCCCGTTTCAAGCTGATCTTCTCCTCGCTATCGAGTTCGGACAACCGATCCATCAAGCTATTGATCAACGCCTGGCAGCCTTCGCCCGTAGCAGCGGAAATACAGTAAACCGGCGCCTGCCAGTTGAGTTCCCGCACCACTTGTGTCTTAATGTTTTTCAACTCCGCTTGATCTACCAGGTCAGATTTATTCAACACGAGCCAACGTTCCTTTGCGCCCACGCTGTCACCAAAGGCCCGTAGTTCTGTCTCGATTTCCCGCACTGACTGCACGATATCTTTCTCATCCAAGGGCGCCAGATCAACGAGATGCAACAGAATTCGGGTTCGCTTAAGGTGCTTCAGAAACGCAATGCCGAGTCCGACCCCTGTGGCCGCGCCCTCAATAAGACCGGGAATATCAGCCATCACAAATCCGCTAGACTCCCCGACATCCACCACCCCTAGCTGGGGATATAGCGTCGTGAAAGGATAGTCCGCAACCCGCGGTCGTGCACTTGAAACCGCTGCGAGAAAAGTAGACTTGCCGGCATTGGGCAAACCTAATAAACCTACGTCGGCCAGCACCTTGAGCTCAAGCTTCAAAACACGTTCGTCACCCGGTTTTCCGGGTGTTGTTTTTCTAGGCGTCTGGTTAATGCTGGATTTAAAGCGCGCATTGCCCAATCCGCGAATGCCTCCTCGAGCTACCAGCAGTTTCTCCCCTTCACGCACGACGTCTCCAATGACTTCCCCGGTCTCCGCGTCAGATACTATGGTCCCGAGTGGCACTTTAACCACTAAGTCTTCGCCATACTTGCCGAAGCGATCGCGACCCGCTCCGTTCTGACCATTTTTTGCCTTGTAGTTGCGGGTATAGCGAAAGTCCGCGAGAGTGTTTAGTCCGCTGTCCGCGATTAAGTAAATGCTGCCGCCGTTACCCCCGTCACCGCCATCAGGGCCGCCATGAGGCCTATATTTCTCGCGCAGAAAGCTCAGCGCGCCATTGCCGCCCTTGCCGGCAATGACCTTAATTTCAGCTTCATCGACAAACTTCATTAAACTCTGTATTCGGGATAAATAATCAACCAGGCCGCGCAGCGCACTGGTACTTCTCTTGTACTCTTATCAAAGTTGTCTTCAATCCTACCTTATCAGGGGCATCGTTCACCCTTGTGCGCTGTAAGCAATATAAAGCCATTCGTAAAAAAGCCTCGCTTTGTTGCCAAAGCGAGGCTTTCAGTAAAATGCAAATGGCGTTTACCTAAGCGGCAACAATACTGACAGTCCTTCTCTTCTTTGGACCTTTTATTTCAAACAAGACCTTGCCGGGCGCGGTGGCAAAAAGAGTGTAGTCTTTTCCCATCCCCACATTTTTGCCGGCGTGAAACTTACTTCCTCGCTGACGCACAATAATGTTTCCAGCTAGTACATCTTCGCCACCGAAGCGTTTAACGCCTAAGCGTTTGGAGACCGAATCGCGACCGTTACGCGAACTGCCACCTGCTTTTTTATGTGCCATTTTATATTCCTCGTATTCTAAAGCGTATTCAGCCGTTCAGCTTCTGCGCCTGCTCAACCCATTGTTCACGTTCTATACGACCCTTAAAACTGAGTTGTTCGTTGATGTCGTCGATGCGGGCTTGATCCAGTTCGGCGATCTGGGCAAAAGTAGTAATGCCAAGACCCTTTAGTTTCTGTTCGATAACCGGACCTATTCCGTTGACTTCGGTGAGATTGTCACCGACACCGTCCGAACCTGTATCTGCTGCCACTTCCGGCTGCAGCGCAGTTTCAGATTCAGCTTTTTTCTTCGCCTGTTTCTTTGGCGCAGGGCCTGCAACCGTATCGCCTATCCCGGTGATTTCGATTTCGGTGAAATACTGGCGATGACCCTGGGTGCGCCGATAGTTCTTGCGGCGTTTCATTTTGAACACGCGGATTTTCTTGGCACGACCGTGGCTAATAACTGTAGCGGTCACAGTAGTATCCAGGACAGGTGCACCAACGCTGACATCGTCTCCATCTGCCACCATCAGTACCTTGTTGAGATCGATAGACGCGCCTTCTTCGGCCATCAGTTTTTCGACTTTTAACTTATCACCAATGGCAACCTTATACTGTTTGCCGCCGGTTTCTACTACTGCGTACATTTTTCAATCCGTACTGGTATCTATCATTTCTTTTTCCGCGCATTTCAGCATAAACAATTGCTGATAAATTATCATATTTTTTCAACGAGTTATAAATGGAAACCCGGTGAAACGGACGCGGAAATTTGAGGACTGCGGATTGTATCTACACGGGCCTCTGGCGTCAATGCGAAAAATTGACGCAATCACCTGTAAATCCAAGGGAATTCGTAGACAATCAAGGTGTCGAAATCTCCCTGGACATGTGCGCCAGCAACGATAACCGACGCTGAGTTTTCCGCTAAAATAACAGGCAATAATCAGAATCCTTCCTCAATGAATCATCCTGGCGTCCAGGCCGAAGCCGTTACTGACCAAACCGGCGGCGAATCAACTGAAGACCTGCTCGAGGCAGCGCTGATGCTGTCCAGACAGGATATGGATCAAGTGAACGCGACGATCCAGTCTCGATTGAAATCAGATATTGCCCTGATCAGAACCTTGGGCGCGTACATTATCAAGAGCGGGGGTAAACGAATGAGGCCGCTGATCCTTTTACTCAGCGCCAGAGCCTGCGAATATGAAGGAAAACAACATATCAATCTCGCTGCGGTTATCGAATTTATACATACCGCAACGCTGTTGCACGATGATGTCGTTGATGCTTCAGCTCTGCGGCGCGGTCAGCCCACTGCGAATGACGTTTGGGGCAATGAGGCAAGCGTGCTGGTTGGCGACTTTCTGTATTCCAGGGCGTTTGAGATGATGGTGGAAACCGATTGCATGGAAGTTATGCGGATCTTGGCCTCTACCACCAATGCAATCGCCGAAGGAGAGGTGCTGCAACTGCTTAATGCGCATTCTCCTGACACTTCAGAGCAAGCTTATTTCGACACGATACACAGAAAGACCGCTAAATTATTTGAAGCGGCAGCATGGCTCGGCGGCGTAGTTGGTGGGAAAGATGCAAAAATCTGTAAGGCTTTGGCAAACTATGGCGTTTACCTGGGCACGGCCTTTCAGTTAGTGGACGATGTGATGGACTATATGTCCAGCAGTCAGGAAATGGGGAAAGACGCAGGCGATGACTTAGCCGAGGGCAAGCCTACATTACCTTTGATCCATGCTATGCGTAATGGAACCAGCGAGCAGAAACAGATTGTCAGGTCTGCGATTGAACAGGGAGAGCGCAATCGGATTCAGGAAATACTCGACATTGTGCATCAGACTGGCGCACTGGATTACACCCTGGAGCAAGCACAGCGTCAGACTGATATGGCAATACAGGCAATCGACTGCCTGCCGAATTCGGATTATCGAAACGCTTTAAAGAACCTGGCCAGATTCTCTGTTTTGCGAACCCGGTAACGAACCCAGGGCTCCTCTTCAGATCACCATTAGCTCCATAAATCGGTGCTCAGATAGCGCTCCCCTGTATCTGGCAGAATAGCCAGGATCGTCTTACCTTGATAGACCTCTTCCGCCGCAAGTTTGAGCATCCCGGACACCGCCGCGCCACATGAAATTCCACAAAACAATCCTTCCTTTCGCGCCAGCTGACGAGTGATGTCATACGCCTCCGCGGCGCTGATTTGCAGGATGCGGTCATAAGCCGAAGTATCCAGCGTGTCCGGTATGAATCCCGGTGCGGTACCCATGATCTTATGTTTTTTCGCAACACCCTTACTCAGGATCGGTGAAACATCTGGTTCAGTCGCCACAATCTCCAAATCCGGATTGTATTCACGAAGATAAGTTCCTAGTCCCGAGACTGTTCCGCCAGTTCCCGTAGTGCACACAACTGTATCCAGCTCGGTGCCGAAGTCCTGCCAAATTTCATCCGCGGTAGATTTATGTGAGGCGGGGTTAGAAGGATTAAAGTGCTGGCCCACAAAAAAATAACCGTGCTCCTGCTCCAGTCTTCTAGCCTCTTCAATTGCCCCCACTGTACCCTTATCGGCGGGTGTAAGAATGACTTCACCCCCGTATGCTTCAAGTATCAATACGCGTTCCTTACTCATGTCAGCCGACATGACAAAGATTGACTTATAGCCTTTAACGGCGGCAACCATGGCGAGACCTATTCCGGTATTTCCCGAGGTCGGTTCGATAATGGTGTCTCCTGGTTTAAGCCGTCCATCGCGCTCAGCATCCTCGATCATCTTCAGAGCCGGGCGGTCCTTGACCGAACCTCCAGGATTGGCTCTTTCGAGCTTGACCCAGAGACCAACGCCGGTGTCTGCACCGAGGACGTTTAATTTAACCACCGGCGTATTACCGATGGTTTGAAGAATATTGTCGTACTTCATAGTCAGTGTTTAGGGAAGCTTCAGCGGCCACAACTGGACGGCCAGGTATCGCTCAGTCGATATCCAGAAGGCCATGGATCTTCCGGATCCAGCAAGTGCTGGTGAGTGCCGGTAATCCATGCACGTCCCGATATCGACGGAACGATGCCAGACCGGGAGCCAATTTCAATCTCAGACTCAATTTTACAGATGAACTCCGAATCGATAATTGAACGTCCGATAAAAACACTACCGGGCTCAAGTTCACCGCGGGCATGCATGACCGCCATACGTGCTGAGCAGCCGGTACCCGTTGGCGAGCGATCGAGCTTTCCAGGTTTGATTACAACGGTATTTCTCCCAATCACCTGGTTGCCGTGACGTTGCACGGGAAAAGTAAACTGGCAAAATGAAATGTGATCCCACTCTGGATTGAGCGGATGACTGAAGCCGAGCTGTTCGTTGGCGGCATCCGTGATTTGTATACCAGTTGTTGCCAGATCCCTGGCCTCGTCCGGGTCCAGTGCAAATCCCAGTTCCGACGCGCTGACCAATACAAAGCTGTCGCCACCGTAAGCGGTATCAACAGTCAGCGTGCCTATCCCAGGTACTTCGATGACCTTGTCCAGTTGATCGGCAAAACTTGGCACATTGGTAACCTTAACCTGTGAAACACGGCCCTGCCGGCAACTCGCCTCTACTGAAACCAATCCCCCTGGCGCTTCCAGTGTGAGTTTTGTGACCGGTTCGGTCATCGGCAAGATACCGGATTCAAGTAATACTGTAGATACACAAATCGAGTTAGATCCCGACATCGGAGGTGTATCCTCTGGCTCCATAATAATCCAGGCGGCATCGGCATCTGGATGCTTGGGAGGCACCAACAGGTTCACATGGCGAAAAACGCCTCCCCGGGGTTCATTCAGGACAAACTGGCGAAGCTCCTGATCATTGGCAATATAGCGGGATTGCTCCCAGACCGTTTCTCCAGGAGGTACAGGCACCCCGCCGACAATCACATCGCCCACTTCACCCTCGGCGTGGCAACTGATAATGTGAACAACTTTACTCGAACGCATTCAATTACTCCTGCTTAATTACTACCGCAAGGTCCATGACGTTAGTGCCAGTAGGACCGGTAATGAATAACTTATCGGAATTTTTCAGCCAGGTGCCGGCATCCGCCCTCAGCAGCGCATCCCGCCCGCCAGATAAATTCATACCACTATAAAAAAAGCCCCCGGCTGCGTCAGTGGGCCCGTCAGTTCCATCGGTACCGGCTACTACACCGGCTACTCGAGGTTGATCCGATATTTCGATACCCAACGCGACAGCAAGACTCTGGTTACGCCCTCCTGCTCCCGGATTCGTCGGAAGCCGCACTGTAGGCTCCCCGCCCCAGATATATACTCCAGGCCTGCCGGCCGCGATACGTGCCGCCAGTTTTGGGGCCAAATCGAGAATATCGCCATTCAGTATTTCATTCGACTCCATAACCGGCAGACCGAATAACTCTGCTTTCTCCGCGCCCGCCAGACGTGCCATAGTGTTCGATCCAACCAGATCGGCACGATACTCAAAGTTGGGAGCAGAAAGAGGGTGGGGGCCGCTACTGACACGTGCTTGCTCCATTAATTCTTTAATGCTGGGAGGAATATCGAAAGAGGCGACCACGGGCGCTTGTATTGCTGCGATACCTGAACCGATCAGGTCGGCATCATCTCCAGGGATATCCGACAGGCCGTATACTCTCACCAGTCTTCCCTGAAACTGCTGCAACAGTTTTCCACCCTTGATTCGAGAAATGGCGATTCGAATCAGGTTAATCTGATCGATGGAATAACCGTCGGCAAGTAGCGTCTCACTCAGCCCCTGCAGTTTAGCAAGATTAATCCCCGTGAGCGGATACTCTACCAGCGCCGATGCGCCGCCCGATACCAGGACCAACAATGAAGCACCTGGAGGTATTGCGCTGACAAATGCAAAGACCCTGCGACCAGCCCGCAGGCTGTTGCGATCGGGCATTGGATGCCCTGACTCAATCGTTTCTACTCGTGGATCATCCGCCAATGACTGATCGACATGCTGGTACTTGGTTATCAACAAGGCGCGGGCATCCGAGGCCATCGAATCTACCGCACCTTTCAGCATTGCACTCGCACCTTTACCTACAGCAAGTACATACCTCCATGATTTTTCTTTCTCGTCTGCCAGTGCTTTCTGGGTGGCAGTTTCGCCGTTTACAGAGTCAACCGCGGCATGCCAAATCTGAGCGGCCTGCAGCAGGCAGCTGTCAACTGACTTAAACGATGATTGCATGACGCTAATATGTGCGCCTTGGACACGATATGCAACTGCGACGCCCGTTGCACTGCAGAGGATCCCAACAATAAGAAATAGAGATCTGCGGTATCGCTGTTCAGGCGAACCAGCTTCCCCTCTGGTGCAGCCACTCGGCAGATTTTTTCATACCGCCAAACGGAAAAACATGAATTTGTTTAATGGCGCATTTAGGATCTGCCAAAGCATGCCTTTCAATCGGATCGACAATTTCATCAGGATCGAAACCGCTCATTAAAGTGCTGATTGTGCCGGCGCGCCTTTTTAAAAATTTGATCGAGTTGCCAACGCCACACATCGCGGCAAATTTAACCAGCGTTGTGAGTTTAGCCGGTCCAGCTACCCCCAGGTGCACTGGTAGATCAATTCCCGATGAAGCCAGGCCGTCTGCCCAGCGAGTAAATCCGGCGGAATCAAAACCAAACTGAGTGACGATTCGCATTTCTGAATCTGTGCGCTGCGCAAAGGCCTGCTTAAGCTTTAATGCCTCTTCTGCAGCCTCATCGTTAAAATCCGGCGAGCCCTCTGGGTGACCGGCAATCCCCATGCTGCGTATGCCGTACTTGTCAAAGAAACCCGTCTCCAAGACTTCTATGCTGGAACCAAAATCTCCCGCTGGCTTCTCAAGCCCGCCGCCAATGACCAGAACATCGGTCACGCCCGCTTCCTGACTCAGCATATTGATACGATCCTCAAGCGCTTTTTTAGTACCCAACCGACGTGAGGCAAAATGTGGAACCGGTTTATAGCCAAAGTCGCTCACGCGCTTTGAACCCGAGGTAATGGTCTCTGCGCTGTCGGTCCCAACATCGGTGATATATACCCGTGTACCCTGCGGGAACAGTCCTTTCAGATCCCCGCTTTCAACTGCCTGCTTTGGGGAAATTTCTATTGACGCTGCGATTTTTACCGACATTTGAGTTTTGCCAGGAAGATAAAATTGATTCAGGCGCGCAATGGTAGGTAATGCTTAGTCACGCAGTTTGCACCATTGCGACATGCCCACATTCCCAGGCGTCAATTCATCCTGCGACTTTCTCTTATCCAAGTCGAGGCCAGCAAAGCGAGCAATACCAAACTTACCCCAAGCCACTGGCGCCACGTAAGCAGTTCACCAAGAAATCCCGATGCTAACAGGATAGACACTACTGGCTCAAAGTTAAGGATAAATGCGGCAGACGCCGGGGCCAGTCGTGACAGAGCGGCGAATTGACACAAAATGCCGATAACATAGCAGGCTGTGGCACCGCCAAGCGCGACCAGTCCTGTACCATCTGGAAACGCTATGTGCCCCTGCGCAAAAGGTAAAATCATAACCAGGCCGATCACACTGACCCTGAAGGTCAAGGTAAATGGATCAACTTGTCGCGCGACTCTGGCACCGATAAAGAAGGTAAGCGTGGCTCCCACAGCGGCTAACAGCGCCAGAGCAACTCCTTTCAGCTCCAGTATGATCTCGCCGTTCAGGAGTGCCAGACCCAGACCAACGAAAGCAGCTAGAAACAGCGCACCTAATGCAGCAGAAAGTCGCACATTCCCTGCCGCGACGGAAACGCCAAGAACCATCAGTGGATAGGTATAAAACAGAAGCGCCGCAATACTTACCGGCACAGTTTGCACTGACAGCAGATAACAGATCATACCCGCGGACCAGGCGACTCCGGTTATCAGTGTTAATCTTAACTGTCCGCGGCCAGCGCCCGAGACCGGTTGACCCGCACCCCAATATTGTCGACCAACCACGATGCAACCGGTTATCAGGGCGGTCGATACAAATCTAATCAACATCACGGTCAATGCGTTACCGCCCAGAATATAAACAATCTTTGCTTGGGTGGTAATCGCCCCCAAAGCGGTTGCCGCAGCCAAGGCAAACAGAACACCTGCCTGAAATCGAGAAATCATCTAGTCACGCCGCCTTCAGCTTAATGGCACACTGCGGATGCACCGATAATTCTTGGCAGTAGAATTATTAAACGACTCTAAATCTCGTCGTTCAGGATTCGATCCCGCAGCATGAATTTCTGAATCTTTCCGGTGGAAGTCTTGGGCAGGGCACCAAAAACCACAGTTTTCGGGCACTTGAAATGGGCCAGATTCTGCCTGCAAAACTCAATGATCTCACTCTCCGAGACCTTCGCATCCGGCTTCAAACCAACAAATGCACAAGGCGTCTCTCCCCAGTGATCATCCGGTTTTGCGACCACCGCGGCTTCCGCTACTTGTGGATGTTGATACAGACAGTCCTCGACTTCAATAGAAGAAATATTCTCACCGCCAGAGATGATGATGTCTTTTGATCGGTCCTTCAGTTTGAGATAGCGATCGGATTGGATCACCCCCAGATCTCCGGAATGAAACCAGCCTCCTGCAAACGCCTGCTCGGTGGCTTCTGGATTTTTCAGATACCCCTTCATCACGATATTGCCCTGAAACATCGTTTCTCCCATTTGATCACCGTTTGACTCGACCGGTTGCATAGTTTCAGGATCCATCACATCGAGACCTTGGAGCACGTGGTAACGCACTCCCTGACGAGAATTCATCTGCGCTTTGGCATTACTGTCAAGCGCATCCCATTCTGGTTTCCAGGCACAGATCACCGCAGGTCCATATGTTTCCGTAAGCCCATAAACATGCGTAACCTTGAACCCGGCTTTTTCCATAGATTCGAGAACTGCCGCGGGTGGTGGCGCCGCGGCAGTCATCATATTAACCTGGTGATCAAACTCGCGTCGTTCATCGTCATTGGCATTAATGACCATATTCATAATGACCGGTGCCCCGCAAAAATGCGTAACCTTGTACTCGTCAATAGCCTGAAAAATACTCTGGGCATTGATGTTTCTCAGACAAATACTAGTGCCGGCAAGCGCTGCCATAGTCCAGGGGAAACACCAGCCGTTACAGTGAAACATAGGCAGGGTCCAGAGATACACGGCTTCATGTGGCATTTCCCATCCAACAATATTGCTCAGAGCATTCAAGTAAGCGCCACGATGATGGTAGACCACACCTTTAGGGTTGCCCGTAGTGCCGGATGTATAGTTGAGTGAGATCGCATCCCATTCATCGTCGATAGCGGCGAAGGCCTCACTTGGATCTCCCTCCATTAACAGCGCTTCGTAACTGCAGCTGCCGATGGACTGTGAAAACCCATCAACCTCGATGTCCACTACCAACAGTTGATCCCGGATACCAGCCTCCAGCTTTTCCAGTGCGATTTGTACGAGGCCAGAGAGTTCAGCATCTACCAATAACACCCTGGCTTCACCATGGGCGAGAATAAAAGCGATGGTGTCCGCATCTAATCTGGTGTTAATGGTGTTCAATACCGCCCCCGACATAGGCACGCCAAAGTGCGCTTCATATATCGCCCGACTGTTTGGTGCAATAATGGCAACCGTATCGTTCTTGCCGAGGCCTCGTTGCCGCAAAGCCGATGCAAGTCTGCGACATCTCGCGGCAACTTCCGACCAGGTGCCAGTGTTGCTTCCGTCAACAAGCGCCAAATGATCGGGGTATACTGATGCGGCGCGTAGCAGAAAATCAATTGGGGTCAGCGGCGCATAATTGGCACTGCACTGATCCAATCCTCTGGTATAAATATTATTTGACATTGTGTGGTCTCAAAAAGGATTTTTCAGATTTCTTTCGTGTCGATAATAATGATATTGTTGCCGCCCCGATAGCTCAAGCCACCATTTAAATGCCCGATATTCCAACCCTGCGCAGAATCCTGACTGAAAACAAAACTATTGCCGTAGTCGGTCTTTCCGCGAAGTGGCATCGCCCCAGTTTTTTTGCGGCTAAATATATGCAGGACCACGGATATAAGATAATTCCGGTCAATCCGAACTATACTGAGATACTAGGCGAAAACTGTTACCCCGATCTGGCTTCTATTCCCCACCAGGTAGACATGGTAGACATCTTTCAACGCGCCGAGACCACCCCAGACTACACCCACCAGGCAATCCAGATAGGAGCAAAGGCGGTTTGGCTTCAGCTTGGGATTGTGAACGAGGAAGCGAAGGAAATCGCCAGGCAAGCCGGCATCGATTTTGTAATGAACCGATGCGTCAAAATCGAACACGCACGATTATTTGGTGGTCTAAATTTTATCGGCGTAAATACCCGTGTGATCTCTTCCCGGCGAAATAAAGTGATCGCCAACTGACCATAACTAACAGACTATGAGCGATAGAGAATTTGGATTTGAAACACTGTGCCTGCATGCAGGCACTCAGCCCGATCCTGCCACAGGATCCCGCGCCACACCGATCTACCAGACAGCGTCTTATGTATTTGATGATACCGATCATGCGGCCAGCCTTTTTAATCTGCAGACCTTCGGAAATATTTATACCCGCCTGAGCAATCCCACAACCGCAATGTTCGAAGAGAGAATGGCGGCACTCGAGGGCGGCAGAGCCGCAGTGGCCACCAGCACCGGTATGGCAGCCCAGATGACCGCTCTGCTTACCATACTCAAAGAAGGCGATGAAATCGTATCGGCCAGCACACTCTATGGCGGAACCGTCTCCCAGTTTGCGGTTACCTTTAAAAGAATGGGCATTGGCACCGTATTTGTTGACCCGGACGATCCAGATAATTTCGCACGCGCTATCACCGATAAAACCCGGGTAATCTACGGTGAAACCGTGGGCAATCCCAACAACAATGTGCTCGATATCGAGGCCGTTGCCAGTATTGCAAACGAACACGGTATAGCATTTGTAATCGACAATACGTTTGCCTCGCCGTACCTCTGCAAACCAATTGAATATGGCGCCGATATCGTGCTGCACTCTGCGACCAAGTTTATCTGCGGACATGGCACCTCGATGGGAGGCATTCTCGTCGAGTCTGGAAAATTCCCCTGGGATAACGGCAATTACCCGGACATGACTGACCCCTCGGAGGGCTACCATGGGGTACGATTCTTCGAAACCTTCGGAGACTTTGCGTTTACCATGAAGGCGCGATGCGAAACACTTCGGACTCTGGGCCCCACGCTAAGCCCCTTCAACGCCTTCTTGATGCTACAGGGTCTGGAAACCCTGCCCATCCGCATGCAAAGACATGTTGAAAATGCCTCCAAAGTCAGCGAATTCCTAAAACAGCATTCGCGCGTGACCTGGGTCAAATATGCGGGAGACCCAGACAATCTATACTTTCCGCTGAGCCAGAAATACTTACCACGGGGGGGAGGCTCAATTCTGACATTTGGAATTGAGGGTGGTCAGGAGGCTGGCGCCAGGTTTATTGAGCACGTCAGTTTCATGAGCCATCTGGCGAATGTGGGCGATGCCAAGACCCTGGTAATCCATCCTGCCTCTACTACTCACCGCCAGTTGAACGAAGAAGAGCAGCTCAAAGCTGGAATCACCGCGGACATGATCCGCATTTCGGTTGGCATTGAATCTATAGAGGATATTATCTGGGACATCGATCAGGCCTTGAATGCCTGAGCAGTGCACTAATGGGTTCATGTAAAAGCCGTATCGACAGGTTTTGTCTTCGGCCAGACGAAACCATCGCCGACAAATACCAGGTTATCGAGTTGCTCGGCGCTGGCTGGGAGGGCGAAGTGTATTTAGTCAATGAAATACGCACCGGTATTGCGCGCACCGCAAAGCTGTTTTTTCCGCAGCGCAATCCCAAAGATCGTACGTTGAAAACATATGCTCGCAAACTGCATAAGCTTCGACAGTGTCCGATAGTCATCCACTATCACACTATGGACACCATCGACTTTTACGGACGTGAAATATCAGTATTGATTTCTGAGTATGTCGAGGGCGAGCTGCTGTCGACTTTTTTGAAACACCAGAAAGGACGCAAACTTAATCCATTTCAAGCGCTTCACCTGCTGCATGCCCTGACCGAAGGAATAGAGTCCATACACGCCTCTCGTGAGTATCATGGTGACCTGCATACAGAAAACATAATCGTCCAGCGTTTTGGACTGGGTTTCGAACTCAAACTATTAGACATGTTTAACTGGGGGGCCGCCAGTGGCGAAAATTACCGTAACGACATCTGCGACCTGGTGCGTGTTTTTTACGACGTGTTAGGGGGCGCAAAAACCTATTCTCGACAGCCCCCTGAAGTCAAAGCAATATGCTGTGGTTTGAAACGCAGTCTAATCCTGAGAAAATTCCGCACCGCCAGCCAGCTGCGAAATTATGTTGAAACTATGGAGTGGCATCGGTGTTGAGTGAGCTGTTCTACTCGGAGTCAGAGAACGAGCTCGACTACTTCAAACGCGCCAGCTGCCAATTCGCCGTGTACACCGCCCGTTCACCGATTAAACAAAGCGCTAACGAGGATTGCGCTGGCTGGATCAGACTCGCTCGAGACCGATGGGTATTTCTGGTCGCAGATGGTCTAGGTGGATTGCCCGCTGGAGATACCGCATCACGCCTTGCTGTCGCAACGATCTTGGACCAGCTTGAGAAAGATTCAGACGGCGATGAGACGCGCAGCATGATTCTACAGGGCATCGACAAGGCTAATGAAGCGATTCTGCACGCCGGAACTGGCGGCGCGACAACTTTAGTTGTGGTCGAGTTCGATCAGGGGATTATTCGGCCGTATCACATCGGCGACGCGATGATCCTGATAACCGGCCAACGCGGACAGGTCAAGTTTGAGACCGTATCCCATTCACCCACAGGATACATGGAGGAAGTGGGATTGCTGAACGAGGAAGATGCCATGCAGCACGCGGAGAGACACATCGTTTCAAATGTACTCGGTAGCGATGACATGCGCCTGGAGATTGGGCCGAGAATCGCCCTGGCCAAATACGATACCGTAATCCTGGCCAGCGACGGCCTCAGAGATAATCTTTCTCAAGAGCAAGTTATTGAATTAATTCGCAAAGGGCCGCTTGAAAAAAGCCTGGACCGACTTGCCTCAAGCTGTCACGCCACCATGTCCGGTGCAAATGAAAGCATCCCTGGCCATCCTGATGATCTAACCATGCTGGCAGTGCGAAGAACAAGTTAGGAGTCGATATCTGCCTGGTATGATCCTGACAGCGTGACGCAGTCGACGTAACCTGGTCATTGTGACCCAGTCAGCGAGACCCGGTAGACCCAAAGCCTCCGTCGGACCGGTCGCTGTGGGTAAAGTCCTCCACTAAATTAAATTCAGCCTGGACTACCGGTACGAGGACCAGCTGTGCGATGCGATCACCAGGATTGATCGTAAAATCGCTTTGGCTACGATTCCAGCATGACACGAACAGTTGGCCCTGGTAATCCGAATCAATTAGTCCAGTCAGATTACCGAGCACAATTCCGTGCTTATGACCGAGTCCCGAGCGTGGCAGAATTATCGCAGCCAGGGATGGATCAGCAATATGGATCGCAAGCCCGGTTGGAATCAGTTCAGTTTTACCAGGTTCCAGGTTTAACGGGGAGTCGATACAGGCTTTCAGATCGAGGCCCGCGGATCCTTCAGTTGCATAATGCGGCAAACCAAACTCTTGATGGACCCTCGAGTCAAGAATCTTGAGATCAATTTTCTTTTTCATTGATATCGGTAAAGCGTATTAATTTCCTGCAGCATTCGAATCGCCACAGCATACTTGTCGTTGGGAGGTATGTTGACCTCCCCCTCAGAATGTACCAGTGTTACCGCATTGGAGTCGCTGCCAAATGCACTGTCGTCGCCACCAACATTATTTGCGGCTACCACATTTACTCGTTTCTTCTTCAGTTTTTCACGGGCATTTTCTATTGTGTTCTGAGTTTCCGCCGCAAACCCCACTGTGAATGGAGGCTTCTCCAGCGCAGCAACAGTTGCAAGAATATCCGGATTTTTAACCATCTCGATCACCATGCCATCCTGATCGTCGGATTTTTTGATCTTGTGCTTCGCCACGTCTGCCGGCCGGTAGTCAGCGACGGCGGCGACAGCGATAAAAATATCGGATTTTCCGACTTCCCGCATAACCACTTCCAGCATGTCTGCTGCCGAGATCACGTCTATTCTGCTAACGCCCTCTGGCGTATCAAGATGAACCGGACCACTGACCAGGGTCACCCGGGCACTATAGTCAGATGCCGCCTGGGCCAGCGCATAGCCCATCTTGCCGGAACTATGATTGGTCACTCCACGCACCGGATCGATCGCCTCCCAGGTAGGTCCCGCGGTAATCAGCACACGACAATCAGACAGTAATGGTTCAATGGCGTCTCCAGCCAGGATGGCGGCTATTTCCTCCGGCTCGGTCATTCGACCCGGGCCTACTTCGCCGCAAGCCTGATCACCGCTACCCGGCCCAATTACCCGAATACCGCGCTGTACCAGCTGCTCCAGATTAGTCGCTGTGCCTGGATGCTGCCACATTTGCTGATTCATGGCCGGCGCCACAGCAACTTCTGCCTCGGTCGCCAGTGCCAGAGTGGACAACAGATCATCGGCCTGACCGTGTGCCAACTTGGCGATAAAGTTGGCAGTAGCGGGCGCAATCACTACCAGTTCCGCCCAGCGCGCCAGTTCGATATGACCCATTCCAGATTCTGCTTCGGCGTCCAGCAGGTGTTGATAAACAGGATGCCCACTCACCGCCTGCATCGTGAGGGGGGTGATAAATGCTTCCGCTGCACGTGACATCACGACACGAACATCGCAACCGCGGTCTTTCAACCTTCGCACCAGCTCCGGACTTTTATATGCTGCAATTCCACCGGTCACGCCCACCAGGACGCGCTTGTTTTTATGATGGCTCATGCAGTAGAGTGTAACGCAGGAATCTCATTACAAGGAATGTAAACATGGCAATCAAGAAATGGCCGGTCACCGAACGACCTCAGGAAAAGCTTCTCACACATGGCGCCAAGTCACTATCAGACGCCGAATTGCTTGCACTCTTCATTCGCTCAGGAACCCGAGGGAGAACCGCTATTGACATTGGCAGAGAGCTTCTAATCGAATTTGGCAGCCTGCGCCAGATATTGACTGCGGACCACAATCGTATCTGTGACTTCAGAGGCTGCGGACCGGCCAAGTACGCCCTGCTGCAAGCATCTCTAGAGATTGGTCGAAGATTTCTTGATCAAACTTTACGCAAACAAGGCCCTCTAAACAGCTCCCATCAGGCCGCCGACTTTCTTACTTACCAGCTGCGCGATCTTAAACGCGAAGTGTTTGCGATAATCTATCTAGATACTCGTCACCAGGTGATCGACTACGAAGAACTCTTCAGCGGCACGTTAAACGGTGCTGCGGTGCATCCCAGGGAGGTGGTCAGAAGTGTGCTCGAATACAATGCCTCGGCGGTCATCCTGGCGCATAATCACCCCTCTGGCATCGCCGAACCCAGCCAGTCGGACACGACTCTGACCCGACGTTTACGGAAATCTCTGGCATTGATCGACGTGCGCTTACTGGATCACCTGGTGATTGGAGACGGTGAATACGTTTCAATGTCTGACCGCGGCCTTCTGGATTGATAAAAGCATGGTTAACCACATATGCTAGCAGTTCGACTGACACGCCCGCGATCCAGAGGCGTTTT
>JAHEGU010000004.1:32745-124894 GCA_024644945.1 Gammaproteobacteria bacterium | reverse complement strand
TTAAGCGCGCTATTTCATCGATCTGGCGCTCAATGTAACCGTCATATCTGGCCTGGATCTCAAGCTGTCGAACAGCTTGCTGGTCGTCTAGAGGCTGTTCGAGGCCGGCGAGGCCGGCCAACGCGGTATAAGTCGTTTCCGGGCGCTTTAGCAGTTCCAGTAAATTGGATTCCCGCGCCAGCGGCCTGCCAAGCACCGACATCATTGCACTGTAATTTAGCGCTTCCGGGCGCACCCAGGTTTGTTTCAACCTTTGTTTCTCAATCTCCACGGCATTGCGTTTGGTCTCGAATCTTGCAAAACGATCCGTCGCCACCAACCCAAGTTGATGGCCGGTCTCGGTCAATCGCATATCGGCGTTATCTTCTCTGAGCTGAAGACGATATTCTGCCCGAGAAGTAAACATTCGATAGGGTTCTCGGGTTCCAAGCGTCACCAGGTCATCAATCATCACGCCGATATAAGCTTCGCCTCGGCTCGGACTCCAAGCTTCCCGTTGTTGCACCATACGCGCCGCATTTAAGCCCGCAATGAGTCCTTGGCCGGCCGCTTCCTCATAACCTGTAGTGCCGTTGATCTGACCGGCAAAAAATAGTCCCTCAATACATTTGGTCTCAAGACTGTGTTTGAGGCCCCTAGGATCAAAAAAGTCATATTCAATTGCGTAACCAGGTCTAGTAATGCTGGCTGACTCAAATCCTTTTATACTGTGCACTAGCGTCTGCTGGACATCAAAAGGAAGGCTGGTGGAGATGCCGTTTGGATAAACCTCGGTGGTATTGAGCCCTTCAGGCTCAATAAATATCTGGTGGCTATCTCGCTCAGAGAAACGAACCACTTTATCTTCAATTGAAGGGCAATATCGGGGGCCTGTCCCCTCGATCACGCCACCATATATAGGGGAGCGATCGAGCGCAGCGGCAATAATTTCATGAGTTCGGGCATTCGTGTGGGTGATATGACATTGCACCTGCATGGGGTGTTCATCAGGGCTGCCAAGAAAGGAGAATACCGGTACTGGCTGATCTCCCGGCTGCGGGAGAAGATCCGTATAGTTAATAGTTTTCCCATCGATTCTTGGCGGAGTTCCGGTTTTAAGCCGCTCAACTCCTAAAGGTAGTTCCCGCAAGCGTTTCGCCAGCGCTAGAGAGGGCGGATCCCCAGCGCGGCCTCCACTCGAGTTATCCAGGCCTACGTGAATCTTGCCATTCAAAAAGGTGCCGGCAGTAAGCACCACAGTGGGCGCCATCACTTCAATGCCGAGCTGGGTTCTTATTCCCTGGACCCTATCATTATCGATTATCAGATCGTCAACTGACTGCTGGAACAAGGTCAGGTTCGGCTGGTGCTCTACAGCGCGCCGAATCGCCATTTTATAAAGTGCCCGATCCGCTTGGGCGCGCGTTGCCTGCACAGCAGGCCCTTTCCTGGCGTTCAGGATTCGAAAATGAATTCCAGCCTGATCGATAGCTCGGGCCATAATACCGCCTAGTGCATCAATCTCCTTTACGATATGCCCTTTACCAATTCCCCCAATAGCGGGATTGCAGGACATTTGGCCTACGGTCTCAATATTATGGGTCACCAGCAAGGTGCTAACGCCAATACGGGCTGCGGCCAAAGCGGCCTCCACACCCGCATGGCCGCCACCAATCACGATGACATCGAATTTCTGGGTATATTGCATAAGAAGAATTATAACATCCTAGAATACTTAACTCTATGATTTAAAAGAGTATTGTAATAAAACGGTACTAGGGTGATGTAGGGGTTTGGTAGTAGTAATCGTAGTTATTAAGGATTTCCTGGGTGAAACGCCAGGCTTCATTGTGGCTTAAATTGCTATCCTCTGGAATGACCACTTTGGTATACAAACTGCGGCCAAATTTATTCTTTAATGCACTCAGCCGACGGTCGAGTTCCCCCTTGGTAACGGCCACAGATGTATTTGCTCCTGGCTCCTGCAGGCGGAATTCATAACCACTGCCAGAACGCGAGAAGTAAACCGACGCCACCTGTTTGCCAGCCTGGCTTCGAGCCGCCCGCACCAGGCTGCGGTACTTTGCCTCCAGGGAATTATATTCCTCCTGGAGAGAAACATACTGGCTGTCCTGAGTCGAAGCCAGTGTCTGCAAAGAAAGGATCTCCTGTTCGCGCTCATCAATTCGTTCAGCCAACTCCTCAAGTTCACCGCTGGCCGCGGAAAACTGCTGTGATACGAGTTGTTCACTGGTTTTAAGCGCATCATACTCGCTCCGCTGGCTAGTCAGCAGCTCGTTCAAACGAGCTTCCTGCGCCTTCTGCTGCTCCAGCGCAAGACTCAAGCTGGCCAACTTCAGATTCACATCATTCAGCTGTTGTTCCAACCCCCTATTGTCTTGGGTAAGGGTTGCTACTTCATTTTGAGAACTTATGGCTAGCTGCTCTAATTGCAAACTCATCTGAGAAAGTTGACTCGAGAGCAATTGTTCTTGCCGAATCAGCTTGTCGATAGTCTGCTGCTGTTGTAACTGCTGCTGCTCCAGTGCATTACGATCGGTTTCCAAACCAAGTTTGGCTGCGTTCGCACTATCCAATTCGGTTTGCAATTGCCGCCGGGCGGCCATCAATTCATCTACTTCAGCAATCAGGGCTATTTTTTCTTGCTCAAGCTCGGTCCGGTCGAGTTCTAGTTTTTCGCTTCTGACAATAAGACTTTGTTTCTCTTCCTGAAGCAGATTTTTACCCTGTCCAAGCTCGGTATTCTCCCTTACCAATCTATCCTTCTCGGCAATCAGGCTAAGATTTTCTTCGCTAAGTCTCTGCTTCAGCTCATTGAGTCGCGCCATCTCCTCGTCCATCGCACTCTTTCGAACTGTCAGGCTGTTGAGCAACGCAATTTGCTTAAAAAGTTCCTCCTGTAATATGGCTTTATCGGCTTCGCTGTCTCCAAGAACCCGCTGCAGAGACTCCACCGTTCCTTTCAAGTCATCCAGTTCACTGGTCAAGCCCAGGTTGGCGGACGACATCACTTCATTGGCGTCAATACTGCTCAGCAATTCACGATTGAGGTCGTTATTTCGAACAATGATGATGACAAGGGCCATGAGGAAAATCATGACTACAACAGTCATGATATCCGTAAAGGAAGGCCAGACACTGTCGTCTCCTGGGCCACGTATTCCATAGCCGATTCGAAGGTCGATGAAGCCGTTTTCTGTCATGGTTTTATTGAGCGATCCAGCTACTAATGAACCAGACGAAACCCTTCCTCAAGAAGCTGGATCATCTGCCCTAACGCCGCTTCGTTTCGTTCCGCAGCTTGCCTCTGTGTATCGCTCATCTCCCTCAGCTGTTCCAGTATTTGCAGGCTGCTCTCTTCATTAGCACCATATGACTGAGGTTTGAAATTAGTAGCAAATTCTTCAATAGAGGCCTGCAATTGAAGCGCCGCATTGGCATAATTTTTTTGCGATTGGTCAAACCGCTGCATCAGCTCAGTGGCACCACGAATACTTTCCGAATAGTCCATCGTGACTTGATCCTGAATCGATTGCAGGTGGGGCAGCAACGTCGTTGCCGTCACCTCCTCTACCCGACTGATCAAGTAAGTCTGGGTATCAATCAATTTAATGTAAAAATAACCGAAAATCAGGTAGGAAATGATTGCCGACATTGTCGTAGACAGTGCAGTGGACATTCCAAATATCATCGTACCCATACCGTCGGTATTGCCCCCCACCTGAATAATATCTGATGCCCCCAGCAACGATATTGACAGCGATACGATAGTGCCAAATACACCGGTTAACACCAGTACGCTTTGTACGAACTTGAGATAACTATTACGACTAGATTCGATCGCGTGCAGGGTGGCGGCAAGAGCGCTATGGTTAATCCTCGCTCTGCGACGATTAAGTTGCCCTAACGTAACGTAGCGCTCTGCAATCATGGATTTTTGTTCAATGCCTTGGAGCGGATCGTCGTCCTTACGTATATTCATTAGAAACCGATTTAACGCGGCTTCCTGGTTACGATATTCAGCGAACCTGATAACTAGTTGAATAAGCCCGGTTAAAAACAGAAGCGCAATACCGCCGTTAATTACCCAACCTACTGCATTTACCTGGTTATCAACATATATCTGTTTGAACACATCCCACTGCCAAGCGATGACGCCAATCAGAACCACCATTACCAGCAGCATCTGAATTAGTACACTGCGGGTATAATTAGAAGTCATCGTTGAAATTTTTGCCATACCATGGGTCCGCATAGAGGCTGTCGGGAGTGTCCGCACCACGGTCGAGTTCACTAGTTTCGGGATACATTCCGCAAAAAGTGATTTGCCTGGCCACCAATCCGATCAGTATTAGAAGTCGTGAGGTATTATAAATAGCCTCCAGCTCACCTACAACGATCGTGGTCAGTATTGACTGGAAATCAGCGCGTCAATGATTCGATCGACTATTTGCCAATGCAAAAAGAGCTGAATATATGGCCCAATAGCTCGTCACTAGTCACATCTCCAGTAATCTCTCCAAGAGCCCGCTGCGCTAGTCGTAATTCTTCCGCTAGTATTTCGGCGGCCTGATTATCCTCAAGCTGCCTAATACCAGCGTCCAAATGACTTCTGGCACGATCAATGGAGTCTATATGGCGTTGTCGCGCGATGAACTGGCTGCTATCGGTGTCCCGATAGCCGGCGACCTCTTTGAGATAATCCACAAGGTGTTCGAGCCCCTTTCCGGTAAGCGCTGATAAAAACACAATATCACCGTGACGACCGCCAGGATGCCCGCTTAGATCGATCTTATTGTGCACAGTGAGCACAGGTGCATCTGGAAGTTCATTGTCGTCATTGGTGATTTCACTCTCGTCAATCTGAGCAGAGTCCTTAATCAACACCACCAGGTCAGCGGTTTTTTGGGCTTCCCGAGCTCGCCGAACGCCTTCCGCCTCAATCCAGTTATCGCTTTCGCGAATACCTGCGGTATCAATTAATACTATTGGCAGGCCGCCAATTTCCAGGTGCTGCTCAAGAACATCGCGTGTGGTCCCGGGAATATCACTGACAATCGCCCGTTGTTCTCTGCTCAGCAGATTCAGTAAACTGGATTTTCCCGCGTTGGGAGCACCGGTTAACACTACCCGAAGGCCATCCCTAAGAAGTTTTCCCTGGCGCACCGCCCCTTTTAAATCAACGAATTCTTCGCGCAGAGAAGAAAGTTTTTTCATTGCTTCGTTACCAGCCAGGAAATCAATTTCCTCGTCTGGAAAATCAATAGCCGCTTCTATGTATACTCTGAGGTCGGTCAGATTGTCGACCACTTGATGCACTCGCTTTGAGAACTCTCCCTGCAGTGAACGCAGAGCAGAGCGTGCTGCCGACTCTGTGCTGCTCTCTATCAGGTCGGCTACGGCTTCTGCCTGGGCAAGATCGAGACGGCCTGACAGAAACGCCCGTTCACTAAATTCACCCGGCCTTGCCAGTCTGCATCCCAGTTCCAGGCATCTCCGAACCAACATTTCCACAACTATCGGGCTGCCATGAGCGTGCAGCTCCAGCACCGCTTCACCGGTGTAACTGTGCGGCGCTTCAAAGTACAGGGCCAGTCCGCGATCAATTACACCACCGTCACTGTCTCTGAAACCGCTGAGGTACGCTTCGCGGGGTTGCGGAAGTGCGCCAACTAGTTCCGGGGTAATTTCGATTACTCGTGGGCCCGATATGCGCACCACCGCAATACCGCCTCGACCCGGGGGAGTAGCCGGGGCAACAATGGTGTCGTTGCCCGTTTCGTGCACTCGATCAGGCGTTTTGGTATTTTTTTGTAATGAAGTATTGCTGAGCAATGGACAGCAGGTTATTAACTACCCAGTAAAGCACCAGACCTGCAGGGAACCACAGAAAGAAAACGGTAAACACCACAGGCAATGCGGTCATAATCTTCTTTTGCAGTGGATCCATGGGAGCCGGATTGAGCATTTGCTGAGCCAGCATCGAAATGCCCATGATAATGGGCAACACATAGTATGGGTCTGGGAGGGACAGGTCATTAAGCCAAAACATGAAGTCTGCCTGACGTAACTCAACGCTCTCCAGCAGCGTCCAGTACAGGGCAATAAAAACCGGTATCTGAACTAAAATCGGCAAACAACCGCCCGCAGGATTTACTTTTTCGGTCTTGTAAAGTTTCATCATCTCCTGCTGAAACTTCTGCTTATCGTCACCGTAACGTTCCTTCAAAGTCTGCAGTCTCGGTTGCAGCTTCTTCATTTTCGCCATGGATTTGTAACTCGCGGCAGAAAGCGGAAGAAATATGATTTTTACCAGTAGCGTTAATAAAATAATGGCCCAGCCCCAGTTATTGACAACGGAGTGAATCTTAGTAAGAAGCCAGAACAAGGGATCCGCTACTGGTGTCAGCCATCCGTAGTCAACTGTTAACGCTATTCCTGGAACCTCTAGTGCCGTTAGGCGCCGGTGTTCTTTTGGACCAACAAACAAGGCGCCCTTTAGTTCGCCTTGCTGCCCTGCCGCAATCCTGACCGGTTCAGTGTTTTTAAATCCTATTCGATACTGCGGCGCTGGTGTATTGCGACTGACTCCGGAGTAGATCTGGTATCCGCTCGAATCCTGCGGCAGCCAGGCTGATACAAAATAATGTTGCAACATGGCAACCCATCCTTCGCGCGTGGACAGATTGAGCGGAGATTCATTGATTTCCGCATAGTCTATTTTATCGTATTTATCTTCCTCGGTATAAATAGCCGCGCCACTATAGCTCGGTAGCCGACCTAAAAACCCCATTGACCCTGCCTGTTCTATCTCTGTCTGTTTGAGCTGCCCGTAGAAAAACCCTGACCATTCCTGGGCACTGTTATTTTTTACCTTAAAATCCACATCGATTCGGTAGCTGTCTCGATGAAAGGTGTAAATCTTTTTGTACTCTACTCCATCAGGTCCCGTCCACAGCAGCTCCGCTTGCACCAAGTCGCGGTCGCCAAGGTCTATATCAAAACGATCTGTCGAGTACTCGACATTATGATTGGGATATTCACGATCTGAACCGATCAGACCGCTTTGCGCAACATTGAGTGCCGACGAATCTTTATGCATCAACACAAATGGCTGATCCGGCGTATCCACGCTGACGGGGTGCTTAAGCAACTCTACCCTTACAAGATCGCCCCCCTGAGTATCAATCTGGGCCTTTATCATGTCCGTCGTAATTTGAATCAGTTTTCCAGCTTTAGTTGATTCCTGTTCAATTACTGGGGTCTCAGGCTGTGACACAGCACCAGCGCTCTCAATCTGCGGGGCATCAGGCACATCGTCAGTGATATTCGAAGCAGTCGCACTCGATCCTTCCGTCCCCTCCGAAGCACCTTGCTGAGTCATGCCCTGTGGAGCATGCTCAACCTGGTATTGCTCCCACGACTGCCAAATCATCGCCAGCACCAGGCCAAGAGAACCGAAAAGAATGATACGTCTGAAATCCATCTGAATTATCTACTGGAAATTATATTTACACTTTTTATTTAGACACCGGGTCACTTTCAGGGTCGACCTTGCGGAATGAAAACTGTTGCGGTACCGGATCATAACCACCTGAGTGCCACGGTTGACAACTGAGAATTCTACGAAGACTGAGTAAACCACCTTTGATCACTCCATGTGTGGCAACCGCTTCAATACTGAAATTGGCGCAACTGGGATGAAACCTGCAGTTTTGTCCGAGGAATGGGCTCAGCATAGTTTTATAGCCCTTAATCAGGAAGATTACGATACTTCGCATTTTCTAATTGCTTTTACCCAGAGTCGGTCAAGCTCCTCCCGTAATTCGGTATTTTGTGCTTCAACAGCTGCTGTCTTGGCTACCACAATAAAATCTGTCCCGGCTGGTTTGATTTTGCTCCAGCCTCCATGATCCGCCACACATGGTTGCAGGTATCTGAACGAATCCCTGATCTGGCGTTTTATACGGTTCCTTTGTACGGCTTTCTTACTGACTTTCCGGGACACCGCAAGGCCCAGTCGGTGAAAATCGCACCTATTGCACTGTACATGGAAGCTGAAAAACTTACCATGCAGGCGCACCCGGTTATTGAAAACAGACCGGTATTGGCTTGCCTCGGTGATGCGCTGGCGGCGACTGAAATTCGCCCTTCCGGGGGGCACCTCTATGTCTAACCCGCTGGAAATAAAGCAACAAGGGCCGCGATGTCTTTGAGCTGTCCCTGAAATCAGGCGCTCAGACGGGCACGACCCTTGGCGCGACGAGCGTTTATAACCGCACGTCCGCCACGTGTGCTCATGCGCGCGCGAAAGCCGTGCGTTCTTTTACGTTTCAATACGCTGGGTTGGAAAGTGCGCTTCATGACGAAGATCCAGAGACGTTCAAAGGGCAGCGGAATCTACCCTGTTTATGGCTAAATTTCAAGGTAATCAGGGCCTCCGCGACTACTCCTATCCAGATAACGTCTGCGCCTTATTTATCCCCCCTTTCGGGTACTGACGGCCTGTATCTCCAAGCGTGTAGAATACACGGGACTTCCTAACCTCGGCAGGCCATGCAATTCGCGTCATGATTCCAGTTTATACCGAAGCTGAGATCGCCACCATTCGTGAGCTATTGACTCAGCGCTATCAAAAAGATGTGGAGATACGCCTTGCGGACAGCGAAGTGGTACTTTCATCAGATCAGCCAGAGCCGGAGCACTGCCCAACCGTTTTCTGGCATGAACAGGAAGCTAACTTCGTGGTGGTGAAAACTGGGCTGTGCAGCTATCGCACACAGTTTTTCTATACCCCGCACGATCAGTATGGCACTGGTATCAACGAGTACAACGACCTGGAGCAATGCGTCGCGGCAGTACTGCAGACTCAGGCTGATCATGAACGAGATCGCCAGAGAGTCAGTTCAGGCAGCACTGGCGAGCTCCTGAATCAAGAAACTAACTAATGAAACCAAACGAAAAACCAAGAAATGCTTTCTATGCTCAATCCGGCGGGGTAACAGCGGTTATTAATGCCTCCGCGGCGGGCTTGATTGAAACAGCCAGGCAACACAAGGACCAGATCGGCAAAATATACGCTGGTAATAACGGCATTATCGGTGCCCTCGCCGAAGAGCTGATCGACACTTCAAAAGAAACTGCTAGGTCAATCCGACGACTGCGCCACACACCTTCAGGAGCCTTCGGCTCATGCCGCTATAAGTTAAAAAGTCTCGAACAGAACCGTCGGGAGTATGAGCGCCTGATGGATGTCTTTACCGCGCATAATATTGGCTATTTTTTCTACAACGGCGGCGGCGACTCCGCGGACACCTGCCTAAAAATTTCCCAGTTATCAAAGCAACTGGGATTCCCGATTCAGGCGATCCATGTGCCGAAGACGGTCGATAATGACCTGCCTATTACTGACAACTGCCCTGGGTTTGGTTCAGTTGCTAAGTACATCGCGATTTCCACTCGAGAAGCGAGTTTTGACGTCGCGTCAATGTGTAAAACCTCGACTAAGGTATTCGTGCTTGAGGTGATGGGACGGCACGCCGGCTGGATCGCCGCCGCCGGGGGACTTGCCGCGGACTCACAGCACGATATACCTGTGGTGATACTGTTTCCAGAAATAACCTTTAACCGCCGTAGGTTTATGGCGGAAGTGAAACGTAAAGTAAAGCAGTATGGCTATGTTTCGATTGTGGTTTCAGAGGGCGTGAAGGATAGGCACGGAAAGTTTCTCTCTGACCAAGGGCTGGTCGATGCTTTTGGCCATGCACAACTCGGTGGTGTAGCGCCTGTAATCGCCAATATGGTAAAGCAGGATCTCGGTTATAAATATCATTGGGGGGTTGCTGACTACATGCAACGGGCCGCGCGCCATATCGCTTCGGGTACAGATGTAAAGCAAGCCTATGCTGTGGGCAGAGTAGCGGTGGAACTGGCACTAGCGGGAAAAAACTCGGTAATGCCTACGATCGTCAGAACCAGCAATAAACCCTACCGTTGGAAGGTGGGGTCGGCACCGCTTAGCCGCGTTGCGAATGTAGAGAAAATGATGCCCAGAAGCTTCATTTCCAAAGACGGATTTGGTATTACCAAACGATGTAGAACTTATCTTGAGCCACTTATCAGGGGTGAGGACTACCCACCTTATAAAAATGGCATGCCTGACTACGTCAGCCTGAAAAGACAGATGGTGCCTAAAAAACTTAAGCAGGCATTCAAAATATTATGACTATTGATCGAGCCAAAGAACGGTTAAAAGTACAGGCTGATTTTGGTGGGCTTAAAATCGTCACTCCTGCACACTAATCCTGGCTGCAGTGCTGAAACTACATGATCGGGCGGCGGTCGACTAACTTATTCAGGGGCTTGATCAGGATCAGGTACCCGACTTCGAAGTTAGCCAGAGCTTTTAACGCCGCCTTTCGGATCATTTATATTTGGATCACAGGATGATCTCAAACACGGTTTACCCAGTTCCACGCGGATTCGACCATCTCCCGGATTTTGCAATAACGTGGTTTCCAATTTAGTTCCTGATTAGCCCTCACTGGGTCGGCAACCAATACCGGCGGGTCTCCCGGCCTTCTAGGGCCCTGTCTTATGCTGGGCTGTATTCCAGTAACCTGGCCGACTGTTTCAATCACTTGCTGCACTGAAAAGCCGTGACCTGTCCCAAGATTGAACCGATGAACACCAGGTTTGCCATGCAAATAATCCAGCGCTTTGACATGGGCGTCAGCCAGGTCAGACACATGGACAAAGTCACGAATACAGGTTCCGTCCGCTGTGGGGTAGTCAGTGCCGAAAACTGTAATTGACTGGTCGTGATTAATCACAGAATTCAACGCAAGAGGAATCAGATGGGTTTCAGGTTGGTGGTCTTCCCCGATCTCTCCATCAAGATCCGCACCGGCAGCGTTAAAGTAACGCAGCGAAACAGAATTCAAGTTCAAAGCAGCATGACAATCCTCAAGCAGCTTTTCTACCACAAGTTTTGATCTGCCATAGGGATTTACCGGTCGTCTGGGCACATCCTCACAAATTGGCTGAAATGGCGACTCTCCGTACACTGCGCAAGAACTCGAAAACACGAATTGATTGATGTTCCTTGACCGCATCACCTCGACGAGGTTGAGGCTGCCGTTTACATTGGTATTCCAGTACTTCCCTGGCGCAGCCACTGATTCAGAGACATAGGCCAATGCGGCAAAATGTATTACTGCAGCAGGCCTATAGCGATCTATTACATTTTCCAAGCGTCCTCTATCGAGAATATCGCCATGCTCGAATGGGCCCCAGCGCACTGCATCGATATTACCCTGGCTCAGGTTGTCATAGCTGACAGGCTCAAATCCTGCATTCGAAAGCGCCTTGCAAGTATGGGCACCTATGTAGCCGGCCCCGCCAGTCACCAGTATCGTTTTCGAATTAGAACGTGCCATTAAAGTATTGCGGTCGGAAATATTGCTGCCACCCGACTTTCATCGATCAAGCGCTTTTAAATCTTTTTTATTTCGTTGGACCATCCTTTGGTAGCCCGCCCGCATCATGCAAAATCTAAGCCCATATAGCCCATCACGAAATCCTTGCCTAAGAAAATAACTGTAGACGAAATATATTGAAGCGCGAAAAGGGAGTTTCCAGCTTAATCGCTTCTTCGCCATTGTTCTAATCAATGGATCAGATGAAAAAAGCGCTGTGAAATTAAACGGAACTGTTTCCTGCTCAACTTCGAATCGGGCATCAGCCAGCGCGTAGCGTCTTTGTCTTCGATACCATTCATCTAGAGACTTATGGTTTTCATCGATAAGGTCGTGGTCAAGAGCCACCATCTCCCCTTGCACTTCCTGTGTTTCCGCATGCCCTCGATTTTTATAACGGACACGGCGACAATGCACTAACCTAACCACCCATGCTGGATACAGGCTGCTGTAACGCAACCATCTGCCCCACATGTAAAATCGGCGCCTCAACCTTGCGGCTGCCACCTCCGGTCGTTGACATACCAGTTGATTCACCTCTTCGGCAAGAGCCTGCGGGACCCGTTCGTCAGCGTCGAGGATCAACACCCAGTTATGTTTCGGTAAAGTGTTGTCGAGAGCCCAATTGCGCTGACTACCAAAACCTTCGAAAGTATGCGTAAACACCCTGGCACCGGCCTCCAGGGCAATATCGACGGTGTCGTCCTCACTGCCTGAATCAATAACAATAACGTCATCACACCAATTCAGTGAACCCAGACAGTGCGGCAAATTCACCGCCTCATTAAGAGTAAATACCATCACGCTGACCCAACATTCTGCGGCCTTCATTTCGAATCTGTGCAATCACGGTAGAGATGTTCCAGCTGCATGACTACGCGATCCCAGGTGAAACATTGCTTTACCAGACCTCTGCCACGAGCACCTCTTTGCTGTCTTTCCGCCTTGTTCTGCATTGCGCTGTCTAGAACTGCCGCAAGCTCCGTATCCTTGTCGATTACCCAGCCTGATTGGTTCTCGAGGATATGATCACACAGGTAAACGCCGTGATTTACCACTACTGCGCGACCGCAAGCCATAGCCTCTGCTACCGCTATGCCAAAATTTTCATTTTCGGATATCAATACAAACAAAGAGCAATTTCGAATCAGCGCTGTCTTGGCACCGCCCTCCACCCAGTCCATGAATACAATTCGCTGAACAGCGCTGCTGCTGCGAGCGAGCGCACGTAGTTTTTCACAATATTCAGGAGCTCCAGTGCCAGCAATCACCAGTTTGAGGCCGTCATTAACCTGGATTCGGCCGAAAGCTTCGATCAGATTCTCAAGTTTCTTCTTTGGAACCAGTCTGCCCAGGAACAATATGTATTGCGAGCATGATAGCGCTGGAAAATTCTTAGAAAACCAATCTGGAGAAGGTTCATATTCTAGGTATCGGGTATCGATTGCAGCCGGCAGGACCACGCCTTCACCAATGTTCCTGCCTCTTTCTGCTTCACGCTGTTCGCGGGCGCTGGTGTAATGGACCCGGCTTGCCCGCTGCAACATTTGCTCCACCCATAACCATGTCAGGAGCTTCTTTTGTAACGACTTTCGCTTAAGGGACCACGGGTCAAGGCTTCCAAGTGGACGCACCAAGTACGGAATCGATCGAGCCAGGCAGGCCTTGCTGGCGACAATAGACGACCAGGAGAAGACACCATGAATGTGAACCAGATCGTAATCTGTCACATTTTGACGTAACCATGCGGACATGCCCGGTGCGTATTTAAATCCCTCACCAAATTTACGTGCGAAGAACAAGCATCTGACACCTTGATAGTCAACAAACTTGTGAAGCGGTTGGTTCAGCGAACCTTGGCCATCAGCGCTGGAAGTTACGATTTCTGACTGGTGACCCTTGTGATTGAGTGCCGAACACATTTCCAGCACCAGCTTGCTCGGGCCCCCATATATTGGTGCTACCGCAGGAATGACATGGAGAATTTTAAGCGCGGATCCCTGCATTCAGATCAATGTTGTGATGCAGGCTCCGCACCACCCTAACTGGGTGGTGCGGTTCTCGAAATTAAACAGACAGCAGTGGCGCAATGACCAGGCTGACAATTGCCATCACGTTGATCAGAATATTCATCGATGGACCAGAAGTGTCTTTGAATGGATCTCCCACTGTATCTCCGACCACTGCAGCCGCGTGGACGTCAGAACCTTTGCCGCCGAGGTTTCCTTTCTCAACATATTTTTTGGCGTTATCCCATGCACCGCCAGCGTTCGCCATCATCAACGCCATCAAAACACAACCAAGTAGCGCCCCGGCAAGCATGCCGCCAAGAGCAGTCGCCCCCAGCGAGAACCCAACCACGACCGGCGCGCCTACCGCCAATACGCCTGGCAATATCATCCTTCTTAGTGCTGCTTGAGTAGCAATATCGATACAACGATTTGAGTCTGGTTCTGCAGTACCTTCCATCAGACCTGGTATTTCACGAAACTGCCGTCGAATCTCGTGGATCATATCGAAAGCTGCTGCGCCCACTGCTTTCATGGTGATGCTCGAGACCAGGAAAGGAAATACACCGCCGAGAAACACACCCGCTAGTACTTTGGGGTTATCTAACTGCAGGATAAATTCAGGATTCCGCGTAGTCACTTCAGCGATAAAGGCCGAAATGATCGCCAACGCAGCTAAAGCCGCCGCACCAATGGCAAATCCCTTACCGATTGCAGCGGTAGTGTTACCGAGTTCATCCAGGGAATCAGTGATTTCACGTACTTCTTCACCCATACCGGCCATTTCGGCAATACCCCCCGCATTATCCGCGACCGGGCCATAGGCGTCGATTGCCATGGTAATCCCCACGGTAGCAAGCATGCCGACGGCCGCAATACCAACACCATAAAGTCCAGCCATGTCACTCGCAAGCAGAATAATTGCCGCGATGATCAGTAGTGGTACTACCACTGATTCCATACCTACCGCCAGGCCAGCAATCATTACTGTTGCGGGACCGGTCTCTCCGGACTTAGCGATGTCCCGCACCGGCTTAGAACCCGTATAGTATTCAGTGATCAGCCCAATCCCAATACCACCGATCGCGCCAATAACTACTGCTCCGTATACTCCTGTGCTCACTCCTACCGACTTGATCAGTACGAAGGCAGCGAGGATAAAGACAATAGTGGCGCCGATTGTCCCGATTCGAAGCGCCTTTTCCGGCGCCTTGGCAGCATTCATCTTTACCAATGCAATACCTGCGATCGAGCAAACTATTCCAAGGGACGCCAGCGCAAGAGGCAGAAACATCAGAGACTGTTGCGAACCCATTGTCTCAAAAACAACCGCCGGCAATGTAGAGGCGATTGCAATGGATGCGATCATTGAGCCGCAATAAGACTCGAAGATGTCGGAGCCCATTCCTGCCACGTCTCCAACGTTATCGCCAACGTTGTCCGCGATCACTCCTGGGTTACGTGGATCATCTTCCGGAATCCCGGCTTCCACTTTACCCACCAAGTCCGCACCGACGTCGGCGCTCTTGGTGAATATACCGCCACCAACACGAGAAAAAAGAGCAACCGAGGAAGCTCCCATGCCAAATCCGTGAATGACATGGGATGAATGCGGGTCTCCACCATAGATCAGATAAAGAAATCCAACACCCAGCAGGCCCATAGCTGCAACGCTCAATCCCATCACCGATCCACCAAAAAACGCGACGGTTAACGCACCAGAAGCACCCTGTTCATTGGCAGCGGTGGTGGTACGGACATTAGCGTGGGTTGCGGCGTACATCCCAATATACCCTGCAACGGCGGAGCAAATCGCACCCACCAGAAAGGCGAACATGGTGTTAAATCCAAGGTCAGAAAACAGGATAAATACAGCAACTACAGCCACAAATACCGCAAGATACGTGTACTCGGTGCGCATAAACACCATGGCGCCCTTGTGTATTAACTGTGCGATCTCCGCGACCTTGCCTTCCCCTGCGGGATTCTGAAGGATCATGTTATAGATCTTCCAGGCGACAAACAGTCCGGCTATCCCGAAAATCATTGGGACCAGTGCAACAAGTGTCATTGAATTACTCCAGTAGTTGATTGAGCTCGGGACAATCGCTGGGGGCAATCGCTGATCACGACAGCCCGCCTCATCCAAAATCCACAAAAGCCTATCGCTTCCGGATTTCAGGTGCTTTCAGCGTCCCAAGGGTCGAAACTAAAAACCGCGTGAATATAGCTGCGTTGCAGCCTTATATCAATCGCCAAATTGACACTCATTGGGATCACCAACGCCATATCGACCTATTACTGATAGGTTTTCCCACCGTGGCGCCTAAATTTCTGCTTTTTAATCGACTTATGATTCTTGATCGCGTCAGGCCGGGCAAACCGGTCCCAGATGACGCAGATGTCATTATTGAATCCCCTACCCACGGTGAACCTGTCAAATACGAAGTGGACAAGGATACCGGGGCAATGTTCGTAGATCGCTTTCTATCCACTGCGATGCGTTACCCGTGCAACTATGGCTATATCCCGGAAACTTTGAGCGCTGACGGTGACCCTGTCGATGCACTGGTTTTGACTCCCAGGCCTCTAATTTCTGACTCGGTCATCCGCTGCAGACCTGTCGGCGTGCTCGAAATGGAGGATGAAGCCGGGGATGATGCGAAACTGATCGCGGTGCCGATCGACAATTTCACCAGCCAGTACCGCCATATTGCCTCTTTTCGTGATATCAACCGCGTTACCCTGGATCAGATCTCTCATTTTTTCGAGCACTACAAGGGTCTCGAACCGGCCAAGTGGGTCAAACTTAAAGGATGGGCTGACACCGACAATGCTAAGAGCGAAATCCTGGAATCAGTGAAACGTTATGACCAGTAAAGGAAACAGGGCTAGTCCTCCTGTTAACAATATTATTGGTGTCCTTTGCTTTTGCGCGACCTTAATAGGCCGCAGCCCTTCATTCTTACGTCACGGATATCGGCGGCAGTATTACCTCTCATCTCCAGGTTTTCGTTTTGCCCGTGGATGGGCCTTGTCATAAATATCAGCCAAGTGTTGAAAGTCCAGATGTGTATAAATCTGCGTAGTGCTGATATCAGCATGACCTAACATTTCCTGGACAGATCGTAAATCACCACTTGACTCGAGTACGTGACTAGCAAATGAATGCCGAAGCATATGGGGGTGTAAGTGACGTCCTAGCCCATATTTTTTGGCCCAACGTTCAATTCGGTATTGAATTCCACGATTACTCAATCGTTTGCCCTGCTGATTAACGAACATGGCTCGCTCATCTTTGTCTGCCATTCTCGGTCTGTGCTCAAGCCATTGTCGAAGCGCTGACACTGCTTTTGAACCTACTGGAACGATTCTCTCTTTATTGCCTTTGCCAACCACACGCACCTCACCCTGTAATAGATCCACGCCATCAACTTCCAGTCCGGCAAGCTCTGACAAGCGCAGGCCTGACGAATAAAGGAGCTCCAGAATAGCGCGATCCCGCAGCGCATCAGGACTTCCGTCATGATTTTCTAAGAGCCCACTAATTTCGTCGACACTCAAAGTGGCGGGCAATTTTTTGGGGTGTTTCGGTGCACTAACGGCTGCAAATGGATTGCTTTGCGCTTCACCTTGGGATATCAGGAACCGATAAAACGACCTGGAGGCCGATAACATGCGCTGGATACTGCTGCCAGCCAGTCCACTTTTGTTCAGTTGTGCCGGATAGCGGCGGGCATGCTTAATCGACAGTTTGTGCCACTGATCGTAACCACATCCGATCAGATAGCGGTAGAGTTTATCCAAATCTCGCCGATATGCATCAATTGTATGTGCTGAAAGCCGACGCTCCTTGGCCAGGTAGTCTATGTACTGATCAATATAAGCGGTCGCCCTGGACAAAGAAAAACTCAGCAGATACGAGACAGGAATGCGCCCACCAGCTGACCAATCCTATCCAGGTAAATAGTTCCCATTCCCGGCTGGAAACGTTGGCCTTCTTCAGCCCCCAGAACCAACACTCCAAGGCCTTTGCCTGCATGATTGAGCGGCACGAAAGCACAGGACTCGACTCCGTTTTCCTCACCAAAAAGTGCTTCAAGCAACTGACTTGAAATTCGGTCGTCACAAACGCTGGCACCATGCGCGACTCTCTTCTTCATTAGGTCAAGATCATCACCGAACTGCTCTCCATCTAAACATACTTTTGCGTGCTTGAGAGCAAAATGACTGGTAACTATATTTTCAGCAGATAAGGAACCATCCTGCTTCTCGCTCAACAGTCTTTGGGCCAACTCGTGCAGACTTTGTTCCAATTCCTGATTACTGCGAGCGGAGTCTACAACCATCTCAAAACGAGCCTGTTCGGCGGAGTGTCGTTCCTTTAGCACTTCGACCTGTCGTTGATGAAAGGGTTGCTGGTCAGCACCAAGCTGAATTTCGGCTAATACGTCTTGATGTTCATCGAAAAATGCGGGGTTTTTCTTCAGATACTCGGCAACTTCTTCAGATTTAATCATTTGTTGTTCTAACTAACCGTTGTTGGATTAGTGGCGAGAATCGCTAAGATTTATCTCGCCCGAGAAAACAGTTTCAGCGGGACCACTCAAATATACGGGATTTCCGGGCCCCGTCCAGTTTACTCTAGCGCTTCCACCCGGCAGGCTCACTTCGACAGATTGGTCAAGTCGCCCAGCCATAATACCTGCAACCACAGCTGCACATGCACCGCTGCCACAACCGAGGGTTTCCCCAACACCGCGCTCGTGCACTCTAAGCCGAATATGATCGGGCGAAAGTATCTGCATGAAGCCAGCGTTTACCCTTGCTGGAAACCTGGGATGATTCTCAATTTGCGGGCCCAGTTCAGCAACATCGGCTTTTTTGATATCCACAACTTCAGTAATCGCGTGTGGGTTTCCAATCGCCAGGGTTGCAATTTCGATTGTCTGAGTATCCAAGGTTAAAGTATATACGTCCGACCTCCGTTCAGCCTCGAAAGGGATATTCAGTGGTTCGAATTCCGGGACGCCCATTTCAACAGTTACTTCTCCGTTTTCTCTGATCTTGAGCATCATGCGCGCATTCATGGTTTGTACCGATATTTCTATCTTTGTGGTCAGCCCCTTGAGGTGCAGAAAACGCGCCATACACCGCGCGCCGTTTCCACATTGTTCAACTTCACTACCGTCATGGTTGAAAATTCGAAAGCGAAAATCCGCATCGGTGCCCGACTCCGCCAGCAGCACCTGATCACATCCAACACCGAAGTGACGGTCTGCCAGCATGCGCGCCACATCTGGGGAAATCTGAAGCTCTCGAGACACGCCATCCAGCACAACAAAATCGTTTCCAAGAGATTGCATTTTAGTAAAATCCAAGTGCATAGATATTCAACAGCGTGACGCCCACCGGGCAATAATCATATCCTATACCATTCAAGTGGAGAACACCCATCAGTGCACCGCAGGCTAAAGCCCATTAAAAACCGTATGCGGTCAATGTCATCCGCGGTGCGAGTGACCGTAGGGGTGTTGCTACTAATTGGCGGGCTGCTTGGAGCACTTCCTGTACTTGGATTTTGGATGATCCCGTTAGGTCTGCTAGTCCTTTCAATCGATTTTCAGTGGGCACGCAAAGGATATCTGAGCATTATCCTGTGGCTACGAAAAAAGAAACAACGGCGCAGAGAGAAAAAACGTGAGCCTTAGTTCGGCTCTGCCATCAGTCTGCTGCGCACTAGACTCATACCTTTCAGCAAATTAAGAGCCTCACTCAGCTGATAGTCTTGCTTGATCAGTTCGGAAGGTTCTAACCTTTCTTTTGTCGAACCTTTTGTCGCCTCAGTTTCATCCTCGAAGTCGTCTGCATCACCGCCGTTGCTCAAGTGACCAGCAAGATCTGACTCTCTGACCATTTTTCCACCCTGCCCGGGCTCAGAAATCTCTCGTTGCTTGACCTCAATATCAGGTTCGATACCTCGAGCTTGGATCGACCTATCATTTGGAGTGTAATAGCGTGCGGTGGTGAGCTTAAGCGCTCCGCCATTGTTCATGGGGATCACTGTTTGCACAGATCCTTTGCCGAAAGTTCGGGTGCCCATAATAATTGCACGCTCGTGGTCTTGTAGTGCTCCTGCGACAATTTCCGAGGCTGACGCGGAACCACCATTAACCAACACTACTAGCGGCGCACCGTCCAGGATATCTCCTGGCCTTGCCCGATAGCTTGTATCCGCTGTACTGTCCCTTCCTCGAGTCGCCACGATACTGCCTTGCTCCAGAAAATGATCGCTCACATCAACCGCACCATTGAGAACCCCTCCTGGATTATTCCTCAAATCCAGAATTAAACCATCGAGCTCACCGTCGTTGCGCTTCAATAGTTTATCGATCTGTGTACGAAGGTTGTTGGCAGTTCCGCTTTGAAAACTTGAAATTCTTGCGTATCCAAAACCATCTTCAAGCATTTCGCCACGCACGCTGGCAACTTTTATAATTGCCCTGATCAGGGGTATTTCTATTAACTCTGGAGTGTCTTGCCGGGATATTGTGAGCAAAATCTGGGTACCCGGTTCGCCGCGCATACTGTCAACAGCGTCGCGCAGATCCATGCCCCGCACCGGCTTGCCGTCTATCATTACAATAATATCACCCGAGCGGATGTCCGCATCCGCGGCTGGCGTACCGTCAATAGGCGCCACGACTTTAATCAACCCATCTTCTGTCGTAACTTCAATTCCAAGACCTCCGAATTTACCTTCAGTGGAAATTCTGATATCCCTAAATGCATCCGGTTCGAGAAAAGTTGAATGGGGATCAAGACCACTAAGCATTCCCTGGATAGCATCGCGAAGCAAATCAACATCGCTGGCTTCGTCTACATACTCGTTCTTGATCTTTCCGAACACCTCCGCAAACACCTGCAACTCATCAAGAGGTAACGGTTCGTTTTCTGCCTTATCCTGAGCATAGACCATGGACGACAGGCTGGCAGCCGTGAATATGCTCGTCAGAAGGCGTGTAAATTGTTTAAAGGGACCCATTTGTTTACTATAAGATTATGATATTCCTATAAGACGCCGAGCTCCATTACTGGTTCAAACCAAGGCGCTGCTTTACTCAACAGGAGTGTTCTTAACGGCACCATTTTAGCGGATCATCAGGGTTTCCGTTATGTCTAATTTCAAAATAAACTCCGGGTGAAGGGCTTTGACCTGCCTCACTCGCCATAGCGATAACCTGCTGCGCCTGTACGATATCCCCAACACCAGCCCGCAAAGCCTGGTTATGGCCGTAAAGGCTCATATAGCCCTGACCATGATCTACCACCATGAGTTGTCCATATCCCCGAAACCAATCGGAGAAGACCACCTGTCCCGGGTATATCACACGAACTGATTGGCCTTCCTGGGAATTGAACAATACTCCTTCCCAGCGCAATCCACTCTCTGGCTTTTTCTGACCAAACTTAGCACGAACGGCGGCTTCAAGGGGCAAGGATAACTTACCTCGATTATTCTCAAATCCAGCCAATACCCTTTGCACATTTTGCTGAATTCCTGGCGCGCCATCCGATCCCCGCTTCGGCGCAACTTTTATTTCGGGGCTATCTGCCTTTGCTACGTCCTTTACCTTTTCTATCGATGCAGATGTCTTCTTAGGCTCCACTTTGGGCACCCGCACCAAATTAGCTAGGAGTAATTTCAATGCTTTCTCTCGTTCCTTGTAAAGCACGATTTTAGATTCATCAGCAGCAAGAGCCCGGCGTATTTTAGCCAGCTGCTCGGCTCGCGCATTTTCCCTAACCTTCAGTTTACGTTGATATTGCTCCAGTTTGGATAAAGCAGTTTCGAAGTCCCGCCTTTTTTCATCAGTAAGTGTTCGATTAACAACGATCTGCTGATACAAATTGGCGATATCCTGCATTTGCTGGTTTTTCGCTGTAGTCACATATCGAAACATTGTCAGCCGACGCGCTGCGGCATGGGGGTCCTGCTGGTTGACAAGCATCCGAAGACCACTTTGCCGACCCATAATATAGATACTGCGCATTAAACCTCCAAGTTGTGAAATCGCTTCAACCTGCCGATAGCTAAGTTCCTCCGCACGCCGCTCCAGTAGCGAAATTTCATCGTTAAGCGAATTTCGCGCAGCAGTTTGAACGCGAATCTCCGAATTCAATTGAACAAGGTCTTGTTCTGCGCGATCCAGGTCCGCGGTCACAACATCCTCTTCTTTGCGCCCGGAAGCGAGTTGCTGCTGCAAAATTCGGATATTTTTCTGCAAGGTTCCCAGTTCTGCCGAAGATCGGGTTAATTCGCTGGCCTTAGCATCGGGTAAACCCCCGGCCAGCAATATAAGAATGAGAACAGCTCTTTTCAGCATACCTCCATTATAATTGACCGAGTTAATCCCAAACGATGGATGACCATCCGATTTACCTAAACTGCGTTATATCTGTAATAGAACTGTCAAAGGATAATGATGGGCGCATCCTGCGGGTTGGGTTAAAATCCGCAGCCAAATCAGAAAAGAGCACACTCCGATAAACCCGATGTTTCTAGAATTCGCAATTGAGAACTGGTATCTGTTTGCTATGCTGGCTGCTATTCTGCTGCTGATGGCATTAGATCCACTGAACCGCACTACTGGAGGCGCAACCAAAATTTCTCCGGGGCAACTGCCTCAAATTCAAGCCAGGCAATCCGCGGTAGTGGTGGATGTGCGCAGCAAAGACGAGTATGACAAGGGTCACATCGAACAGTCGCTGAGTCTTCCGGTTGAATCAATGCAGGACAATCTCAAAAAACTTAACAAACATCGCGGCAAACCTCTGATAATTATCTGTCAAAACGGAGCACGCGCATCGAAGGCAGCCAGCATTCTAAAAAAGAACGAGTTCAGCGATCTCTATGTTCTAGATGGGGGAGTAACCTCCTGGAGTAAAGAGAATCTTCCGCTCATCAGAAGTTAAAGCCGACCCACCAATCTCGATCCTCCGAAATCAGCACCAGCTAAACCAACCATGTCCGACATCAATCGTCCCCGCCTCACACCCAAGAAAATTTACTTGAAAGATGCTTCGTTCGAATCACCGGGCTCACCCGGCGTATTCCAGCAGACTGCTGTCAATCCGGATATTGAAATGAATCTGGATATCAGCAGTACCGCTATTGACGACGACGGCAGGTTTTTTGAAGTGGTGCTGCAAATTACCGCAACCGCTACCCGGGACGGCGCTTCGATGTTTCTTGTGGAAGTCCGGCAAGCCGGTGTATTTGAGATTAAAGCTAATGACGATAATCAAAAAGAACTGTTAATACAAATTGGGTGTCCACATATGTTGCTTCCATTCGCTAGAGAGGAAATAGCAAGCCTTGTCTCTAAAGGTGGATTTCCTCAGATGCTGATTACCCCAGTCGATTTCGAGAGTGTTTATCGCAAAAAACTCGAACAGGAAACTGCCGGATCGGCAGACTCGCCAGCAGAAACCCGTTGACCAAAAATCCCGGGGCCAGTATTTCGGTTATCGGCGCCGGGTCTTGGGGCACAGCGCTGGCAATATTGCTTACCAGGAACCTGACTACAGTTAAGCTTTGGGGACGTAATAGCTACAAGGAGTTATCACAAAACCGCCGTAATAGACGTTACCTGCCGGATATACCTTTCCCCCAAAACCTCGAAATCAGCAAGGATTTTGATGAATTAATCGATCCTTCGCTTAATATTCTAGTCGTGGTACCGAGCCATGCATTTCGAAAAACCGTCGAAAGCCTGCGAGAATCTATTATCGACCAAGGATTGGACCCTGAAAAGGCAACGATAATCTGGGGAACCAAAGGATTTGACCCAGGTTCTGGAGCCTTGTTGAGCGAGGTTGTGTCTGAAATTTTTCCAGTCAATCGAGCTTACGGTGTTATTTCCGGGCCTAGCTTTGCAACTGAAACAGCCGCCGGCCTGCCCACTGGGTTAACCCTGGCTTGTCGCACACGACAAAATGCCGAGACACTGGCACATTGGTTCCGTACTCCGACCACCAGGGTCTACTTCAGTAATGACTTAGTGGGTGTTCAGATTGGGGGCGCGGTAAAAAACGTCATGGCAATTGCGACCGGTATCAGTGATGGGCTGGGGTATGGTGCTAACGCACGCGCTGCACTGATCACCCGCGGACTTGCCGAGATGATCAGGCTTGGCCGCGCGATGGGTGGCCAGATAGAAACATTTAACGGGCTGACTGGTGTTGGTGACCTTATATTGACCTGTACCGACAATCAGTCAAGAAATCGGCGCTTCGGCCTGGGCATCGGCACCGGGCGACCAGCCGCAAAAGTCATTGAAGAAATTGGGCAGGAAATTGAAGGTATTCAGACTACAAAAGAGGTGTTTAACAAAGCAAAGGAGATGAATATTGAAATGCCAATCACCGAACAGGTCTACCAGGTTCTTTACCATGACCTTTCACCGGATGCCGCAGTGCGCCATCTTCTCAGACGTGAACCACGGGCAGAAAAAGGTTAAGTGCTTGTCCTATTCATAATATAGAAATCAAAGGCCTGTCTTTGATCCCACGAAGCCCTGCTGACGCCACGCCTCGTAAACGGCAATGGCTACGCAATTTGACAAATTAAGACTTCGATTTTCTGCCTGCATGGGTATACACAATCTACGTTCTGGATTTAACTGATTTAGAATGTCATCTGGCAAACCACGTGTTTCTGAACCGAACAACAGCGCATCATCGGGCTGAAATTCAAAATCAGTGTATGGTCGTACGTTACGTGTGGAAAACGACACTAATCTAGGTTGAATATTAGAGGTGAACGCTAGCCAATCTTTCCATGTACTGACCTGAGTTAGCTGGTGATAATCCAAACCGGCCCTTCGCATATGTTTTTCGTCCAAACTGAAGCCAAGAGGCTCAATCAAATGAAGCCTGCACCCAGTATTGGCACAGAGACGAATAATATTGCCAGTATTTGGAGGTATTTGTGGTTGATGTAGTACGACTGAAAACAATGCTATGAAGGTTTCAATGTCACCAGCAATATAATTCCCACCAATCCTAAAACAGGCAATTCATTCATGAAACGGTAAAACGTATGACTGCGTTTATTTCTATCTTCACGGAACGCTCTTAGAGCCAGCAGACACCATACGTGATAAATCACAAGTAATACCACCAAAACCAGCTTCCACATCATCCACTGTCCGCTAAAGCCATAGCCAAGCCACAACCAGATTCCCAGCGCCAAGGTGATGATACCCCCTGGGGTCATGATTCCAAAGAAAAGCTTTCTTTCCATCACTTTAAAACGCTCGTTGCTGATCTCGTCTACGCTCATCGCATGATAGACGAATAGTCTTGGAAGGTAGAACAGGCCAGCAAACCAGGTCACCATAAAAATGATATGAAAAGCTTTAATCCAGAGCATGAGTAACAGAAAAGAAGTATAAATCAGATTTTAGCAGTAGCCCGTGGCACTATGACAGGCACCGACTCAGATGTCCGATTTCAGGTTCCACAAGCTATCTCACGCCTGACAACCATTGCTGCGCTAAGTATAAAGTAACAATGTGCAAGCATTACTGCTGACCTTCGGTTGGTTGCTGGTTAGCGGGCAGCTCGGAGAATACCGCTCTTTGGCGTCATCGCGATCGCGGTATACCCCATATGGGAAGTTTCTCAACAGCTTCTATAATGTCCATTGGATAGTGGGCGGTTCGGAGGATACCGCTCTTTCGCATCCTTGCGATCGCGGTATTCCGGCCATCCTGGCCAAAAAAAAGGCCCTCGGGAGAGGGCCTCAATAAACACCAATGGAGGAATAAAACTGGTCTTAAGCGGCTGCCTTGTGTAACGGATCTACTGCCACTTCAAAAATTGTCTCTGGTTTAACCGCTCTCAAATCAGAGAATTCGCCACGATGGTTAACCACATCAGAAATTTGGAAACGCTCGATTCCGAGATCGCGTAACAACGAGTCTGACATTGCGTTAAGTTCTCGGATAGCGAGCCGTCTTTGATTCCAAGCCGAGAGCCTATGCCACGCTCGGATCACGATATTTCGTCGAAACGTGCCCTTTACTACGTTTTTCGAAGGAGATATGTTTGCAATATTACTCATGATTAAATTGTGGCTTGAATTTGTGTCAACAATAATGTGAAAATCGTGATCGCGCCTACATATGCGACGCCCACCCTTATAAAAATACTGTTCATCTGTCGCATTACTCCTAATAAATAGTTAGTTAGTTAAAAGGAACCGATTGACGTTGCCCCTTTAAGAACGTGGAATATATGCGCCATAACAAACAATTTCAAACGATAGATTCTCATCTTATTCATGAGTATTTATTCATGTATGAAGTAGACCGATTTGCCAACCTAATCGGGCGTCTAAGACCATTCAAATGGCAATAAGGTTTCCACCAATTGCGGCACTTCGGGCGCTCGAGGCGGCAGCAAGACACTTGAGCTACACGCGTGCAGCAGAAGAACTGCATGTCACCCAGAGTGCGATCAGTCATCAAATTCGCCACGCCGAGGAATTATGGGGGTTCAAGCTATTTGAAAGACGTGGTCGCAGGCTCGTACTCACGGAAGCAGGCCATGCGCTGGTGCCCGTAGTGCGAGATTTTATCCGGCGAATTACAAGTACTCTCGAGGACCTATCTGAAAGCAGCGAGGGGCCCTCTGCCCTTAGGGTGACTTTATTACAGTCTTTCGCATTTAAATGGTTAGTACCGAGACTGGGTCACTTCAACCACGACTACCCGGATATTGATGTATGGATTTCTACTTCAGATGAACTGGTGGGATTTGATCGCGAAAACGCGGACGTTGGAATCAGGCTCGGTTACGGAAACTGGGGAGATCTATACGAGGAGCTACTATTGACCGAATATGTATTTCCGGTTTGCAGTCCAATTTTTCTGAAGGAGCACGTGGTCCCATCCAAACCGCAAGACCTTCTGAACCTCCCACTTCTTCGGCGGAGTACCATTGATATCCTGCCCCGCTGGCGAGACTGGTTTCGCGATGCTGGGGTAATTGTGACGAAGATGCCTAGCGGCACTAAGTTTCCCCAGACCAGCCTGGCCCTGCAGGCGGCGATAGATCATCAGGGCATTGCGCTGGCCCGGAGTGCCCATGTTCTTGACGATATCAACGCCGGCCGCTTAGTTACATTGTTTCCCGAAATCGTGAGCCGCTCGAATGTTTCTTATTTCTTTGTCTGCGCTCCTGGGCGTGAAAACGAATCCCAGATAGCTGCATTTCGTCATTGGCTGGCTGCAGAAGCCCAGGAATCCCAGCAGGAATTTGATCACATGATGTTGACCGATCAACAGAATTTGTTTTCAGACGCAGCGCATGACAGAGGCGATGATTAGAACCGACACCCCAGCAGTTTGATCGCCTCAGCAAGATCAATTCTGAATTGAACTATACGTGGGCTGGCGTTTGGACCAGACAGGGATCCCTAGCTGAAAAGTAAGGGCCAGCAATAGAAATAGCAAAGATATACTTCTGTTGCGATGAGTGCTTCGAATATCAATCATCTGTCGACTAAAATCCCTTCAACCTTTTGTGTAATGCTCTCGACAGTAATTCTAGCGAGACAATTTCGTGGGCAATCCCTGCGGTCACACTTGCGACAGTCCGGCGCCCGCACTACGTGCCCAAGACCCTCTGGTGGCCCTACCCTCGCCTCGTCGGTAGGGCCAAACAGCGCCACCACCCTGGTCTTGCAGGCAACAGCAACATGCATTGGGAAACTGTCGCCTGTCAACATCAGGGCCGCACGACGCACCAGTTCGGCAAATTCCAGAAGATTCAGCTTGCCCGCCAGACTAATAATCGGAGACTCGGGAGATCGCATCAAGGCCTGCTCTATCAGGGCTGCCCTTTCTGGAGCTCCAGTGAGCAGTACCAAGTGGTCATCAGCAATACCCTTAGCAACTCTAAGAAAGTGGTCCAGTGGCCAGTCTTTCGAGGCCCAACGAGAAAAAGGGCTTAATATTATGAAAGGTTTACCGGTCGGATTGATCTTATCGAGGAGATTATCAATCTTCTCTACTTCATGTTCAGAGGTAGCAAACTCCATGGAGGTATCTATATTTTCGATCCCAGCAAGTCTCAGAACACCGTCCATTTCTCTGATCGCGTGCAGATTCGATCGACGATAACCTTTGATTCCAGGCCATGTGCCTTTGATGAATTTTTGTTTGGCCCGAGCGCCATAAAGAAAAACAGCAGATTTAGCTAAACCCTGCAGGTCGAACGCAACATCATACCAATCTGACCGAACCTGACCCATTACATCATTCATGTGGCGGATACACCATATCGGCTCCCTGAACCAGTTATGTTTCACCCGATAGCGATCTACAAGGATCATTCTGTCAACCCAAGGATTGTGACGGTAAATATCCGCCGAACCAGTAGCGGTTAAAAGCACCAGCTCACTCTCGGGCCAGGTTTGTTTAATTGCTCGAACATGACCGGTAGAATGCAGCACGTCGCCCAGAGAAGTCTGTTTAATCACCAGAATTTTCATTTTCGCGCTACCGGATCATATGGGCTATCACTGCCATCAGGCCTAGTTCGAAACCATCTGAAGGTCCACATATATTGCTCGGGGGCCTGTTCAATCAATTGCTGCATAGCCTGGCTGATCGCAATAGCATCTGCTTCCGCATCATTGCCATCAATATTCTCCAGTGGAGGAGAGATGGTGAAGACATATTTTCCAGTGTCCGGATTCAGTCGAGTGGCGCAAGTTACCACCGCTGCTCCGGCAGACTTAGCCAATCTGCCTGGGGTAGTCAGATTAACTCGGGGCACCCCAAAAAATGGGACGAAAACGTAACCTGCCTCCTGGTCTCCAAGATCTTCGTCAGGCAATAGGATGCATTGACGCCCGTCGCGGAGCCCTCGTAACAGAGGTCTTAAACCGGTACTGCGAGTCACCAAAATCGGATCTCCAGCATGGAGATGCCTACGGCCTCTTGCAATTTGCCATGTCAACAACGGGCTCGACAACGGTTTCATCATTGATACCGAATCTCCGGCAAGGGTCAACACATTTGCACTGATTTCCAGAGTGGTCAGGTGCCAGGTCACAACCAGCACATTCTGTGTTTGCACCAATTTCCTATGTGACTCAAATCCCTCCAACGAGACCAACTTTCGTAACCGATTTTCTGAACCCCATAGTGAAAGTCCCATATCGACCAATCCGCGCCCATAGCATCGAAAATGGTCAATGCAAAGTTGTTGTTGCTGTTGCGGATCAAGCTCAGGAAAGCAGAGCGCTATGTTGATTTCCGCGATGCGTCGGCGCTTCTCATTTCGCTTGCGAAACTGATCGCCGATCCAAGCACCCAGCGCCATCACCCAGTGTCTTGGCAGAAACATCACCAGCCAGAGAAGACCTAATAATATCCAAGTGCTCCAGAATCTGGGCCCTAAAAATCTCCACTGAAATTCCAGGCTGGGCTCTTTACCAGATCGGTCTTTATCGCTAGAAGTCATCTCTAATCACTAAAACTCAAAAGATTAGGTTCCGAGCTCGCAACACCCGGATTGGCATTGACATACTTGGCATAGCGAGAATCGTGAGCCGCGAGCCATTTGAGATCTTCCCAACGATCAATATCCCGAAGAATCGCCAACCTACGAAATCCGACGCCAAGTTGCTCTGCCTGTCTTAGCAACTGATCCATTACTGTATCCTCGCCCCACTCAATTCCCTCAAATATCTCCTGTCGAAGCGCATGCAAACCGAGAAGATAGAATCCTCCATCAATTGCGGGACCTAAAACATTCTCACCTTGTTGCATATATTTCCACGCATCGGCTATAACCCTGCCCGTAATTTGCGGGACGTCACATCCCATCACTGCAGCAGCACCCGATTCAGCGACGCCATGACCCAGCGCCCCCAACATCCGGTCACCGAGATTTGAACCTGTTTGTCTAATCACCTCACACCCGTAGCGATCTGAGAGGCTGATAAAGTGTGAGTTTTCCTGGTCGGGTGTCACACAAAGCACAAACTTTCCTGGCCAGTGGTTCGCAATTTTCTTTATTGATTGAGTAAGCATCTGTACTGCCAGGGCAGCACAGCCTTCTGAACCGAGTTGAGGCTGTAAGCGTGTTTTAACATTGCCCGGCACCGGTGCTTTGGCGAATAGATACAGCGGTATGGACGGTTGATCAATCACACTATTTTTTATCCTGATACTTTAACGCCAGTTTATCCGGATCAACCCCAAGTCGATAAAGCAAACGTAATTTCCACATAAGAAGAATAGTTTTCAGAGTCCCTTGAGCTATCCAGCGCCGTGCTGACGTTGTGACCGGCGTCTTTATTAAAGCTGGAGGCCACCGTCGTGATAAACGACGGGAAAATTCAACATCTTCCATCAAGCCAATTTCAGCGAATCCGCCATGATTGATAAAAAACTCTTGCTCAACAAATATCGCCTGATCTCCCGTAGCGAGATTGGTTAGCCTGGATCGTATGTTGATCATAGTCTCGATAAGTCGAAATTGAACTCCGGGGTGGTCCAATCTCACATCGAATCTGCCCCATTTCGCCTTGGATAGTTGTTCATCAATAAGATCGTAAACATTTTGCGGAAGCTCGGTATCGCTGTGCAGGAACAATAGTGTTTCACACGTGCAGGAATCAGCACCCAGGTTCATCTGAACTGCGCGCCCACGTCGGTTACTTGTAATCACGGAAACCAGTTCAGATCGTTGAACCTGTCTTAACGCTTGTAACGATTCATCCTGGTCGCTAGCATCAACAATAACGACCTCCCCGACGCCCGGTAAGTTCATCAGATTCTGTACGAGGGTGACTATCGTTCGACCCTCATTCAATGTCGGAATAATGACTGAAAGCAATAGTTCGTGCGGCCTAACCTCTCACTGGAAGTTTGTTCCAGCTAACTTATATACTTACGACCCTTTTGTGCCGCAATTCGCATGCGCAAAGCATTCAAGCGAATAAAACCCGTCGCATCTGCCTGGTCATAGGCTCCGGCATCCTCATCAAAAGTAGCAATTTTCTCATCGAACAGCGAATCGTCTGATTCCCTACCTAAAATACTGACATTGCCTTTAAAGAGCCTGAGCCTTACACGACCATTTACCATTTCCTGGGAAGCATCGATCATTTTTTGCATCATCTGCCGCTCAGGACTGAACCAATATCCGTTATAGATAAGCTTTGCATAACGTGGCATTAATTCATCTTTTAAATGGGCAACCTCACGATCCAGAGTGATGGATTCAATCGCGCGATGCGCTTTTAACATGATTGTGCCAGCTGGGGTTTCGTAACACCCCCTGGATTTCATCCCAACGTATCGATTTTCGACAATGTCAGCCCGCCCTACACCATTTCTTGCACCGGCAGTATTCAATGCCTCCATCACCTGACGCGGTGTCAATTGTTTTCCATTTATCGCCACAATATCACCCATTGAAAACGTCAATACCAATTCTTCTTCCTGATCCGGGGCCTCCCTGGGTGAAACAGTCCAGGTCCACATGTCCTCAGCCGGAGGATGCCACGGGTCCTCTAGCTCTAGTCCTTCATAGGAAATATGAAGCAAATTTGCATCCATGGAATACGGCGACCCTCCCCCTTTCTTTTTAGCGATTTCAATATTGTGTTTTGCCGCATATTCAAGCAATTTTTCTCGCGATGTCAGATCCCACTCCCGCCACGGAGCGATGATTTTTATTGCGGGATTGAGTGCATACGATGAAATTTCGAATCGCACCTGATCATTGCCCTTACCAGTTGCACCGTGAGAAATGGCATCGGCCCCTGTTTCGGCAGCCGTTTTAACCAAATACTTTGCGATTAGGGGCCGAGCAATGGATGTGCCCAGGAGATACTCGCCCTCATAAATTGTGTTGGCCCGGAACATTGGATATACATAGTCGTGCGCAAATTCGTCGGTCAGATCCTTGATGAAGATTTCTTTGATTCCATATTGTTCAGCTTTCTTTCGCGCGGGCTCTAGCTCTTCTCCTTGACCGATATCTGCGGTAAACGTCACCACCTCACACTGATATACATCCTGCAGCCACCTAAGAATGATAGAAGTATCGAGTCCGCCGGAATAGGCCAATACTGCTTTGGTTATCTCTGACATAGTTGATCGTTTTAATACGATTGGAAAAAACGCGAGTATATCACTTGGATTTTACACACCACCCGCAGTTTACTTGGTTCACTAATTGGCAATTACGCAGGCAATTCTGTAAACTTTCCGCTCAGCGAGCGCCTGAAGCAGGCGCTTTTTTAGTTTTTGGGAATATATTGATTCGATCAGCCTAGCTTGCTGCTGGAATCGCTCATTATCCTATTGTAGTAACAACTTTTTCTCACATGACAACGAGACACTTTCTTAGTTTGATGGACTTGAAGCCGGATGAAATCCGTTCGATCATTTCGCGTGCTATCGAAATGAAGAAAGAACTCGCTGATGGCGTCACAATGGATTTGTTGCGTCACCGTACAGCCGCCATGGTGTTTGAAAAATCTTCAACGCGAACTAGGGTTTCCTTTGAAACCGGAGTCACACATTTGGGCGGTAATGCAATTTTTCTAGCGCCGTCGGATTCCCACATTGGTCGAGGTGAGCCGATCGAGGATACAGCTAGAGTTTTGTCTCGTATGGCGAGCCTGATTATTATGCGAACCGGCTCCCACGATCGCGTTGAAAAAATGGCAAAATCTGCAAGCATACCTGTTATCAACGGTTTATCAGATTTTAATCACCCCTGCCAGCAGCTGGCAGATTTACAAACATGGTTTGAGCATCGAGGCGAAATAAAAGGCATCAGGGTAGCTTGGGTTGGCGATGGAAACAATGTTTGCCATTCGTGGATGAATGCGGCACGCTTATTAGAGTTTCAGCTGGTAGTGGCCACACCGCCTGGGTATGAACCTGATCAGGGATTAACGCGAGCCTGCCAGGAGTTTGTGCTGTTAACCAATAATCCCGCTGAGGCAGCCTCGGGTGCAGATCTGGTCGTGACGGATACTTGGGCAAGTATGGGGCAGGAGCAGGAAAAAAGCCAAAGAGAGGCGAATTTCGCAGGGTTCCGTGTCGATGAAAAGTTAATGTCTCAAGCCAGCAACAAAGCCTTGTTTATGCACTGCCTGCCTGCATATCGTGGTGTTGAAGTAACCACCGAAATTATTGATGGCCCGCAGAGCGTAGTTTGGGATGAAGCAGAAAATCGTCTGCATGCTCAGAAAGCGCTAATGGAATTCCTACTGACAAGTTAATGAAGCAAATTCTGGTTCTGTACTATAGTCGCCATGGCTCGACAAAAGAACTGGCATCTCATGTATCGCGCGGCGTTGAAAGCGTTGATAAGTGCGAAGCGCTAGTGCGGACAGTTCCGGCGATCTCTGCTGTTTCCGAAGCGACTGAGCCCGATATTCCAAGAGACGGTGATATTTATGTCTCACCGGATGATCTCGAGAAATGCCACGGACTGATTCTTGGCAGTCCGACTCGCTTTGGCACCATTGCCTCACCACTAAAGTATTTTTTCGATCAAACTAGCGCCCAATGGCTGGCCGGAGCATTGAAAGACAAGCCTGCCGCGGTGTTCACCTCAACAGGCAGTATGCATGGAGGTCAGGAAAGCACGCTGCTTGGAATGATGCTGCCACTGATCCACCACGGTATGGTTATCGTAGGCTTACCGTTTAGTGGCTCTTCACTTGGCCACACCCAATCTGGTGGTACGCCATATGGCGCGAGCCACGTTGCCGGGGGAGACAACAACACGGCGTTTAGCACAGATGAAATTCAGCTTGGAAGACTATTGGGCGAAAGAGTGGCCAAACTCGCGGTCGCAATTCATCGGACTGAGTGTTGACGGCGATTATATTCGCATACGAGCAAAAACTCTTAATCAGAGCGCAGAAAATCTTTTAGAAATGGAATAGTGACTCTACGGTGGCTTGAGAGCGAAGCGCTGTCTATCCTATCCAAAAGTGAAAATAAGGAAGTGGTGTCCCGATCAAAGTGTGTCATGATGAAATCAAGCACTGCAGGTTCGAGCGAGAATCCACGTAAACTTGCTCGCTGTTCGAGGGCTTTGCGCTTATCAGAATCGCAAAGAGGGACTAAACGAAATGATCCACCTGAAGACAGTCTCGAAACAAGGTCAGGTAGACCGAGCCTGATCTCGTTTAGAGGCATGAGACCGGCCGCTATCAGATGTCCGTTACATGATTTTACCTGCTCGTATAGTGTCAGCAGTTTAATCTCTATGCCTGAATCTGTCTCTGCCAGATGCAGGTTGTCCAGACATACCAGCAGAGAGGATGACATTTTCCCAAACATCCCATTCAATTGGGAAAAGTCCTCTAAAGACAGATATCTATATGGGCGATCATTAGCTATTGCGAGATCACAGCATGCATTCAACAGATGAGTTTTCCCACTTCCGCGTTCACCCCAGAGGTATAACATCGGATCAGCCCGGGTTCCTGCCACTGCTTCCTTTATTTGAAGTAAAAGGTCTCCATTCTCTCCAACGTAAAAGCTACTTAAAGTCTGCTCATTTAATCCAGCATGTGGAATCACAGTCTGCTGGTTCATCAGAGACCCTGCCCCCTAAGATCTCTTTTGATTCCCCAATGCCATACGTACAAACTGCCGCTCAGAACCGATGTGATGACGACGCCCAATATCAAAAAATCTGTCGCAAATGGGATCATAAGCCAGCCCGATTTTTCGATAAGAACAAATACTACTAAAGAGATCTGCAGGAAAGTATTAAACTTACTTGAGTAGATTGGTCTTATCGGCACCTCCTCATTCATAAGTACCCGCATAACTAGGTAGCCCACCACAATCACCAAATCTCGGAAAATGACTATTACGAGCAAGTAAAATGGCAAATCCCCTAACAATACAAGCATCACGTATGCGCTGCTGATTAACAGCTTATCTGCAATTGGATCAAGAATCGCGCCGAGGGTCGAAACGCAGTCAAATTTCTTTGCAATAAATCCATCCAGACCATCTGTAATGCCTGAAGCCAGAAATAACAGAAAGGCAACCTCATAGTTCCTTTCATACAGCACCAGTACAAGAACCGGGCATGCGGCAATTCTCAAAAGTGTCAGTAAATTTGGAACCAGTGAAAGCACTAATTGACAGGGTCAATGGAAGGGTATCTGCGCCCTATTTTACGTTGGAAATAATGACCGGTCATCCACCTCTGGCTCCTTATCAGGCATAATTCGGAATCTCGAAAAACCGACCTGGCTATCTTGGCTAATCCTATTCCGCCCGAACCACCCTTGAATTATCGCGATAGTGGCGTTGATATTGAAGCAGGTAACGCCCTGGTAGACCGTATTAAGCCATTGATAAAACGCACTGTCAGACCAGGAGTGCTCGGAAATATAGGTGGATTCGGTGGGTTGTTTGAGGTGCCTGTCGAACGGTATCGCAATCCAGTGCTGGTATCGGGCACCGACGGAGTCGGTACAAAGTTAAAACTGGCTTCCATGATGGGTCTTCATGACACAATCGGCATTGACCTGGTCGCAATGTGTGTAAATGATATTGTCGTGTCCGGCGCCGAGCCTCTCTATTTCCTCGACTATTTTGCGACAGGAAAGCTCGATATATCGCAGGCTGAAGAGGTGATTAAAGGCATTGCAGAAGGCTGCCGCCAGGCTAACTGTGCACTGAGTGGCGGTGAAACTGCTGAGATGCCGGGAATGTACGCCTCTGGGGATTATGACCTGGCCGGATTTGCGGTTGGAGTAGTTGAAAAGGATGCAATTCAATCCCCGGACAGAGTCCGACCAGGGCAAGCCCTATTGGGCCTCGCGTCCAGCGGGCCCCATTCAAATGGTTATTCACTGATTCGAAAAGTGCTTGAGCGAAGTGGCCAAGCGCTTGATACCCCGTTTGGATCGAGCACTCTAGGTCTGACATTGTTGGCCCCAACCCGAATCTATGTTAAATCCATATTGAAGGTTCTGGCGCAAATTCCGGTCACCGCGATTGCCCATATTACAGGAGGAGGAATTACTGAAAATCTGCCCCGAGTGTTACCTCATGGCATAAGCGCAGAAATAGATCTTGATTCTTTGGATCTTCCACCTGTATTTGAGTGGTTGCAAGAACACGGTAATATTGAGCAGTCCGAGATGTTGCGCACATTCAATTGTGGCATTGGAATGATCATTGCTGTCGATGAATCTGACCAAGATATGGCCACCCAGATTCTTCGCGACTGCGGCGATACCGTCTGTAAACTTGGAAGATTAGTCAATACAGGGGGGCCGGCGCGGGTTCAATATCAAGAGTAATGACAAACGACCAGAATCAAGGGAAAGTTCTTACCCTGGTGGTATTGATTTCGGGAAGCGGCAGTAATCTGCAGTCCATAATCGATGCTATCGCTGATCGCACCATTAAAGCTCGAATCACGGCAGTGATTAGCAATCATTCCGATGCCTACGGCCTGGAGAGAGCCTCAAAAGCCGGAATCGAAACCATTGTAGAGCCTCATCAACAATATTCTGACAGGAAGCAGTACGACCAGGTATTAGCTCGACATGTTGACAGATACTCCCCTGACCTTATTATACTTGCTGGATTTATGAGGATTCTTTCGCCCTGGTTCGTGACTAGATATTCTGGCAAGATTCTCAATATTCACCCGTCACTGCTGCCAAAATACAAAGGTACAAACACGCACCAAAGGGTGATCGATGCAGGTGAAACCGAGCATGGTGCCAGCGTTCACCTGGTAACGGAAGAACTCGATGGCGGCCCGATTGTGATTCAGGCACGAGTGCCGGTCGAGCGTGATGATGACGCGGAGTCTTTACGTAGGAGGGTGCTCGAACAGGAGCATATAATTTATCCGCAAGCAATTAAATTGTTCGCACAAGGAAAAGTGCCAACGGAGTAATCAAAACTGGTATTTGTCCCGGGTACAGGCAACCAAACATGAAAAAATCCATCTATACAAAGCGTATATTTTACACATACTGGCTATTGACGCTTTTCGCTTCGATTTTTACCTCTGGCCTACATGCCGCATCTCCTGCGGAACAGACTCTTCGCTATGCTGTCGATTTTATTGGTCAATCCGCCGGCGAAATTGAAGTCATCATCAAACGCGAAGGTGACGAATATCTGGTCACATCGATCAGTCATCCCAGCCTGATAGCACAGATGTTTCTTGAAAGTTATACCCTGGAATCTCGATTTAGTTTTGATGGGGAAAAGCTACAACTGAAATCCGGCAAAGAAATACTAAGCGAAACGGGAGAAGTGCAGAGAGAGTTCAATGTCGATCATGACAACAATGTCCTTTCGTTCTCTGCTGGAGAGCCCTTGAATTTTCCAGAAGGCACTAGGATAGAGGCGGATTCGTTTCCCCTGCTGCTAATGTGTAGCGACCTCGACTCGCTTGCTGGGCAGACCTACCTCTCGGTCAGCCCCAAACGTGCGCGTCAGTATGTATACCAAGAACCCGAGCAGGAGAGCGTGTCGGTCCCCGCTGGTGAGTTTTCCACCATCAAAATTGTAGGCGTTAGAACCGATAGTCCTGATCGAAAGGTCAACGTGTGGTTGAATACGGGGGACCGGCAGATACCAGTAAAAATAACCACCAGTAAAGATGACAGAGAAACAACCATGACTTTAATGGAATGAATAATTATCAGGTGGCGATAGTAGAGTGGTCTAAACACGGCGACCTAATGACGGAGATCCGCAACCAGGTATTCATTCATGAGCAGAAGGTTCCGGTTGAACTCGAGCACGACCCCATGGACAGTCAGTATATCCATGCGTTAGCGATTGATGAGGAAGGCAGCCCGATAGGTACCGGGCGTTTGATGTATAGCGGAAAAATTGGTCGAATGGCGGTCATTGAATCGTGGCGTGGCAAGGGTGTTGGCCGAACGTTACTTCACGCTTTAATGGAAGCCGCAAGGGGCCATGGAATGAATGAAGTTGAACTGGACGCCCAGATTCACGCCGCCGGATTTTACTCATCTGAGGGGTTTGTTTCGCACGGTGGTGAGTTCATGGATGCAGGAATTCCGCATATCAGAATGAAGCGTTGTCTGTACTAACCTACCGACTACTGATTTCGTGACAGCGGCTCTGAAAATCGAGAATCTCGAGAAGGTCTATACCAATGGTCTACGCGCACTTAAAGGGATCGATCTCGAAGTTAATGAAGGCGATTTCTTCGCCCTACTTGGTAAGAATGGCGCGGGTAAATCAACAGCAATCGGAATTATTTCGTCACTTGTCAACAAAACTTCTGGAACCGTCAAAATATTTGACGTAGACATAGATCAAAACTTCCCGCTGGCTAAATCTTATATAGGAATTGTTCCACAGGAAATAAATTTCAGCGTTTTCGAAACGCCAATGCAAATTGTCATGAATCAAGCCGGTTACTACGGTATAAATTCACGAATAGCCAGAGAGCGTGCACAACGGTATCTTGAACAGCTGGGATTATGGGAGAAGCGTAACGACATTTCCAGAGAGCTTTCGGGTGGTATGAAAAGACGGCTGATGATTGCCAGAGCCTTGGTGCATCACCCAAGGCTGTTAATTCTTGATGAGCCTACCGCAGGAGTTGATATTGAAATCAGGCGTTCGATGTGGGAATTCATTTCAAGGATAAATCAGCAGGGAACAACCATTATTCTGACCACCCACTATCTTGAAGAGGCGGAAAGTCTTTGTAAAAATGTTGCCATTATCGATAATGGCAACGTTATCGAAAACACAAGTACGCGGGAGCTGCTTTCCAGACTCCAGCGAGAAATTTATGTTCTTGACCTACACCAACCTCTAGACAGGCTACCAGAGTTCAGCCGAGGAAAATGGAGGCTTGTCGATTCGACCACTTTGGAAGTTGATATCTCAAAGGAGCAGGGAATAAATGGTATTTTCAGCCAGCTCAATGACAATCATATACGAGTCCAGAGCATGCGTAATAAATCCAATCGATTAGAACAACTGTTTCTCGATATGATTGACAGCTCATCAGATCGCAAGGAAAAGCGGCTATGAAATGGTCACAAATCTGGGTGGCCTATCTCACAATTGTGCGCAAGGAAATAACGCGATTTACCCGTATTTGGCAACAGACTCTGATACCGCCCGTAATCACCACGTCACTATATTTCGTCATATTCGGAAATCTAATCGGGCCAAGGATCGGAGATATGGAAGGTTATCGCTATATGGATTTTATTGTGCCCGGGCTAATCCTGATGTCAGTCATAACAAACTCATATGCCAATGTCTCTTCGTCATTCTTTAGCAGTAAATTTCAGCGCTCGATCGAAGAAATTCAAGTCTCTCCCACACCAAGCAGCGTAATTCTCTTAGGATACGTTACTGGTGGGATGGCCAGGGGAATTCTAGTAGGAGTTGTAGTGACCATTGTATCTTTGTTCTTCAGTAAACTATCTGTGCATAATGTTTTTGTGATGTTAAGCATCATTTTTCTCACGGCTCTGCTGTTCGCACTCGGCGGTTTTATGAACGGTCTATTCGCCCGCAAATTCGATGATGTATCAATTATACCAACCTTCGTACTCACTCCTCTTACATATCTCGGGGGTATTTTTTACTCGATCAGGTTACTACCGGAGTTCTGGCAAGGGGTCTCTCACGCGAATCCAATTTTGTATATGATTAATGCTTTTAGATATGGATTTCTAGGGATTTCAGATATTAGCCTATCTACTTCGTATACTATTATTATCGCGTTTAGCGTAGTGTTGTTTCTGATTAATCTGCGCCTTCTTAATAAGGGCTACGGCATCCGCAGTTGATCATTACCGCTTCGAGTAGACCCTAGCTCTCTCCAGGTTCAGTCGGTAAACAGCACGCTAGCCCAAACAACTAACAGAATTATCAGTGCCATCAACACTGAAGCAGAGCCCATATCCTTGGCACGCCCGCTGAGGGGGTGATGTTCGGCACCATGACGGTCAACCACCGACTCAATGGCCGAGTTCAAGAGCTCAACAAGAGGCACCAACAAGACGCTGAATATAAGCAGTGCGCGTTCTGTGCCATTGTCACCGAGCCATACCCCTAGTGGAATCAGTATTAGACAACCAACGGCCTCCTGCTTAAATGCAGGTTCATTCTTCCAGGCAGCGCGAAACCCTTGCCAGGAATACCCAGCGGCTTTGATCAATCGCCTCATTCAAATAACGCGACGATTTACTGGTTAAGCTCAACCAGCTGCTGGCGGAGCTCTTCAGGTTCAGTGGCATTCATGAATTTTGGAAGCGCCATTTTTAGCTGTGACACATCACTCATACGAATTATTTGCTTTACTTCGAGCAATCTCGCAGGATCCATGCTGAACTCGCGAAGACCCAGCGCCAACAGTATACGGGTATATGCCGGATCGCCGGCCATTTCACCACACATTGAAACCGGCACTCCAGCGTCAAAACCCGCATCAATAACGTTTTTTACCAGACGCAATATAGAAGGATGAATCGGATCATATAAGTAGTTAACTTCATCATCAATTCGGTCTATGGCAAGGGTATACTGAATCAGATCGTTAGTGCCTATAGAGAGGAAATCCAGCTTCCGAGCAAAAATATCCGCTGCGATAGCGGCTGCAGGTACTTCAATCATTCCCCCAACCTGCAGTGTCGAATCAAAAGGACATTTCTGCTCAGCAAGCTCCTGCTTAACTTCATCAATCAGTTTGAACAGTTGGTTCAGTTCCTCCACGTTTGAGATCATGGGCACCATCATTCGGGCTTTACCAAAAACAGATGCACGATAAATCGCACGCAGTTGTGGTTTAAACAAGCCAAGATCATGCAGGCAAAGTCGAATCGCACGTAAACCAAGCGCAGGATTTGTGGATTGATGATCTGCCGAACGCCCACCGTCAACCTGTTTATCTGCGCCTAAGTCCAAGGTTCGAATAGTAACCGGGCAATCGCTCTTTTCGAGCACCTGTTTGTATACCTCCAGTTGTTCTTCCTCGTCAGGCATCTGCTCACGATTCATGAACATGAATTCGGTGCGATATAGCCCTACACCTTCTGCATTCTGTTTTACACTGTAGCTGACCTCATCTGGCAACTCCACATTAGACATCAACATGATTCTCTGCCCGTCTAGCGAGACTGATTCCGCATCACGTAATGTTTCAAGGGCCTGGGTGCGCCGAATGATTTTTTCACGTCGCCGCTGATAGGCAGCTAAAGCTTGGTCATCCGGATTTGCCAGAATGACTCCACGCTTACCGTCGATAATCAGCAAATCCCCAGTGCGAAGATAACCAACCGATCCATGCATACCGACAATCGCCGGAATTTTCATACTGCGCGCTAAAATAGCGGTATGTGAAGTAGGTCCTCCTAACTTTGTTACGAACCCGATAATTTGATGTTTTCGCAACTCGATTGTGTCTGCCGGAGTGAGGTCATTAACTATAATAATCTCACCGTCATACGTACCTTCTGGCTGGCCACCGATGGCTTCCTGTGAATCTGTCATAGCGCCTAGTACGCGTTGAATCACTTGTGCCACATCTATCGATTTGCTGCTCAGGTATGGATCTTGAATTTGCTCAAACACTCGTTCTAAGCGCATGCCATACTGGTTCAGCGCGAATTCGGCATTAACCCACTGTTCGCTAATAAGCCTCGACGATTCTTGAAGTATCAATGGATCCTTAAGCATCAGGCTATGCGCTTCAAGCAAGGCTCGCACTTCGTCTGGGATTTCTTTACCAAACTGTTTGCCCAACTCGAGTAAAGAGTGTTGAGCCGTCTCTATACCTCTCTCCAGCCGCTCTATTTCTTTGTTTACATGTTCTTGAGCTATCGTATACTGGCTGATCTTATCGCTGTTGCGGTTGATTATTCGTGCTCGACCGACTGCGATTCCTGCCCCGACTCCCGTTCCATGTAGCGCCAGCACTAAAGTCCTCCTGGAGCTAGTTTCTCATTCAATCTATACCGGTGGCTATGCATTATTCGTCTTCACCGAAGCATTGCTCGAACATTTCGCTGATAGCATCCACTGCATCCCGCTCATCCGAGCCATCCGCAATCACCCGGATTTGCGTACCTTGTGTTGCAGCCAACATAAGAATTCCCATGATGCTCTTGGCGTCTACTTCCTGATTCTTTCCGATAAATTTTATCGAACTCTCGAAACCCGCGGTCAACTTTACCAGTTTTGAAGCAGCGCGTGCATGCAATCCAAGCTTGTTGACGACTGGGATTTGAGCCTCAATCATTTTTTGCGAGCTGTCGATGCCGCACTTGAGCATTAATTTCTCTATCACGGAATCGTTTTACAAGCTGTTCACAAATATAAACCGAGCGATGTTGACCGCCCGTACACCCAATCGCAACCGTGATGTAACTGCGGTTTTCACTGGCGAAGCCAGGCAACCATTTGAGCAAGAAACTAAAAAGCTCCTCTGTCATTTCTACCACCATTGGTTGTCGTTCAAGGAATTCAGCTACTGGTGCCTCCAATCCGGTCAGTGCCCGTAAATCATCTTCCCAGTGCGGGTTCGGCAGGCATCTCACATCAAATATAAAATCAGCTTCTCTCGGCGAACCATATTTGAAACCAAATGATTCCAGCAGTAGCAACGGTCCGGAAATACTTGATCCGCCAGCAAAGTCACGCACTAACCCCCTTAACTCATGAGGAGTGGTTTCGGTAGTATCGATGATTTTCTCTGCACGCGCATGCAGTGGCTGCAACACCTCCCGCTCTCGACGTATGCCGTCTATAAGTGGTGTAGATCCGCTAGTTAAAGGATGTTTTCGGCGGGTTTCACTATAACGTCTGACTAGTTTTTGTTCTTCCGCATCCAAAAAGAGTATTCTGCAAGACCGACCATGTTGCTCCAGTTCCTCAAGAATCTGGTCAAGCTCAGAAAGAAACTGATTGTTTCTCGAATCAATGCTGATTGCTGCTCCGGCGATCTCTTCTTCTCCACCCGAAGTATGATCAGGCAGATAGCGATTAAATTCCGGAAGCAAGACTGCCGGAAGATTATCGATGCAGTAGTAGCCGATGTCTTCCAGTGATTGCAAAGCCAGACTCTTACCAGAACCGGACAAGCCACTAATAATAATCAAATCGGTTGCACGAAGTTTCATCCTTTCTCCTCGATACCCATAATCCGATCATGGCTGTTGACGAAATCAAAACTACTATCAATGCCAGACTTACGTAATAAAAAATCACGGGTGGCAGCTTCAACTAAAACCGCTAAATTACGGCCTGGTGCGACCAACATACTTAAGCGCGGCACCTTAATTCCGAGAATCTCTACCATATTCAAACTTGGCTGTAATCGGTCAAGACTTCGAATTTCCTTATTAGTGGCATCCTTAAGGTTTATAATCAGTTGCAGGCGATAGAAATCTAGTACCGAAGCCGGCCCAAACATCTTCTCAATACTAATTATTCCAAGACCTCGGATTTCGACATACCCTTTCAGGGTCGGCGAACACTCACCAACAAGTTCAGCGCCGTCACGCCGGTATATATCCACAGCATCATCAGCAACTAGCTGATGGCCTCTCTGCACTAGATCTAACGCAACCTCACTCTTACCAACGCCACTTGCCCCGGTAATCAGCACCCCCGTATTCATAACAGCGAGAAATACTCCATGTTGGTTACACCGAGGTGACAACAGCCGGGGCAACTGCCCCTGCAAGTAATCCAGGACTGCGGCAGACCCAAGGGATGTTTTCAATAACGCAATATTATTGGCCTTACATACTTCGATAATATTTGGATTAGGGCTCAACCCGTCACACAATATAGTCGCTACTGAACCCTGCAAGTCGAAACATGGAGATTTTCGCAATTCACTATCTCGCATTCGATAAAGCCACTCGATTGCAGCCTGATCGACGATTTGCAAGGGTGTTATGCGCAGTGGATTAAGAAAGCCGTAAAGATTCGCATGCTGTAAGCAGCTTTTTACAGTTTTTCCTGTGCGTTGATACCAATGGACGTCCGGAAGCTGTTGTAGTAATTCCTGTACCGGTAGTGGTTCAGGTTGTGGAGCTGACTCTACCGATTGCATTACCTCTTTACACCTTCAAACAACTCACTTACCTGATCTGGAGTCTGGCAACTTTTTAATGCTTCAACAAAATTTGAATCCTGAAAACAACTAGCCAGCATTGAGAGAAGTTTCAAGTGCGTTTCATTTGCTTCCGCTGGGACCAGCAAGCCAACCACCAGCCAAACCGGTCGACCATCTGGAGCATCATAGTCAATTGGTTGCTTTAATCGAATTATAGAAATCACAGGCTGTTCGAGACTTTCGATACGCCCGTGAGGAACCGCTATACCCTTTCCAAGCCCCGTGCTACCTAATCGTTCTCTCTCGGTTATCGTCTTAAAAACACAATCTTCACTTATCTTGTCAAGATTTCCGCTCGACACTTGCGCGATGTGCTCGAATAACCGCTTCCGACTAGTTGTAGACAGATCCAGTATGATCCGGTCTTCGCTTAGAAATTGGTTTATATTATTCTCTGCTTGATTCACCTTTCGCACCTCATTGGGTGAATCTAATTTGGTCTGGCAGATCAGTCAAAGGATTGTTTGAGTGTTGCATCTGTACGATGGTGGTCAGTCAATTTTTCTTTATGCTTCAAAACCTGGCGATCGAGTTTGCTTACCATTGAATCAATAGCAGCATACATGTCATCACAGGTACTGGAAGCGTGAATTTTCGCGCCTTTAGCATTTATTGTCGCTTCAGCCATGTGTCTCTTTTTTTCGACTTGCAACACCACGTTAGTGTTTGTAACGTGATCAAAGTGCCTGACGATTTTTTCAACCTTCTCCGATACGTGGTTATGAAGCGACTCTGTGATGTCAAGATGATGCCCGCTAATTGATATTTGCATACTTACGTCTCCTATTGGTTAATGTGATGCCGGAATGACGGCGCGGAAGAAATATACAGGACCCTCCTTCTATAGAGACTTTCGTTTACTCGAAGGCGGGATATTCATTTGTTCCCGATATTTGGCTACAGTACGACGCGCGATTTCATAACCTTGATCTTTGAGCGCCTCACATATTTTCATGTCGCTGATTGGTTTTTTTGTAAATTCATTCTCAATCATTTGACGTATCAAGGTTTGGATTGCTACTGAAGAAGCTTGATTGCCGTCCTCGGCACCTAATTCAGTGGAGAAGAAATATCGTAATTCATACACTCCAAGAGGAGTTAGCATATATTTCCCATTTGTAGCACGGGACACCGTTGATTCATGTATATCCAAAGCTTCCGAGACGTCACGCAATATCATCGGCTTCATTGCAGCAGGGCCATGATCAAAGAAGGCTTGCTGTCTTTCCACAATCTCGGAAGCCACTGATAGAATGGTGGAATGACGTTTCTCAATATTGGACAATAACCATCTTGCATCCTGTAGTTGCTCTTTCATTTTTGAAAATGATTCACTCGCTGAGTTATCAGTAACCAATTGTTGGTAGTCTTGATTTATTACAACCCGTGGCAAAGCACCAGTATTCAACCTTGCCAGCCATGCACCACGGTGATGCTCGACTACCACATCGGGCACAATATAATTTACCGAAATGTCTCCCACACTAAAACCTGGATGCGGGTTCAAGTGCTTAATTAAGTCAACAGCTTGTTTTAATTCAGATTCTCCTACTCCCAATTTTCGTTTCAATGATTGGTAATCCCGATCGGCGAGCAGATGAAGGTGATTACGCACAATTTCTCCTGCCTCGTGGTGTCCAGGGGTTTCACCATCTATTGCCCCAAGCTGCAATAACAGACACTCACTCGGAGCACGAGCGCCAACTCCCGTAGGCTCCAACGATTGGACTATGTTCAGACATTGCTCCATCTGAATGCGCTCAATCTCGGGTTCGTTTTTCATCTCCGAAGAAACTTCATTATAAATTTCTTCTAGATCAACTTGCAGGTATCCAGCATCATCAAGATACTGAACAATCCGATCAGTGACTAATTTAACTTCAGGACTCAATCCCAGAAGGGAAAGCTGATCCTCCAGCGATTGTTTAAGAGTCGCTGGACCAGAACGGTCAGGAATATCGAAATCAAAGTCGAGCTGAGCATTCGGTCCACTAACACGATTATATGTTTGAGCACTTACCCAATCCTCGTCAAGGGACTCTCTGGATTCATCACTAGATTCAGCTTCGATCGTCTCTTCATCGTGACTGACCTCCTGTCTTTCTAATGGGTCCTCCATTTCAAGCAAGGGATTGCTCTCATGAGCCTGGATAAGCTCTTCGGATAGTTCGACAGTATTCATCTGCAGCAGCCTGATGGCTTGCTGCAACTGAGGCGTCATTGTAAGACGCTGGCTTTGCTTAAGATTTAGTGCCGGCTTCATCCAAGGCTGCGTATATCATTAGGAACCCATTTTACCCAAATTCCAGTTAAGGGGTAAGTCTGGCAGTAAAGCCAAGAGTCCTAGGATTTGTGTTATAGTTCTTAGTTAGCGTCGGGGGTGTGTCGACCTGCGTTGTAAATCGGGCACACAAGGCCATGGAATAGGTATGACGCAGCAAGTTGCAAAGGCTCTTTAGGCTCTCTTCGAGCTCTCCGATTTCCAGATGACGTCTTCTTAAAGCACTTAACTAACTAGTTTACCAATTAGCTTGACGTAAACGAGTTGCCACACATGCGCTTTACCTACATTCGGAAGTCCTGACCCAGATAGACTTCTCTCGCCCGCTCGTGTTGCATGATTGTTTCCGGGGGTCCTGAGATTAGCACCTCTCCCCGGTGCAGGATGTAGGCACGATCGCAAATCCCAAGGGTCTCCCTTACATTATGATCAGTAATGAGGACGCCTATACCCCGCTCCTTAAGCACAGTAATAATATGCTGAATTTCTTTCACTGCGATAGGATCCACTCCTGCAAAGGGTTCGTCGAGGAGTATAAACGATGGCTCTAGAGCGAGCGCTCTTGCAATCTCCACCCGCCGCTGCTCCCCTCCTGAAAGCTGAATAGTAAGCTTATCCCTGAGATGATAGATACCAAACTCCTCAAGAAGAGTTTGACTAATCCGACTTCTGTCTTCAGCATCATGTTTACCAATAGTCTCCAGAACTGCCAGAATATTCTCTTCCGCGGTTAGTTTTCGAAATACCGAATGCTCCTGAGGTAAATAACCGATACCTAATCTCGCACGTTCGTGCATTGGCAGGCCGGTTATATCCTCATCCTCAAGGAATATCTTTCCATCCGTCTCCCGAACTAATCCAATAATCATATTAAAACACGTGGTTTTGCCGGCCCCATTCGCTCCAAGTAACCCCACAACTTCATTGTCATTGACCACAAGGTCTACCCCATTCACAATGACATTGTTTTTGTAACTTTTTACCAGTGATTTTGCGGTAAGGGTTCGCATGCCGTGCTTACAGTTCTTGCTGTTTCGTTTAAACTAGTTAATTACTGCCGCCTAATTTTTTTTCTTTTTTCTTGGCTGAATGATAATTGTTGGGCGTGCGTTAGTGGTCGACTCCTCAGCGGTTGCAGCCTGCTCTTCATTTGTCGCGGCCGATTCTTCCGTGGTCGTAGATTCAGAGGGAGTATTTGTGGTGGTTTTTGTTTGACTGTCTGAACCACCTTTAACTACGACTTTCTCGGTGGCCAGATTATAGGTTAACAGTCGACCAGTGAGGCGCGTTCCACCTTGCGTAATATCGGCTCGACTCTTCATGATCACCAATTCTGCCACTTGATCAAGTGTAATTACCCTGGCCTTGCCAATCATGTCTTCCTCCGAATTTTCGGGTCGCTGTTTGAACTTTCCAGGATCGCCGGAGCAGACTGCTTTGTCGAGCTCATCGTCATCATTGAAGTAGGTAACCAACTCATCGCATTCAAGACGAATACTTCCCTGCCGAAACAGAACGTTGCCTCGATAGATCCTCACTCCAGTTCTTAGATCGAGTTCAAAGTCATCTGCCTCAAGGGTTGCTGGCTGATCCTGATCGCTATCGAGGGCATATACATTGGCGACGAATATGGTCATTACAACCATAAAAAAAATTCTATTTAACATTCTAATAAGTCTCTTTCTACCTTCACTTTTAAAGCAGTTTAATATGGTCTCAATTATCAATGAATACTGCCTGAAACAGACATTTTTCTTAGCCGCCACGATCATTGAGATGAACAACCATTTTTTCACCCATGGATACGCCACCTGCAGTGCCCGTTCGACTCTGTACTACGCGTACATTGCCTGTCAAAAGAACTCTGGAAATGCTGTTGTATAGCCACCCTGAATCAGCGTAGATATGGCGCGGGGTCTGATCAAGATCGTACTGCACCAAATGAGGTTTGTCTAAAAGCGCCCTGTCGCCATGCGGATAGTGAACCATACGATCTGCTCTCAACTCGTATTTCTTTCCGTCTGCATCCATCCCTGTTGATACAAAATTCTCGATATAGTAGTCAGCCGCGTTCTTTTCCTCTTCTGAGAGTTCGGATACGGGCGTTTCTAACAGCCCAAATTGAAACCAAACAGAAAGTCCCAGCAATGCAATAAACACCGCAATCAAGATGATATTCTGCTTTAACTCGAACATGCTTTAAATAACACCTGCTCGTAACAGATCGTGGGTATTCAATGCACCGATTACCACGCCTTCTTTATCTACTACAAATACGCAGTTGATAGCATGTGGGCCTTGCTGCGCATAGTCACGCATTATCTTTACGATCTCAGCTGCCAGAGTGTCTGGCCCAATAGTATAAGGATCGCTATTCACCACATCGATGGCGCGACTATTATAAATATCTACTCCACTGTTCAACGTCCGTCGTAGATCCCCATCAGTAAACATTCCTAATAATTTTCCCCGTTCATCAATCACACCCGCCATCCCCAATGACTTTGAGGACATCTCAATCAGCAGGTCTTGCAAACTGGCTTTATCCCCCACCAGCGGAAGTTGATCACCGCGATGCATCAGGTCCGAGGCAAACAGTAGTAGACGTTTACCTAGAGTTCCACCAGGGTGTGTGCGAGCAAAATCCAGCTCGGAGAATCCTCTAAGCTTTTGTACCGACACGGCCAAAGCATCTCCCATAACCAGCGTTGCAGTAGTACTGGCAGTTGGTGCCAGGTTGTGCGGACAAGCTTCCTGTGCAACGCTTATATCGAGACAGACGTCAGCCTGTCGCGCCAATGTGGAATCTGGATTCCCAGTGAATACAACCAGGCCGCTGCCAATTCGTTTCACAATCGGAAGGATCGTGATCACTTCCGTTGTCTCACCCGAATTCGATATCACCACCACCAGGTCATCCGGTGTAATCATCCCAAGATCACCGTGGCTAGCCTCTCCAGGATGCACAAAAAATGACGGGGTACCAGTGCTCGCCAGTGTCGACGCTATTTTTCCTCCGATATGTCCTGATTTGCCCATGCCAATCACCACTACACGGCCACTGCAGGCAAGAATCATCTCACATGCGTGCTCGAATCTTCTATCAATACGCTCTAGTAGGGCTCGAATTGCATCCATTTCGATCTGCACCACCGCACGAGCGAATTCAGCGGCTTTATCGATTGATGAGGAAGAGGACATTTACGGTGTGAATATGTCTTTGCAAGGGGTTTCGGAGTATATCAAACGCGGGGGGCTGTTTTGATTGCCTGTCAGTTTGCTCGCTGCCGGGGGCTCTTGTTGCACCAGCACTCACTCTATAAGGTAGTCCGCGCCATTTTTCATTCTACCAGGTTCCCAAAATACTGATCGTTCAACTAGATGCGTGCCAGCGGGCGCCTCAATGGCCCTCGCTCTATTTACCGAAGACCCGCTTAAGATCTGGTTAGGTGACAAGGTGGCAGCTTTTCTAGAAAAAATCGGATGAGGGAAGTTATTGGTCCGTTTATACTATTTACAGCGGGAATAATGTTGCTCTCCGAAGAGCGCCCCCATGGCGCTCCTGACACTGTTCGATAATGGGATTATTCCTGTGGGCGAAGTGACCTTCTAGGTTGTAACTTTTGCAGCAATTCTGGTAGATATAGTAAAGTTTCGATACGCATAATATCTTATGCAATACGACCAAGACGATATAATCGCGAGCCAGCGAGCTTAAACAACCGAATATAATTATGCGCAATTCCCCATTACCTGAAATTCCAGCTTCTGACCGTACTGAGATTGAGGCAGCCCTGTTCCGCAAACTCATTCAGCACCTGCAAAACTACCCCGAGGTGCAGAATATTGATCTGATGAATCTGGCATATTTTTGCAGAAACTGCTTCTCCAAATGGTATGTGTCTGAAGCAGCCGAGCACAGCATTGAGTTAGATTATGATCAAGCTCGTGAACTGGTGTACGGCATGCCTTACTCTGTGTACAAGGAAAGATTCCAGGCCGAGGCTACTGAAGCTCAGCTTAGCGAATTTGAACATGCCCAGAAGAAAGCTACCGACTAGATTCCTTATGAACTGTATCCACTAAGACACCAACTTTTTCTGGATCGATGCCGGGATGAATGCCGTGGCCAAGATTAAAAATATGGCCAGGACTATTGCCAAACTCCCGCATAATTCTGCTAACTTCTGCAACCACTTTGTCAGCTGAAGCATACAAAACAGAAGGATCCATGTTACCTTGAAGCGCGACCCGGTCACCCACACGTTGCCAAGCTTCAGAAATTGAAACTGTCCAGTCTAGCCCTAAACCGTCACACCCAGTATCTGCAATTGTTTCGAGCCAATTTCCTCCGCCCTTGGTAAAAAGAGTAATTGGTATATCTTTGGTGGTGAAATCGGCTTTCAGGGCGGCGACAATTTTTTGCATATACGCTAATGAAAACTCCTGATAAGCGGCAGATGAAAGCGAACCGCCCCAAGTATCGAACACCATTAATGCCTGCGCGCCCGCATCAGCCTGAGCTTTGAGATAGCCAGTTACCGCAGCCGTAACTTTTTGAAGTAAAGTGTGTGCGGAAGCAGGATCATCATATAAAATAGATTTTGCGCGCGAAAAATCTTTACTACTGCCGCCCTCGACCATATAAGTCATCAGTGTCCACGGACTACCGGCAAACCCAATTAAAGGGACTTCACCATTCAGCTCTCGGCGAATTAGTTTTACCGCATCGGTCACATACGAAAGATCCTTATCGATATCGAGCTCAGGAAGTGCTGCAATATCAGCGGGCGTCCGCACTGGATTAGCGAACTTTGGCCCAACCCCTTCATTCAAAGACAGGCCCAGCCCCATTGCATCCGGAATAGTGAGAATATCTGAAAATAATATGGCCGCATCGAGTGGGAACCGACGAATTGGCTGCAGAGTCACTTCACAGGCAAGCTCTGGGGTTTTACAAAGCGTCAGAAAATCGCCCGCTCTGGCACGAGCAGCCCGGTATTCGGGCAGGTATCTGCCTGCTTGGCGCATAATCCAAACAGGCGTACAATCCACTGGTTGTCGTTTGAGCGCACGCAACAAACGATCATTTTTTAGTGCCGGAAGCAAAATAAGGCCCTGTTATTTTGACTATAAATTTTTACTCAGAAAGACTATTGTCTTCCCTGAGATACTTGTCTACCGCTTCTGCACATTTGCGCCCCTCCCGAATAGCCCATACAACTAGAGACTGCCCGCGGCGCATATCGCCGGCCGAAAATACGCCATCAATATTAGTGTGGTAGGCCTTTTCGCCCTCTATCGAGGCATCAACATTGCCACTTGCATCAAGGGAAATATCAAAGTCCTCCAACATTCCCTGGAAAACTGGATGAATAAAACCCATAGCGAGAGTTACCAGCTCAGCTTTGAGCTCAAAATCAGAGTCGGGAATTTCTTCCATTTTCCAGCTCCCATCTATTGATTTCCAAGCCACCTTCTTGCATTTCACAGCCTTGACGTTACCATTCTCATCTCCGATAAATTCCTTCGTCACAACGTCCCACAAACGACTGCAACCCTCCTCATGGGAAGAAGAGGTTCGAAGTTTGTGAGGCCAGTTCGGCCAAGTCAAAGCTTTTTCTTCCTTTTCCGGTGGCTGAGACAGAATTTCAATCTGAGTTATGCTCGCAGCACCATGGCGGTTAGAAGTACCTATGCAGTCTGAACCGGTATCTCCACCACCAATCACAACGACATGTTTGCCTTGGGCGGAAATAAACTCTGAATCAGAGACAACACCACCTTGAACTCTTTTCGAATTTGTTCGTAAGAAATCCATTGCAAAATGTACACCGTCTAATTGGCGGCCGGGAACCGACAGGTCGCGGGGCACCTCACATCCTCCAGCGAGCACTACAGCGTCAAAGTTTTGCACCAGGTAGTTGACTGGAAGATCAATTCCAATATGTGTATTACTATGGAAACGCACGCCCTCCGCTTTCATCTGCGCCATCCGCCTGTCGATCACCTTCTTTTCCAATTTGAAATCCGGAATTCCATAACGTAAGAGACCGCCACTTCGGTCCTCTTTCTCATACAGAGATACGCTATGGCCAGCTCGTGCCAGTTGCTGGGAACTTGCCAGGCCGGCCGGACCGGAACCCACAACCGCTACTCGTTTTCCACTTCGATGCCTTGGAATGTGAGGCTGAATCCAGCCTTCCCGCCATGCTCGCTCAACTATGCTGTATTCTATGGTCTTTATAGTTACAGGATTATCATCGATATTCAATGTGCAGGAAGCTTCGCATGGGGCCGGACAAATGCGGCCGGTGAACTCTGGAAAGTTGTTAGTCGCATGTAAGCGCTCGCTGGCAAGCTCCCACTCATCGTTGTAAACCAAGTCATTCCAATCGGGTATCAAATTATTAACCGGGCAACCGGAGTGACAGTAGGGTATGCCGCAATCCATGCAACGCGCACCCTGATCTTTCAATTCCTGATCTCCCAGGTTAATTACAAATTCCTGATAGTTTTTGATTCGTTGCTTAGCTGGAAGGTAGTGACGCTCTTTGCGCTCGATTTCCATGAATCCTGTAGGCTTACCCATTGCTAACCTCCAAAGTAGGCATAGCCTCTTCCCGCAATTTAATCAGAGCATTTTCGTAATCTGTTGGCATCACTTTTATAAACATAGGTAAATGATACTGCCAGTTATCAAGTATTTTTCTTGCCACCTCACTTTCTGTGTAAGAAAAATGGTTTTCAATAAGCTGACGCAGTCTGGTCTCATCTGCGCTCAACATATCTGCAATATCTGCCATTCCTGTATCGGGATAAACAGGGCGAAGTTCAACTAGTTCATGATTACAATGCGCGCTGAAATCCCCATTATCATCTAACACGTACGCAATTCCGCCGGACATGCCGGCTGCGAAATTACGACCTGTGCGTCCTATACATATCACCACGCCCCCCGTCATGTACTCGCATCCATGGTCTCCCACCCCTTCGACCACTGCTGTAGCTCCAGAATTACGCACACAGAACCGCTCACCTGCGACACCACTGAAATAAGCCTCACCGCTTATTGCGCCATACATAACAGTGTTTCCAACAATTATATTTTCGGCAGCACTACTTATACCGCTGCCAACAGGCGGTCGGATTGCCAAACGTCCACCTGATAATCCTTTGCCGACATAATCATTCGCCTCACCCTCCAATTCTATCGATACTCCTCGTGCTAGCCAGGCACCAAATGATTGACCGGCCGTGCCTCTTGCATGAATCAGAATGGTGTCGTCCGGTAAACCCTTATGCCCGTAGCGAGTGGCAATTCGTCCAGACAACATCGCCCCTACAGAACGATTTACATTGCGGATTGCCACATCAAACTCAACTTTTTCCTTTCGGTCCAGGGCCGCCCAGGATTTTTCTATGAGCTCATGATCGAGTGCCTTTTCAAGGCCATGGTTTTGTCGTTCACTGTTGAATAGTGCGACACTTGCATCAGTATCAGGTTTTGCGAGGATCCGGCTGTAATCCAGCCCTCTGGCCTTCCAATGATTAATCGCTTTACGCATGTTAATTCGATCGGAGTTGCCAATCATCTCGTTTAAAGTGCGAAAGCCGAGTTTCCCCATAATATTTCTCACTTCCTCTGCAACGAAGAAGAAATAGTTAACCAGGTACTCCGGTTTACCGGAGAACTTCTTGCGCAACACCGGGTCCTGAGTGGCAACGCCAACCGGGCAAGTGTTGAGGTGGCATTTTCGCATCATGATACAACCTTCAACAATAAGCGGAGCAGTAGCAAAACCAAACTCATCCGCGCCGAGCAGTGCGCCAATTACAACGTCTCTACCGGTACGCAGACCACCATCAACCTGCACCGAAATCCGGCCCCGCAGTTTGTTCATCACAAGAGTCTGGTGGGTCTCTGCTAATCCAATTTCCCAGGGAATACCAGCATGTTTAATTGACGTCAGTGGACTAGCCCCGGTTCCGCCTTCAAATCCAGAGATCGTGACGTGATCTGCATGCGCCTTGGAAACACCTGCTGCGACAGTACCTACCCCACCTTCGGAAACCAGCTTTACAGAAATTCGCGCCTCAGGATTAACGTTTTTTAGGTCGTGGATCAGCTGCGCCAGATCTTCTATTGAATAAATATCATGGTGAGGTGGAGGGGAGATCAGACCCACTCCAGGCGTGGAATGACGCACCGACGCGATCTGCGCGTTAACCTTATGACCGGGCAGCTGCCCCCCTTCTCCAGGCTTCGCTCCCTGAGCCATCTTAATTTGCAAGTCATCCGCGTTCACAAGGTACTCTGTGCTGACTCCAAACCGACCGGAAGCTACTTGTTTGATCGCAGATCGTTGTGGGTTTTCTGACCCATCCGGGAGCGGATTATATCGCTCTGGTTCTTCGCCACCCTCGCCAGTATTAGAACGGCCTCCGATCTGGTTCATGGCAATTGCCAGAGTCGAGTGCGCTTCGTGTGAAATCGACCCGAATGACATCGCGCCAGTTGAGAACCTTTTCACAATTTCCGAGGCCGGCTCTACCTGGTCGATAGGTACCGACGATTCTGCCCAGTTGAATTCGAACAACCCTCGCAAATTGAGGAGTTTTTTATCCTGCTGGTCGACAGAGCGAGAGAATTCAGCGAAGGTCTGTGCATTGTTGCTGCGAGTCGCATGTTGCAATTTAGTGATAGTGTCCGGGCTCCACACATGTGACTCGCCATCCACACGATATGCGTATTCTCCACCGACATCTAGTTGGCTTGGGCCAGCTTTATCCTCATACGCTTTCTGATGCCATTTAAATGATTCAGCTGCCACCTGCTCCAGGCCAATTCCTTCAATTGCTGTGTGCGTTCCAAAAAAATATTGCTCGACAAATTTAGTAGACAGGCCTACGGCATCAAATATTTGGGCGCCGCAATAAGATTGATAAGTAGAGATACCCATCTTAGACATGACTTTCTTGAGCCCTTTACCCACAGCATTGATATATCGTTTCTGTGCGTCCTCAAAATTTAGCGAATTATCCAGATTCGGCAACATCCGGTTAATGCTGTCGAACGCGACATAAGGATTGATAGCCTCAGCACCATAACCTGCTAACGTTGCAAAATGATGAACTTCCATGCAGGCACCCGTCTCCACTACCAAACCCGATTCCGTGCGCAGTCCGCGTGTAATCAGGTGATGATGGACTGCTGATGTTGCGAGCAGAGCGGGAATCGCCACGTTGTCCGCATCCATATCTCGATCGGAAAGAATCAGAATGTTATAACCCCGTTTGACTCTCAATTCCGCCTTTTCGCACAACGCGATTATCGCGCCACGCATTCCCTTTGGCCCCTGACTGGCCGGATAACAGAGACTGAGGGTCTTTGTTCGGAAAGCAGCATTAGTGTAGTCCTCAATTTGTCGGACTCTTTCCAACTCGTTGTTGGTCAATACCGGTTGCGGGACATGCAGTCGCATATCCTTGCCACCGTCCTCAAGACCCAGCAAATTAGGCTTCGGTCCTATCAGTGACATTAGAGACATGACGATTTCCTCCCGGATAGGATCTATGGGTGGATTTGTGACCTGCGCAAAGTTTTGCTTGAAGTAAGTGGATAGATGTTTGCTCTTATTTGACATTGCCGAAGGTGGAACGTCAGTACCCATTGAACCAATGGCCTCTTGACCCAGCGCAACCATGGGAGTCAATAAAAATTTAAGATCTTCCTTACTGTAACCGAATGCCCTTTGAGTTGAGATTAGAGTTGCTCTGTCCGGTGACATCGCACCAACCGCGGGTCTCAGATTTGCCAACTCAATTTGGGTGCGGTCCAACCAGCCCTGGTAATCATGTGACGATGCCAGCTCTTGTTTGAGCTCTTCGTCGTCGATTATGCGCTCTTGTTCAAGGTCGATCAGAAGCATCTTGCCAGGCTGCAGTCTCCATTTCTTGATGATCTTATGTTCAGGTATATCCAGCACCCCCATTTCTGACGCCATCACTACAATGCCATCGCTCGTAACAAGGTAACGAGCGGGACGCAATCCGTTGCGGTCCAAAGTGGCGCCGATCTGTCTACCATCTGTAAACGCGACCGCTGCCGGACCATCCCAAGGTTCCATCAGCGCAGCGTGGTACTCATAGAACGCACGTCTGCATGGATCCATTCCGGCATTGTTGCTCCACGCTTCTGGAATGAGCATCATCATGGCATGGGACAAGCTGTATCCCCCTGCCAACAGCAATTCAAGAGCGTTGTCGAATGCAGCCGAATCGGATTGTCCTTCATGGATTAGCGGCCAGACTTTATCCAGATCATCGCCAAGAATGCTGGAAGACATTGTGCTCTTGCGAGCAGCCATCCAGTTAGTGTTACCTCGAAGGGTATTGATTTCGCCATTATGTGCGATCAAACGAAACGGGTGAGCTAAATCCCAGGTGGGGAAAGTGTTGGTAGAAAATCTTTGATGCACCAGCGCCAATGCGGACTCCATTCGCTCATCCAGTAAATCGGGATAATACTCACCGACCTGTCCTGCCAAAAGCATTCCTTTATAGGTGATGATTCTTGACGACATTGTGGCAATGTAAAAATCCGACTTCCCCTCAATATCCGATTCTCTGATGCGCTTTTCGATCTGTTTACGAATAACAAACAGCTTTCGTTCAAATTCCGTCTGGTCCGCGATAGCTTCTCCGCGTCCAACGAACACTTGCCTGATTAGCGGCTCAGTTGGACGTACACTGTCTCCGAGATTTGAATTGTCGACCGGCACGTCTCGCCAACCCAGTAGAACCTGATTCTCGTCGAGAATATAACGCTCGATAATTCCGCGCGTCTCTGCCTGACCCGCCTGCGTTCTCGGTAGGAATATCATACCAACCGCGTACTGACCCGCTGCAGGGAGCTCAAAACCCACCACCTCGCGAAAAAAGCGATCGGATAGTTGCAACAGCATACCCGCCCCGTCGCCCGCTTTAGGATCAGCACCCACTGCACCTCGATGAGTAAGGTTATCCAGGATCTTGAGACCGTCAGCGACTATTCCGTGGCTCTTTTGACCCTTGATGCTCGCGATAAAACCGACACCACAGGCGTCATGTTCAAACCTAGGGTCATAAAGCCCCTGCTCGGGTGGTCGAGACCGTGCTGTCATTCTTACCTCATAAAAGAGATTGCGGGATCTTCGGTGGTGCATGCATCTGCTCCCAGCACCTTGACCTGCCAAGGTCAATGCCGAACACAACTAATGTAATGTGTAGTCCGTGGCCCTACCGAGCGGCAAATCGCTCTAGGCCGAACCCTTAAGGATAAATCAGATCAATAACGATTGCTATATGAGCAACGGGTGTTCGTATAAGCGAATCTTACTAATCTTTCCCGGCAAAATACTCAAGAGTTGCATTCAGGTATTTTGAATCGGGGCCCTCAATCACTGAAGCATTGCCCAGCCCCTTGAGCAATACCAGCCGCAGCTGACCATCCTGCACTTTCTTGTCAAGCTGCATCAATTCCAGCATTTTAGCTGGGCCAATTCCTTGGAATGGGGAAGCTGGCAGTGCCGCTTTACCAAGCAGCCGTTCTACCCGATCACATTCTTTCTTGCCTAACCAACCATACAAGCTAGACATATGCGCTGCCATCATGATTCCAGTGGCAACCGCCTCGCCATGCAACCAGCTGGCATAACCAGTGGCGGTCTCGATTGCATGCCCAAAAGTGTGACCAAGGTTAAGAAGCGCACGCACACCTCCTTCGAGTTCATCTTGCTCAACAATTTTGGATTTATTGATGCACGATCTGGTAACAACATGCTCTATTGCCAGCGGATCGAGCGCCAGTACTGATTCCATGTTCAGTTCTAGCCAGCAAAACAATTCATGGTCAGCAATCAACCCATACTTGATAACCTCTGCTAGCCCCGATGAAAGCTGCCTGGGATCCAAAGTACAAAGGGTTTCTGTATCTATCAGAACCCTCTTTGGTTGGTAAAAGGCCCCGATCATGTTTTTTCCGAGCTCGTGATTGACCCCGGTCTTTCCGCCAACGGAAGAATCAACCTGAGATAACAATGTTGTCGGAACTTGAATAAGATTAACCCCGCGAAGATAAGACGCGGCGACAAATCCAGCGAGGTCACCAACGACCCCCCCACCCAACGCGATAACCGTTACCGACCGATTGCATGGCACGGATAACATTTTATCTAGGACAAGAGAAAAATTCTCCAGATTTTTTGTTTGTTCGCCATCAGGAAGCAGCAATTCATGCACTTCATACGAATCAAGAGAAGCTTTAAGACGATCAAGATACAACGGCGCCACAATTTCGTTGGAAATAATGAATACCTGTTTACCCTTAACCCATCGAGTAATTTCTTCAGGAATGGAGAGTAATCCCCTCCCAATCCGTATATCGTAGCTACGTGAACCCAAGTTTATGCTGACGGTGCTCACGCAATGAGCCCCGTATCATCCCGCTGATCATTACTCTTTTCAACTTGGGCCAGTTTCAACCTCTGCTGTATTCTTTTCGCTGTGCGGTTAGCGGAATCAGATGCTACTTTCAGGTGAATATCGGCAGATTTAAGGTACAGAGGGGTGCGTTCGCGCATAAGCTGAACCACCTTGTCCCGAGGATTTTCCACATCCAATAATGGCCGGTGCTGACAGTCCTTTAGTCGATTCCACAAGATTCTAATCGGAACATCCAGATACACGATGGTGCCGCTGTCATGCATCAATTCACAATTTTCGTCGCGGATCACAATCCCACCTCCTGTGGACACCACGATATTACTCATTGCAGAGATTTCTTTTAGAATACGGCTCTCCCGATCCCGAAACCCTTGCTCTCCTTCTACTTCGAAGATATGCGAAATGGTGACACCAGTGCGCTCAATCAGCACCTGGTCGATGTCAATAAACTCGAATCCGAGAAGATTTGACAGTTTTCGCCCGACAGTAGTCTTTCCTGATCCCATCAGGCCGATGAGGAAAACATTGTTGCTCAACGCTTAGCGGTAATCGGTACACCCGAATAATCAATAACAAGGTGGTTATTGTAAAGCTAGCGCAGGATCAATAATACGTGGTGTTAGAAAAATGATTAGCTCGGAACGGTTATTAACTCTTTGACGCTTTTTGAACAAATTGCCAATAATGGGTATGTCGCCGAGAAACGGGACTTTGGTGACCAGCTCACCGTCTTCCTGCTGGTAGATCCCTCCTATTACCACCGTTTCTCCATTTTCAAGCAGCGTCTGTGTTTCGATTCGCTTGGTATTGATCGTGTCGTCAACACCTTCGAAGGAGTCGTTGGTAATCTCCACATCCAGAGTGATCTTGTCATCTGGTGTAATTTGTGGCCGAACGGTGAGGCTTAATACCGCCTTCTGACCCTGCGTTGCAGATGTGCCGAATGCGGAGCCAAAGGTGATTTGCCGCTCCTGACCCTGTTCTATCTTGGCTTCGTTCTTATCGGTAGTCAGTATTTTCGGATTCGCCAGGACTCGACCTCTGCCTTCCGCCTGAAGAGCTGATATCTCCAGATCAAGCAGACTCAGAAAGCCGGAGCCGAACCTCGCCAGGCTGAATGCATAGGATGCCGCAGATTCATCTCCGAGTGAGCCGGCCGGCAGGTTAACGCTGAGCGCGTCCGTATTGTCAAGAGTACCTTCGAGTCGAGTGGCAGCGTTGCTGGCAACTGTCGCACCGGAGAACACATCTGCCGTCCCAGGCCCTATTACATCGGCGTCCTGCACGACCCTGGCAAATCCGAGGCGTGCACCAATGTTCCTGCTGAAATCATCAGTGGCTTCTACAATTCGGGTTTCTATCTGTACCTGCCTAACTGGTATATCAAGCTTGGCAATTAGTTCCCGAATTTCGCGCAACTTAAGTGCGGTATCTTGAATAAGCAACGAATTGGTCCGTTTATCTACGGTAACGCTGCCACGAGAGGAAAGTAAGGTGTTTTCCACCGTCGTGATCTCACTTATGGATACACTGCCAAATGCGGATTGGGTGATGCCTGATTCAACCGGCTTAATGGACTTCAAAATTCCAGCAATATCATTTGCCTTGGCATAGCTTATCGGAAACATTTCGCTGACCAGTGGCGCTAACTCACCGACCTCCTGCCGTGCTTCGAGAGCCTGCCGCTCCTTGTCCGCAATCTCTTCCGCCGGCGCCACCCACACTACGTTACCCTTCTGACGCATGGCAAGACCCTTGGTCTGAAGTATCACGTCCAGCGCCTGGTCCCAAGGCACATCTTTCAGTCTCAGTGACAGATTTCCGGAGATTGCATCGCTGGTAATAAAGTTCAGCCCGGTAAAGTCTGCTATGACCTGAAGCGCAGCGCGGACACTGATCTGCTGAAAGTTGAGCGACAGTCGTTCACCGGTATATCCAAATTCATCTGCACGCGCCGCCTCAAGTTCGGCTTTGGATAACGGAGAAATATCGATTACCAGGGTATCCCCCGACTGAACCGAAGACTGCTTATATTGACCGCTGGGTGTGATCACCATCCGCACGTCTCTTCCATCAGCGAACGCGTCAATAGTCGATACTGGCGTTGCAAAATCTGTAACGTCCAACCGTTGTTCCAGCTCAGATGGTATCGTTGTGTTGGAGAAGACGGCAATTATCTCACCACCAATTTCCTGCAGGTCGACGGCCAGCTCAGTATCAGAAAGTTTGACGATGACCCTGCCTGCACCGTTTGGAGTGCGGCGGAAGTCAACATTACTGATCTCGTGGGGTTGAGCACCTCCTCCTCTGAGCCCGAAATCTTCACTGAGCGCGAAATTCGATGCCCGAGTAACAGCTTCGGTGGCGGGCCCGGCCTTTGGAGCGGAAGTGCCTGCCAGAACAGTCAAAACCAGTCCACCGTCCATTTGCTCGAGGCTATAATCGGCGGGGTTTTGCAGATTCAGAATCATCCGCATACGATCCTCATCCTCCGCCAGCACAACTGAATCAACCGCTGAAATACCGACTTTATGTACCTGCTTTCCGGAACCATTGGTCATTCCGAAAAAGTCCAGTGCGATACGCGGCGGCTCTACGGTTCTGAAAACAACCGGCTCCCCCGGTTCACCTTCAATACGCAGGTCGAGCTGCACTCGGTCGCCACTAATTCGCGCGAACGTGAGGTTGGTGAGCTGGGGGGAAATCCCTGTTGAATCCTGCTGCTGTCGATCGAGAGGAATAAGAGAGAGCTGATAGCCTCCATCGGCGCGGGTCAGGGTGTACTTTGAAGCGGTTTCCAGAGAAATCTCCACTTCCATGTCACCATTTTCAGCATTAGCGTTTAGATCAGTGATCAGTCCACTGCCGAGAGAATCTGGCGCCTGATAGTCTGCGGATAAAGCTGTGTCACGAAAAGTGATCGTAATGCCATTGCCATCGGACAGTTCGGTGATTTCATAAATAGGGTAGTCATTGAACTGCATCTCTACTATTTGCCGCAGTTGACTACCCATTACATTCATCGACTCGAGCTGGGAAGCGATTGTGGATGAGCAGAAGCCCATCGCCAGCGCAGCACAGCCAAGCACCAATTTACCTCTCAAGCCAGCTATTTTCATAATTTTTTGTCTTCCCCTCGGTTACTTATTGATCTCCACGAAAACTAAAACACAGCCGGCAAGTTGCCTGTGCTTTTGGGAATGCAAGATCAGGTAAACTGGTAATCGCTTGTAGTGATATCAAGATTCTATACACAAACAAATCATTATTCTACCAAAATCAGATTAGCCTCCTTCTTCTCCCAGCGGCCAACCGGATTTTTAACTAATTCGCTGACGGCGACGGTATTATCATCGACCACCAGTATTTCTCCGTCGTTCACTCCCATATAATTTCCTTCCTTTACCCGATGTACGGTTTTATCCGGCGCCCGAATTACCGCCCAGTTCTGATCGTTCTGGGCCAGGACACCTACCAGCTTTAGTGAATCCAAGGGAAACGCTTCTAGTGGCTCCTTACGACGCGAACGATCCGGACCTTCGGCACCTGCAACGCTAGGCAGGTCCTCGACTTTCTCTTTGAGGTTCTCTCGGTCAAACGGGTCGATCAACTTAGAAGCGGTGTAGATAAAAACCGCTTGTGGCTGCAAAGCAGGAAGAGGCTCCACTTCTGGCGTATGGTCCTTAAACGCTTCCTGCGTAAATCGTTCCAAATCAGAAACATCTTTGTTCTCGCTACAGCCTGCGACCGAAAATATAAATAAAAATATCCAGAATCTTTTCATCAGCCTTGCACCCTCGTAGACCCAGATTCTGTCTTGTTGAAGGTTTGCTCTTCCAGGTATTGGTAGGTAAACACTTGCGCAGTCATGCTCAAGGCTGTGCTGTCGTTAATACCACCACCCGTAATTACCATATCGCCAACAGTAACAATTCGCGGTAAGGCGGCTAAGTCGCTAATAAACTCCGCTAACTGGTGATAGGTCCCGGACACTTTAACTGAAATTGGCAGTGTGACATAGAACTCCTCGGTCCGAGGGTTGGCCGGTTTAAACTGATTGAAAACCAAACCTCTCGACAGGCCGGCCTGGGAAATATCAATCAGCAATGCTGGCACTTCAGTTTTATTGGGGAGCTGCTTCAATACGACGCCGAACCTATCCTGTATTTCTACCATCTGCTCACGATAAGCTGGAAGATTGACGACTTGCTCCTTCTTAATAAGGAACGATTCACGAAGCTGTTTCTCAGTTCGTTCCATTTTTGCCAAGGTTTGTTGTTCTGGCTCTATTAAAAAATGATACCCAGCATAAAGTAGTGCCGCGCCCACCAAGAATATTATCACCCAGCGAAACCAATGTGGCCACGTAGTAAAATCAGCGATATCGACGTCTTGAAGATCAGATAATTGCATTAGTTAACCTCCACCAGGCCATCGTTCTCATTTTTTTCCTCCGAAATCTTAAGCTTGAACTGACTCAGACGCACCCCTTCGCGTGGTGTTACGTCAATCACATTTAAACTGGGATTTGCGAACCAGTCAGATGCATCCAGCTTGTTCATTAGATCAGACACTCGAGCGTTAGATTGCGCCGTTCCATTAAGATTAAAATTCTTTTTCTTTTTAGATAATGAGGTGTAGTAGACTCCCTCTGGTAGCTTCCGCACGATATCGTCAAACAGGTGCACAACCTTACGTCGCTCACGCTGTAAATTTTGAATCACCTGCATACGTACTAATAAATTTTCTTTCTCAGCCCGTAAAGTTTTAATTTCCTCTATTTTCTTATCAAGCTTACGGATTTCGCCAGAAAGATAATTGTTGCGCGTTTCTTGATAAGCCTGCTTGTTTTTCAAGAAGGTCAGCCCGGAAAACACCACTACGCCGCATAGAGCCCAAATCAGCACTCCATTTGCCATCATTTTGCGATCTCGAAGCCGCTGGCGCTCTTCACGCCACGGTAAAAGATTTATGTTCATAGTCACTCTACACCCCTCAACGCTAGTCCAGCAGCTACGCCCAGCGACGGAATATCCCGTCGAAATCTAGCTTGATCGACTTTCGGTCCTAACCTAGTTGCCGCAAATGGATTGAGAATTGCGGTAGGTACTTCGATCCGTTTTTCGATAAATTTATCGATGTTGCCAATCTGAGCACACCCCCCGGTAATAAGAAATTTGTCGACTTTATTATGCGTACTTGATGAGTAAAAGAACTGCAACGTGCGCAAAATCTCCTGCATCAGTGTTTTAACAAAAGGCTTCAACACATCGTTCTTAAATGTGTCAGCCAGTTCATTGTTTCGCAAAGCATGTGCGGCATCCTGCGGTGGCAATCCGTATTTCTGCGAAATACTGTCTATAAGCTGCCGTCCGCCATACGGATTCTCCCGCGTATAAATTATCCGATTATCGTGAAACACGAGCAGACGGCTCGTATTGAAACCGAAGTCCATCAGAGCTGCGGTCTTGTTCTTTCCACTACCCATCTCACTCTCGCTAACAAATGAATTGACTCGCGCCAGAGCAAAATGATCAACGTCCACCGCGGCAGGCTCAAGATCGGCTTCTTCCATTACCGCTGCTAGCGATTCAACTACGCTTTTTCTGCATACCACAAGCTGAAGCTGATCCTCGCCATCGCCTTGTGGCGACTTACCGAGATTGACGTAATCTATATTGACATCGTCTAATGCGTAAGGCACAACTCGATCGGCTTCGACCTCGACAAGTGCATCCAGCTCATCCTCACCAATATCAGACTGCACCGTGATACCTTTAGAAATGACGTTAGTCGAAGACACACAACCGGCGGCTCGTTTGAGTTTAGTCCCTGAACGCGCCAGCAACCTCTGCACCGCGGCGCCGACCTGCTCTATATCTTTGATTTGATGCTCGATGATTAGCCCGGGCGCAATCGGTTCATATGAATAATGATCCACCCGAATTGCTCGTCCAACGCGAGACAGCTCAATTAATTTGGCCGCAGTTGTGCCAATATCGATTCCGACTAGCCGGTTTCGGTTTTTACTGGAAAATAACAACGATCACCCCTCAGCGTAGTTTGTTTATTTGCCTATTACGGCTTTTAGCCCCATTTATTCACATATAATGCCACAGATCAACGGCTTATTACAGCTTTTTAAGAAATAATATAGCCAATCTCTCACAAAATCTCCAGCGACTTTATAGGCAATGGCGATATAATACGGTTTAAAAACGTGTTTTCCTCCTGCCCGCAATACATACAGATGCCCTGATATCCCATGAGGCTGCTCTTTCGGTTACTCGCGAAGCTGTTTTTGTTCGGATTTGCTTTTGCAAGCGCCATGGGTGCAGGTCTGGCATTTTATGCCATCTCCCTGCTACCAGATCTGCCGACTGTTGAACAGATCCGTCAAATACCGCTGAATGTACCCCTGCGCATTTATAGTGCAGATCGTAAGCTAATTGCTGAGTATGGCGACGAACGACGCGTTCCAGTTACCCTGGATCAGGCTCCTCCACTGCTGATCGATGCGATACTGGTCACCGAAGACGACAGTTTCTACCATCATACCGGAGTGGATTTTTCCGGAATATTGCGGGCCTTCCTGAGCAATTTACGGAGTCAGTCCCGAGGCCAAGGGGCCAGCACTATCACCATGCAGGTCGTGCGAAATTTTTTCCTGAATCCAGAAAAAACATACACCCGCAAGCTCAAGGAAATACTACTCGCCTTCAACATGGAACGGGCGTTGACTAAAGATGAAATTCTTGAGCTTTATCTCAACAAAATCTTTCTGGGGCATCGTGCTTACGGCTTTGCCGCTGCAGCCCAGGTCTATTACGGGCAGTCTCTGGAAAACTTAAGTGTGCCTGAAATAGCCATGCTTGCAGGTCTACCAAAAGCACCCTCCAGGGATAATCCAATTTCCAATCCGGTGCGCGCGAGCGAGCGCCGGGACTACGTCCTACAACGCCTCTATGACCTTGGAAAAATAGACAAACTGAGCATGGAAACTGCCCGCAAAGCCCCAATAACTGCAGAACGCCACATCGCTGAAGTGGAATTACAGGCGCCCTATGTCGCTGAGATGGCGCGTCAGTATCTGGTCAATCGAATGGGAAGCGATGCGTATGGCCAAGGGCTCAACGTCACTCTTACCTTAAACAGCAAGTATCAGGAAAAAGCAAATCAAGCCTTGCGCAAAGGTCTACTTGGCTATGATGCCCGTCACGGGTACCGGGGGCCGTCAGGTGAAATTGAAGTCGATGGTATAAAGGAAAGCGACCTGGTACAGAAGCTACTCGAATACCCAGCCAGCCAGGAACTAATACCAGCCGTTGTGCTTTCAGTGCAAGATTCCGGTTTTACTGCACACACAAGAGGTGGGGAGCAGATCAAAGTATCACTCGATAAAATGACTTGGGCAGCCGAATACAAAAATCCCAATAGTCAAGGTCCCGAGCCTGCAGCTGCCGGTGAGGTAGTAAAAATAGGTGACGTTGTTTACGTGACCAGTGATGAGGAGAATAATTGGAGCTTGAGCCAGATGCCGGAGGTGTCCGGAGCTCTAGTTTCCCTAGATTCCCGCACCGGAGCGATCCTCGCGTTGACTGGCGGATTTGACTACTACCTGAGCAAGTTCAATCGCGCTATCCAGGCAGAAAGGCAACCGGGATCAAACATCAAGCCGTTTATTTATTCCGCCGCGCTGGATAACGGCTTTACCGCAAGCAGCCTGGTTAGCGGAGCGCCAATAGTGGTCGAGGATAACCTTGAGGGAATCTGGCGCCCGGAGAACTACAGCAAGAAATTTTTCGGGCCGACCCGACTGAGGAAAGCACTCAGCCTCTCGCTTAATCTTGTATCTGTGAGGCTACTCCGGGCTATTGGGATCGAGCCAACAATTCAGCACCTGGAAAAATTTGGTTTCGATCGAGAGAGACTGCCTCGAAGCCTATCGTTGTCACTGGGCTCTACAACTATCACCCCAATTGAAATGGCTCGGGGCTACGCCGTTTTTGCAAATGGGGGAAAACTCACGACGCCTTACTTTATTGAAAAAATTGAAGACGCAGATGGCAACCCTGTTACGCTTTTGCCAGAGCAGTCGATAATATGCGCCGATTGTGAAGCCGATGAAGACGACATTCCAGACATAAGGTCTGTGCAACTTGCTCCGTTAAAAAGCGAACCGGTGCAGACCATCTCGCCGCAAAATGCGTTTCTGACCCGCAGTCTGATGAAACAAGTCATCCTATCGGGTACTGGTCGAAAGGCTTTGGTGCTTGGTCGCGGAGACCTGGCAGGCAAAACCGGCACCACTAATAATTACCGAGACGCCTGGTTTTCAGGCTTTAATCCAGATGTCACAACAACAGTTTTTGTAGGTTTCGACGATCCCGCTCACTTGGGGAGACGAGAGTCTGGTGCAAGTGCAGCATTACCAATCTGGGTTGATTTTATGGGCACAGTACTTAGCGATTTTCCCGAGCAACCTCAGTCTATCCCAGAACAAATCGTGGTGAGGTTTATTAGTAAAGATAGTGGTCAGCTGACATCTATTAATGATCCAGATGGATTCGAAGAGTACTACCTTGCGGGTACCGAACCGACAAATACCGTCCAGCCGCTCGTTGACGTTTCAAAAGACGGCAGCACTCAGGGCAACAACCAGAACGTATCCGAATCTTTGTTTTAAACTGGCGAAGTAATAATCTATTGAACGTTATACTTTTTCATTAAACTTAGGGAGATCATTACATCTTAATATTGCTGCATCTTAATGCCGACGCAAGCATCTACCTCCACCTGGCTCAATAAAAACTGGATAAGCTGGTTACAATTAATAAAAAATTTCACGAATCGCGATTATGTCCCATTACCCGATAGACCTGAGCATCAAGCCAGATGTTCAAACATTTTTTGATAAGGATACAAGTACCTTCAGTTATGTGGCAAAGGATCCCAATAGCGAATTCTGCGCGGTGATCGATCCGGTGCTTGACTTCGACTATGCCGCCGGGCGTGTTAGCTACGACGGTGCTGATAAACTGATTAGTCACATCAAGAAGAATGAACTGCAACTCGAATGGTTGATTGAGACACACGTGCACGCCGATCATCTTTCTGCCGCACCATACATTCAAAACACTCTGGGGGGGAAAATCGGTATTGGAAAGAACATCTCTTCAGTGCAGACGACTTTTTCAAAAATTTTTAGGGAACGCCCGGATTTCAGTTGTGATGGCTCTCAATTTGACTGCCTGTTCAAAGATGGTGACACCTACCAAATAGGTTCGATAAAAGCATTAGCCCTGGAAACACCGGGGCACACCCCTGCGTGTATGTCACATATTATCGGCAATGCCGCATTTGTCGGAGATACATTATTTATGCCTGACGCCGGCACGGCTAGAGCAGATTTTCCCGGGGGGGATGCTGGCCAACTTTATGATTCCATTCAGAAACTGCTTGAGTTACCCCTGGAGACGCAGTTGTTTATGTGCCACGACTATGGCCCTGGTGGTAGGGAAATTCAATGGCAAACTTCTGTTGCAGAGCAAAAGAAAAGCAATATTCACGTTGGTGCGGGATGTACTCGAGATCAATTTATCAAAATCCGTAACGACCGTGATTCGAGTCTGGATATGCCACGCCTGATTATTCCCTCACTGCAGGCTAATATGAGAGCAGGTAAAATACCCACAGATAGCCATGGCAGGCAGTTCATTCGAATTCCAATCAATGCGCTGTAGCCGAATCGACCAGTTTTTATTTCCCACAAGCGCAATAAAAAAAGGGCCCTAAAAGGGCCCTTTTTTGGTATTTTGAGATTTTTACGCGTCGACCTCAATCAATGTCCGCATTTTTTCCATTGCTCGCTTTTCAATCTGACGAATTCGTTCTGCGGAAACGCCATACTCATCTGCTAATTCATGAAGCGTCGGTTTTTCATCCCCTAGCCAGCGCCTGAGCACGATGTCCTTGCTGCGCGCATCGAGCTCTTCGAGCGCCATCGCCAACTGAGATTCGCGCAAATCAGTCTGTTCGGAGCGGCTAACTACCAACGCAGGATCAAATCGGTTGTCTCCAAGATGCTCAGACGGTGCGAGGTAACCAGTGTCGTCCTCATCCTGTTCAAAAGTTGCATCAAATGAAACATCTGTTCCACTAAGTCGGGATTCCATCTCCCGGACGGTATCGGATTCTACATTTAGATTTTTCGCAAGCTGCTCAACCTCCGAATCTTGCATCCAGCCAAGTCTGGCGCGAGATTTTCGCAAGTTGAAGAATAGTTTGCGTTGAGATTTGGTAGTTGCCACCTTAACCATGCGCCAGTTGCGGAGCACATAGTCGTAAATTTCAGCCCGAATCCAATGTACCGCAAATGACACGAGCCTTACGTCGCGGCTGGCGTCGAATCGTTTAACCGCTTTCATCAGTCCAATACTTCCCTCCTGAATCAGATCAGTCAACGGTAATCCATATCCCATAAAACCCCGGGCAACCTTCACAACGTGCCTCAAATGGGACATTACCAGTTCCCGAGCCGCTTCAAGGTCCCCCTCATCATGATATCGAACCGCAAGCTCCCTCTCGCGCTCGGCACTAAGAATTGGTGCCGCGTTGACAGCACTGATATAACCACTCAGGTTATCACTTGCGGAAACGTTTACGGGGATCGGTAGCCTTTCTGTCATTCTGGTCATCTCCTCAACAATTTAATCGATTTTAGCACTCTAGCTGTAAGAGTGCTAATCAGCATATAAGTTCAAACAAATACGATGATTTTTGCTGCACGTAAGCAGATTTTAGTAACACTTTCATCGAACTTTCGCTGAATTTGATGTATGTTAACCTACTTGTTATGAATTCAGCGTGAACTCAACATGATCGCGGACTCGACCGTGAGCCATCGTGGCCAGGTGGTCGCGGTCTGTATGGGGGCCAATGGGTTCAAAAACGCGCACTTCTGCGTTGACAGGAGGTCCCGCCAATGTTCGCCATACACTAGCAACCAGACCCGACTCATCAGCAAATGTGATTCGGCTGCCATGCTGTCTCGGTTGACCGGAATCGTGATAAAAAATACCGATGGGCTGCACCGCAACTTCTGCCTCCACAGCAGCCTGAAAGATGCGGGAGTGGAATCGCCTCACAGTTGTGCCAGTGGTGGTCTTCCCTTCAGGAAATAAAACGACGTGACGCCCGGATGCCAAAACCTTTGATACCTCTTCGATCGCATGATGCGCACCACTACCTCGCTCAATAAACAGGGTACCGGCCCGCCTCGCGAGCCAGCCTAAAATGGGCCAGCTGGCAACGTCCTTCATTGCCAAAAACACAAAGGGCCAATGAACACCGATTACAAGAATATCTGCCCAGGAAATATGGTTGCTTACTACCAGCGTTACCTCTCCAATGCTCTCCCCGCTAAACCTGCAGCGAACGCCTATTATCGTCAACAAACTGCGGTACCAAGTTCTTGCTATGTTCGAGAAGACGTTTGCAGACATTAACCCGATAAAGGGACTGACCAACAAGCCGAACGCGATCACTGGCAGAGCCAGCAACACACGGACCATGGCTACCAGATTCCACATAATCAAATTTTAGGGATGCATTTACCGCGCCTAGAGGATATAGCGCGACAAATCCTGATCTTCAGCCAGATCTTTAAGATGTCTGTCTACATATTCGACATCAACCACAACATCCTGGTTACTGCGATCAGCGGCCTCGAATGAAATCGTTTCAAGCAACCTTTCCATCACCGTGTGCAGTCGCCGGGCTCCAATATTTTCAGTGCTCTCATTCACCTGCCAGGCCACTTCAGCAATTCGCTCAACCCCTTCTTCAGTGAATTTGAGCGATACCCCCTCGGTTCCGAGCAGTGCTTGATACTGTTCGGTCAATGACGCGTCCGGTTCCGTCAGTATTCTCACAAAGTCCTCGCTTGAAAGTGCCCTAAGTTCCACTCTAATTGGCAGCCTTCCCTGCAACTCAGGAATCAAGTCGGAGGGTTTGGAAAGCTGAAATGCGCCCGACGCAATAAATAATATGTGATCAGTTTTGACCATTCCAAACTTGGTTGACACTGTTGCACCCTCTACCAGCGGCAACAAATCTCTCTGTACGCCTTCTCTAGACACATCTGCACCGCCAGTACCACCAGCACTGCGGCTGACTATTTTGTCGATTTCGTCGAGAAAAACAATGCCGTGTTGTTCAACCCTCTCAAGAGCATATTGCTTGATATCATCGTCATTGATCAGTCTGGCCGCCTCTTCTTCGGTAAGCAATTTTAGTGCTTCCTTTACTCTCACTTTACGGGTTTTCTTTTTCTGTCCGCCGAGGTTTTGGAACATTCCCTGCAACTGGCTGGTCATATCCTCCATTCCGGGTGGTGCAAATATTTCAACTCCGGCGACCGTGGCACTTACTTCGACTTCAACCTCTTTGTCATTCAATGTACCTTCCCTGAGCATTTTACGGAATCGCTGTCTTCCCGCTCCGTCATTTGCGGCCGTTTCATCACCTCTTGCTGGCGGCAGTAAAAGATCAAGCACCTGTTCCTCAGCCGCATCTTCTGCCCGGGGTCTAACCTTCTCCATTTCTTCTTCCCTGGTCAGCTTTACCGCCATATCCATCAGGTCGCGAATAATCGAATCCACCTCCCGACCTACGTAACCGACTTCAGTAAATTTAGTCGCCTCAACTTTGATAAAAGGCGCATGCGCCAATTTAGCAAGGCGTCTTGATATCTCGGTTTTTCCAACCCCGGTTGGACCAATCATCAGAATGTTTTTTGGTGTAATTTCAGCGCGCAGTGTTGGCTCAACCTGAGTTCGGCGCCAACGGTTTCTGAGGGCTATGGCTACCGCCCGTTTAGCTTCTTTCTGCCCGATGATGTGGTTATCGAGTTCTTCAACGATCTCTCTTGGGGTCATGTTGCTCATTCTAGAAATTGAGCTCCTCAATAGTCAGATTACTGTTTGTATATATGCATATCTGGGCTGCAATAGACAGGGACTTTTCCACCACCTCCCGAGCGTTCAGCTGTGTGTTATCACATAGTGCCATGGCAGCGGCTTTGGCATAGTTGCCCCCCGAACCGATCGCCATAATGCCTTCTTCTGGCTCGATTACATCACCGTTACCACTGATTACCAATGAAGACTCTTTATCTGCAACCACTAACAACGCCTCTAGGCGCCTCAACATCCGATCGGTCCTCCAGTCCTTAGCCATCTCAACTGCAGCCCGAACCAGCTGTCCCTGATGCTTTTCCAGCTTGCCTTCAAAACGCTCAAACAAGGTAAAAGCGTCAGCGGTGCCCCCAGCAAATCCGGCCAGCACCTGCTCTCGATAGAGTCGTCTTACTTTGCGCGCATTTCCTTTCATGACGGTATCACCCAGGGAGACCTGTCCATCTCCACCAACTACAACCTGGTTGCCTTTGCGCACAGAAAGTATTGTGGTACCACGATATTGTTGCATTTAGAGAATCCCCTGAACTTTTGAGTGCAATGCGGCCTTTCGCCACAATTTCAATCTGAAACTCACTTACGCCTTTACAGCGTATGATCAAATTGAAGTGCCCTATTTAACTACTTTGAGGTGAGAACCCGAGCGCTGTCCATCCTGGTTCTGCGTCGTTTTGGCGGCATCCCGCCTGACACGTTCAGGTTGAGGAGGAGTCACACCACTTCCGTCAGGCTGAAACACGATTCCCTGACCATTTTCCCGCGCGTATACGGCCAGAACTGCGTCAATTGGAACTGTAATATTTTCAGCGCGTCCGGAAAAACGCGCCGAGAACAGAAGATGTTCGTTACCTATCTCAAGCCCCCGCACCGAATTGGGATGTAGATTCAGAACAATTTTTCCATCTTTAGCATAACTCAATGGAACGGTAACCCCTGCAGAATCCACATCAACCATAATTTGAGGAGTCAATCCCTCATCTAGCGACCAATCGTAAATCGCTCGAACAAGGTAAGGCTTGGTAGAGCCTGAATCCGATCCTGCCGAATTACTCACAATTCCCGCAGTTCAGTTTCCTGCTCGCTTAAACTTTCCTGAAACGCCGGACGTTTGAACAACCTATCTCCATATTCAACTACTGTAGAAGCTTGTTTGGGTAATTCGATCCCGAGAACCGGCAGACGCCAGATGAGGGATGCCATATATGCATCCACCAGAGAGTATTCAAGACCCAGGAAAAAGGGCTGCTCTCTAAACAACGGAGACAACGAGACAAGACCATCGTGGATACTTTTTCTCAGCTCAGCGGATGGTTTTAGAGGTAAAGATTCACCAAGACTGCGAATTGGGGCCAGCCAATCTCGGGTCAAGCGTGAAATCATCAACCGAGTCTTAGCTCGAGTAATCGGATCCACTGGCATTAGTGGTGGATGAGGAAATCGTTCATCCAGATACTCAAGTATTACGCCGGTATCATATAGTGCCAGATCCCGGTCCAGCAGAGTCGGGGTCTCACCATAAGGGTTGTGCTCGCCGACTACAGAGGGATCATCGTTGGGCGAAACATAGTCAACTGAACATTCCACATCTTTTTCGAGCAGGACAATTCTACAGCAATGACTAAGCACGCATAAATGACCCGATAAAAGGATCATCGCAGGACGTCGATTAACTAAGGTATTTAATTCGTTCAAGCTGGTCTCCCCGCGAGGTCAGTGAGAGACGTCAACGTCTTTCCAGTATTCACGCTTCAGCATGTAAGCAAAGACGAACATCACAATCAGAAACAACATAACGAACATGCCGTATCGAATTCGATCTAGCTTGGCAGGCTCCCCCATGTAGACCAAAAAGTTAGTCAGGTCGCGCATCGCATGATCAAATTCTTCAGCCGACATGGTCCCCTCGGTCTCCATTTCAAAGCGATCAAAAACTTTATGCTCCGTTCCATCTTCCGAGGGCTCTGTTCGAAACACAGCGCGCTGTCGTCCCTGTAACTCGGTCAGTACGTGAGGCATTGCAACATTTTCAAACACTATATTATTCCAGCCGCTGACTGTGGACTCATCTACATAAAAACTGATCAGATAATTGTACAACCAGTCTGGACCTCGCAGCCGTCCAGTCAGAGACAGGTCGGGTGGGGCTACTCCGAACCATTCCGCGGCTTTATCAGCAGGCATTGTGGCAGTCATCGGGTCACCAATCTTGGCGTCGGAGAAGATCATATTCTGTTCGACCAGTTGGACTGGCATCTCGAGATCTTCTGCCATCCGACCATATCGCATGAACTCGGCACTGTGGCAGGACAGACAATAATTGACGAATAACTTCGCGCCATTCTGAAGGGATCGAGTATCGTTGAGTCGAACCTCCATTGACTTTAGCTCAACGCCAGAACCACTCGCTGCTAAGGAGGCCATCGGCACCATTACAACTAAGAAAACTAAGGCAAACTTTCTCATCCGGTGACCCTCTCTGGGACAGGTTTTACCGGATCGGGTTTAATCCAGCCTGGCTTAAAGCCAAACCAAAACAATAAAACAACGCTGGTAACGGAATAGATCCATTTCATCGACATCGCGAGATCTGGTGTTTCCACCCACCAAATATACAACCCGCTAAGGGTAAGCAAAAGCGACACTACAAACAGCAGAAACCCACTGAATCCCAGGTTATCGCCAGTGCCGCTATAGCAAGGCATTAATAAGAAAAACAGGAAGTACACCACGGTTAAAAACTGGGCCATAGCGGTATACTCTACCGTAGGCGCAAGAGTTCCAAGCCATCCGAGCACCAGGAAAGTGATCGCAAAGATAATCAAATAGATTCGAGTCAGTGGACCCTTGTAGCGTACGGATTTGACAGGACTGCGATCAAGCCATGGGAGGAAAAAGAACACCACGATAGCAGCACCCATTGCCAGAACACCCCACACCTGGGTCCCTGCAAAACTGGGCACCGCACGAAGAATGGCGTAGTAAGGAGTAAAATACCAGACTGGTGCAATATGATCCGGTGTTTTAAGAGGGTTGGCCGGCTCAAAATTAGGTTGCTCTATAAAATATCCTCCCAACTCCGGCACAAAAAACACCACTGCAAAGAACAGACCCAGAAAAACCACCAGGCCCATCACATCTTTAACCGTGAAATACGGGTGGAACGGTACCCCATCTGCCGGCGCATCTTTACTCCAACGGTTTCCCTTGGGGCCCTTTTTTATCTCTATACCATCCGGATTATTAGAGCCAACCTGGTGTAAGGCAAGAATATGCAGATAGACGAGAGCCACAAGAATGAACGGAATTAGGTAGTGAAACGCGTAAAAACGGTTCAATGTGATGTCGGAGATAACATAGTCTCCACGTATCCATTCCGACAATGTCCCACCAATGATTGGCAGAGTTTCGAATAGATTCACGATTACTTGTGCTCCCCAATAGGACATCTGCCCCCATGGCAGCAGATATCCGAAGAACGCAGTGGCCATCATCGCGATATAGATGATCATACCGAATATCCAGATAAGTTCTCTCGGGTTTTTGTATGAGCCATACATCAAGCCGCGGAACATATGCAGATAGATCACGATGAAAAAGAATGAGGCCCCTGTGGAATGCATATATCGCACAAACCAACCACCCCATACGTCCCGCATGATGTACTCAACCGAGGCAAAGGCAAGGTCTGCATCCGGCTTATAGTTCATTGCTAGTATGATGCCTGTAACAATCTGAAGCACCAACACCACCATCGCCAAGCTGCCAAAGAAATACCAGAAATTAAAATTTTTCGGTGCGTAGTACTCGGTAAGATGATCCTTGACCACTTGAGCCACCGGAAGGCGGTCGTTAAACCATTCATTAAAACTCATTATGCAGCCCCCTCGTCAGAACCAATCAAGATCTCACTATCGCTCAGATACATGTGCGGTGGCACCTCAAGGTTTGTCGGCGCAGGAACGTTACTGTAAACGCGACCGGCCAGGTCAAACCTTGAACCGTGGCAAGCACAAAGAAATGCACCATCAGTACTCGCGACGAGTTCAGGTCGAAACTTAGGGGAACAACCAAGGTGCGTGCAGATGCCGACAAGCACCAGGATTTCCTGTTTTATTGAGCGGTACTCATTTTGCGCATATTCAGGTTGTTGTGGTTTTTCCGAAGCTGGGTCCACCAGCAGGTCGACCATGCTGGGCAGAAAATCTAACGCTTCCTGGCTTCGGCGAATGATCCATACTGGCTTGCCACGCCATTCAACTGTGATCTGCTGTCCGGTTTCCAGCTTGCTGATATCAACTTTCACCGGAGCGCCAGCGGCTTTGGCTTTTTCGCTCGGAATCATGCTACCGGCAAATGGCACCAGGAGCGCGGTGCCCCCGACAATTCCCAGCCCTGATGTGGCAATAGTAAGCATTCGCCGACGCTTGTAATCTACATGATCGTCAGTCACGGTTTACCTCAAAAAATGAATAATAAAAGTGATTGGTGCCCGGCATCCGCCAATTTTCGGAGTCTAGTCGCAGGCTGGATTTTCACGGCCTTCCATCCGTTCAAACCGCAGGCTAGCCCCCCGGGCTTCTTCGTTGCCTAAATAAGCGGGCGATTATATCAAAAATCTTAAAAATTAACCCATGTTGAGAATGTTCCTTTTTTGATGGTGACGAGGATATTTATAAGATGATCAATAGCTCTGCAATTCAGGTTTCGGAATTCGATCGTCTACTTTGCAAATTAGTCGATATGTGGTTTTATCCGCTGTTTAAATTCGGACTAAACCATGAAAATCGAAGATAAAGTGGCAGTGGTGACCGGGGCTGCAAGTGGCATAGGCAAAGCCGTCGCCCAGAGCTTGGTATCTCGCGGAGCCCGAGCGGTCGCAATGGCCGATCTGACCGATAGTGTGCACAAATGGACGGAAGAACTAAATAAAGAAGCCGGGAGAACTGTCGCCACCGCTTTCCAGGGTGACGTGAGTAACACTGAGTTTCGACAGCATGTATTTACTGAAACAGCAAAAATAGGTATTCCGAGGATTTGTGTCCCGGCCGCCGGCATATTGCGTGACGCCATGGCAGTAAAAATTGACAAGGAAACCGGTAAATCCGAGCTGTATTCCGAAGACTTGTTCCGCCTGGTGCTGGAGGTTAATTTGATGCACCCTGCCTACTGGAGCATGCAGATGATGGCAGGTATCGCCGAGCACAGATTAACTGAGAATCTCGGAAAATGGTCCAGCGAAGAAGAAATACAGGGAGTAGCGGTTATTATTGGTTCAGTGTCATCACGTGGTAATCGTGGCCAGGTTTCATACTCAAGCGCCAAATCAGGCCTGGGTGCGGTAGCAAAAACCCTTAATGCGGAAGGTGCATATTACGGAATTCAAACTAAGATTATCCACCCTGGATTTGTTGAAACCCCTATGATCGGCCAATTACCTGACGGGATGTTTGAACAACAGTTAAGACAGCTAGTTCCAATTGATAGAATGATTAAACCAGAGGAAATAGCCAGCACTATTGTCCATATGGTTGAAAATCCAATTATCTCGGGGCCGATTTGGGCCGATGGCGGCATGCCCCCAATGACCTAGACACAAATGATAAGAGCCGATCGGGAGCGAACAATGGCACAACAAGCGTTAAATCTTACTGCACTTCAGCAGCAACTGGATGAACTAAATCACAGCAGTGACCAGGAATGGTCGATCATCGGTGGCAAGTTGCATAAAAGCTTCAGCTTTAAGAATTTTATAGAGGCGTTTGGGTTCATGACCCGCGCGGCAATCCATGCGGAAACACTTAATCATCATCCTGAGTGGTCCAATATATATCGAACTGTGGTGGTAGATCTAGTCACCCATGAAGCGGGTGGGATCACTGAACTCGATTTCAAACTAGCAAAGAAAATGGATGCTCTGCTCTGATTAATGTCTGAGAAAACGACCTATCCATTAAACAATGAGTATACGCACTGGCACGATGTTACCAGTCTGCGCTATCAACAGTTTTTACAAAGCCTCACTGCATTAGAACTGGATGATGCCCAGAGACATTTAATATTGTTTTCAAATCTCCTGAATACCAGCATCAGGTTTAGCGACCAACGAATTGAAGAACTTTTGGATGAAACAGATGAATCAACTCAAATGGTCATGGCTGATCACTTAATACTAACCAGAACCCTGGCTCTGGCTGAACGTAGTTTGACCGAACTGCAGCAGCTGGAGCAAGTGCAACCCAGTTCATTACGCGCTCAACTGGTTAACCGATTGGATATTTTTGTGCGCTTGAATAATATACTGACTCGGCACCATTTGCGGCAGATAGACTCACTATTCCCATTGTTCGAGGCGAAATTGAGTGAACTGGAAGCCGTTTCCCTTGCATGTAACTATACCGAAGCAATGCAGCGGGCCCATCCGAATTGAGTCGGTCACCTGTATTCAAGGCAATTGACTACGGTGCCACGGTTATCACAGCCACCCGTCGCCTTTCCAGAGAACTGATACGGCAATTCGATCAAGCTCGCTTTCAATCTGGCGATTCTGCCTGGCCCAGTGCCGACGTGCTGCCATGGGACGCCTGGATACGGCGCTGTTGGAACGATATTGCGCCACTCACTAAAATGCAGCCCCTGGTTCTGACAGAAGGCCAGATGGAGATCATATGGTCTCAGATCGTCACCGACGATATCAGGCGAACTGAATCGGGCAGCCTTCCTCTTTGGAACACCAGGGCCACTGCTCGGGCCGCTATCAGGACACTGCAACTGATCAGAGACTGGCAGATTGACTTCGAGCAACTAAAAAAATCCGCGCACCCGGACCACCGTTGCTTTGCTCGCTGGTTAAATGTTTATGAAGCTGAGAGCAGGAATAAGAATTGGATTGATCGATTCCAGATCGCAGACCTTCTGGTGCAGAACATTACAAACCTGAACCCTGGAAATATTCACCTTATCGGCTTTGACCGATTACTACCCACCCAACAGGCACTAATTCATTCACTTGAACACAAAGGAATACCGGTGCAAATCCAATCGCACAGAGCGATGGATACTTCGAGTATTAAGAGACTTGAATTTACCGACGATATGTCGCAATGGATGGCCGCTGGAAATTGGGCCAGAGAAAGACTGGAACGCAACCCAGACAGCAAGATTGCAGTTGTCGTTCCTGACCTTGCGAAATCTAAGGTCAATATAGAATACGCATTGAGGCAAACACTGTATCCATTGGATCTAGTAGAAGTCGAAGATAGCAGCAAGATGCCGTTCCATCTATCTCTTGGCACGAGTCTTAGCAAACAACCCGTTATAACTAGCGCCATAAATCTTCTGCTGACGATCAGTTGTCGAAACGTTGCAATTGATCAGATTGGTGACTTGATTTTATCTCCGCACATCGATGGCGCCATCGAAGAGTTGGCGGCAAGAGGCACGTTGGACGTTGAACTGCGAAAGCGGCTGGCAAAAAATTCCAGCATTGCTCAAGTGCTCGAACATCTGGACTACCAGTTAGCAAAACACAAACGTGACCCGTGTCCAAAGCTTCGCATAATTTTAAGTAGTTGTATTCACTTAGTGAATCAATCACCTTCCAGAGATAGCTTCAACGCGTGGTCGAAACAATTTGATAAATTACTGCAGAAGATCGGTTGGCCCTCGGGGGTAAATCTCGACAGCGATATGTTCCAGGCCGTGCGGGCATTTCGTGAACAACTACATCGGCTTGGCGAACTTGATCTGAATAGCCGACCAGTCAGCCTTGATTCCGCACTCACTTGGTTTCATCAGAGACTGAACAACATAACATTTCAGCCTGAAGCACCTGAAGTGCAGGTTGAGGTAATGGGTGTAATAGAGATGGCAGGGCTTGAATTCGATCACCTTTGGTTTGGTGGATTGACCGAGACAGATTGGCCCGCAAAACTAAAAATAGACCCATTTATTCCTGTTTCTGTGCAGCGTGAGGCAGGTGTCGAGCAAGCATCGGCCAGCGAAAACTTAAGTTATGCGGAAGCGCAACAGCATCGGTTATTCGCTAGCGCCAGAGAAATAATTTGCAGCCATCATCTTTTCGAGTCAGAAATTATGATGGAGCCAAGTTCGCTATTAAATTTTGAGGTGGCCGAAACATTTACACAGGTTGTAATTCCAGAAACTGTAGATCAAAGACTCAACCAGCAACGACCTATACTTAACTCTGTAGAGGATACACGCGGCCCAACATTAAACCTCGGTAGCACAATAGACGGTGGAACCGGGTTGATCCAGGCCCAGTCGTTGTGTCCCCGTGGCGCGTTCGCTCGCTTTCGACTGGGGGCTGAAGCACTGCATGATAATGAACCTGGACTTGATACTCTGGAACGGGGTTCGCTAGTGCACAAAGTTCTTGAAATGGCGTGGCAATCACTTGGCACATCAAGCGAGCTCCACACGACTTCACTCGGTCAACTCGAGAAACTAATTTCACAATGTAGTTTGCGCGCATTGAAACCTTTCCAGCCTGGTAGTGGATGTGGTGATCAGTACTTCTTAAACGTAAAACGCTGGCTGGTCGCCACTTTGATGGAGTGGTTTTCAATAGAGCGAAATAGAAATCAACCTTTTGAAATACTGAGTGTTGAACAGCAGAGTCGACTCGATCTTGCCGGCCTGCCACTAAGTTTTAAGATCGACCGTATCGATCAATTGGACGACGGCTCGCTGGTATTAATCGATTACAAAACCGGAAGCCGGAATTCGGTTAACGCCTGGACCTCAGAGCGACCGCAGGCTCCCCAGCTTCCACTTTACGCCTTATCACAGGAATCGCCCATCGAAGCCGTTACCTGGGCACAGGTTGGACTGGGAAAATGCCAGTTCATCGGACTCTCGAATCGACATGAGTTCGGCATTGAAGGCGTGAGGGAAATTAACGTTAGAAAACTCGAACAAAATAAACATGTTGCTGAAAAAATTGCTGACTGGGATACGCTGCTGTCTTTCTGGAACCAGGCCCTCGGCAATATAGCAACTGAATTCATTACTGGCGATGCGAGACGTGACCCCACAAACCTGGGAGTTTGTAGCAATTGCCCCACACCTGTAATCTGTCGTAATAGCAAGCCTGCGGGTGAAGAGATCGAAATATGAGACCCCCTGTGGACCAGGAAGCGCGTGAATGCGCGCTCGATCCCTCGAAGTCCGTCATCATACAGGCTCCCGCAGGATCGGGAAAAACCGGATTGTTAATACGTCGATTTCTTATGCTGCTTGCGCGTGTCGAGGAGCCGGAGCAAATTCTCAGCATTACTTTTACTCGAAAGGCCACTGCAGAAATGCGACGGCGCATTACAGCTGCTTTGCAAGGTGTTGATGATGAAGGCAACGTGGAAAGTGATCCTGAATTGAGAAAACTTGCTGCGCATGCGCTGGCCAACGATCATAAACAGGGTTGGAATCTGATTCACAATACCAGGCGATTGCGTATACAAACCATTGACAGCCTCTGTAGCGAACTGGTGCAGCGAATGCCCTGGTCATCACGTTTCGGCGCCGCACCAACTATTCTTGAGGATGCTGAGCAATTCTATAGTGAAGCAGCCAACCGCACTCTTGCTCATCTTGAAGATGATGACAACGATCGACTATCAAAAGCCTGCAGCCAGGTACTAAATTTACTTGATGCAAATTTAGGGGCAGCAATTATTTTGATCGCAGGGATGCTTAGAAAGCGGGACAAATGGATGCGACTGCTTGGTAGACACCAGAGGACACTGCTGGAGTCGTGGTGGCAACAGACTATCGAGGACAGCCTGGTCCGTTGTAACGCAATGATGACTGATGAAATGCGTCAGCATCTTAACGAACTCACTCCTTATGCGGCTCAGAATATTCAAATCTACAACCGGGAGAAGCACAAACCAGCCTCAAGATTAGAATCCTGTGTCAGCATGCGGGGGTTTCCAAAACCGGTCTCTAGCCAGCTGGCATATTGGCAAGGTATTACCGAACTACTATTGCTGGCTGATGGCAAGGGATTACGAAAAACAGTAAATGTTCAATCCGGTTTCCCCCCATCCAATCCAGACAAGAAAAAAGATATGTCCGCATTTCTCGCGGCACACCGAGAAAACACCTCGCTTGAACGTGCACTTATCTGGATACACAGGCTGCCTGGCGCAGGCTACTCCGACGATCAATGGCAGTCACTGGATGCCATCCTAGAGCTATTGCCGATAGCGGCGGCAGAGCTAAAACTACTGTTTAGTGAAAACAATCAGGCGGACTATATTGAATTGTCACAACGTGCTGAGCTCGCACTGGGTGACCAATCCGAACCCAGTGATCTCGCGCTCGTTTTTGATTATCAGTTAAAGCATATATTAGTTGACGAGTTTCAGGATACTTCAACCGGACAGTTAAGCCTGCTTGAAAAGTTATTTGCAGGGTGGCAATCCGACGATGGGCGCACCGCATTCTTTGTTGGCGACCCAATGCAGTCTATCTATCGATTTAGAGAGGCCGAAGTTGCAAACTTCCTGCACACACAGTCACATGGCATTGGCGATGTAATGCCTAAATCATTATTATTAAGAACCAACTTTCGTTCAGACAAGACAATAGTGGACTGGATAAATTCCGTGTTCCATCAAGTCATGCCTGAACGCAGCGACGAAATTAATGGAGCCGTCAGTTATGCGGCCGCCGATTCTTTCCTCTCTAGTCAAACTGATTGCAAGGTCGAAGTGCATCCATCTATCGATGCGACTCCAGAGCTAGAGGCATCAAGGCTTTCGGATCTGGTAGCAACCTTGTTGAAACAGCATCCAAAAGAGAAAATTGCCATCCTCGGGCGCACCAGAAACAGCTTGACGGAGATTGCTCGCGCTCTGGACCAACGCGGATTAGCTTTTCAAGGTATCAATTTACAAAGGCTCGGAGAACGACAAGCTATCCAGGACCTGCATGCATTGACCTGCGCTATTCAACAACCCGCCGACCGCGTCGCCTGGCTTGGTCTGATGCGCGCCCCATGGTGCGGATTGAATCTAAATGAAATGATCCAGCTATTTGGTGATGAGCGTAATCAACCTGTATTGACGAGTTTGACCAATGCACCTGATTTCGAGAAATTGAGTATAGATACTCAATCGAACTTGAGGAGACTGATCGGTGTAATGGAGCAAAGCCGCTCCCGCCGCGGCCGCGTGCCTGTATGGAAAAACCTGGAAGCCACTTGGATCGCGCTGGGAGGGCCGGCGTGCGTTGAGCCATCAGATCTCGAAGATTGCCAACGATTTATCAATCTAGTGCGCGAACTTGAACATGATGGGATTGTGATCAATAAATCCTCACTCGATACGTCAATTCGCGAGCTTTGGGCCAATACAAACGTCGATTGTCTCGTGCAATTACTCACCATTCATGCCGCAAAAGGCCTTGAATTCGATACCGTTATAGTTCCAGGGCTGGAGCGACGAACCAGGACCAGCGACCCAGAATTGCTTAGGTTCCGCAGCCTGCCTGATCGATTGTTACTTGCTCCAAAACCAGCCAGCGAAGACCGGGACGATCCGTTCTATCGTTATCTGGGCCAACTGGAGACTGAACATTTACACAACGAAGCTACTAGACTACTGTATGTTGCCTGCACCCGTGCGCGCCGACGTCTGCACCTGTTCGGAAACGTTAAATCGAATAAAAAAGGGGAAATCAGTCAGCCTGCTACGACGTCGTTTTTAGCCTTACTTTGGCCATCAATTGGTGCAATGTTTGAAAATTGCGACCAGCAAAATGACAACAATTCAAAAATCAACACTCCAGCAGATACATTTGCAGAATGTATGATTGAAAGATTGCCGGCAGGGTGGCACCTGCCAGCGCTGCCAGAGCCAATAAAAATCAGTAAAACAGGCCCTGACACCGATAGTCATACTGATACTGTCGTCGAGTTTGATTGGGCGGGTGAATCAGCGAGAATCTGCGGCATTGTTATACATCGCGTTCTCCAAAATGTTGATCGAGTAGGTTGGGAACGGTGGCAGCAGCAGCCAGTTAGCTCTGAAAACCGAAATCAGTGGCGCGCAAGCTTGATTGAGGCAGGGATTTCGGTCGATGAATCTGACCAGGCACTTACTTTTGTAGAAAGTGCTGTAATAAACGCGCGTGCAGATCCCCAGGCAGAGTGGATTTTCTCACCAAACCATCAGGACATTTTTACCGAGTGGCCCATTACCGGTGTGATCAATAACAATATTTGGCACTGTGTGATCGACCGCAGCTTTATCGATAAAAATGGCACACGCTGGATCATCGATTTTAAATCCAGTCGTCACGAACAGCAGCAAGATTTGGATCAATTCATAGTTCAGGAGAAGGAGCGCTATCGCTGCACAATGGATCGATATGCCGCAATGGCGAAGGCCATTGATCCACGCCCGATTCGAACAGCGCTTTACTACCCGGTGTTGCAGAGATTTGAAGAACTATAGCCAGTCAGTCTCCATCGGGTAGCTGGTCATCAACTCGCAACCCTCACTGGTAATCAGCACCTGCTCCTCCAGTTTGACCCCCTCGCCGCTCACCTCTGACCCGATGTAGGACTCTACACACAGCGTCATATTCTGTTCCAGGATACCGGCATAGCCCTTATTGTCAAAGTCGTGTATGTGCTTGATCGATGGGTACTCATCCGCAAGACCGACCCCATGAATCAGACTACTATAACGAGAGCTGGCGAATTCTTGTGGAATTTTCCACGCGCGTTCCGACACCTCGCGGAAGCTCACACCCGCTTTTAATATTGAACAATTGTGCTGGATTTGCTCCCAGGCCAATGCATAGATACGTTTTTGTTCAGCGCTCGGTTTGTCACCACAGACCCAGCTGCGAGACATATCCGAGCAGTACCCGTATGGCCCGATCAGGTCAGTATCGAAACTTACCATATCCCCTTTTTCGATATGCCGCATTGAGCATTCCCGAAACCACGGATAGGTCCGAGGACCGGAAGACAGCAGGCGAGTTTCGATCCACTCCCCGCCAAGTGAAATATTTGCTTCGTGCAGCTTTGACCACAGTGCATTTTCTGTAATCCCGGGTTCAAGTGCCTCGCGCATTTTTTCTACCCCAATTTCACATACATCTATCGCATGTTGCATTAACGTCAGCTCTTCGGTGGACTTGATCACGCGCGCCAGCTCCATTACTTCGAGGCCATCATGCAGCGTGAGCCCCTGCTCTAGTAATCGGCTCGAACCCTGGTAAGACAAGCGATCAACCGCCAGACGCATGTTGCCTCCACCATGGGCACGCACCAGATCGGAGATTACTTGACCGAATTCATCTGCTCGCTCATCGGTGCGAGAGCCCGCGGTAAAATAGTAAAATGACGAGTTCACCCGGTACTCGTCAATAGTAGGAATGTTTTCTGCCAGGTGTGGATAATTACCGTAGTCGAAAAGTATCAACGGCCCTTCAGTAGCAACGAATACACAGCGGGTTTCATAGTGTGAACACCACACCTGCATATTGGTCGCATCACAGGCGTAACGGCAATTGACCTGATCAAACAGCAGGATACCTGCATAATCCAGTTTGCGCAGTTGTTCTCGGATCCGTTCGAGACGATAAAATCGGACCTTGTCGAGATCGACAGGGGCATCGGAGAATTCCATCGCGCCATGTTGTCTGGCGACTATATTGCCAACAGATATATTCATCGCAGGTAACCCACACACTAAAGTTTAAAAATTAGATAGACAGAGTGTAGCCAAATTAGTGTCGCACTAATACTGTCAATCTGAACCCAGTTAATTCGCTTGTGGTCATGTGACCTAATGGATACCATGGTTTCAATGATCGATTTGCACACGCATTCTACGGCCTCGGATGGAAGTTACACACCAACTGAGCTGGTAGTCCATTCTTCAATCAACGGCATCCAACATCTTGCCCTAACTGACCATGACACCGTAGATGGATTAGACGAAGCAAAAATCGCCAGTGAAAAGTATGGTATTTCCCTGATCCCAGGCATTGAATTATCAGCACAGTGGCAGAATAGAACACTGCATATCGTCGGACTTTCGATTGATCCCACCGACCCATTATTAGAAGCTACTATTTCTGAGGCGAAAAGGATCAGAGTCGAACGAGCACGTTTGATTGGCGCCAGGTTGGAGAAAGCGGGAGTTGAATGCGCTTATCGATTAACACGTGAACTCGCCGGCACCGATTTGCTAGGCCGACTTCATTTCGCCAAGATGCTGGTGGAGCAGGGATACGCTAAAGATTTCAAGCAGGTGTTCAAACGATATATGGTACGCGGCAAACCCGGATATGCATCGGCCGAATGGATCGAAACTGAAGCAGCGGTAAAGGTCATTCATCAAGCAGGAGGCGTCGCAGTACTGGCACATCCGGCCAGATACTCCCTCTCAATGGGACAGCTACGAAAAGCTCTGCGAGAATTTAAATACTGCGGTGGAGATGCGATGGAGGTTGTTTCTGGCAATCCCCGAACACAGGAAATCGCCAACATGTCCAGGCTGGCGCACGAATACAGTCTGTCGGCATCTGTCGGATCCGATTTCCATGGCCCGGACAAACCATGGGTAACGCTTGGCCGCCTTCAGACACTTCCAGTCAACAACAGTAGCGTTTGGGAGGCCTACGATTTGTTGTGAGGTTTGAATTATTTATGTCGTAGTCCCGAAATACCGTATTACGATTACTCCGAAAGCAACAATTGTGGCTGCTAAAATTCTCCGCCTGCCGAAGCGTTCTTTTAGAAAAACTGCACCGATCATAGCGGCAAATATTACACTGGTCTCTCGCAGAGACGACACTAATGCCATGGCGCCGAGCGTCATCGCATAGATGACCAGACCGTAGGCTGCAGAAGAGGCTACTCCGCCGATAAGCACTTTCCCGGGTCTACTCTTAATATATTCAAACCATTCAGCTCTTTGGGTCATTAATAACCACATACCTATTGGGAATGACTCAAAAAGAAACAACCAAAGTATGTAGCTAAGACTGTTCTGTACTGTCCGGGCACCGGAACCGTCGACTATCGTGTATGCGGCAATCAATAACGAAGTAAGTAACCCCCACTTTACGGCCGGAATCGAGGGCCGCGCTTTATGACTGCCAAACAGCGCCAGCGCGATCAGTCCGACACTGACCAACGCAACCCCAAGAAGCGCCGAATCGCCCAGCCGTTCACCGGCAAATACGGCTGCGCCGATTGCCACCAGTACCGGAGCCAGCCCTCGGAACAGCGGATAAACCACGGATAAATCGCCGCTACGATAGGACATCGCCAATGTGAAATAATAAGCATTGTGAATGACTACCGAGGCGATGATATACAGCCAGCTTTCAACCCCTGGAAAAGGCACTAACCAAACAAGCGGAACGCAGACTACAGTCCCAACTAGCTGATACGAAGCGATACTGAACACCGGCGAACCCCCGGATTTCACCATAGCGTTCCAACTTGCATGCAGTAGCGCTGCAGTTAACACGAGTAAAACCAGTGTGGTAGACATATTGTGCTCCTAGGTCATTTCAACCAGAGCAGCGAAAATTCTAGCCAGCATAACGATCCGTTGCATTGACCAGGCAGTCCGCAATTCCCGGCTCGTCAAATGCATGCCCGGCATCAGGCACAACCTGGAACAACGCATGGGGCATCACTTGATGCAGATCCCAGGCCGTCATCATCGGTGTACAGACATCATAGCGACCCTGGATAATCGTAGCAGGAATATCTCGAATACAGTCCACATTGTTCAACAGCCAGCCATCTGAGTCGAAAAATCCTTTGTGAAAAAAGTAATGGGTCTCGATGCGGGCGAAAGCAATGGAAAACTCGTCACCAGCATAACTTTCAATCTGAGCCGGTCGCTGCAGTAGATTGATGGTACTGCCCTCCCATACGCTCCAAGCTCTTGCTACCACACCTTGTAATTTGGATTCATTCGACGTGAGTCTGCGATAGTAAGCGGCGATCATGTCTCCCCGATCAGACTCGGGAATGGGTGCCACGAACTTCTCCCATTCATCTGGAAAGATGGCACCTGCGCTGCCTTGATAATACCAATCCAACTCCTTTTTTCTCAGGGTAAATATCCCCCGCAATACGAGCGCCGTTATTCGATTAGGATGCAGCGCTGCGTAAGCTAGAGATAATGTGCTACCCCAGGAGCCTCCGCAAACCAACCAACGATCTATGTCCAGGTTTTCTCTTAATCGCTCCATATCTGCTACTAGATCCCAGGTCGTGTTATTGTCGATACACGCGTGGGGGGTACTTCGTCCACACCCGCGTTGATCAAACAGAATAATTCGGTATTTTTCTGGATCGAATACCTGCCGTTGCCTGGGATTAGAACCAGCTCCGGGGCCACCATGAATGTAAACCCCAGGTTTACCATTCGGATTACCACTTTCTTCGAAATAAACTCGGTGGCCGTCACCAACTGCAAGCATTCCAGTTCGATAGGGCTCTAGCGGTGGGTACAACTTTCTGTAAGTTGGCATTTTTGATTTGATTCTGATCGAGGATGACTTACATTAGCTGCTTATTCAAACCTTCTCCACTTCGTTGCAAGCTGGTTTGGTTTAACTAGTTTCCAACCCAATCGTACACCAGTTTCCACACAGGCCACAGATGATCTGGTTCGGTCAGAATAGAATATGACTAACACCTCCGATGAATTTATCGATGCGCTCAATACTCAGCATTACGCATCGATCCCGTTTCCAGCCACACGCTCTGAGCTCGTAGCGACAGCAACTACATTTCTAGAATTTCTTGCCTTACCTGATTCAGTAAAGCGACAACTACACTTTCCCGCACGCAGCTATCGTGCAAGCGCTGATGGTTATACTGACAAAGTTGAAATTGATCATAAGGATCCGAAGCAGTTCTTTCACTGGAGTCCAATGCTGGTGAAAAAGCAGGTGTGCAAAGAATTACGCGATGTCTATCCAGAAGTTGATGCGTTCTTTAATGCATCTGAGATTCTTTATCGGGATGTGGAGTCGGTCCTATGGAACATCTACGACCAGCATCTTCCGTCGTACCGAGACCGCATTTTCAAGGGCGATCACTTAGTCGACGGCATCCTTCGCTTTTTGTGCTATACGCCTCGCAAAGAACACAGCTTCTGTGCTCAGGCACACTTCGATAAAGGGTTCAGCACCCTCGCCATTGCCGATAGTGCACCGGGATTACGCATCGGATGTTGCAACCAGCACCCTCTTGCTCCTGTGAAATATCGCGAAGGTACTGCGATTTTTATGCCAGCATGGATGTTATTTCAGGCCTCTGAAGGAAAGATCAAACCCGCATGGCATGATGTGGTCCATTCCCCTGAAGAACAGGACATAAATAGTCTCTGTGCCCGCTGGTCAATTGTATTTTTTGTTAACAGTCCAGGCACTGACTTTAGTTCCTGGGAAAAATTACACACCCCCTTACACTAGATCAGTCACGACTCCGATCCTGTGGAATAAGATCCGCTTTAAAACTGAGATCCGTGACCAGTGATTTGCCTGTTTGTTTATACTGAAATACACCACGAATGATGACTATTACAGGACACCATTGCGGCACTAGAACTGTTGTCGTGAGCTTCTATTCTTGCCTCATGTTTTGACTCTGTAACCGGTGCTAAAAATTTTAAACACCAACAGAATGCAGATACCAAGAAACACTGAAATCATGAACAGGCTGATGAACATACTGACATCCGCAATTTCATAAAAACTCCAGCGAAACCCGCTTACCAGGTACATTACTGGATTCAACAATGTAATTTTTTGCCATAATGGAGGCAACATATCCACCGAATAAAAACTGCCACCAAGAAAGACCAATGGCGTCACCACAAGCAGCGGTATGATCTGTAGTTTTTCGAAATTATCGGCCCAAATGCCGATAATGAAACCAAATAAGCTAAAGGTAACTGACGTCAGTATGAGAAAAATAAACATCCATATTGGATGAGCAATATTCAGTGGCACAAACATTCCCGCAGTAGCGAGTATGATTAAACCAACAATAATAGACTTCGTGGCTGCCGCACCGACATAGCCAACTACAATTTCAAAATACGATATAGGCGCCGACAAAATCTCGTAAATGGTGCCGGTAAACTTCGGAAAATAGATGCCAAAGGACGCATTTGAAACGCTCTGCGTCATTAGAGATAGCATGATCAGACCGGGAACGATAAAGGAGCCATAGCTGACGCCCTCGACCTCATTGATTCTCGAACCAATTGCAGAACCGAAGACAACAAAGTAGAGCGAAGTTGAAATTACAGGTGATACCACACTCTGGAACATGGTTCGCCACGCACGAGCCATCTCAAACATGTATATCGCACGCACTCCATGCAAATTCATGTTTGCTCCTTAACCAGGTTGACAAATATATCCTCCAAAGAACTCTGTTCAGTCTGGAGGTCTTTAAATTTGATACCGGCACGATTCAACTCACCAAGTAGAGAAGTTATTCCGGTTCGCTCCTTGCGTGTATCATAGGTATAGACTAATTGCCGGCCCTCTTCCACTAATTCGAGATCGTAGCTGGATAATCCTTGAGGCACTGACTCCAGGGCTTGGTGCAGATCAAGAAACATCTTCTTGGTACCCATTTTGCGCATCAGCTCTTTTTTTTGTTCTACTACCACGATTTGACCTTTATTGATCACACCGACACGGTCCGCGATTTCTTCGGCTTCTTCGATATAGTGTGTCGTTAATATTATGGTAACGCCAGATTCTCTAAGGCGATGCACAACCTGCCACATGTCTTTACGAAGTGACACATCCACTCCTGCGGTGGGTTCATCCAGAAACAGTATTCTCGGCTCATGAGAAAGCGCTTTAGCAATCATCACGCGGCGTTTCATGCCACCGGAAAGCTGCATAATGCGATTGTCCTTTTTATCCCAAAGCGACAAATCTTTCAGGACCTTCTCGATATGCGCCGGTTTAGGAGCCTTACCAAACAATCCCCTAGTGAAAGAAACAGTATTCCAAACAGTCTCAAATGCATCCGTGGTCAGTTCTTGGGGCACCAGCCCAATAAGACGGCGCGTATCTCTGTAGTCTTTGATGATATTTTTACCATCTACAGTAATTGATCCTTCGCCAGGATTTACGATGCCGCAAATAATGCTGATCAGTGTTGTTTTCCCTGCGCCATTAGGACCCAGTAATGCCAGAATTTCTCCATCCATAATCTCAAGATTGATATCCTTGAGAGCAGTGAAGCCTCCCTCATAGGTCTTGGACAGGTTTGTTACTTTGATTAGTGCCGACATTGTTTGAGGACATGATCGCCAGTGAGCGAGCAGCGAAACTTGGAGCAGGAGTATAACTGCTAAGTTTAAAAATTCGATGTTTTAGTATTTAAAACCCGTTAAGAGCTTCACACCGATACCGCTGCGCTCTAGAATGACAGGGAACCAATAAACTTTAAAGAGGTAAAACATGAACTTGACCAGCAAAAATATCAACTACCAATCGGGCGCTACCTCACACTCAGGCTATCTGGCGTGGGATCAGGATATCGCGGATGCACAACCAGGCATTATTGTGATTCACGAATGGTGGGGGCTAAATGATTACATTAAACACCGGGCTGATATGTTGGCCGAACAAGGATACTGCGCCTTTGCGATTGATATGTACGGTGATGGCATGACTGCGGAAAACCCAGAGTCTGCTGGCGCCCTGATGAACAGCATACTGGAAGATATGGAAACCGGCACTTCCCGATTAAAATCGGCTTATCAAACACTCCAAGCTCAATCTCAGGTGGATTCTAAACGGACAGCGGCAATCGGATATTGTTTTGGGGGTGCCATGGCTTTGCATATGGCGCGGATTGGAATTCCACTGCATGCGGTTGCCAGCTTTCATGGCGCACTAGGTTCTTTCCACAGGCCAGCTGCTGGAGAGGTTAAGGCTGCCATCCTGGTCTGTCACGGTGGGGATGATGCGATGGTTTCAATGGAAGATGTAGAAGCTTTTCGTGAGGAAATGGATGCGGCAGAAGCAGAGTATGAAGTGATTATTTACCCTGGCGCCGGCCATGGTTTCAGCAGCGTCGAAGCAGATCAAAATGGCGCTAAGTACGGAATACCGGTGGGATATAATGCCGACGCGGATAGCGCCTCGTGGGATGCCATGCTTAAACTTTTTCGCAAGGTGTTCTAATGCCTTTCGAGCACCGTTTTTAGTATCAAAACTCTGACATGAGCTGGCTGATTCTATTAATTTTGTTACACGGTAGAATGAATCTGCCAGACTCATTACGCGTACTCCACCATATCGAACATGTCAAACTGAATCCATTAGCTAGTCATTGTATAAAGATACATTGACTTATATTTGACACTTGCAAGATTTAGTTCAAATGCATACTTCACCTGCTTTGATTGACCACATATGTCGATGATTGCCTTGGCTGTCGGTTAGTCTTAAGAGAAAAAAATGTGACCTATTACCCAAACAAGTGTGACCCACTTCACAGTTTTTTTCGTGAGCGTTGAATACAGTAAAGGTCATGAAATGAGTACTGCATTTCCTCAACCGCTTAGCGGACATTGTGGCGGCAATTTGCCGCCATTTTTATGACCAGGATGGTCAGTATGGCGCGGGCGCAGGGATGCGCAGGAGCGA